>SWDP01000034.1:0-13026 GCA_005116885.1 Nitrospira sp.
TGGGCGCGCAAGGCGGCTCCGGCAAGGTAGCGATACTCCCCAAGCGCCACCTGTAGATCTCCGCGTTGCAGATGCAACTTTGCGAGTAATTGACAGACATCCGGATTACCAGGCTCTTTGGTCAGCAACTGATTAAGAATGGCCTCAGCCCCGGCAAACTGCTTGGCTTCAATACGGCGGGTCGCTTCCGAAAGCAGATTGAGCGGTTCACCACTTTTCGGCATTAAACCCGCTATCGGCTGCGCAGATCCAGACTTGGCGCCAGGGCTAGAACTCCCTTCAGTCTTTTTAAAATGTTCTATAAATTGGAGGGCCTCGCTATTGGCGGGATCAATCCGTAAGACGGATTGATACGCATCTTTCGCCTCCGCATGGCGCTGCTGTGCAGACCGTTCACGCCCTAACTGTAAATAGACGGTTGTGGCTTCGTCTTGCTTATTTTCCTGTACACACAATTCCGCCACTCGTTGCTGGGCATCGAGATTGGACGGATCCAGGCCGACGATTTTTTTGTAGATATCTAACGCCTCTTTGCTTTTCCCCCCTTTAAGACAATGCTTTCCGAGTGTGAGGTAATCTTGGACCGCACTGCTCAGCAGACCACGTTCCGCATTGAGGTCTCCTAGGTGCCGGTACACATCATACCGTGACGGATCGAGCTTCAAGATTTTCTTGAATGTGGCGATTGCCTTGAGCGTGGCCCCTTCGGCCCGGAAAGCATTGGCCGCCTGCAGAAAAGCGGAGACAGCATCATTGGTGGCCTGGCGCTTAATGTGTAACTCCCCGATTGAGTTAAAGATACTCCCATCTCCCGGCCACTCGCTGGAGAGCTTCTTCCACTCATTGATAGCCGCGTCGAACTGCCCTCGTGAGGCGAAGAGCTGTGCGCTATGCAACACGTTACCGCGGTCGATCGCCACGTGAGACCTCCGTACCAATCAAACGCTAACAGTGCCACTACATGTTGTCAATGAAATGAGGCATTTAACCCGCATTATTCATGAAGCTTCTGCTGCAAGCGAGGATACGCGGCTGCACGCTTTCGCAACGAACCTTCATGAATCATGCGAGTTAAGGATGAGGGAAAGTCAGCAGAAACACGAAGGCCTGCCTCAATACGAGGCAGGCCTCCAGATAACACGATGCCACAGAATAGCGACGTCAGGACTCGGCAACGATCGCCTTCAAGACGTTTGACGCCTGAGGCCCTTTTGCGCCTTGCACGACCTCGAACTCGACGTTTTCACCCTCTTTCAAAGTTTTGAATCCTTCTCCTTGGAGCGCGGAGTAATGTACAAAGACATCGTCCCCGGTCTCAAGACGAATGAACCCAAATCCTTTGCGATCGTTGAACCACTTGACCGTACCTTTTGATTTCACAACAATACTCCTTTCCTCAATCGCCACGCATAGTTGCGCGGTCGGCCTCAAAATTCGGTTGGCTACACACATGATGACACGAAATAGACAGGAAGAAGAGTAGGCTGACGTGGCGGGTCATTGGAAAAACAACATCGATCACGAAACTCATCTCTGTGACAACTCGCGCAGCATGTACCACGGCATTTCAAATCTTGTCAAGCCATTCTTTGGCCACACCGTTGCGCCGGTAAAGTGGACAACCCCCGCCCGCTCGCCTATAGTGTCGAACGGGCGAGGAGCGTGATTCTTCGAATGTTTCTACGAACGCTGCTGGATCGCTACATTTTCACCGAACTCCTTTCCCCATTTAGTGTGAGCCTTGGTGCGCTGTGTTTTGTGATGCTCACGCGGGAACTCCTGCGTTTGGTGGAATTGCTGGTCTCCAAAGGCGTGGGCATTGTTGCGGTCCTGCAAGTCTTTGCTCATCTGATGCCGTCTTTCCTCGTGCTCACCCTCCCGATCGCCGGAATTATCGCCTCGATTACCGCCTTCGGGCGCCTTTCCTTTGACAAAGAATTGGTGGCCATGCAGACGGCAGGGCTAAGCCTTGTGCGATTGGCACGGCCTGTCGCGCTCTTTGCCTTACTCGTATTCGGGCTGACCTTGTGGTTGGCACAATGGGGACAACCCTGGAGTTCCACAAATCTCAAAAAAGTAGCGCTCAATCTCCTGCGCGATCAGCTGGTGTTAGCACTCGATCGGGGAACATTTAACGAGCCCATCCCCAAGATGATGATCTATGTCCCGGACGGAAACCCCGGAGATGCGACGACTGGAATCTTTGTCTCCGACGAACGGAATGCGGACGATCCTCGCATCATCGTGGCGCAACAGTACGAGGTCATCGTGGATGCGTCTACCGATCAAGTCGCCTTACGCCTCCAGCACGGCGTTATTCATAGCCGTCCGAATCAGGCAGATCAATACGAGCACGTGTCCTTCGCAAGCTATGACCTGAAACTCCCGCTCAACCAAAGCGGCTACTCAGCCACGGAGGAGCGTCCGTCGTACGAGGCCATTGTCGCCCAACTGACACAATCCCAATGGCGCGACCCATCCGCGCTCCGACGATTGATGGAATATTATAAAGACCTGGCCTTTCCAACAGCGTCGCTGGTATTTTGTCTCTTAGGTGTCCCGGTCGGCATTGCCTCGAAACGATCCGGTCGAATCGGTGGATTTGCAGTCGGAGTGCTGGTCGTCATCGTCTACTACATGTTAAACATCGCGTGCGAGTTCCTGGTCACAACGGCAACCCTGCCGCCCTTTGCTGGAGCCTGGATACCCAACATCACGTTCGCTATCACCACCGTCGTGTGGTTTAGCATCATGAGCCGCCGGTAACCTATGCCCATTCTCTTCCGCTATTTGCTTCGCGAATACGCCAAAATCTTCACGATGTGCTTTAGCGGACTCATGACGATTTATCTTGTGATCGATTTCTTTGAAAAAGTTCGCCGTTTCTTGCGCTATGACGCCAGCTGGATCGACGTCCTCACATATTTCCTCCTGAAAGCCCCTGCGATTTCCTTCCAAATTGCACCGCTGGCCATCCTCATGGCGACACTGCTCACATTTGGCTTACTGTCCAGAGGCCATGAAATTACGGCCATGCGCAGTTGCGGTATCAGCTTAGTCTGGATTACCTCCCCTTTTCTTGTCTTCGCCGTAGGGATGAGCCTCGTGCTCTTGCTCTTCAGTTCTACTATCATCCCATTGGCCGGGAGCAAATCAGAGGAGATCCGGACCACGCGCATCGAGAAAAAGCTGCCTGCTGCAGCCGTGACACTCAAGCAGCCATGGACACGAGTGGGTGCCAATGGCCTCATGCATGTAACCAGCGTCTCAGTCGGCGGGGAACTTTTGGGTGACGTACGACTCTTTCACTTTACTCCTAACTTCCAACTGGCCGAGGTGACTGAAGCCGACGAAGCCCGCTATCAGGACTCCACGTGGACTCTGTACCAGGGACGACACAGACGATTTTCCACCGATGGAACCATGTCGACTACCGAATTCGATCACCAACCCATCGGGTTCACCCTCATTCCCGATGACTTCACCACATGGCTCGCCGGCGACTCGGAATTAATGACGTTCCATGATATCAGGGCCTACTCCAGACGGCGACAGCAGCACGGGTCTCAGACGGCGCGGCTGACGACAGATTATTACAATCGAATCGCGTTCCCCTTCGTCACGATCATCATGGTCCTGGTCGGGATTGCATTGAGTCTGCGACGGAGCGGGACCAGAGGGGGCAGCATGGCGATAGGCATTGGACAGGCCTTGGCGGTCGGCTTCTGCTATTGGACGACACACTCTATTGCGATCGCTCTAGGCCGTGGCGGGGTCTTGACGCCTTTTATCGCCGCATGGATGGCAAACATACTCTTTATGAGTTTCGGTCTGTATCTCATGTTCAAAGTACGGTATTAGATCAGGATGCTGAAAAAGCCCGCCAGCTTCGTTCTCGCATCGCTCAGAGGCTCCAACGTACCGCAAGGGTACGCCTCCGCGTCTTCGCTCGCTGCGGCCTTGCTGGACGGCCTTTTTGAGCATCCTGTCTGGTAAAGCTTCTACGACCCACCATCATTGGCTTGTTGACTGATCCAAGCGCATCCGGTAAGTAGAGACACAGGGTACTAAAGGGACTATAAAAAATGCGGGCGCGTGTTGTTGTCACAGGAATGGGAATCGTCTCTCCGATCGGTATCGGAGTGAGTGAATTTTGGAAGGCTGCCCTTGCCGGTCAATCCGGAATTTCTACCATTACATCGTTCGACCCGTTTCCCATGGACGGCTATCGCTCTAAAATCGCAGGCCAAGTCCGTGACTTTGCGATCGAACGGTTTCTCGACTCAGCCCACGGCGAACGAGTGGACCGCTACGCGCAGTTTGCCCTTGTATCAACAAAGGAAGCGTTGGCGGACTCGGGTCTTCAGATGGCGAAGGAAAACCCCCACCGCATCGGAGTCATCGTCGGAGCCGGCATGGGAGGGATGGTGATGGGCGAGCGTGAAATCACACAGCTCTACCAGCAGCAGAAACCCCATCGTGTTCATCCGAACTTTATCCCCGTCATCACCCTCAATTCCGCCTCCGGCATTATCGCAATGGCTTACGGCGCCAAGGGCCCTAACTTGACCATCTCGACCGCCTGCTCTTCCAGCGCCCACGCACTCGGTCAAGCGCTCCATTGTATCCGCGAGGGCCGAGCCGATGTCGTCATCGTTGTCGGCGCCGACGCCAGCATTACTCCTCTTGTCTTCGCCGGATTTTGTTCTCTACGCGCACTCTCCTCCAAATTCAACGATCAGCCGGAGAAGGCCTCGCGGCCCTTCGATCGATCGCGAGACGGTTTCATCATGGGAGAAGGCGCCGGAACCCTGATCCTGGAATCAGCTGCGCATGCCAAGAAGCGAAAAGCACGAGTGTATGCCGAAATTGCCGGCTATGCTGCCACCAGCGAAGCCTATCATATGGTGATTCCCCGGGAAGATGGTTTGGAAGTGGCCCACACCATGAAGCTGGCCCTTGCAGACGCCGAGGTAACACCAGCACAAGTGGATTACATTAACGCGCATGCCACATCGACGACCATCGGCGATGCCGTTGAAGCCAAAGCGATCAGGCATCTCTTTAAATCGCGCACGGATAAAATCTCTGTCAGCGCCACGAAGTCGCTGATCGGCCACACGCTCGGAGCTGCCGGCGCAATCGGGGGTATCGCCTTGGTCCTGGCCCTGCATACGAAGCAGATTCATCCTACAGCCAACTATGATGATCCGGACCCAGCCTGTGCATTGGCAGGACTCTCTCGTTCAGCACAGGAACGTCGCATCAATGTCGCGTTATTGAATGCCTTTGGATTTGGCAGCAACAACGCCGCTGTGGTATTCAAACAGGCGACGGCTGAAGACCGAAGGTCGAAAGGCTGAAGGGGCGAAGGACTGGCATCGAAGTTCCGAACACTTCAGCCTTCAGCCTTTCCACCCTGTCACCATATCACTGCTCACGACGGAGAGAATCGACTGATGGCAACCGATCCCACCATATCACTGAAGATTCGCTCTGCCCTGGGCGAGTATCTAAAACGCGATCCTGCGGCCATACGTGTAACACACCATCTGCGTGAGGATTTAGGCCTCGATTCGATGGCGGTGATCGAACTGCTCTATCGTATCGAAGAGGCCTTCGATCTCCAAATTCCTGACCAAGATCTGGTTGGGCTGACGACAGTCGGCCATGTTATCACCTATGTTGAGAAACGGTTGGGTAAAGCCGCGACACCCGCCAAGACCAAGAAAACGATAAAGCCGACAAAGACAAAAGGTAAAAAGAAGTCTTAATCCCATATGACAACGCACGCACACCCTCCTATTACACTCCGACAGATCCACGATCTGGTCGGGGGAGACCTTGTGGGGTCACCGCACGTTTCTATTACAAGCCTGGCTGGCTTTGAAGAGGCAGGCCCAAACGATCTGACCTTCGTCACCGGAGATCGGATACTGAATACTGGACGACCCGCTCGCGCAGGAATACTCCTTGCCCACCGACGTCTACCAGAGATCGCTAATCCCCACATCGTCGTCCCCAATCCCGCACTGGCCTTTGCGCAGGTCGCCCGCGCTTTTTTTTGCCCTATCTCCCCTCCTCGAGGAATCAATGCATCTGTGAGCCGTGGCAAAGATACCCAGATCGGACCTGATGTCTCGATCTGGCCCGGAGTCACTTTGGGAGATCGGGTGACGATTGGAGCGCGGGTAGCACTCTATCCCGGCGTGTTCATTGGCAACGATACGATCATCGGGGACGACACGCTGCTGTATCCGAATGTCGTGGTGAGAGAAGGCTGTACCATAGGCGCACGGGTCATTATTCACAGTGGCACAGTGATCGGGAGCGACGGATTTGGCTACATACAAGACCAAGGACGGCACTACAAAATTCCTCAGCTCGGCGGAGTCACGATCGAGGACGATGTCGAGCTTGGGGCCAACGTCACAGTCGACCGAGCCACACTCGGCCAAACTGTCATCAAACAAGGCAGCAAAGTCGACAATCTTGTCCAGATCGCCCATAACGTCACAATTGGAGCCCATTCCATCCTCGTCGCACAAGTCGGGATTGCCGGTAGTACTCGCGTGGGGCATCACGTCATGATTGGTGGACAGGCAGGGCTGGCAGACCATCTCGTGATTGGAGATCAAGTGATGATTGCCGCACGGGCAGGTGTCAACCGCAGTCTCGAACCCAACCAAATTGTTTCAGGGGCCCCGGTGATGCCTCACGAAGTCTGGGTAAAAGCCCAAGCCGTGATTCCACGGCTCCCTGAACTCAGACATGCTGTACGTACATTGGAAGAGAGGATGAAGCAGCTTGAAGCCTTGCTCTCAACCCCTCAAGCTCCTAAGAAAAAGACAGGAAAAAAGCCAAGACGCTAGGGCCTAGCGTCGGTGCATTGAGCGTCTGACCGAGGCGAAAACGATGCTTGGGGCGAAGCGCGTCTCCGTGCACCGGGGGCAGACGGATGAGAACGGCCACTTCTTCAGCATCTTGTTAGTCCACCACGCCGCGCCAACAGAACAACTTAGCCCAGAAGAATCCCGCCCATGGCACCAACACAGAAGGCAGCAAGTCGAGATCGCCGTACATGTAGGCAGCGGCTGATGAACCGAAGACCAGCACCGCTCCTGCAATAGAAATAGCCGTGACAAAGCCGCGCCCCGGATGCTCGATGACAGGCACGTCCGGCTCAGACTTGGCCTTCCTCGTACGTTGAGCCACAGCGGTCCTCAATTTTGCCGCATACACCTCAGGAAATGTCTTAAAGAGATAGCGATGATAACGAGCCTGGGCGAACCCACAGGCCGCACCGACCACGATTAAGATTGAGCTGCTGAGGAATGTTACCCAGCTGTAGGTATGACTCGCGAGTAATTGATAGCCAAGTGCCCCTATTCCACCAACCATGCAGACGAGCCCGATTGTCCCAGCAGGAAGAAGGATATGAGACCGGACATAGTTCCGCGCTTGTTCATCAATCTTTTCCGGTCGCAATACTGTGACAAGTTTTGGCATTGATGCGTGCTCCTACCGTATCGACTGCCAAATTTCTCATGATCGAGAAGAAGGGGCAGCAAAGGGATGGATCATACCATCCTTCAGGTGCCTGATTACATGCTTGACACAATGAGATTGAGCCTCTCGATCGAATATTATTCGACTGTATGCGTAGTTCCCCTCATTTGATGCGAAATTGTGGATGAGGAATGAGCAACCATAGAAGGTTTGGATTGGAACCACGAAACGAGTACAGCCTGACTGCCCTATTTCAATCTTCTGACTTTAAGAGATTGCGGGCGTATATAATAGAGTTATGGGCTTCACCGGGGATGATACAGGCACGACAAACCCTTTCAATGCTTTGGACTCTATAAATTGGGAAAAGCGGAAAGACGCACGTGAACAATCTAGCCAAATTCGATGTCATTCGCCTCTATCTACGCCTGCAGTTCCCCAAGCACCATATCGCTGATTTCGAGGAGGGGACCAACCGTGCGCATGTCTTTCGTATCGATGGCCCACATGGCCACCCTCTCCATTATGCGGTCATCGCGCTGGACTTTCTCCTTGACCACACCGCCGAAGGCCTTCAGCAAACGCTTCTGGCCTCCGGCCTGGGAGATAAACTGAAGGAAGCCGGAACCGCACCCGTAACGATGTCAAAAATAGGGTTCAGCACCGAAGGCACGATAGCTGTAGGGTGATCACAGCAGGGCCAGGCCACTCAACTCCTCACATTCCAAACACAATCTATGACGGATTTTCTCAATGGCCCCTCCAAGTTCATCGACGCCCCCTCTCTTTAAATCTCACCCATGCAGGCCAAGCAAGAACCTTCGCTGCCACGTAGTTGAAGTGCACGGGCTCGCATAGGTGCGTCCTCCATCTTGCACACCCCACTAACGATATGTTGACAGCCGGAAATCTAATCCGTGAGAATGCACACATGGCCTATCGTGTGGTAGTTGAACGGTTGGAGTTTCAAGGGCGTTGTGGTGTCGCGCTGGCGGAGCGAAGGCGACCGCAGCCGTTAGCGATCGATCTGGAATTGGACTGCGAAGGAACACCGTCCGAAACTGCCGACCAAATCAATAAAACTGTCGACTATGCCCGGGTCGCTGAGCGGATCGTGGAGTTGGGTGAAACTCAGGACTCTGCGCTCTTGGAAACATTCACGGAGAAGATTCTCGAAATGTTGTTCACGGAGTTCCCGGTGGCCAAGGTTTCACTCTGGCTCAGAAAGCTGGCCCCACCTCTCTCGCAGATGACTGGATCGGTCGGTGTGAAGGTGGAGCGAACCCGCATGGCGCATCAGCCGCAACAGACTGATCCAGCCCCATCATTGTTCTTAGCGCAACAGCTCCGTCGGTTGCCCAAAGGCCGAGCGCTGGACGTTGCAGCTGGGTCTGGACGTCATGCACTCTATCTCGCCTCGCACGGGTTCCAGGTCGATGCAATAGACCACGATGAACAGGCCATGGAGCAGCTCGCCACCACGGCAAAACAACGGAATCTCCCGAACCTCACTGTCCAGACGGTGGACCTAGAACGAAAGACAACGGAACGGCCTGAATTTCCAAAGCAGACTTATGATGTGATCATCGTGTTCTTCTATCTCCATCGTGCCCTATTCTCCGCCCTCATCGATTCTCTCAAACCGAATGGCGTCTTACTGTACGAAACCTTTACCATCGACAACTATTTACGGCATCACCACCCACGCCGATGGGAGTTTTGCCTCGCGCACAACGAGTTGCTCCGGCTCACTTCTACCCTCCGCGTGTTATCGTACAACGAAGGCGAGCGCGACGGCGATAATAGACCAGGCGCTGCCTTTACCGCACAGCTCGCCGCTCAACAAGCGGCTCCCGGCAGCTTACTCCACACGTAACATGAGTCGTATCGATCTCCATCTTCATACGATCCATTCCGATGGAAGCGTATCACCATCTGAAGTGCTTCGGCTGGCCCACGAAGCAGGGGTCACGGCGCTGGCCATTACAGATCACGACATTGTATCGGGTATTCCCGACGCCATTGCATCCGGAGCAGAACTGGGAATTGAAATCATTCCCGGCGTAGAAATCAGCTCATGCATCGGCAAGAGCGAGCTCCATATTCTGGGCTATTGCATAGACTGGCAAAGCCCTGACTTGCTTCGACGTCTCGCCGCCTTACGCGTGAGCCGGCATACCAGAAATCCACAGATCATCGAACGATTGCGCGCATTGGGGCTGGAGATAACCTATGAAGAGGTCCGGGCCTTAGCCGGTACGGATTCAGTCGGTCGGCCGCATATTGCGCGACTCTTGATCGAAAAGAAATATGTCTCATCCGCCAAAGATGCCTTTGACCGATATCTGGCGGAAGGGCGCCCGGCGTATGTGGCGAGGGAACTACCTCTTCCAGTCGATGCCATCGCCTGGATCCGCGCCGCCGGTGGCGTGGCAGTGCTGGCCCACCCCACCTGGGCAAAAGTGTCGGGAGAAGGGCTGCATACGCTCTTGACCGCATTGAAAGCCGACGGTCTCGGGGGCCTCGAAGTCCACTACAGTACCCACACGAAGCGACAGACGACAGAGTACCTCGACCTAGCCAAGCGACTGGACCTCTTGGTGACCGGTGGAAGCGATTTCCACGGTCTCACCAAGCCGGACATCGAAGTGGGGACAGGCCGAGGTGGTCTGAACGTGTCCGAGAAATTGCTCACCCCGCTCAAGAAAGCCGCTCTCCACGCGCATCATTCGTAGCGCAATTCCCATTGCTCACACCGCATCTTTCCCAGACAATCATGTGTCCGGTTTGCAAGATACGCCTTATCAATCTCACTTCATGAGTGTCGAGAGGCCGGCTGCACATTTCTCCCTATTCGTTGACTCTCGCTCCCTATCCGCTACACTTTGCACATCCACGGACAACCGCGTTTGCCATGTCGAAATCCTGGACTTGGATCATTCCCTATATCTGTGCCATCTTGGCCACGCTCCTCGCCGGCCCCATGCTGAGCAACCTCGCATTGACCCAATCGGTTTCAATTTCATATGTGCCGCTCAGTGGCCCTCCCGCCATTCGATTGTTTGCCAACCTACTTGCCCTTACCATTCTTTGGATCCTCGCCTTTACGGCCTCTCAAAAAATCCCGGACAACGGTCGTGGATTAGGCTTTCTCCGCCGCCTCGTCCTTCCACTCACAACTCTTATCGTCATGCTCTTCGCCCATAAAGTGTCCAAAACCATTGGCCTGCCACTCATTGAACAGATAGGCCCCTCACGATACGCGATGGGATATGCGATCGGTCTTGTCGGATCTGGCATCTGGCTCACAGCCGCATGGGTCCTGAATCAGAACTCTCTACGTGAAGCCTTCGCTTCATCCAGACAGACTCAACGTCAAGAGGTGCAGGAGCTCTCCGAGCACGAAGATATAGAGCAAGAAGAAGCGGCTCCGTCAAAACCAACAGGGCTAGCGGCTACATCGATGATCAATGGCTATACACCAAGCATGTTGGGGCGCTACAGAGTGTTGAAGGAACTCGGGCGCGGCGCCATGGGATTGGTCTACCTGGGAAAAGATCCTACGATTCAGCGCTTTGTGGCGATCAAGACCATGCGGCTTGACCACATCGATCAGGACGACAAACTGCAAGAGATCAAGGCACGATTTTTCCGCGAAGCAGAATCCACCGGACGTCTCTCTCATCCGAACATCGTGACGATCTATGATGCGGGAGAAGAAGACGATTTAGGATATATCGCCATGGAACTCATCGAGGGAACTCCCTTGAGTCAGTCGGCGCGAAAACCCAACTTGATGCCGGTCAACGAGGTCCTTCTAACTATTGCCACCGTCGCCGATGCCCTGGACTACGCCCATCAGCAAGGGGTCGTCCATCGCGACATCAAGCCGGCGAACATCATGCTCACAAAGGATCGCGTCGTGAAAGTCATGGATTTCGGCATTGCGAAGATGGCCTCGAGCAGCAAGACACAAACGAATATTGTCATGGGCACACCGACGTATATGTCACCGGAGCAAATCGCGGGCAAGAAAGTGGACGGTCGGTCGGATATTTTTTCACTCGGTATCGTGCTGTTTGAACTCCTCACGGGGCAGCTGCCGTTTACGGCCGACAACCTGTCGGCTGTGTTATTTAGCATCACCCATCATCCGCACCCCCCTATTCAGACCGTGAGACCGGATCTTCCATCAATGGTCCAAGAAATCGTGGACCGCGCGTTACAGAAAGAGTTGCCTCACCGCTATCGGCGCGCGGATGAATTCGCAAGCGAGCTCCGCGCCTGCCTGCAAAGTCTTGCGGCCTAAGGGAGGTATCGTCTGGCACTCGAACGACTGCATAGCGCAAAATCCGATACCGGGCTCAAGCGGCCTCACAACGAGGATCGTTTTGTCGCCAATCCTCCACTTGGGCTCTATGTCGTCTGTGACGGAATGGGCGGGAGCAACGCCGGCGAGGTGGCCAGCGCCCTTGCGGTGGATGCCATTCAGGTACATCTGGCTGAAGCAGCCCAACAGGCAGATCTGCCGCTGATTGGTCCTTGTGATGCCTCGGTGTCTGCACCGGCCAACCGTCTCGCCAGCGCAGTCCGTGTTGCAAACACCGTCGTGCATCGCGAGTCATGGAGCCGATCGGACTATGCCGGGATGGGGACCACCGTCGTTGCCGCATTGCTGCACGGGGACGTGCTCGCCATTGCCCATGTCGGAGACAGCCGGCTCTACCTCATTCGAGACGGAGCCATTCACGCGCTCACCACAGACCATTCCTGGGTGGCCGAACAGATCCTCAAGGGACTCCTCACAGAAGAAGAAGCGTTCCACTCTCCCCGTAGAAATATCGTCACCAAAGCCCTCGGAGTCGAAAGCACCGTCGACGTCGAACTCACGGAGACCCCAGTCAAGCACGGAGACATGCTACTGCTCTGCTCAGATGGACTCACCCGTGCTGTCCGCCCGAACGATATCCTTCACCTCCTCAGTGGATCGGAGGACCTCCACACCATGGCCGATCGACTCATCGTCATGGCCAATGAAGCCGGGGGCGACGACAACACGACCGTAGTCCTCGTGACCCTACGGAATGAGTTCCAAGCAAGCCTGTGGGAGCGGCTCAAAAAACGATTCGCCGCGTAAACCTTCACAAGGACTTGGCATAGGAGAGAGCAATATGCAAAAAACTTTGCCACAATCGGCCACCCTACTGGTTAAACTCCAGGGGCAAGACTCAAAGTCTATTGAACTGACGCATGAGACAATAACGATTGGCCGGAAAGCTGATAACAGCCTCGTGATTGAGGATCCCGCCGTCTCAGGACATCATGCGCGAATCGTCAAGATTCAAGCCGTCTTCTTTCTCGAAGACTTGATGAGCACCAACGGCACGGCCATTAATGGCCGTGCCATCACACGCCACCAACTTCATGACACAGACGTCATCACAATCGGCCGACACCGGCTGGTTTTCCAAGAGCTCACCGCAGCCGGCACGGCGCTTCAGGGTCCATTTGTCGAAC
>SWDP01000034.1:13126-47324 GCA_005116885.1 Nitrospira sp.
AAAGCTCAGCCCTTTCACCGATACGACCTCATGAACCGGGTCATCGAAGAAACATCCGATTCCAGTGGCCCGCACCCCCGCAGCTTCCGCTTCTAGATACAGCACCTGCCCCAGCAACCCCGACTCCCAGAAGAGACGTGGATACCACCAGGCGCCTCCTTCCCGCAAGCGCCCCTCAAACTCAACCAGCATGCCAAACGAGAAGGCACTGTCGCCCGCAATATCTTGGTGGCAACTCACTTGCACGGCCAGTTTCTTTGCATCCCCTTCAAGCAGCCAGTAGAGAGACAGATCCTCAGGACAATTTGGCGTCGAACTCCAGGTCAGCTCGGAATTCATGGATTGCTGGATGGACGAAAGCTTCTTCGGATCACGGACCAGAAAATACAGCCCCGGCGTGAGGCCTTCGACGCGATGTACAAATACTAAAAGATGAATCGCCGGCTCGTAGGGCCACACATCCCACGGCATCGGCCGATCCAACTGCAGCCGATCGGCGCGAGGCATCACCCGCTCCATCATGCGAAAGAATGTCGCCGCTGAGATTGACGTCTTCCCATCGAACGACACCGCACTTCGTCGCTGGCGAATGATCTGGCCAGCCAGAAACCCGTGAGGCGTGAGGGGTAAGGGGCGAGGGGTTTTCTGGGGCTGGGAATCTGGCAAGGAAACGATCAATTGCTGAGCCTGCAGCTTCCAGGAAGCCTCCGCCACCTCATCGATGATGTCCCAGTTCACGCCATGATCACGACTCAGTCGATTGGCCTTCCCATACCAGGTACACTCAGCGACTTCCTTGACCACCCCTGGATCAATGAACAGTGGAATCTCTCTTTGCTTCCCACATTTCACATCTAACGTTTCACCTTTCACGTCCGGAAGAGGCCAAATCACCGCCAGACAATCCGGATGTTCTGGTTCAACCGCTGCAAAATCCTCCACCCTATTGGTCCCCAACAGAAGCGCGACAGTCTCCTGTGACGTGCCGTCGAGCAGCGACATCTTCCATCCGAGCGTCGCAGCGCTGATCCGCGCTGAACCGATCGCATGACCAACGTCATGGTTGCAGTACCGGAACGCCCGTTCCCCATACTTCCAAGCTTCCCGCCAATGGACCGAGGTTAGACCGAAGAGAAATGCACCTGGAGGAAACGGATCCAACAGCCGAGCAATCTGCTCGGCAGAAAATTCAGCGCGTAACTCCAATCCATGCTCTTTCGGCGCGTAATGATAGAGCCCCGGTTTGAGATCGAGTCCCTCGATCTGAGGCATAAGCACATAGCCTTCTGTCGGATGCAGATTGCCAGACGAGGGATTACTCCGTAGCGGCCATTCCGACTCCCCTGCTTTCTTCCACGCCGACAGAGCAAGAGCAAACTCAAAGAACCGGGAAAAATTCCGCACCGTGACAGACTGACATGGAACCGCCCCAGGCTGATAGATGGCATCGTAGGCAGGCGATACTGGCTCTTCATCCGGCTTCAGCAACGGCAGCGAGACGAGCGGTGCACCGACAAACCGCCGAAACGGATCAGGCTGGTTAGCCCAATCCAGATACCCCAACGCACGAGCATAACGATTGAAATGATGTTTGGTCTGGACGTGATAGCGGATGACTCGATCGAGGGGATCGGGCGAAACAGGCTCAATTGGTTCGCGGTACAAGGGGATTTCGGTGGCCATCGTAATAGTTGATCCCAGTCTACAGAGCCGCAGGAAGGAAAGTAAACGCGAAGCTGGATCAATATCTTCAGAGTTCGGTCGGACTGATCCGCATAATTGAGAGAGTCTACCCGAAGAGGTCGTACCGCCAGTGGACAAGCTTTGGGCTTATCTGTAGGCTCGCGTCACTCCTAGTGTCTCTTTGCGGTGAATACGATGGATGCTATTCTCGGAATCGATGCAGCATGGACAAGAAACCAGCCAAGCGGTGTGGCGCTTGCACAGCGGACCGCAGTGGGGTGGCAATGCATCGCGATTGCTCCAAGTTATGACACATTCATCGCTTTGTCCCATGGTATTCCCGTGGATTGGAACGCCCCTAACATTCCCGGCGGCGCTCCGCCTGTTGCAAAACTTCTTGAGGCAACGACTCGCTTGACCAAGGTGCATCTGAGTGTTGTGGCAATCGACATGCCGGTTGCCACGGTCCCAATCACCGGCCGTCGGGCTGCGGATAATATGATTTCAAAAACTTTCGGCAAACGCGGCTGCTCAACCCACTCGCCCAGCACTGATCGTCCTGGTGATCTGGGAGCCGCGCTCTCACGTGAATTTCATTCGGTCGGCTACCCAATCGCGACAGCTTCAGATCCTCCAGACACACTTGATCGCCTCATCGAGGTCTATCCTCACCCTGCGCTGTTATCCTTGCTGGGGTGCGATTACAGGGTGCCCTACAAAGTTTCGAAGGCACGAAAGTATTGGCCAGCTCTTCCTGCATCCGAACGCGGAAAGGCCATACTAAATGAACTTGAGAAAATACGGGACAGGCTACAAGCTGAATTGGGTGTGATTGAACTGCCGAGCACCCTAACAACACACCGCATGCTTAAACGTTTTGAAGACGCTCTTGATGCTGTGGTTTGCGCATGGGTTGGAACTAGATATATTGAAAAGAAAGCCTTGGCATTTGGTGACTCGACCGCAGCAATCTGGTGTCCAGATCTACACCACCCTACTCCTTGACCTTCCTCTACTTCTCCGCCTATCCTGCCAAAACGAGATTTGAGGCCACCCATGCAATTCGACGCTGCACTTGCTGCACAAGATACTTTCCGACGAGCCGAAACGGAGCTTGGCTCCGACTGGGATACGGCCGTTGAGCTGGAGGCCACATTTTCCTCCAACGCCGGATCTACGGCACGGGAAGCCTATGAAGGCTTGCTCGCTCTCAGCGTTCGTTACCCGCAGGCCTACTCGTTCCAAGCCTTCTGTATCTTCATCACCTGGCAGCAGGTGACCGAAGAGACCATCGCCCATCATTTTCAGACAGGCCTTCGGCTCTGCGAATCATTCCTGGCTTCTCCCGATGGCAAGCATCCCACAGACATCGAGCAGATCACCGAACTCTACGGGTCCTATCGAGATGGATTGGGGCTCGATGAAGAGGATGAAACTCTCGTCGAGTTTCGGAAAGACACACCGAAGGGCGGCGACTAACCTCAAACAGTGCTGAGCTGTAGCGTTCTGAGTGCTGGGTTAGGAATTGTTAGAAGCAGTGCGCTGTTCGCTGACGGTTGAGGGCTCTGGATCGGATTCATCGTGCCCGCAATGCGGACAGGGCATACAGACCGGCCCATCGCAACAATGGTAGATGTATTCGCGGCCGCAGCGTCTGCAATTGGTCTGTGCCATGATTGAGTCTGCACAGTAACAGACCCCCTACCTGCTCACAAGAGCCGATTCATGTCTGACGACGACAAACATCGCGCGCGAATTTTTCTCCACCGGGGCCAACTGGCGCAAGCGAAAGCCGCCTACCAACAGGCAGTCTCGGATGATCGCCTAGCCAAGGATCAACGCGCCCTCTCCGATTCACTTGGCAATCTTGGTAACGTCTGCGCGCTTTCTGGTGATCTGGATCAGGCTGAAGCCTGCTATAGAGAAGTCCTCACGATCCAACGCACAGAACGGAATCAACAAGCCATCGCCCACACGCTGGTGAATCTCGGCAATCTCCACATCGGCGCCGACCATCCGGAGAAGGCCTGTCCCTATTACCTCGAAGCATTAGACCTACTTCGTGATTTGAAGGACAATCGCGCACTAGGCATTCTCCACAACAACCTCGCGCTGCAAGAGGCTCGCGAAGGGCAGTGGGAGCAGGCAGTCACATCGTTCAAGCAGGCCCTCGACCATCATCGAGTCGTCGGGAATGAAGAAGGACTCGCGGTAACCTATAGCCAGCTTGGCAAATGCTTTCTCGACCAAGGAGATCTCACCAGAGCCGAACGCTGTCTCAACAACGCCTCGGAACATTACATCAAGCTCGGCAACGAACCAGCCGAAGCCGCAGTGCTCCGACTCCTTGCCACGCTGTACGACCGCCGTCAGGATCGTGTTTCAGCACGACGCTGTCTTGAACGCGTGGTTGCTCTCGACCTGCGATACCAGCTACCTGAGCTACAAACCGACTCGGCCTACCTTGCGAAGCTAAAACAATCCGCATAGCAAGACACTGAATAAGCCCGTCAGCGGCATTCTCGCGTCCCTCAGAAGCTCAATTACCGAAGCCTACGCTTCATCTCTTCGCTCACTGCAGCCTTGCTTGGGACAAGGCGCGTCCAGAGGCGAAGCGGCTGTCTTGGCAGACTTAGGGCGGGAGAGTGAAATGGCCGCCATGGTTGAAGGGTGAGAAGGCTGGCCTTTTTGAACAACCAGCTGGCTCATTGGAGCCGTGTATGACTTCCTTCCTCCCTGTGTTTTGATTTACGGCTGCATCATTTTCGATTCACGACTGAATCGTTTTGGATTCATATGGACCCCCTTTCGCCTTCAATAAGAAGTTTCTGCTTGGGCACCATCTGAAAAAAACCGCAGACGACAACAGAGGTCAGGCACATATCAGATTAGGCACGTGGCTTGCTCCCTATTCGTGTAGCCCAGAATATTCATGAGTGCCGGCACGAGGCATTCGAGACCGAATCCCGGCAAGGCATCTCGTATGGAAGGCCAACGGAAGCATAGATGCAGGCCGTCGAAAGGGCCAGACGAGAGGACAGGCTTGACCCGATATGATGAACTTATGCCGCCATCACCCACTCGGAAAGGAGAAGACCCTGTATTTCTTCGTGGCGAGGGTGGTTTGTCAACACCCGGTTAGCCTCTCATCCCTCTCCTGCTTACCTCAACAGTCTCTACCAACTGTCCAGCATTCTTTCATTTTCTGCACAGGAGAACATGGCGTATTTCTGGACAGAACCGAATCCTCTGCTATCTTTGAAACATCACCCTGTCGCTTCACGTTTCACCATCACAGAGCCGCAGGATATCGACGTGGATGCTGCATGCCATTTCTTGCTCGGGTCCTTACAGCATTGGCTCTTGGGTCGCTCATGATGACGACCGCCGCCTATGCCGCAGATCGCTCACCAATGATCACGGTCGGCACGCAAGAAGTGGGGCTCACCGCCGGCTACATGCTTCCCCATCGTCTCACACAGGACCACACCACTAAGCAGCAAGGCCCGGCCTTCATGCCCTCCTGGATGATGACCATCACCGATCCGGTGGGCGACAGCTGGTATCGTGGACAGGTCTCGATCGGCGCTGAGATGGTCTATATCCAATTCCGGGAACCGTTTCTTACACACGGCGTCGGCTTCACCCCGAAAATCAAATACACGTTCGTCGGATGGGATCGCATCCGACCCTATACCGAATTCGCTGGAGGTCCTTTTTGGACCGATCTGGCCGGGAAGATCCCGGAAGAGTCCAGTCGGTTCAACTTTGTCCTGACGGCTGGATTCGGAGTTTCCTATTTTCTGACCGATCGAGCGGCACTCAACATCGGCTATCGCTTTCACCATATCTCCAATGCCGGCACGCGTTACCCCAATCTTGGGCTCAACGCCAGCTTACCCTTTGGCGGCTTCTCATTTTTTTTCTAACAGGATGCTGAAAAAGTCCACCAGCTTTGTTCTCGCATCGTTCAGAGACTCAACGTACCGAAGCGTACGTCTCCCCTCTTCACTCGCTGCGGCCGCGCTGGACGGACATTTTGAGCATCCTGCAAGATCCATCAGGCCGCAGCGATTGGAAACAGAAACTGAGTTTTTATGCAGCTTGCCAAATCAGGGGGAGACAAGATGATGACTCAGATGTTTTCACGACTATTGATCGGCAGTATGCTCACCGTGACGCTCGGCCTCGGAGCCGGCTGTTCCCATTGGATCGAGCTGGCAGCTCCCACAGATACCACGCCGCCGGCCAGTGCCACAGTGGCCACCGATGCACGCGTGCCGCTCCTCCTTGAGACGCTACGGGTCACCCACAATGGCTCAGCGATCGCTCCGCCTGCCATTCTCGAGCGGCAAGTACTCGGCGCCATCGAAGCTACGCGCCTCTTCTCTCAACATTATCAATCGGGCCACGCACAGCCAGCGACAAGCCAAGCGCGCGTCACCGTGCGGCTATCGATCGATAATCTTGTAGAACCCCATGCCGGCCAAGCCGCCTGGCGAGGCCTCCTCGTCGGCGCGTCGATGTTTACATTGGCCCCCTTCATCCCTCTCAATTACGACTACGGGGCCCAGATGTCGCTTGAAATGGAACGATGGGACGGGCAGACGAAGCACTACAGCGCCACATCCAATGGATCAGCCCACTATTATCTGTTCGGCGCCAACCCGGAAGTCATCGAACAATTGAAAGGGCAGGTCACAGAAGCCTGCCTGTCGTCCCTGCTTGATCAAGTCATTCACGATTCAACTTTTTTCCTTGCCGGCACTATGCAACCCCAGGACCGTCCGATTCGCACCGTCTCCGTCGCAGTCCACCGCCCATCTAGCCGTGCCGTTCCTGTCTCTCGATCTCTTCCAGACAGCTCTCCCCGGTAGCCTCACACAAACTTATCGTTCACACCGCAGAGGTCTGGCTCTCTCCTTCCATGCAGTGGTATCATGCGCCCAACACTCGCGAGGAGACCAGCGTGGATCTTGATGCATTCAGACAAATGGTTACCAAACACCCCAAGGGGTTTCTCGGTCGGTACGGGCTGGGACATAAACTTATCCAGGAAGGTGGCAATCTTGAAGAGGCAGTCGAGCACCTGACCGTCGCGACACAACTGGACCCAACCCACGTCGCGTCGCATCTCCACCTCGGGCGTACCCTCATTTCTTTAGGGCGAAAGAACGAAGCGAGACCCGTCTTGCAAGCCGGTATCGACGCCTCACGCTCCGGTCGTTCAAACGGAGGGGGAGACTTGGTCCCTGAAATGGAAGCATTACTTCGGACATTGGGATAACGAATCGGATAATGATGGAGCGAGGAGCGCCGTATGAAGATTGAAGAAGCGAGACAGCGAATTGATTCGGCGATGACGCAGTACGGGGCACACGCGGGAGCGGCGATCGATCTTGTGATCAGCGAAGTGAAGTCCGATCTCGGCATTTCCACGGCCAATGAATTGATCGATGAGTTCGACCTCGAATTACAATACAACATCGCCCCGATAGAACCCGGGTTCTCCAGCAGCTAAGCCATGTGCTTACGGCCTCACGCATTTCAATTCAGGGTGCTCCCAAACCGGCCTCGTCGTTCGTGAAGCGTGAAACGTCCGAATCCGGAAATGAACGACGCTTCACGAGATACGCTTCACGGATTTCGAGAACGACGTTGAGGAGTTTTTTCAGCACCCTGCTATGCCGATAATTTGGTGTGCCATCTCTGGACATGGCTTCGGTCACGCGGCGCAAGTGGTCCCCGTACTCAATGCGCTAGGAGACCTCGTCCCCGGACTGACGGCTATTCTTCGTACAACCGTCCCGGCCTCGTTTTTCGAAAACCGCCTGACCATTCCCTGGCAACATAGCCTCGCGCAACAAGACATCGGTTGTATCCAAGACGGACCTCTTACGATCGACGTCGACGCAACCTGGGTGGCACACCAACATTTCCACGAGACCTGGAATGCTCGGCTGGCCAACGAAGTCGGCGCCATGCAGGCGGCATCTCCCGCGTTGGTCATCGCCGACACACCCTACCTCGCCATCGAAGCCGGTTCTTGCGCGCAGATACCGACCATCGCCTTGGTGAGCTTGACCTGGGATATCGTGCTCAAGGAATATTGCCACGCCACAGACCATTCCCATCAGCAGTTGATTCAGCGCATACGGAAATCCTATGCGAATGCCGACATGGCCCTTCGCATCACCCCTGCTCCAACAATCGATGCCTTCTTAAACGTCATCGATATCGGCCCGATAGCCAACCCCAGCCCCCCTGAACGAAATCGCCTTGCCTCAGCCATCAACCTGGTTCCTAATGAGAAAACCGTCCTGGTTGGATTCGGTGGTATTGCCCTGACATCCCTCCCACTTGAACAGATGGAACAGCTCCTTCACTATCGCTTCCTCATTGATAGCTCAATCCCACCGGGCTATTCACGGATTCATTCTATCAAGACGCTCCCATTCTCATTTAAAACCCTGCTGGCTTCCGTCGATCTCATCATGACCAAACCTGGCTACGGCACCATTGTTGAAGCGGTCGCACTGCAGCAGCCGGTTCTGTACGTCCGCCGATACAATTTTGTCGATGAACAACCGTTGGTGGACTACCTGCATCGCTACGGACGCGGCATGGAATTGTCGCTTGACGACTTCGTGAAAGGGCGGTGGGAGGCCGTGCTCAGAACGGTTCTTGATCTCCCCACGCCCACAACGCCTCCGCCCTCAGCTACAGGGGCAACCGACGCAGCCACAATTTTGGCGAAGTCATTGTAGAACGCCTCCCCTGCCACTCACGCGCCCACGACTATCCTCCTGCATATTGACCTGTCTTGACAGTCCTTCGACCCAAGGCTATTGTGAGGCCCTCGTTCCCCCTACTCACGGATACGACTATGCGCCTCCGTATCGCCGACGATGTAGTGTGTCGTGACTTGGCAGGAGAATCCGTGCTGTTGAATCTCAGCACAGGAACCTATTTTGGGCTCGATGCAGTGGGCACTCGCCTGTGGCACCTTGTTGCTGAACATGGCTCAACGGCATTGGCCATCGAAACTCTCCTTGCCGAATACGAGGTAGACGAGCCTCGGCTCCAGAAAGACGTGGAGGCCCTACTCAATCAGCTCCTAGCCAAGGGGTTACTGACGACCGATGCTGAGCACACTCCGACGTCTCGCTAATCTCACACTCGTCGAACGCGCACTGCTCCTGCAACTTACCGCACTGTCTCTCGGGCTCAGAGTCGCGCTCACCACTCTCACTCTCCCGCGCCTGACGTCCCTCCTCTCACATATCGCCGTATCTCCTCTGCTCAGCCGGGTTCCCTTTCTCCGTACTCGCTGCACAGTGGATCGACTATTCACACTAGTCGACCTGGCGACGGCCGTGAGTCACAGAGATGGCCGCTGCCTCCCACGCTCACTGCTCCTTTTCTGGCTCTTCCGCGCACGGCACGAGCCTGTCGAACTCTGCCTCGGCGTCATCAAAAACAGAACCACGATGGAAGGACATGCATGGGTCGAACGAGATGGCATCGTGCTCGGCGACACCGTCTCCTTCACAAGCCGCTATGCACTCTTCCTCCGGTTATCATCATGAGTGGGCTGGCTGGGATCTATCACCTCGACGGGAAACCAGCTGACCCCGCGCTGCTTCAGCGCATGATCCATAGGCTTGCTCATCGCGGACCTGACGCTTCGGACTACTGGATTAAAGGATCCGTGGGCATCGGCCACGTCATGCTCCACACCACTTCGGAATCGCTTGATGAGCGACAACCCTGGACGGACGAAACAGGAACTCTTTGCCTCGCGTATGACGGGCGGATCGACAATCGGAAAGACCTCGCCCTCTCTCTGAATGCCGCAGGCTTCCACCTCCGCAACGATACGGATGCCGAGTTGATGCTCCGCGCGTATCAGCATTGGGGAGAGTCTTGCCCTGAACACCTCATCGGCGACTTTGCGTTGGTGATCTGGGACGTCCGTCGTCAGCAGCTTTTCTGCGCTCGCGACATTCTCGGCCTGAAACCTTTGTATTATTGTCACCAGGGGACAACTTTTTGCTGGGCCTCAGAACTTCCTTCACTGTTCGAACACCATGCGACCTCGCGTAGTCCCAATGAAGCGATGATCGCCGAATTCCTGAGCGGAACCGTCGTCACCAATACTGAGACCCTCTACGAGGGAATCTCCCGGCTTGAACCGGCTCACAGTCTCGTCGTTCGCCGAGGTCGGTGCGAGACGCGCCGTTATTGGACGATCGATCCGCGCCGCCGAATTGAATATGCGAATGATGACGACTATGCCCAGCATTTTTACGAGCTCTTCAGCAAAGCCGTGCAATGCCGGTTGCGTAGCCACAAGCCCATCGGCCTAGAGTTGAGTGGAGGCCTCGACTCTTCATCCGTCGTGAGTCTCCTGCAAGCTGTCTCTCGAACGAATCCGCAAGATCGAGATCGCTTCCAGACTTTCTCTCTCATTTTTCCAGGGCTCCCTTGCGATGAACACGCCTTCATCAACGATGTGACGGCACAAGGTTCCTTCCCTTCACACCTCATCGGCCCACAGGCACCGGTACTGACTAGCTTTCTTGACGATGTCCTCCGCTATCAGGACCTTCCCGACCACCCCAATGGCGCCATGCACACCCCGCTTCGGGCACTGGCTCGACGGCAGGGTTGCCGCGTTCTTCTGACAGGAACCGGTGGAGACGAGTGGCTTACCGGAAGTTTTTTTCACTATACCGACCTGGTCCGCGGGCTAAAAATACCCTCACTGCTTCGACGACTCCACGCTGATCGCCCGTTGTACAATGAGAGTTCTTCGCCTGGCCTCTTCTCTCTACCGCTCGTGCAATTCGGCCTTCTCCCACTCCTTCCACAATCGTGTCGGAACCTGGGGAAATGGCTCCTTGGGCGCAGCACCATTCCTGAATGGATATCGCCAGAGCTTTGGCATCGCACACAGATGCAGGAACGCATTCGCCAGGCTTCCTTCGCACCGCCCTATTCCAGTTATACTCAGCAAGACCTGTTCAGCTCTACCGTACATGGCCTCGGCATTCACGGAACCGAACTGGACGAGCGTGCGGCATCGTTCCTTGGCGTAGAGAGCCGCCACCCGCTCAACGACCAACGGATCATCGAATTTGCCCTCGCCTTGCCGGAAGAGCAACGGTGGGGAAATAAACCAAAATTCATTCTGCGCAAGGCGATGGGAAATCGGCTCCCGATATCGGTGCGGGAACGGGTCATCAAAGCGGATTTCTCCTGCATCTTCGCCCAAGCACTCCTCGCTGAATCGACTGAGGCGATCTTCCAGTCGCTGTCTGTTGCCTCTATGGGATGGGTCGATGGCGGCAAAGTCTGGAATGCCTATCGGACGATGGCTCGTAGTTACAGCCGTGGGGACGAAACCTATGGATTCCATGTCGCTCCACTCTGGATGGTTTTTGGAGTTGAGCTATGGTACCGCACGCTCTTCCAGAAACATCGCCTGCCGCCCGATCTGCCAACCCGCCAGGAGGTCGCGCCCTCATATTCTGTCTAGCCGCCGCGCAAGGAATACGGTACAATCGCCGCCATTGAGGAAGAGCCCTATGACACAAGAGATTGAATCGGATTCTGAGAAGGCTCAGCCGAAAAAACTCTACACAACGCCGACACTCGTTGAATACGGCGACATTGCTAAATTGACCCAGGGCGCCACTGGATCCGTTCCGGATGGTATGTCAGGGATGTTTGGGATGGGGATGGGGATGGGTGCGTGTCTGTAGAACGAAACATCGCCGGTATTCAAATCAGGCACGTGCCTTTGAACCGTTGATCTCGTGGGGCCTCCGCTGTGTCGCTGATTGTTGATGAACATCGCCACTATCTTGAGGATCAGGTCCGTCTCACCGCGTTCCGTCGCGCAATTCAGGAATCGGTCATGCCGGGCGCAGTCGTGGTTGACCTTGGCAGTGGAACCGGTGTCTTAGGACTTTTGGCCTGCCAAGCAGGAGCGAAACGCGTCTATTCGATCGAAGAAACCAGCCTGATCGAACTGGCCCGCGATATCTGTCAGGCCAATGGATTCACAGACCGCATTCGTTTCATTAAGGGGCTTTCAACCCGGGTTGCCTTGCCGGAGCCGGCCGACGTCATTCTCGCCGACCAGATCGGACACTTCGGATTTGAGGCCGGCCTCTTCGACTATTTCAGCGATGCCCGCCGCCGATTTCTCAAACCCAACGGCGTAACCATTCCGCAACGCATCACTTTCTGCATCGCTCCTGTCGAACACGGTCCGCTGTGGCAACAGGTTGAATTCTGGAATGGGTCCCCTGCGGGGCTTGACGTTCGCCCAGCTCGAGCGCTGGCATCGAATACGGGCTATCCCGTCAAGCTGCTCCCTGAGCAGTTACTGGGCCCGTCGGTAGAACCATTTTCCGTGGACCCAAGCACCTCGGGCTCCCAGCCGCTTCACTTTGGATGCACGTTGCCCATTACCCGAACTGGAACGCTGCATGGTCTGGGCTGTTGGTTCGTGGCTCAACTGTCTCCATCGGTCACAATGTCGAATTCGCCGTTGAGCGAACAGCGTGTCGATCGACGCAACGTCTTCTTTCCTCTCGACCGACCTGTTTCTGTCCAAGCGGGCGACGCGGTTATCGTCACGATGCAGATCCTCCCTGTTCAAATCGCCGTCACGTGGAAGGTAGAAATTCGAAAGAACGATCGCCCTGACACAGAACGCCTTCGCTTTACCCATTCCACGTTGAAGGGTATGCTCATTGCCAGGGAAGATTTGCAGCGCACGCACCCAGCATTCGTGCCGACCCTCTCTCCTTGGGGCACGGCCCGTCAGACGGTACTGACGCTCTGCGACGGAACACGACCGCTGGCACAGATCGAGTGTGAACTGCTACATCGTCACCCTGACCTCTTTCCTTCTCTCTCCAACGCGGCCACGTTTGTCGCCGAAGTCGTCACCAGATATTCTGTATGACCATCGTGGCACATCGGCAGGACACAGCGGTGCGGTACCGCATCTACGGCCATATTCTGAGTTGTAACGCGCGGCTGCACGAATTGGAACTGACTCTGCCTCCGGACTCGACAGAGCATACGGACCTACGAATTCAATTTTTGTCGTCTAGTGAGTCCATCCCCTTGCCCTCATCCTGGTACCTGACCGTCTCCCTTGCCGATGGCACACCCTGGTTGCGTTACGCCGAAATCGCTTCAGGCTACCTCCTGCACTTTCCCCATCTGGCCGACTTTGTGTACGACACGTCGAGCGATTCGATTCGCTGTATTCCACAGGCGAAGACGCCTGCACACACCCTGCATCACCTGCTCTTGGATCAGGTCCTTCCCCTTGTACTCAACTACAAAGGGGATGAGGTCTTGCACGGGGCCGCGGTCGTCACACCCTATGGCGCCTGTGCATTCGTCGGTCCAACCGGCGCAGGAAAATCTACCTTGGCGGCAAGCTTTCTGTCTGCGGGATATTCCGTGTTAACCGATGACTGTGTCGTCCTGCATCTCCACGATGGACACATCGTCGCCATCCCCGCCTATCCTGGCGTCAGGCTCTGGGACGATGCGATTTCCGCGCTGTTTGGCACGATTGGATCTTGTGCGCCAGTGGCGCATTACACCCCTAAACAGCGATTCACTGACACGCGTTCTGCGGCATCATTTTGCTCTTCTGCAGTGCCGTTGGTTGCTATCTACGTGCTGGATTCACACGACACGGAGCAGGGGACATCAGTCTCTACTCCTGAGGTATCCCAGCTCGCAGAGCGCGAAGCGCTCATGACACTCCTCTCACTCGCGTTCAAACTAGATATTCGAGACCGCCGCATGTTGACGCGAGAGTTCGATTTTCTCCATCGTCTCGTGACTCACATCCCAGTTCGTCGGTTGACCGTCCCTGATTCTTTCACGGCACTTCCTGCTGTGCAGGCAGCCATTCTCCACGATCTGGCACTCTCATGCTGACGATCCCATCGGTGCATCCCTATCTCATGACGTTGCTATTGGAAGACCCCTTTGAGCGTGAACAACTCACAGCCCTGACTCACGATTCCTGGACGACAATCATCGAGGAAGCCATTGCTCAACGGTTAGCGGCGCTGCTCTTTCGCCGGCTCAATCATTCCAACGACCAACACCTCGTCCCTAGTCATGTACTACAGCTCCTCACGCAACAGATGGTACAGCAGACGGCATGGAATTTACTCCTCACGAACGAGCTCGAACATATCCTGACTGCATGCCAAACGCGTGGCATCACGAGCATTCCCATTCGTGGCCCGGTGTTCGCTGCACAACTCTACGGCGATTGTTCAATGCGCCAGATGGACGATCTTGACATACTCGTTCATCGCGAAGACCTCTCGGCCATCAGGGACATGTTCGACCAGTTCGGTTATCTACGGCATGAACAGCAGCCAGGTTTTCTGGAAGCCTTTTCCTATTCACTCGAATT
The DNA here is from genome assembly GCA_005116885.1 of Nitrospira sp. Classification (GTDB taxonomy): domain Bacteria; phylum Nitrospirota; class Nitrospiria; order Nitrospirales; family Nitrospiraceae; genus Palsa-1315. The sequence continues at coordinate 27,279 of SWDP01000034.1, forward strand.
CATTCACCCTCAGCATGGTCTCATCGTCGAACCCCATTGGACGCTAGCCTATCCACCATTTGTTGCTGCCACTGACATGGCGCCGGTATGGGCGCGGACCGTAAAACAACAATGGATGAATAGAGAGACTTGGGCACTCGGGCAAGAGGATCTTCTCCTTCATCTCTGCCTTCACCTTCTTCATAAGGGCGAACATGCGCCGCTGTTATGGTATTACGAGTTGGATAGGTTGATCCGTCAACAGCACTCGCGCCTAGACTGGAACATCTTCGTGCATCACGCTCAGGAGATAGGCCAGGCCAACCTCGTCGCCGATGTGCTGGCGACCGTGAGGCATCACTTCCATTCCACCATCCCCGACTCAATCATTCGCCGCCTTCTCTCTCCTTCACGGCCCTCTCACTCGATTCCCCTTCGCCCGATCCGAGATCATATGCTGGCTCAACCATCACTATACGGACGAGAGGAATTTGCACTTCTTTGTTCGTTACAAGGTTTTCGACAAAAAATCCACTACACCTATGCGCTCCTTTTTCCATCCGTTCAATTCATGACCCAGCGTTACGGATTATCAAGCCCCATGGGTCTTATCCGCTCGTATATCGCTCGGGCCTGGCACCTCTCTTGGCAAGGATGTAAATTGGTATCTGCCTGGTTGCTGGCCACTCTCGCCACACGACAGAGCTGAGAACAATCGCTGTCCGTTTTGGCCTGAATGTCCCGCATTTTTCATAGATCCTTTTGCCCGTTCCTTCCGTAGAGTGTTATAGTCGTGGCGGGCATGAGACGATTACGATTTTCTTTCCATAACTCGCTCTCGTAATGGACACACCCTCACCACACGCCACCTCGATCATCGACCCCACGTTACTGGCCCGTGTCGTCAAAGGCGATCAGCAAGCATTCAGTCAGCTCTACGACTACTCGAGCACGCTCTTGTTCACATTGGCAGTCAGAATGTTGGGGAATCGGGAGGAAGCGGCGGAGCTGTTGCAGGATGTCTATTTAGAAGTCTGGCGGAAAGTTTCCCGCTATGACGTCGGGCGAGGAACCCCGATCGCCTGGATGATTACCCTCACCAAAAGCCGCGCCATCGACCGGCTAAGGGCCAGAGCCTCACGAGGCTATCGGGCTACCAATTCACTGGAAGGTGGAATGGCGACACAGGTGGCCGACCCTGCTCCAAGCCCGCTTGAGACGCAGGCCGATCAAGAACTACGCACTGCGATTGGAGCCGCTGTGGCAGGACTACCTCAGTCGCAGCAGCAAGCGATTGAACTCGCCTACTACGAAGGGCTCTCCCATACCGAGATCGCCACGAGGCTGAACCAGCCGCTAGGGACTGTCAAGACACGGATCAAACTGGGGATGTCCAAACTCCGAGAGAGCCTCCAACAGTGGGGACACCAGGGTGAGCTGCAATGACGCATGAAGAACTTGAAGAATCGGTTCCTTTGTATGCTGCAGGGGCACTAGACCGGAGCGAACGACAGGCGTTGGAAGCCCACCTGCTCTCCGGCTGCGTCTCTTGCCACGCTGCGTTAAAAGAATTTCAATCTGTCGCCGCGCTCCTCCCACTGGCTCTCAGCCCAATCACGCCCCCACCCTCCCTTAAAGCCACCATCATGGCTGAACGAAACCCCGCATCCATCCCAGCTGAAGCGGCCACACATGAACCGGTTAAGCAGAGTTTGGAGCCGGGCGAATGGATGAACCATCTTTTTCCACCCGTCGCCCCTGCCCAATCATCGTCACTCCCCTGGGCCCTGGGCTTCGCCACATTCCTCGTCGTGGCGGTCGGTGGATATGTCGCCTGGAGCGTATCGACAGAACGTTCCGTCACGACATCGAATATTCAGCAGCTCGAAGCATCGCTCAAGGAGACATCGACGAAGTTTGCAAATTTGCAACGTGAGGCCGGCGACCAAGCCAAGGCCCTTGCTGAATTACGTAACGAATTGCAGCAACGAACGGATGAAACCGCTGAAACCAAAGAACAGCTGACCCAACGCGAGGCTGAACTGGAAGAGATACGTGTTCAATTAAGCCAGCGTGGAAACACTCGCACCGTCGAGACGCCTCAGGACGAATTGGCCACACTCCTTCGAATTCCCAACGCAAAGACGGTCTCCCTCGCCGGATCGGACATGGCAAAACAGGCCGCGGGGTTCCTGCTGTACGATTCGCGCACCCAAAAGGTCTGGCTCTACTCCGTCAACCTACCCGAATCTCCCGCCGGCACGACGTATCAGCTATGGGCTATTCACGACAAACCCGTGAGCATCGGGACCTTTAATATGGATTCCGGGAAAGCCGCTCACCTACTCGTCAAGAAGGCGCCAAGCTTCGTGGATGCAAAGACCTTTGCCGTCAGCCTTGAGCCATCAGGCGGCCGCCCGCAGCCGACCGGACAAATCTATCTCCTGAGCCAGTCGTAGCCCGGTCTGTCTGGTTTATCTGGTTTGTTTTGTTTATCTGGTTTCTCTGATTTATTCGGTTAGTCTGGTTCAACCAAATAAACAAAACAAACCAGACAAACCAAACAACGGTCTTCCGTTGAGGAGACAATCGTGCCAGGAGACGAGCGCGCACAGGATCTCATCTTTATGCGAGCGGCCCTGGAAGAAGCAGCCAAGGCGCCGGCTGTCGGCGAAGTGCCGATTGCCGCCGTGATCGTTCACGACAACCAGATTCTTGTCCAAGCACATAATTATCGAGAACTCTGGCAGGATCCCACAGCCCATGCGGAGGTCATTGCGATCCGTGCCGCAGCAACGGCATTGGGCACATGGCGCTTGACCGACACGACCCTCTACGTGACCGTCGAGCCCTGTTCGATGTGTATCGGCGCGATTATCTTAGCGAGGGTGTCCCGAGTCGTCTTTGGGGCATGGGATCAGAAAGCCGGCGCCTGCGGATCGTTGTTCGACCTGCCATCAGAGCCGAAGCTGAACCACCGGGTCGCCGTGACTGGCGGGATACTCGAACAGGAGAGCCAGGCCCTCATTCAGAAGTTCTTCAAGAACCTCCGAGAGGCATACCCGGCGACAAAACCGCTTTCAACTCCATAGGAGCAGGCAAGGCGTCGCGCTAGGCAGATTTCGAAAAAATCTATTTCATCACGCAATACCTTCGATAGTCTGCACAGGTGGGGCACCGAGCCCCCGCAGGATGCTCAAAAAGGCCGTCCAGCAAGGCCGCAGCGAGCGAAGACGGACTTTTTCAGCATCCTGCGGGACCGCACTGCACGACCCAGTCAGCCCCCTGAGCCGCCACAGCCGCTTCCCATCCCTCGCCACAAGCAAGCAGACGAACCCTCCAATTACTGTGGAGTGGAGAGCCCTCTGAGACCAGAACCTCGGCATCGGCTCTCTCCGCTCCTAAGAGAATCTCGCACTGCTGCAACGCCTGAAGTCCGATACCTTGCGCCTTCAGCACCGCTTCTTTCGCGACCCAGTAGCGGAAAAATCTCGGCGCACGCTGCTCCTCGGTCAACTGCATGATCAGGGCATGTTCGGAGGTGGCAAAGTACCGTTCAGAAAGTTTTACGACCTCTATATCCGAGCGAATCCGTTCGAGATCAACTCCAACCTCTTGCCCCTGTGAGACCGCAATGAGCGCTCGGCCATGCGCATGGGACATATTGAACCTGATCAGGGACTGACCTTGCGATTTCCTCGGCACGAAAGGTTTCCCTACTTCATCGCGACACAGTTCAACAACACCAGGACCGACTCCGAGATACCGGCTCAACACAGCCCTGAGCCCTCCATGCGCAAGCACATAACGCCTCCGGTCCTCCTCGTGAATCAGGCGCCTGGCCCTATACTGTTCTTCTGTGTCTAGCCACTGCGCGCATCGCCCCAAGCATTGTGATGACCCATCGAGCTCAATTCCCCAGAGATGAACGACGTTCCGTTCAAGACGGGAATGACCCGGCCACTCTGTACCCGTCATATGCTCAATTGACTGAAATGAAATCACCACAATACCTTCCAGACCGCAGACATTTGATATCATGATGTGATCGTTACGATCGACGCCCCTCTACTCCGGTCTTCACATGCTCCACAACCCTGCCGTCTTCTAATTTAATGACCTGATTGCCGAGGTGGAAGTACCGGTCGTCGTGAGTAATGACAATCACCAATTTCCCCCGCTCACGCAGGTCCGGAAGCAACGTCTTGTAAAATATTTCCTTATACTGCGGATCTTGGTCCGCTGCCCATTCATCGAATACATAGATCGGGCGATCCTCCAAATACGCCGTGACAAGCGCCAAGCGTTTTCGCTGCCCCTGCGACAGGTCGAGGGTGGAAAACGCACGTTCACGCACCGTGACTTTCTGATCCATGTGGAGCAATCGCAAGTATTCGGACGCAAGGCGTTCCGTGTGAGCATCCGACTGGCCCAGAAGTTTATTGAAGAGGTGAAAGTCCGAAAATACCACCGAGAAATGTTCACGATACCACTCACGATTGGCATCGGCAATCATCGTACCGGCCAGCGTCACATGCCCCTGCGAGGGCTGATAGAGTCCCGAAAGGACTTTCACGAATGTCGTCTTCCCACTCCCATTCCCTCCAATAACGAATACCAGTTCGCCAGGATGCAGATCGAGGCTGATTGGACCAAGAGAAAAGGGCATCTCAACCCCCTTCTCCTCGCCATATGAAAAGACGACATCGGTCCACTGCACAATAGGCAGGCTCCCGGCCTCAACGCGTGCCACCTCTATTGTCTGGGTGTCCGTGGGGCCGATGTCCAGAGAGACGCCTAATCGTTCGATATTCTCCAATGCCACTTGACCTCGCTCAATCGTCGGCATCGAACCGATCACGCTCCAGATAGGACCCATCATGTAGAGAACAGCCACGATATATCCGGTAAGCGCCTCAGGGGACACCGCCACAACAGATGGAAACAGAAAGACGATCAATCCGATGAGCGAGTAAAATGACAGCTGGGTCCAAACTTCCGACAACGCTTGTCTCCGCGTCGCTTCTATATTCGCGTTCCGATACAACTCCGCCGCCCCTCGCACCTCCTGATTCACAAATTCCTGCCGACGCGCCTGATGCATCAACAGCTCTTTCAACCCATCTGTGAGAGAACGAAAATGTTGAAACAACTCGGACCGCGCCTCCCGGGATTCTGAAATCACGCTACGGGCGCTGGTGTGCAGCCACCGATACCCCAGGGCGCCGATGACGGTGACTCCAACCACCCCCAGAAATACCCCCCACGACAGCCAGGCAAGATACACTCCGCAACCCAGCACCATGGCCACATTCATGATCAATTGAGGGAAACATTGGATGGCCCAGGTCACCCAACTCACGTCGTCCGTCAGGACGACGAGCGTATTCGCAGCCCCTCGCTGCTCGGATCGACGCAACGGAGCCCGTACGATCTTCGCACAGAGCGACAGCGAGAGATCCAAAATCGTGTCTTGTGAGAATCGGACCAGCAGGAGCTGAGACCCCAGGTTTGACAGAATCTTCCCGGCAACAAGGGCAACGAACCCCAGCATCACCTGAGAGGAATGGTCGGAGGGATGATGAAGCACATAATTGATGAGCGCCAAAACCCCGGCGCTCAAAAGACCAGATGAGACACCGACACAGACCATGAGCCAGGCCATCGATCGCGAACGCTGTACAATAAAGTAAAGAAATCGTCCAAAGGGCATCGCCAATCGGCCTCATGTTCACGGAAGAGGGGAATGGGAATTATGCACTCATATCACGAGGGAGGCGGTCACCGGCGCTCTCGTTTTGACTTTCACCGCGAAGGAAGGCTTGAAGATGCCTGGACACTTCGCCGACATGGGGTGACGTAAGCAGGAGCCCTGAGTCTCTGGCCGCCACCTGCACAGTCTGACTCCCCTTGCCACCAAGCTCTTCCCATGCATGTCTGGTATCAGTCACCGTCTCAGCTATGTTCCGTTTCGACGCCACGATATTCAGAATGCGACCAGAATATTTGCGCATGGCGTAGCGAGCCACCGCCTGACGCGTCGATTGCGTCACACGTTCGACTTGGAACTCAACGTAGAGGTCATCCTCGCCAGTTTTACTTCGTAAAAATGACAGCAGCCTCTCGCTTTTGCGCTGGATGAACGGCAACCAATCTTTAACCGACATACGGAGAAGCACATGAATGTTTCCTATAGTTCTCCATGCAATAAAGAGAGCGAGCCAAAACTTCATTGACCACTGATACCGATGTGGCCGGTACGAGGACGGATGCCAGGTGTCCATCATCACCAAGGTGGCAGTTTCCCCCTGCTCGCGTAACTGTTGAGCCATTTCATACGCAATCAGCCCACCGGTACAGATACCAAGGACAGTATAGGGCCCGTGCGGGCGAACGGTGTGGATCTCACCGATATAATGCCTTGCCATCTCCGGCACTGAGGTAAACGGCGTCTCTTTTCCGTCCAATCCCCTGGCCTGCAATCCATAAAACGGCTGATCCACTCCCAACAGCTTCGCCAACTGAGCGAAGACTAACACGTTGCCGCCCACTCCCGGCACCATGAATATCGGCATCGCAGTCCCACTCGGCTGAATTGCGACCAACGATTGCCATGGCGGCACCCACTGCTCGCGCGAAAGGACCAACGCGAGCTCTGCAATGGTCGGCGCTTGGAACAGCGTTGCGAGCGGAAGGCGCCTTCCATACACCTGTTCGAGAAGAAAGAAGAGTTGGGCCGCCTTGAGAGAATGGCCCCCCAGATCGAAAAAGTTGTCATGGATCCCGATCTTTGGAACTTCTAGTACCTGTTGCCACAAGAGCGTCAGTTGAACTTCCACCTGATCCCGAGGCCCAACTTGAGGCTGCCCATCTACGAGAACGGGGGCCGGAGGAGGCAAGGCTTGCAGGTTGACCTTGTTATTGGCCGTTAAGGGCATCGACTCCAGAAACACAAAGAAGGAAGGGGTCATATAGTCAGGAAGTTCAGCCCGCACACAGGCACGCAGTTCTGTCAGGCTTGGCCTCGCCCCCTCCTTACACACCAGATACGCCGCCAGTTGTTTGAAGCCTTGCTGATCCTCCCGCGTGGTCACCACAACCTGACGGGTTGCGGGATGGCGACTCAGCACCGCTTCAATCTCTCCCAGTTCGACTCTGAACCCCCGGATCTTGACCTGATGATCCACTCGACCGAGATGCATGATACGTCCATCAGAACGATAGCGAGCCACATCTCCCGTTCGATACAATCTCGCGCCAGGCTCTGTCGAGAATGGATGGGGAACGAACCGTTCCTTCGTAAATTCATCACGCCCACGATATCCTCGTGCTACACCATGACCCCCAATATAGAGTTCCCCTGAAACTCCAACGGGTACCGGCTGCAGGAATTGATCCAGGATATAGATGTCAGTATTGGCGATCGGACGCCCAATAGATATCTCCTGATCTGCTCGTTGGATCTTCTCGATCGTGGACCAAATCGTGGTTTCAGTCGGACCATACATATTCCACAAGGCGGCGCTACGATCCAGCAGTGCCCCCACAAGATCCTGTGGAAGAGCCTCCCCTCCACAGAGTATCGTCAGCCTGTCGCTGCCCAGCCATCCAGCCTCAATGAGCATTCGCCAGGTCGCAGGGGTCGCTTGCATGATCGTTGGCTCCACAGCTTCACAGACCGCCCGTAATTGCCGTCCATCCATCGCCACAGCTCGACTGACGATTTCGACACGGGCCCCCACCAGCAGCGGCACATACAACTCCAGCCCGGCAATATCGAACGACAGCGTCGTCACAGACACCATCACATCTCGCGCTGAACATCCCGGCTTCTGCCGCATCGAGCACAAGAAATTCACCAGCGCCCGGTGGGGAATTTCCACCCCCTTGGGCTGCCCGGTCGATCCCGATGTGTAAAGGATGTACGCCAAGTCTTGAGAGGTCGCGGTCGGCGGAAGGTTATGATTCGCCTCTTGTGCAATCCGCTCCTGCTCCCGATCAAGACACAGCATGCGGCAGGATCGAGAATCAAACCGATCGGAAAGACCTTCGGACGTGAGCACGATCGCGGCGGCGGCATCCTCCGCCATAAATCGAAGGCGATCTCGAGGATATTCAGGATCGAGAGGAACATACGTCCCACCGGCTTTCTGTACGGCCAGCAACGCGATGACCATCTCCATTGACCGTTCGAGACAAATGCCCACCACCACGCCAGGCCGGACGTCCAGCGTCCGGAGATAGCGGGCCAATCGGTTCGCTCGGGCATTGAGCTCGCCATATCGTACGGTCGCCTGCCCTATCGACAACGCGAGGGCATCAGGCGTCCTTTCGACTTGGCCTTCAAACAGTTGTGGAAAACATTCGGACTGAGGATAGTCGGTGTGCGTTCGATTCCAGTCCTGCAAGATCTGGGTACGCTCAGGCACCGTGAGCATGGAGAGATCGGAAAGTTTGGCGGTGGGATTTGCCAATGCGTTATGGAGCAGGACTTTGTACTGTCCCAACATACGTTCAGCGGTCTGACGCTCGAAGAGATCGGTATTGAATGTCAAATAGGCTTTGCGGGCAATTTCTGTTTCGACCGTCAGACTGAGGTCAAACTGCGCGGCTCTTGTATCCACCTCAAACAGCACCCAACTCAAGCCCTGGACGTTGATCTCCCCGATGGGTGCATTCGGTAAATTGAAGAGAACCTGCACCAGCGGGGCAGAACTATGGTCACGAGTTGAATGCATCGTCTCCACCAGCTTATCGAACGGGAAATCCTGATTGGCATAGGCCCCTAACGCCGTGTCGCGGACCCGCGCCAACATCTCGACGAACGTCGGGTTACCGGAGAGATCGGTGCGCAACACCAATGTGTTGACGAACGAACCGATAATCGATTCGACCGCCGATTGAGTCCGGTTGGCAATAGGAGAGCCCACGGCGATATCACTCTGGCCTGAATATCGGCTCAACAGGATTTGAAAACAGGCCAGCAGGGTCATGAACACCGTCGCGTTGTGTTCTGCGCTGAACTGCTTCAGTCGTTCGATCAACGAGGCAGGCAACTCCACCATACAATGCGAACCGTTAAACGTTTGCATCACAGGGCGTGGATAGTCCGTCGGTAACGAGAGCTTAGACAGTCCTACCAGCTGTTTCTGCCAATAATCCGACTGTGTGCTGAGCCACTCGTCGGTGAGACAACGCCGTTGCCACACCGCATAGTCGGCATACTGAAGGGATATCGGCTTGGCAGAAGGAACCTCCCCTCGGCAAAACGCATTGTAAAAGAACGCAAACTCACTCCCGATCACCCCGAACGACCACTGATCTCCGATGATATGATGCATCGTGAGCATCAGCACATGGTCCTCGGGCCCGATCTCAATCAATAAGAACCTTACCAAGGGACCCTTTTCAAGATCGAACGGCTGGGTCGCTTCCTGCTCTACAAGCCGAGCCGCCTCCTGCCGTCGATGTTCGTCAGGCAACCGTGAAAAGAGATTCACCTCAACCCAATGAGGAGGCCGGAAGGGGCTGATGATTTGGACCGGTCCCTCACTGGTCATCGCAAAGGTCGTCCGGAATGCCTCATGACGGCTACAGATCGCATCGATCGTACTCCGGAGGGCTGCTTTATTGAGAGGACCCATCTGCCGCGAGGCAAACGGTATATTATATGCCGTGCCTTCAGGAGCCAGCCGATACATGAGCCACATGCGTTGCTGAGAATAGGATAGAGGCAGGGGCTGGTCTCGGGGCACCCGAACGATCGGCGGAAACGCTGAAGCCTTCCACTCCCCACGGCGCACACGTGTCACTTCTTCGGCCAAACCCACGATAGTCGGTCGCTCAAAAAGCACACGTAGCGAGATTTCAACATCAAAGGCTTCACGCATCCTGGAAACAAGCTGTGTGGCCAAAAGGGAGTGGCCTCCGTGCTCAAAAAAATTGTCATGAATGCCAGCCACTGGTACCCCAAGAACAGATTTCCACAGCTCGGACAACGCCTCTTCCACCTGACTCCTCGGAGCAATCTTGGCTGCTGCCTGGCCTGCTGTCTCTTCAGGAACAGGAAGGGCGCTTCGATTGATTTTTCCTGTCGCAGTGAGTGGCATGACGTCCACCCACAGGATGACGGATGGGACCATATAGTGCGGTAATCGGGCAACGGCATAACTCCGAACCTGATCGAGTATCACTTTAAGCTCTGGCAGGCCAGTCACATAGCCCACTAACCGTTGCTGCTCCGGCTTATCCTGTCGGAGCAGAACCGCAGCTTGATACACGCCAGGAAAATTACTCAGCACATATTCGACTTCACCCAATTCGATCCGATACCCACGCAGCTTGACCTGCTGATCCACTCGCCCAAGAAACTCAACATTGCCGTCCTCCCGGTGCCGAGCCCGGTCGCCTGTCCGGTACAGCCTGGCACCAGCCACGTGCGGGTGCGTGAGAAACCGTTCCTGGGTCAACTGTGGCTGGTTCACATACCCGCGAGCCAAACAGTCCCCCGCCACATACAGCTCCCCCGGTACGCCGATGGGCACCGGCTCCAAGCCTGCATCCAACACATACAGCTGCATACAATCGATCGGTTTCCCGATCGGCACTCGCGCTCCTGTTTCCTGGCGTGTCGTGTGATACACGCTACACCAGACCGTGGCTTCCGTCGGCCCATATTCGTTGTACAGCGTGGCGGAAGGCACGAACTGGTAATGCCGTCTCACGAGTTCAAGAGGAAGGCTCTCTCCGGCGGTAATGACGATACGAAGTGATTCCAGCTGTGTATTCAACGCCTCACCAAGCACGGCGTGGTATAAAGAAGGTACCCAGACAACATGCGAGATATGGTGCCGTGCAATCAGCGCAGCAAGTTCGGCCGGGTCGCGATGGGCAGCCTCCGGAGGAATGACCAATTCCCCTCCCCGCAATAAGGTCCAGAAAATTCCCGTCACAGAACCATCAAAAGCCAGAGAGAAGGTGAGTAGGAACCGAGAGATCGGTTCCGGGTAATACTGAAGCCTGGCACGAAGAGACGTCACGAGATTGCGGTGTGTTACAGCTACACCTTTGGGTCTCCCGGTCGACCCTGAGGTGTACATGATATACGCCAGTTGATCAGGGGAAACGGGGACCGCGAGATTCTCCTCCCCTCCCTTCATTGTGGATTGACAGAGAGTCTCCACGTCGCATATCTGGCCTCCATAGCCATCTAAATGTCTACGGAGGTGCCCCTGTGTCACTACCATTGCAACCTTCGCATCATCCAGCATGAGCCGAAGACGGTGATCGGGGAAGGACGGATCCAAGGGAACATAGCCCCCTCCCGCCTTGAGAATACCCAGGAGACCCACAAGACCGTCCACCGAGCGCTCGACACAGAGCCCTACTGGTACGTCGGCACATACCCCTAACGTCTGCAAGGCCGTGGCGACTCGATTCGCACGTTGATTCAATTCCCGGTAGCTGACAGACTTGTCCCCACAAGTCACCGCGATGGCCTCCGGAGTCCGCTCCACCTGCGCCTCGATGAGCGCATGGATGCCGGAGGAAAATGGAACCGGATCGTTGGTGCGGTTCCATTCCGCCAAAATGTGCCGACGCTCTTCCGACGTGAGTAACGAGAGCTCGCCAAGACGGGCCTCAGGTTTCTTGATGAATTCCCCAAGGAGAGACTCCAGCTGCCCCAACATGCGACTGACGGTAGATTGATCAAAAATTGTGGCATCGTAGAGCAACGCCAGTTCCAAGCCCTGAACCTTGTTCACGACCATCAAGACCAAGTCGAACCCCACCGCGGTCACCTCCCAGGGAAGATGGGTGGCCTCAAGGCCTCTGATTTTGAATGCGGACAAGGGGTCATCTTCACACACAATCATCACGTTGAAGAGCGGGGAAAGCGCCCCCTCACGTCGTAATGAGAGCGCCTCGACCACCTCTTCAAACGGCAGATCTTGATGATCAAACGCATCTGTCACTACACGACGTACCTGTTTCAACAAGTCTTGTCCGGTGAGTTCGTCCGAGAGTTCAGACCGCAACGCCACCGTATTCACAAAGTCCCCGATCACATCCTCGATCTCCACACGACGCCGTCCGACCACCACCGATCCAACCACAACATCAGACTCTTGTGTGTAGCGATGGAGCCATGCCACAAAGACGGCATACAGCACCATGAATGTGGTCACGCCCTGCTGTCGGCAGAAGATATCCAAGGCCTTCGCAAGTCCCGGAGAGAGAGACCGTGACCGCACGCCTCCCTCAAACGTTCGCATGCGCGGCCTCGGACGGTCGGCCGGTAGCTCAACGAGTGGGCGGACGCCGCTCAACTGCCCGATCCAGTATGCTCGATGGACCTCACGAAGGCCTTGATTAAGCCTGCTTCGCTGCCAATTTGCATAGTCCGCATATTGAACACTCAGCTTCGATAGTCCAGCCCCTCGAACCTCACCGCCAGCTTCGTAGAGTAGAGCCAATTCCTTGCAAAAAACACGAAGAGCCCAACCATCGGCTATGAGGTGATGGAATGTCAGCGCCAGGACATACTGATCCTGGTCGAGTGCCGCCAACGCGACCCTGAACAACGGCCCCCGTCCAAGATCAAACGGTTGGCCGGCCTGCGTTCGTAGGAGCCGGCGGACCTCTATTTCTTGCTCTGCCTGGTTCAGTGCCTGGAGATCATGGTGCACCATCGTGAAGACTGCCTCACCGGAGACTTCCGCGAATCCCTCGCCCCTCTCCGATCCGAATCGGGTTCGAAGAATCTCGTGCCGACTGATGATTTTCCGTATCGACCGCTCCAACGTCTCAGGGTTGAGAGGACCCCGTAGACGCACGCCGATGTAGATATGATTAATCGAGCTGCTGGGATTAACCAGCTCCAAGAACCAGAGTCGCTGCTGTGAGAAACTGAGCGGCATCCTGCCTTGTCTTGATACAGGGGAAAGCGGTACGAGAGGAATCTCCAGCCCGCCGCCTGAGGATCCAAGCCCCTCTATGGCGGTCTCCGTCGTATTCTTACCGGTGCTGAGTTCACTGACACGAGTAGCCAGCGCAGAAAATGTCGGATATTCAAAGACAACACTGAGAGGGAGTTCGACGTGGAACACATCGAGTATTCGTGCCACAACCTGTGCAGCAAGGAGAGAATTGCCCCCGAGCGCGAAGAAGTTCTCATGTCGTCGTGGCTGAGATCCGCCCAGCACTTCTTGCCAGATATCAGCCAACCTTTTCTCGACCGGAGTTCGTGGAATCTCGCCCAGCGGCCCAATGTTCTGCTCCTCCTCGATCATCCCCAACGTACTCATCCCAACCACGGCGAGCTGACCGGACTCAAAATCCGCCCTGCAAGCGTGCCGCTTGATTTTCCCGCTGGAGGTTCTGGCAATCGTTCCGGACTTGACCAGCACCACCTGGTGAACTTCCAGTTCATACCCGTCAGCCAGCGCGCGACGGATACAGCTCATCACCTCCGCCAAGTCTGATTCAGGCAACTTCTTCTCAATCTCATAGACCAGTACCACACGCTCTCCGGTCTCGCTCTCAATCGAGAAGGCCGCCCCACATCCTCGCCGCAATCCCGGATGCGCTTGCTCGGCCACCCACTCCAAATCATGGGGATAATAGTTCCGCCCGCGAATGATGATCAGATCTTTCAGCCTTCCGGTGACGTACAGTTCTCCCTTTCTCATGAAACCCAGGTCGCCCGTCCGCAGATATGGCCCCGTGCCCGTCTCAGCCAGACGAGCTCCAAATATGTGTTGCGTCTCGTCCGGCCGATTCCAGTAGCCCTTCGTTACGCTGGGATCCGCCAGCCAGATCTCCCCAACAGCCTCGGGGGCACAAGGTTTCATGGTCTGCGGGTCAACAATGACCACCTGCGTAGTCCCCACCGGTTGACCACAGCTCACTACCGACCTCGTTCCCTTCTGGCCTTCTCCAGCGTCTCGGACCATCCCCTTTTCCAGAGAAGATCCATCCAAGAAACAATAGCCAGGCGCGACCTGCTTCGGTTTGAGAGAGATAAGCAGCGTGAACTCTGCCATTCCATAGGCTGGGTAAAAGGCCTCTGGTCGGAATCTCGATGATTCGAAGGCTTTGGTGAACTGTTGCACGGTCTGCATCGAGATGGGCTCAGCCCCGCAACTGGCCACCTGCCATGAACTGAGATTGAGTCCCTGCCGCTCCTCTGGCGTGGTCCCCCGCACGCAGTACCCATAGGCAAAGTTCGGGCCTCCGCTATGGGTGATGCCGTACCGCTCAATCGCCTTCAACCAACATATCGGGCGCTTGAGGAAGGCGAGAGCAGACATGAGATACGTGGGAATCCCCGCGGAGAGCGGGTGGAGAATGCCTTTCACCAGGCCATAGTCATGAAAATGTGGCATCCATGAGAGTGTTCTGGACTCGGAATCATAGTGCACAAACTTCGTGAAATATTCACAATGGTGAACCAGATTTCGGTGCGTCACCATTACACCTTTTGGGGAAGAGGTCGAACCAGACGTATATTGCAGGTACGCCACGTCCTGAGGCTGGCACACCACGGCGGTCCATTGTTTCGCCCAATCCAAAGAGACCTCATCAGTCGCAAACCAGGGAATCAGATGGTCCCCATCCCCGGAGAGCTGAACACGGTTCACATCAATACCGGCCAGCGATCTTGTGAAGACGCCGCTGACCTGGGCATCCCGGACAATAGACTGGAGACGGGGCAGCGTCTGTTTGATTCGAAGCGGATCGAAGGGGGGAGCCGGGACCGCCAAGACGCCTGCATAGAGGCATCCCCAGAACGCAGCTACAAAATCGAGTCCGGGAGAATAAAGGAGCATGACCCGATCCCCAGGCTGGACCCGCTGCTGAAGAAAACCAGCGATCGCGCGAGCCTTGGCGTCTAGCTCTCCGTACGTCAGAACGGTATCGCCGGTCACCCCGTCTCGCAGAAAGACATAGGCAACCTGATCGGGCTGGCGGTCAGCCCGCCACCGCAGTACATCAAGAAGCGTATCGGCAGGCGGCATGATTATGGGCGGATGTCTGACCATACAATGCTCAACCCTAGTGGCGCCGAGAGGTGTCACAGGCGATGCGTCGTTGACCTATTATGAACACACAGGAGACTTCACGCTCGCCATAGGTCAGCTGGCTCTCAAGTTCGAGGGTGTCGCGAACAAAGGCATAGGCACGCGCCTGCGGCTTTTGACGGCAAGAAAACTCGAAGAGATCCGTAAGGCTGTGAATAGACGCGGGCAATGGATTTAACATGAACGTTTTGGTTTGTCCGTTAGGGGCTGAGGGCGAAAGCCAATAGACAGTTTCTCCACGACAGACAGAGAATACCCCCCTAAAGAGTTAAGGGTATTATCTCAAATAAAAATGGACAAGACTAGGCCTTGTTCAGCATGGTGAAAACTGATTCTCGCCTCATGACCCACGGCTATGGCCAGAGTAGTACACCTTCTGAAAACTCGGAAGACAATCATGCTTTTTCACGACGACAGCCCTCCGCATTCAACCTCCCGCCAGAAACCTCGGAGTATTGCAATACTCAAGGTTGAAGACAGTTCAGAAATAGCGGCGACCCCTTCCCGCAACCGGCTTCTGATGATGTTCAAACTATGAACAATTCTGCTAAATCCTCGATCCCTATAGGCGAGGTGTGTATACGAGACGGAATGCGTTCGGCTTGATTATCGCCCGAGAGATACGCCTCGCCGCCCCTAATCTCTGAGCAAGGCAGATGCCAACTGTTACGGCTAGGAAACTCACCAGGGTCATGGCCGAGAAGGTGCATACTCTCAATGACTTATGAAGTGGCTTCTTGCAACTACGAAGTAGGGAATAGTGGAAAACAGTGGAGGCCTGTAGGTGAGGGCCTCTGTGGTCTTCACGATGCTCGTCACACCGCTCAGGTCTTTGTGGCGGAACAACAGGAGGCGCTGATTCCCAAGCATGCAATGATAATAGCTCCGAAACACGACGCCAAGTGGCTGTGAACCAGATCGTATTGCGCCTACATGCGTCCACCGACCCGGATAACATGCCTCACTCCCATCAAATATTCATAGATGGATTTGATACACACACTTCCCTTTGTTCGGATGGCATCAATATCAACATCGTCGGACGCTCCGAGACTGCAAACAAGGGAGACAAGACTGCGCGACTATAAAAACCATCCTCGACATCACCCTCCGAAAACCCATAGCTAATCATGTGCGCTTCCACGCAGTCTCGCCTACTCTGAGCAGCACCGAAGAAAACCAATTGAAAAATTACACTCCCCAGGGTAAGCTGCCTCACAGTTGATCGTCGTTACGATAGATCGACCCCTTACGTTCTCCTGCCATCGGTCAGGTCTACCAAGTGGAGAGGTGCGAGAGTGGCCGAATCGGGCAGTCTCGAAAACTGCTGTCCTGGCAACGGGACCGTGGGTTCGATCCCCACCCTCTCCGCCAAACCTAGACTGAGGTGACATGCATGAGAACCTCATGTCTCTTTTATCTGCGTTTTTTTCTTTAGCGCTCTTCTGAGTTCGACCATCGCCAACGTATCTCGCGCGCAGTACTGCAGCAGCGCCTCTTCAATCGTCGCCCGCTCGACCCAATCCGTCTCGATGAAGACCATGCGGTAATACTGACTCGCGGCATGCCCTCCCTCTTTGATCGCCAGATCGTCATAGGCAAGTGCGGGAACCATGGCCGGCAGCACCGACTTGATGGAATAGGATCCACCAAATGCTGGATGGTAGTAATAATCTCGCACAATTGGAAAGAGATCCCACAGACGAGTCACGATGCGCGAGAGTGCGGGCTTGAGCGACGGAAGGGCAGCGGCCAGTTGCTCCAAAATCGACCGCTCATACGGCGAATAGACGCAGATACTCCCCCGGTCTCCCAGAGATTCCATCAAGGCTTCGGCAAGCACCTTTCGAGGATCGCTCACATCCTTGTGCAGAAACTCCTCATGGCGTAGCTCACCGCTTGCCTGCTCAATATGATTCGACCACTGAACCGGAAGGGCTTGATAGGGTCTCGTCTCCGAGAATCGGGGCACCGCTAACATGACTGTCTCGAAATCAAGGTGATGCACCGGATACTGCACAGCCTTCAACACAGAGCCAAGTTTCTCGGACACCCACTCGACATTCTCTTTCACACGACGCTGAACCGGTGACAGCTTTGTGCCGATTGGAATCTCGTCAATCGTCGTCACTCCCTGCTGAATCAATTGACTCACCACGTGTTTCGAACCCGGCAAGTAATGAATCCATCGCTCCGGTTTGTCTTTGGTGCAATGTTCCCAGAACGGGCAATCGTAGGGTGTGTGACAATGCCGGTCCGGCTCAATCGCTGGAGGCTGTGTCTGGAGCAACATCTGACTCATCGCGGCCAACCGCTCGGGCACCGCAACCCGTCGTTGAGCCACCGCTTCGGACAGGTCCTGAATCGAAAATAATTCGTTTAGATCGATCGCTCCATCTCGATACAGATACCCCGTATTGATATGCATGAGACCGACCGAGAGAAGCGTCAACCCTGCTCCCAGTATGACTTCGCTTTGCACGGCAAGATCTTCGAGATGCACGTCCTTGACCTTCGTAGAGGACTTGACCTCAATCAGGCGCCAGCCGCAGGACTGCCCCTCCGCAGTCGGGACACGCTCCAATACATCCGCGCGAATCAACACTCCAGCATGCAAAAACGCCGCTTCGAAGATAGCCTGCACGGTGAGGTCCTGAACCAGCGCCGCCGTCTGCGCGAGAGCAGTCTCTGTCTGGCGATATCCTGCTGTCACCAACACACCGCCTGGGAAACGGCTCCTGGCCAACTCCCCGACTTCTGTCCCCATATCGAACATCGCCTGAGTGGCCGCATCCGGCTTGGTCGCAAGAGAAGGATGATGGACTTCGAGGAACAGACGTTTGTGACATTGCAGGCCGGACAGGAATTTCGACTTTGACAGGCGAGGGGCCTTCGGAAGAGGAACTTGTGAGAGGTCGCCGAGATCAGTCATCGTGAGACGACCCTAATCGGACAGACACACCTTTGTCTAGCAGAATAGCCGCGAGACAGGCGAAACTGGTTGATCTGGTTTGTTTGGTTGATTTGGTTTATCTGGTTAGTTTCGTTCAACTAAAAAACCAGACAAACCAAACAAACGAAATAAACCAAATAACGGTCTTCTTCATCCTGTTAGGATGGCCCGCCATGGCGTCCAGCATTGCACAGATCAGAAAATCCGTCCTCACCCTTGCCTTACCGGTCACGGTCACCACCCTGCTTCAACGCATGGAAGGCATCGCCGCTGTCTTCCTCGTCGGCGGTCTCGGCGCCACATCCATCGCGGCCGTGGGGCTTGGCCAATTGCTGGCCTTCATCGCGACGACGCTCGTCTCTGGATTATCGGTCGGCGCCAACGTCCTCATTGCCCAATTGTGGGGTGCTCGCCGCACCAAAGATGTCGGAGAAGCCGCCACACATCTCCTCGGATTAACCGCCATCGTATCCTGCTTACTCATGATACTTGGATTGTCCTTGAATCAATTCACCATGGAACTCTTGGGCGCAGAATACGACGTCATCGCACTAGCTCTTCCCTATTCGAACTTCATCTTCCTCGTCATTCCCTGCACGATCTTCTTGCAAGTCCTCTCCTCGATTATACAAGGCACGGGAGACACCAAAACTCCCATGTACGCCTTGATCGCAGTGAATCTGCTGTATCTCACGATCGCCTACCCACTGATGTTGAACGCGCGCCAGGATGCGATCTTCGGTATCGACTCCATTCTGCAGGGTTAAGATGACCGTCCGATCGGTCAGGACCGGCTCGATTTGGGTCAGCACCTCATCCAGATCGTAGGCTTTGACGGAGAGGATAATCAGGTCGGGTTTCGCGAGATCTCGCGGATCGGACGCGGCCGGTGGATGAACGGTGAAGGAGCCATTGGCACTGCGGATCGTGAGACCATTCTGTTTTACCGCTGCGAGCGTCTTTGGCCTCAGCAGGAACGACACGGAGAGATTCGCTTTCGCGAAATGCGCGCCGAAGAACCCACCGACTGATCCCGCTCCCACCATGAGAATCTGTTTCATTATGCTCCTCACAAGAATGAAGGACGCGTACTATACCACGCAGATTCGTCGGCTCGAAATGCGCTAGAATCGGCACGCCGACTCAGGTAAATAGGTAGATAGGCTGAAGGCTTTTAGGTGTCCGGATTCTCGGTCAACGAGAGTTTCTCTCTTCCTGAATCTACCTTCAGCCTTCAGCCTATACACCTAAGGAACTGCCATGGCTACTGACGATCAGATTCTCCGAGCCCGCACACACCTTGCGTCCGCTCGGAACGTCACGATCCTCACGGGAGCCGGCATTTCTGCGGATAGCGGCGTGCCGACCTTTCGCGGGACAGACGGCTTGTGGCGCAACTTTCGCGCAGAGGATCTGGCGACACCAGAGGCCTTTGAACGGGATCCCCGGCTGGTGTGGGAATGGTACGACTGGCGGCGTGAATTGATTGCCACGAGACAGCCGAATCCCGCCCACATCGCCCTTGTTGAGCTTGAACGTCGCAGGCCCGATACATTCTGGCTGATCACGCAAAATGTCGATGGACTCCATAGAACCGCCGGTTCGCAACGGCTCTCTGAAATTCACGGCAATATTTGGAAGGTTCGCTGTACGGGCTGTGGCGTGATCTCGGACAACCGGGAGATCCCCCTTCCTATCCTACCAACCTGCCGGCTGTGCCAGGCACTGCTCCGGCCTCATATTGTCTGGTTTGGGGAATCGCTCCGGGAGGAAGACCTGCGGCGCTGTGATCAGGCCATTCAAGGCTGCGATCTCTTTCTTGTGATCGGCACATCGGGAGTCGTGTATCCAGCAGCGGGATTTGCGGCAGTGGCGAAGGAGGCCGGGGCATTGGTCATCGAGATCAATCTCGAAAGCACCCCACAATCTGACCTGGTTGACCTCTCGCTGCAGGGCCGCGCGAAAGATATAGTTCCACTACTCTTCTAGTACCCTCTCCCCGCAGGCCGAAGAAAAGCCATGCGTAAGAAA
>SWDP01000034.1:47424-71702 GCA_005116885.1 Nitrospira sp.
CATGCAAGGCCGCAATGTGCTGTGGCTGCCCGGCACCGATCATGCCGGAATTGCCACACAGAACGTGGTGGAAAAGCAGCTCATGGCCGAAGGCATTTCCCGGGAATCCCTCGGACGGGAACGCTTCATCGAGCGCGTCTGGCAATGGAAGGCCGCCTCCGGGGATACCATTATTCGTCAACAAAAACGGCTGGGTGAGTCCTGCGACTGGGACCGCCTTCGCTTTACAATGGACGAAGGACTGTCGAAAGCCGTGCTGGAAGTCTTCGTCCGCCTCTATGAAGACAAACTGATTTATCGAGGAGAGCGGCTGATCAATTGGTGCCCCCGCTGCATGACCGCACTGTCGGACATCGAAGTCGAGCATGAAGATGTGAAAGGGAAGCTGTATTCAATCGACTACCCGCTCGAGCAAGATCCCACGACTCGTCTCACCGTCGCAACGACGAGGCCGGAAACCATGTTCGGCGATACCGCGGTGGCGGTTCATCCGGAAGACCCCCGCTACAATCGATTGATCGGCCAACGAGTCCGTCTCCCTCTCACGCACCGCCTGATTCCAATCGTAGGCGATGCCATTCTCGTCGACCTGGAGTTCGGGACAGGCGCCGTCAAGATTACACCGGCGCACGACTTCAACGACTTTGAAGCAGGCGAACGGCACGGACTTCCACGCCTTGCGATCTTTGACCATCAGGCATTACTCGATCCGCAAGGCCTCAAAATCGCCGGCGTCGATCGAGCCGTCATTGAAGCGGTGGCAGGCTTACCCGCCATCAAAGCCCGATCCAAAATCGAGCAGCTCTTGAAAGCACGCTCGCTCCTCACAAAAGTCGATGACCATAAAATGGCCATTGGAAAGTGCTACCGCTGCAAAACCGTGGTCGAGCCCTATCTGTCTCCGCAGTGGTTCGTCAAGATCAAGCCGCTGGCCGGGCCTGCGATTCAGGCCGTTGAAGACGGACGTATTCGGATCATTCCAGAAGGATGGACGAACAATTATCTGGGATGGATGAGGGATATCAAAGACTGGTGTATCTCCCGCCAAATCTGGTGGGGGCACCAGATTCCTGCCTGGTATTGCTGCCATTGCAATAAAGAGCTGATCATTGAGGGTGCGGCAACGGCGGCCTCAGCCACGCACGCGCCGCGATTAACGATTCTCCAAGGAGCGATCCCGATTGTGGGGAAAACCGCGCCGTCGATCTGCCCCGGATGCGGAGGCCGGCAGTTTATTCAAGAGCCGGATGTCCTCGACACCTGGTTTTCTTCTGCCCTCTGGCCTTTCTCCACGCTGGGCTGGCCTGAGCAGACTCCCGATCTCAAGACGTACTACCCAACGTCGACCCTCGTGACCGGCCTCGACATCCTCTTCTTTTGGGTGGCCAGGATGATCATGATGGGCCTGAAATTTATGGGCGATGTCCCCTTCCGCGATGTATACGTCCATGCCCTCGTGCGGGACGCCGAAGGGCAAAAAATGAGCAAGTCAAAAGGGAACGTCATCGACCCACTGCACGTGATGGAGCAGTTCGGCACCGACGCGCTGCGGTTCACGCTCGCATCGATGGCCTCACCGGGACGCGACATCAAACTTGCGGAAGAACGGATCGAAGGCTATCGCAATTTCGCGAACAAGATCTGGAACGCGGCTCGTTTTAGCCTGATAAACCTCGATGGACCACGAACGGCCATCGCACCAGCCGAACGCACGTTCCCCGACCGCTGGATTCTCAGTCGCCTCAATCACACCATCCAGATGGTGACATCCGAGTTAGAAGCCTATCGGTTCGATCGCGCGGCACATGCGCTGTACCAATTCATCTGGCACGAGTACTGTGACTGGTACCTTGAACTGATCAAACCGACACTCCAACACCTAGACAGCCCGGACGCGCCGGGAACCAGACAAACTCTCGTCGACACGCTAGAGACGACAATGCGTCTCCTGCATCCGTTCATGCCGTTCCTCACCGAAGAGATCTGGCACACGCTCCCCCACCAGGGAGAGAGCATCGTGATTCAGAATTATCCGACCGCTGACTCTACCTGGATCGCACCGGAGATGGAGGAACGGTTTAGGCTGCTCGATCAGACCATCGGCGTCGTACGCGCATCCCGCGTACTCTTGAACTATACGCCGGGGCAGAAAATCACATTCTACCTCGCACACGATGAGCCTCAGCAACAGGACCACCTACACCACCTCCGAAACTACCTCGCTCATCTCGGTCGCGGCACGGTCGAGCTAACCCCCGCGACGACGTGGCCGACCAGCAACCTTCTCCGATTGGTGCGGGAGGGCTTATCCGTCGGCATTGCGATCACAGGCGATGTTGATCTCAACAAGGCGCTGGATCGGATCATCAAGGAACAGGCCAAACAGACCAAAGAAATTCTGCGACTGGAGGGCAAGCTCCGCAATCAGGAATTTACCGCCAAGGCCCCACCTGAAGTCATTACCGATCACCAGCAGCGATTGAAAAGTCTGCGCCAGGATTGCGTCATGCTCGCCAGCAGTGAGCAACAATTGCGCACCATGCTGGGAACATAAACGATGCTCAAACCTCCGGTTGCCGACATTCGGCGCGCTGTTCGGTTGGCGCTCCAGGAAGATCTTCCACTCGGCGACGCGACGACCGTTGCACTGTTTCCCATTCCAGCACCAGCGCGCGCCCGCATCGTCGCCCAACAATCGTTGGTCGTCGCCGGTCTCGCGGCAGCTTTGCAAACCTTTCGAGCCGTAGATGCGTCCCTCGTCTTGTCCATCCATCACCATGATGGAGAACGGGCACAGGAAGGAGATTGTCTCCTCCAAGTCGAAGGCGATGGGCGATCCATCCTGAAGGCCGAACGAGTCGCTTTGAATTTTCTCCAACACCTCTCCGGTGTCGCCACCTTGACGCGACGATTTTGCGACGCAGTTCGCAAATATCCTGTGACCATCCTGGATACGAGAAAGACGATCCCGGGCTTGCGGGCGCTTCAGAAATGGGCCGTCCTCCTCGGGGGGGGCACGAATCACCGCCGGTCGCTGAGCGATGGCGTCCTCGTCAAAGATAATCATCTCGCGCTCCTCACGCACACGCCCATGCCCATCCGAACAGCTTGCCGCAAAGCCAAAACCAACGCCCCTCGCGGTATGAGAGTCATCGTGGAAGTGGAATCCTTGGATGAGGTCCGGCAGGCCGTCGCAGGACAAGCCGACATCATTTTACTGGATAACATGAGCCCGACAACCGTCCGCCAAGCCATCCGACTGATCAAGGGGAAGGCCGTGGTTGAAGTGTCGGGAGGAATCACGTTGAAGAATGTACGCGCGATGGCGGCGGCCGGCCCGGATCGTATCTCTATCGGAGCCCTGACTCATTCAGCTCCCGCCGCGACACTCAGCCTGGTGCTCGAACCACGTGGCCGACACGGTCGTTCGTGAAAAGTGAAAGGTACAACGTGAAAGGTTTTGGATGAAGAATACTCACAAACTAATGGCCTGCAGGATGCTCAAAAAGTTCGTCCAGCAAGGCCGCAGCGAGTGAAGGGCCGAGGCGTACCCTCTGGGGTACGTGGAGGATCTGAACGATGCGAGAACGACGCTGGAGGAATTTTTCAGCGTCCTGCCAGGTAATTTGTGCAACCTTCGCCACCACTCACACGCGACACAATCTACAGCACCCTCGCAACCACGTGGGTGGGGCGCCGTATCGAACTATTCGACTGCCTCCCTTCAACCAATCGGGAAGCCGTTCAGCTTGCACAGGCAGACGTGGAGCATGGCACGGTCGTCGTCGCTGAGAGCCAAACCGCAGGACGGGGGCGTCTTTCCAGAACATGGTTTTCTCCCCCAGGCATCAATCTCTACTGTTCCATCATCCTCAGAACGGCACGTCCACCTGAGCGCCTCACAGAATGGCTCTCCTGGCTCCCATTGGTCTCTGCACTGGCCGCAGCTGAAGCGATCGAACAGGTCTCCCCCGTTCGCGTCTCTGTGAAATGGCCCAACGATCTCCTGATCTCGGAACGAAAAGCCGGCGGAATCCTCTGTGAGAGCGGAACAGGAGCAAGATCGGACCCGTTCCAGATTATCGGGATCGGGCTCAACGTCAACGGCGACGAGGATGATTGGCCTATCGACCTTCGCGGCTCAGCCACATCAATCTGGCAGGAACGGAAGATGGTTGTCGACCGCAACAGACTGCTCGCGCAGCTGCTTCTCGAACTCGAACACTGTCTCGATGAATTAGCGACTCACGGAACGAACCGACTCGCATTGGCCTACCATCAACGCTGCTCAACCATCGGCATCACTGTACGAGCCACCTTGGCTAGTGGAGAGGTTATCGTGGGGTTAGCCGAGGGAATCAGCCAGGATGGATCCTTACGGATACGGCCACAGACAGCACATCCTCATTCAGAGACATCGGAAATCGTCACCGTGCGTGTGGCCGACATCATCCACGTGAGGACGTAGCAGAAGAAGACCGTTATTTGGTTTATTTGGTTTGTCTCGTTTGTTTGGTTGAACGAAACTAACCAGACAAACTAAACAAACCAGATGAACCAGATTGCCTGCTGGCCAAACGCCCAATCAAAACGTACAATAGGCCTCATGCTCCTCGTCGTCGATATCGGCAACACCAACATTGTCTGTGGCATCTATGACGACCGCACCCTGGCGGCCCATTGGCGATTGGCAACAGACGTCAAAAAAACATCGGACGAGTACGGCATCCTGTTTTCCAATCTGCTCACTGCTGCAGGGATTCCCTCTCAACGCCTCTCCGGGGCCATTATCTCCAGCGTCGTGCCGACACTGACCGGAACCGTCGAGAATATGCTCGACCATTATTTTCATCAGCGTCCCCTGATTGTCACCTCGGACACAGACACGGGGCTCACACTTCGCTATGCCAACCCAAAAGAAATCGGCAGTGACCGGCTGGTGAATGCGGCAGCCGCCTACCATAAATATCGCCGCGATCTCATCGTCGTCGATTTCGGCACGGCCACAACCTTTTGTGCCATTACGGCAGCGGGCCACTATTTGGGAGGCGTCATTTCCCCTGGCCTCGGAATTTCAGCGGAAGCGCTGTTTACACGAGCTGCCAAACTGGCCAAAGTGGAATTGATCCGCCCCAAGACAGTGATCGGCACTGACACAGCCAGTAGTATTCAGGCCGGTTTGTTATTTGGCTATGCAGGACTGGTCGATACTGTCGTCCGACGAATGGAGCAGGAACTCGGGCGCTCTGCCTATGTCATCGGAACCGGAGGGCTCAGTTCCATTCTGGCAGCCGAAACCACATCGATTCAAAAAATCGAACCGTTCCTGACGTTAGAAGGTCTTGAACTGCTCTACCGACGATCCCAGAATAGCTGCCCTCCCACCCTGCAAGTCTAGCCTGTATCACTCAAAAACTCTGCTATAGCACGCGCCGCTGTTGACGCCAGTGGTAGGGGGCCATCCAGGCCGGTCCCGAGCGCGATTTGTGTACAGCCCTCCCGAGTGACGTGGACGGGGGATCACCATGTCCATCCGCAAGTAATTAATTATTCTGGCCTGGTTGACTTTAGAGGCCCTGTGGCTATCTCCACACGAACAAAGGAGTCTTTCATGGCAGAGGAACAGCAGAACGCGAATATATTCGAGAACTTGGATGCTTTAACACCTGATAATGGCTCCGCAATGAAGGATATCGGGGATACGGGCCTGGTCTCTGAGCTTCAGTTGGCTCTCGCAGCAAAGGCTGAAGAGGTGACGGCCTTGAACGACAAATATCTTCGGCTGGCCGCCGAGTTTGACAACTACAAGCGCTTAACTCAGAAGGACCAGCGCGACCAGATCCGATTCGGCAATGAGCACTTGCTCAAGGAACTATTGCCGGTTGTCGACAATCTCGAGCGGGCCATCACGTCCTCACGAGAGGGAGCAGGTAGCGACGTCCTCATCCAAGGTGTAGATCTCACCCTCAAGCAGTTGACGGGAGCCCTGGCGAGGTTTTACGTCGTACCGGTGGAGACGATCGGCCGACCGTTCGATCCTGCCACACATCAATCCGTCGCCTCCGTCGCGTCTGAGACGGTGCCAAAGCAGCACGTGGTCGACGAGCTTCAGCGAGGCTATCTCCTACACGACCGCATCTTGCGGGCGGCCATGGTGAGCATATCGTCTGGGCGAGCCGACGGCATATAGGGAACAGACAACACGATTCAGTTCATCGTAACAATTTCAAAGACAGACAAGTGAGGAAGGAGTAGCCACATGGGTAAAGTAATCGGCATCGACCTTGGAACCACGAACTCCTGCGTTTCTATTATGAGCGGCGGCGAACCGGTCGTGATCGCCAATGCAGAAGGGGCCCGGACAACACCGTCCGTCGTCGCCATCACCGAAAAGGGCGAGCGCCTCGTCGGACAGATAGCCAAGCGCCAGGCGATCACCAATCCTGAGAATACGATTTTTTCCGTGAAGCGCCTCATGGGCCGCAAGTTCAACAGCAATCAGGTGGCAGACGCCGCCAAGCGGTTGCCCTACAAGGTAATCGAAGGAGACAACGGCGACGCGTACGTCGAATTGCGCGGCAAGCGCTACAGCCCGCCGGAAGTCTCTGCCATGATTTTGCAGAAGATGCGGCAGACCGCGGAAGACTATCTCGGTGAAAAAGTCACCGAAGCCGTCATCACCGTCCCGGCCTATTTCGACGACAGCCAGCGGCAGGCCACCAAAGATGCAGGCCAAGTCGCGGGCTTAACCGTCCTCCGCATCATTAACGAACCGACAGCCGCGGCCCTTGCGTACGGCCTGGACAAAAAGAAAGACGAGCGGGTTGCCGTCTATGATTTAGGCGGCGGCACGTTCGACGTGTCTATCCTTGAGATCGGCGACGGCGTCTTCGAAGTCAAGTCGACTAACGGAGATACGTATCTTGGCGGCGACGACTTCGACCAGCGCGTCATGGACTGGTTGGTGGATGAATTCAAGAAGGATCAAGGCATCGATCTTCGCAAGGATCGTATGGCCCTCCAACGCCTCAAAGAGGCTGCCGAACGCGCCAAGATTGAACTCTCTTCGTCTCAGGAAACCGAGATCAATCTTCCCTTCGTCACCGCAGACGCCAATGGACCGAAGCACCTGGTCATGAAGTTGACTCGCGCGAAACTTGAACAGTTAGTCGATGACCTGGTGAAACGATCGATCGAGCCCTGCAAGAAGGCCCTATCCGACGCCGGCGTCTCCGCGAGCGACATCAAGGAAGTCGTCCTCGTCGGCGGCATGACCCGCATGCCAAGAGTCATTCAGGCCGTGAAAGAATTCTTCGGAAAAGAACCGCACCGAGGCGTCAATCCTGATGAAGTGGTCGCAATCGGCGCCGCCATTCAAGGCGGTGTGCTCAAGGGCGAAGTGAAGGACGTACTGCTTCTCGATGTGACTCCCCTCTCGTTGGGTATTGAAACTCTCGGCGGTGTCTTTACCAAGTTGATCGAGCGAAACACGACCGTCCCAACGAAAAAGAGCCAGGTGTTCTCGACAGCAGCCGACAATCAGACCGCCGTGACGATTCGAGTCTTCCAAGGCGAGCGCGAGATGGCAAACGATAACAAGCTCCTCGGCCAATTCGATTTGGTAGGAATTCCTTCTGCGCCACGCGGGATGCCACAAGTCGAAGTCACGTTCGACATCGATGCCAACGGCATCGTCCATGTCTCAGCCAAAGACTTGGCGACACAAAAAGAACAGTCCATCAAGATCACGGCATCCAGTGGCTTGAGCAAGGAAGAAGTCGAAAAACTCGTGAAGGACGCGCAGGCCCATACCGACGAAGATAAGAAGCGGCGGAGGACCGCCGAAGCCAAAAACCAGGCCGACACGCTAATCTATCAGACGGAAAAGAACCTGAGCGAGCACGGCGATAAAATCGCCGCGGAGGACAAGACCAAGATCGAAGAGGCCGTGACGGCGCTGAAGAAAGCGATGGAGGGAACGGACCCAACAGCCATCGAGTCGGCAACCCAAACATTGACGACTGCGTCCCATAAATTGGCTGAGGAAATGTACAAGAAGGCGTCGGCGTCGACAGCAGCCGGCAGTGGCACCGATGCAACAGACGGAAATGGGTCCGCAACAGGCGAGACCAAGACCGACGAAAAAGTCGTCGACGCAGAGTTCGAAGAAGTGGACAAAGACAAAAAGTAAGTTAGAATACCGTCAGTGAGACCGAGCTTCACGGCAGAGAGGCTCGGTCTTGCTGCACTTTCACCATGAGAGACGGTGTCCGTGTCTAAACGTGATTATTACGAAACCTTAGGCGTCGAACGAACCGCATCCGACGACGAGCTCAAGAAGGCCTATCGAAAGATGGCCCGCCAGCACCATCCCGATCTGCAGACGGGAGAGGCTCAGAAAAAATCGTCGGAAGAAAAATTCAAAGAAGTCAATGAGGCCTACGAGACCCTGAGCGATCAGGAAAAACGTAAACGCTACGACATGTTCGGCCATGCTGGAGGTCAGCAGGGTAGCGGCCCGGATGGCTTCGGATTTGGTGGAGCCGGCTTCGGTGACGCCTTCAACGACATCTTCGAAGATTTTTTCGGGGGACAGCGCGGCGGCAGTCGGACGGAGCGCGGCAACGACCTCCAATATAATCTGGAACTCACCTTCGAAGAGGCCGTCTACGGGAAAGATGCCAAACTCAAAATCCCGCGATGGGAAATGTGCAGCGATTGCAAAGGGAGCGGAGCGAAGAATGCCTCGTCGGTCAAGACTTGCCCGAGTTGTAAAGGGGCAGGACAGATGCGGTTCCAGCAAGGATTCTTCAGCATCACCCGTCCCTGCGGCCAATGCGAAGGGGCAGGACGAATTGTCACAGAACCCTGCCCTGCCTGCCAAGGGCGTCAACGCACGTATCGAGAACGAACCATCGCCGTCCACATCCCGGCTGGCATCGAGTCAGGCATGCGGCTACGCCTCTCGAATGAAGGGGAACACGGAGTCAATGGAGGCCCGCCAGGCGATCTCTATGTGGCAATTACCGTCAAGCCACATCCGGTCTTCCAGCGTCAAGGGCAGGATATCGTCTGTGACGTTCCAATTCAATTTGTCACAGCGGTACTCGGAGGAAAGATTGAGGTCCCCACACTAAAAGGCACGACGATCATCAAGATTCCCGCCGGCACCCAACAGGACAAGACCCTCCGTATCAAAGCCTTGGGTGTTCCCAATCTCAAGAGCCACAATACAGGCGACCAATTATTTGTCATCAAGATTCAGATCCCCACCAAACTCACTGCTCGCCAGAAAGAATTACTCCAAGAATTTGCAAAAGAGAGCGGCATGTCGATGGAAGAAGACAGCGACGGCTTCTTCGACAAAATGAAGACCTTCTTCGAATAACAACGGCGAGCTGGAGTCTGTCCGAGTCATCCTTCGTTGCGAGGCAAAGGAACTGCTGGTAGATGCGAGGCCGCAGGCTCGAAAATACCGGAAGCGTATTCGCTCTTGGTTTCAAACTTTTAACGCAACGAGGTGATTAATTACCTCGGTAGGTTTCTGCCACTGTAGCACAGCGCGAGGGCGGTCATTCAGCTCTCGCTGGACCCGCTTGATCTCCCGAACCGAGACCTTGTCAAACTCCGTACCTTTAGGAAAATACTGCCGGATCAGTCCATTAGTATTTTCATTCGTGCCTCGCTCCCACGGAGAACCGGGATGCGCGAAGTAGACGGCGATGCCGGTGTCCAGCGTGAACTGTTTGTGCCCGCTCATCTCCTTGCCTTGATCATAGGTCAGGGTCTTCGTGATCTCTCTCGGTACTGATCTGAGTTCTTTCGCATAGGCTTTCCGCACCGATGTGGCGTCTTTCGCGTTGAGTGGAACAAGAATGGTATAGCGGGTGGTGCGTTCCACTAAGGTGCCGAGCGCGGTGCGCTTCTGCTTCCCCAGAATGAGATCTCCCTCCCAATGGCCGGGCACGGTGCGGTCGGCCACCTCGCGAGGCCGTTCTTCGATTGAGAGCATCTCCGCTATGGTGCCTCGTGATTCCTCGTGGTTTGCGGGCTTCCGCTTTCTCCGGTATACACGCTCTTGCCGCAGCGCCTTAATGAGTGTGGTTTTCAGCGACCCGCAAGGGAGCACGTAGATATAGCGGTAGATTGCCTCGTGTGAGATGCGCATGGTCCTATCATCAGGGTACTCTTCTTGGAGGCGCTTGACGATCTCTCGGGGCGACCAGCGCTTCCGCAGTTTCTCTATGATGTATCGTCGCAGGCGGTCTTCGCGCGTTAACCGACTCTTGCCATGTTTGCGGGAGGAGGCACGCAGGTTCGCGCGGTTCCCCGCCGAGAACGCGCGATACCCACTCTTACCGCTGTTGTGCCGTACTTCTCGGGAGACGGTGCTCGGCGCTCGGCCCAACCGCCTTGCAATGGCTGAGAGACTCGTCCCTTGCGCAAGCCCTCGGCTGACTTCCTCCCGCTCAGCGGATGAAAGCCGACGGTATGGTGTGGTGGTTTGCATACGGATACATCGTACTCATATCCGTTGCGTTAGATGTCTGATTCCAAGAGCGAATACGCCTCCGGTTTTTCCAAGCCTGCGGCCTCGCATCTGACCGCATCTCTTTCGCCTCGTCACGAAGGCAATGTCGGACAGGCTCCCTAGGAGATGATCTCGATCAGCTAATATGCGGGCATTACCGAGCTGGTCGGGGAGAAGGTATTGGGGGGAGGTAGGATACCTCGCAGGAATTTCCCGGCAATACGCCTCTTCGCCTCTGAAGAGCATACTCGCAGAACGTTCCAGCGGCCCTTCACTGGCTACCGTCCCGTTACCGCTAGATTGTCAGCATCCGATTGTCTTGTTAGTGGGGCCGGAAGGGGGATGGGCGCCCGACGAACAGCGACTTGCGCAGGAGCAGGGCTTCCTTCCACTCACCCTTGGGCCACGAATCCTGCGAGCGGAGACCGCAGCAATCGCCGCGCTCAGTATTCTCCAGTCACGGCTCGATGTCTCTCAATCGTGAAAGGTTAGAGGTGAGACGTAAAACGTGGGATCCCTAGCGGTCTTCCTCCAGAACATTTCACATTTCACATTTTACCTTTCACAGCTCTACTTCAGCGCCCTATGGTCAGCCGAACAATCGTGCCGCTTTCTCCGCTGGCCCATCCCTGGGTCCCATCGGGAAACGATAGGCCAAACAGCGAGACCTTCGCAATCGCACCCTGTTCCCCCCAGGTAAAACCACCATCGGTCGTCCGATAGACCATGCCTCGTTCCCCCACTATCCATCCGGTTTGCGGGTCAGTAAAGCGGACCCGCAAGAAGTCGGTCAGCTTCGTACAGCTACGGGCGCAGGGCAGCGTGCGATCGATCCATTGATGGCCCCCATCGGTTGTCTGGAAAATCGCACCGGCGTTCCCCACGGCCCAGCCAGTCGATACGTCCGTGAAATAGACATCGAACAGCGTGGCAGCGCCCTGCGTCTCTTGTGGGATCCAGGTGAGCCCGCCATCATCGGTCATCAAGACGGTCCCCACCGCTCCGACGATCGTGCCATGACGTGCGCTAAGAAATTGTATGCCATAGAGAGCCGCGCTCGTCTTGCTCGGTTGATCGAGCCAGTGGGTCCCGCCATCCTTCGTATGAAGAATCGTTCCGTTGCCACCGACCACCCACCCCTCACGAGCCGATACAAACGAAAGGCCATAGAACGGTACTTGAGTATCAACGAGCTGCTGTTGCCAGGTATTCCCTCCATCTTGGCTCTGGAGAATCGTCCCATTGGCTCCGACAACCCAGCCCTGCTGCTCATCGAGAAAGAAAACGGCTGATAGACTGGCCGTGGTGCCGCTGGCGATCTTCTTCCACTTCTTTCCGCCATCGACCGTTTTCAGAATAGTGCCGCCTGACCCGACCGCCCAACCCTGCTGCGGCGTACGGAAATAGAGCCCCATTAGGAGGGCTTCAGTATGGCTTGTTTGAGGAGTGATTGTCAGAGAGGAGTCAGCAGCCCACGAGGAAAATGGACACAACAGCAGCATCAACGCCACGAACGCTAGGCATCTCGCGCGGAACAGCGAGAGCCCTCGTCGTGATCCGTGCAATCCGTCTCTCACTGGTTGGTGTCGGCGTCCGGGCGGTTTGTATTGAAGTAGCCTGAATCCGGCATGCCCTTCGCTTCAATGGTGAAGCTGCCTGCTTCCATTGACAACCATTTTTTCGGAGTACAGCAAGATCCATCAGGTAGCATGTCCCACGAGCCGCGCCGCACCACCAAAGGACCAGTCGCCAGCTCATTGAAGAACTCATTGCGCTTCCCCAATCCATACAAGTGGCGATGCGGTACGCGCACGACAATCTCCGTATCCGTCCAGGACATGACTTGCGCCGCAATGTTGCTGAACAGCACTTCCGTGCGCGAAACATTTTCGCCCAACTCGATATCCTCTCGTCGCTTGTAGGCCCCCTGATTGAGACCGAGGTACGCATGCTCAGCGGTCTTCAAAAAAGAACCGAACCCCGTTCCTTTGATGCTAATCAGTTCATCGAGTCCCCCCGATTGCGGGCTATAGGAATCGATCTGCGGCATCACCACCGTAAAGGCCCCCGCTTCAGTCTTGAGGGTGTCCTTCGTCGCGCAACACGTTCCGTCAGGATTGGGCTTCGTTGCGCCTCGATAGATCACAACTGGCCCAGTTTTCGCGCTAAACGGCACCCACACATCGATGCGATCGTCTTGCCAGCGATAGATGATGGCGCGGACCCCGCCGATGTCGACTCGATTCTCTCCTATATTGAAGTCCGTAAAGGCATAGGGTGTCGATCCACTTTCAGAGTAGAACCCGAAATGTTCCCCACTGATTCTAAGCAACGTACCGATCGGGGCGGCCGGAGGCGTCAAGGCGATGACTTTTGGCACATGAACCGTAAAGACTCCGACCGTACGCTCACGTCCCTGCATGGTCAGTACGATAGGTCCAGTGTCCGCATCCATCGGAAGATGTACAACGATCGCGCTGTCGGACCACTGCGCAATCGTGGCGAGGTGCCCCCCGAACGTCACCTTGTCACCGGCTCCCTTCTCGGCGCCGAAGCCTTGGCCGAAGAAGACGACCTTTGTGCCGACCGGCCCGCTCACCGGATCGACGCGAATGCTCGGAACCAGTTTTAATGGAACTGCATTGCTGACCTTGTACTGGACCGGAGCACAACAAGAACCGTCCGGCAAGGGATCCGACGAAGCCAATCGAACCACCACCTCGCCCGACGTCGCGTTGGTGGGAACCTCGACTTCGATGATATTGTCTTTCCAACGGCGTGGTCTCATGACCACGCTTCCGATCATCACATCGTTGACTCCGAACATCGTATTGGGATCGCGCGGGCCGGCCGTGACACCGAAGTTTACACCGGTAATCTGCAGGGTATGCCCTGGCTCGATTTCTGCCGGCGTGATAGCCGTAATCGTCGGCTGCACCACTGTCAACGTTCCAGCAGCCCTCTTCTTTTTTCCGGCCATGACTTCAACGGGGCCGGATTGAGCCTGAAAGGGAACTTTCACCTCGATCAAGTCGGGTTCCCATCGTTGAATCAATGCAGGGACCCCACTGACAGTCACGCGATTGACGTTCACGGATCGAAATGTGCCGAACCCCTTCCCAGCAACCGAGACTGTAGCGCCTGGGACAGCCGTTGATGGGTGTAGCTCGATCGCGGAAGGGGTCGCCGCACCCACGGCAACGGTCAGGCTTGCCCACAACACTATCGTACTCAACCCTGTGATGAATGCATGCATGAATAGATCCTTGTCAGGCAAGAAAACATACGGTCGCCCTGCCCGCGGGACGAAACCCTACGCGCCGGACTCAGAAAGGAAGAACGAGGAATACAACGTAATGCAAAAGACCAGCTGACTATAACAAGCTGATTTTTTGAGTGTCAAGGCAGGCTCTCGATTCAAAACCCATAACCAGATCGTAGCGTCAACATCAGCCTCATACCGCAACGAAGAGCAGCCGGCCAACGCGATAGATGAGGTAAAACACCAGCGCACCTAAGCCTGCCACCAGCAGCAGCGTCCATTTCGACCAGAACAGTGGCGGATCCACGAGCGGCGTGGTGTAGATGGACATGTTCGCATTCTGCTGCAGCCGCACCGGAAGGCCTGGAGCTAAGTAGTGGGCGACATAACGATAATCCGGCTTGCCCCTGACGATCTTTCCAAGCTCGCTGGACATCAGGGAAACCCAGTCATGTCCGAAGCGAGGAATGCCGTGCGCTCCGAAAAACTGCGTGTCGGCATTGGTCAACTGTAGTAGTCGGTCACTGTTCGCCTTGTATGAAGGAAGATCCGATGCCGGGGCAAAGGCGATGATACCGCCCAGATGCTTGTAGACGAAATCACCCGTGAAGGTCTGGTTACGCGCCTTGTCAATCAGGGCAATCGATTCCGTGGTGTGTCCAGGCAGGTTCAGCACGTCGAGCGTGCGACTGCCGAGGTCAATCACGTCGCCATCAGCAATGAAACCGGTTACCTTCAGCGGCGTTGCTTCCGCATCGACCGATTCCAGCATGCTAATCGTGTAGAGACCATTCTTGACCTCGGCTCGGATTTCTGGCCGGTCTATCAGCGTCACCCCGCCTTCAAACTTCGATGCATCATAGATGTGGTCATAATGGAAATGCGACAGGATCAGCGTGATAGGGTTATCGGTGTACAGAGCGGCCACCTGCCGCATTGACTTGGATCCTGCGGGGCGCTCACTGCTGCCCGCATCAAACATCACGGCCCGCTCGTTGCCGACGATCAAATAGGAAGTATTATACTGTGACGATTTCGGTTCATTGATCGCAAAGGTCTGGGAGTCGATTACCTCTACCGCATACCAGCTATCGATCATTTTCGATGCCGGACTGTAGGTGCCTCCACGCCGTATGGCATCGAACACATCCTCCGGTTCGACAACTCGCTCAAAGCAGGAAGACAGGCTGAGGCAGAAAATCGCCGCAACAATGAGCGTCCATATTTTCATCCCAACTCCCTGCTTGCGGCTCTTGACCTTGCGGCAACGATCAATCCTCGCGGAATTTTTCTAAACAAACCTATCACCTCAGCGAGTAATGAGGTCCAGTGCGCAGCAGGAACAGAGCGAGTGAGCCCTCGGCCACTGAACAAATCGCCGACTTTCCCGACCCCGGTTATGATCTGACTCTCACGATTGAGCACATCGAACATGGTCGACCCGGAAGGTTCAAGCACGAACTCCCGGCGTTGTGGACTGAACTGTACCCCCCCGGCATCACCCACGAGCGGGTGGGCTGACACACGCACAATCCCCCAAGGATCTTTGAGGAGTTTTCTTGCATCCCGGCAGCGCTGAAAAAACTCGTCCCGACGCATCGCGCCCTCGTGCATCGCGACATGGCAGGTTCGTCGTCCGTCGGTCCACACGATCAGCGCACCGGAGGACAGATGATCCTCCTCGCACTCGCGCAATATAGCCGTTCCGGAGGCTCGGCGATTGCCGACGAGCTTACGGCCAAATGCCTGTTCGAGGACCGCAACCATATCAGGGGGAAATCCGTTGGGATAGAGCGGCCCGGCAACGTCCGTCAGCTGACCGGCCATTTCCCAGTAGCCGGCTACGGAATCCACTTCTTTTGAGAGAAACCCAACACGACCGAAACAGCCTTCCGGCTGCCCCATCGTCCGCACACCTTTGATCTCCGTGATGTGGCCAAGCCCGAGCCCTTCCAGCGTGGGAAGAGTGAGCCCTCCAACGGCCTCAGCCAGATGGGACAATGTGTTGGAGCCGGCATCCCTGTATTCCGCCGCATCGGGCATAGCCCCGACGCCGAGTCCATCGATCACCAGCACAATCACACGCGTAATCATGGGCGCACTATAGCAGAAGTGGGGTGCATCGGATATGGAGTTGGTTAGTTATAAGGTACCCGATTGTCGCAGTTGCCACTCGGCTACGATCGCGAGACTGGCGCTGGTGCCGATCCGATCCGCGCCGGCCTCCAGCATAGCTAACGTCGTCTTCCAATCTCGAATTCCTCCGGAAGCCTTCACCTTCACGCGGCCGGCTACAGTCTCTTTCATCAGCCTCACATCTTCCACCGTCGCACCGGCAGCACCAAAACCCGTCGACGTCTTCACATAGTCGGCTCCCGCCTCCACAACCAACTGGCAGGCCGTACGCTTCTCTTGCTGAGTCAGATAACACGTTTCAAGTATGACTTTGTGTTCGACGCCCGTTGTCGCTTTCACAACTTCGGCAATGTCCCGTCGCACATACTCATGATCTCCCGATTTCAGCCGGCTCACATTGATCACCATGTCCAGCACTCGTGCGCCACGCGCCACTGCTTCAATGGCTTCGGCAACTTTCGTCTTCGTCGTGTGGCCGCCCAGGGGAAACCCGATAGGGATACCAACTCGAATCGTCGTGCCTGCGACAGCGCCCACCGCTTCATCCACATAGCACGGTGGAACAAAAATGACAGTGAATCGGAACTCCTTCGCTTCTTGGCACAGCCGCAGCACATCCGCTTTAGTCGCGTCCGGCCTAAGCACCGTATGATCGATACGGTCTGGCACATTCCATTCAGACATCGTTCACGACACTCCTTTCTTGTGGGCAACAATCCCCTCCCGAGGAACGACTGACGTCTGGGAGTGGGACCCACGACGAACGGGGCGCTTCTGATATTTTTCCACCGCCTTGTTGTGTTCGATCAACGTCGCAGAAAACTGGTGTGTGCCGTCGTTCCTCGAAACAAAATATAAAAAGCTCGAGTTCGAAGGGTAGAGTGTCGCCCGGATCGCCTGAATGCCCGGGCTGGCAATCGGTCCAGGCGGTAACCCCTGCACCCGGTAGGTATTGTAGGGACTGGGACTCGAGAGGTCTTTCTTGTGCAAGTTTCCATCGAAGGCTGGTAAGCCGTAAATGACGGTCGGGTCGCTCTGCAACGGAATGTGTTTCTTGAGCCGATTGTGAAACACTGCGGAAATCTCAGGCCGCTCGCTGCCAGACCCAGTTTCCTTTTCAATCACGGAGGCGAGAGTCAGCACCTCGTGCATCGTCATCTTGAGTTCCTGCATCCGGGCGAGAAGATCCGGCCCAACCACCTGCCGTAACTGCTCGACCATGGCCACCAACACCTCTCGCGCCTTGATAGGACGAGGAAACTTATACGTGTCGGGATAGAGATACCCTTCCAATGTCTCCGCCTTGATCCCGAGCGACGCGATGAACGCCTGATCTTTCACCAGCCGAAGAAACTCCACGCGATCCGTGAGCCCCTGTTGCGAAACCATATCGGCAATTTGGGCAATGGTGAGCCCTTCTGGAATCGTCAGCGGATGGAGCACAACCTGACCATTGAGCAATACGGCAAGGATCTCCCCTGGAGTCATGCCGGCGTTCAGCTCATATTCGCCGGCATGCACCTTCCGATCGGCAGATCTGGATTTTCCAAAAAGAACAAACGAGAAACTGCTCTTGATCAATCCTGCGCGCTCAAGCAACGTCGCGACATGTTGAAACGTCGAGCCGTCAGGAATCACGACGACTTTCGAGGGAGGGTGCGCTTCCGGAGGGATAGCCGGGCCTTCAGCCCAGCGAATCGTCTGATAGGCCGCGACGCCAAGTGCGACCATTACGACCAGCAGACATCCGACCACGATCCGTAGATTCATGAGGTGATTCTACCGTTTCTTGCTCCACATACTCATCCGCCCATGCTTCCGGCTCCCTCTTCGGTGCCGGTTCAAGGCTCGCCAGGTAACTCTGGAGCAGAATTGAGGCGGCGATGCGATCCACCACACCCTTCCGCTTCTTCCTGCTAACATCAGCTGCGATCAAGAGGTCTTCAGCTGACTTCGTCGTCAACCGTTCGTCCCACAGAATAACGGGAACCGGTACTCCCTGTTCCAAGCGCGCCTGGAACTCGCGCATCGCCTGAATTGCCGGACCCTCGCGGCCATCCAACTGAAGGGGAAAGCCCAACAGCACTTGCCTGACTTCATACGTCCCGACAAGGGACGCAATATGGGCGATGTCCCAGTCCAACGTGCGGCGATTGAGCGTCTCAAGCGGCTGGGCGGTCCACCCCAGCTCATCGCTCAAGGCTACCCCGATCCGCTTGGTTCCATAATCGATTGCGAGAACTCGCTTACCATCCTCCATAGTCTACCGCTCCAACAGGCGTTCGACCAGCCCAAAGACTTTCTCCA
The DNA here is from genome assembly GCA_005116885.1 of Nitrospira sp. Classification (GTDB taxonomy): domain Bacteria; phylum Nitrospirota; class Nitrospiria; order Nitrospirales; family Nitrospiraceae; genus Palsa-1315. The sequence continues at coordinate 65,661 of SWDP01000034.1, forward strand.
ACGCCACATCCAGCCTGGCCGGGTCCTTCCCGCCGGCCTGCGCCATCTCGGGTCTACCACCGCCGGTCCCACCGACCTCCGCCGCCATCTCCTTGATAAGATCGCCAGCCTTCAGCCGATCAGTCAAATCCTTCGTGACGATCACCAGCAAGGAGACCTTACCATCGTTGGCGGCGCCAAGGGCCACGACTCCGCTTTTCAATTTGTCCCGCAACTGATCGGCCAGCGCCCGCATACCGTTCACATCCAGGCCATCGGTCCGCTGCACATGCACCGGGATACCGGCAACCATTTTCACTGTCGCGTCGACGGCTGAGCCGCTGGCCATTTTCAATTTCAGCTCTTCCAGTTCGCGCTCTTTGTCTTTCAACTGCGTCAATATCTTTCGCGTTTTAGCGGCCAACTCAGACTGGCCGACCTTGAGCAAGTCCGAGAGTTCGCGAATGTCCGTCTCTAGTTTCTTCATGTGGACGAGCGCCCCGCTACCGGTCTGAGCCTCGATACGGCGCACACCAGCCGCAACACCGGTCTCCGACACAATTCTGAACAGGCCGATGTCCCCCGTCTGCCGGCAGTGCGTGCCGCCACAGAGTTCTTTGCTGAAGGACTCGACGGTCACCACCCTCACTTGCTCGCCATATTTATCCCCGAAGAACGCCAGCGCGCCTTTGGCAACCGCATCCTGAATGCTCATGACCTCGGTCGCGACCCGCTCGTTCTTCCGTACCTCGTTGTTCACGACCGTTTCGATCTCATCGACATCGCGGGAGGTCAGCGGCCTGAAATGGGCAAAGTCGAATCGTAAACGATTCGGCCCGACGAGCGACCCGTACTGCTTGACGTGTGGACCTAGCATGTCGCGCAATGCGGCATGGAGCAGATGGGTGGCGGTATGGTTCCGTTGCGCATCGTGCCGCGTGGTCGCATTGACGGTCATGTGCAGCTGCTCACCCTCACGAATTCGCCCTTTCGTCACAGTGCCCTTGTGTAGAATCACCGTCGGTGCAGGCCTCATAGTTTCTGTGATCTTCACCTGCCCATCACGGCCCGTCAGGATGCCCTGGTCGCCGACTTGCCCACCACCCTCCGCATAGAAGGGCGTCACATCGAGGACTAATTCAACCTCATCGCCTTCCGCCGCTTCTTTGACTAATCGGTCGTCTTTCAAAATCGCCTGCACGAGACTCTCGCTCTCTAGACGATCGTAGCCGATAAACTTTGTAGCCCCGACACGTCCGGCTAGTTCGGAAACGGCGGGCCGGGTAGTTTCCTGTTCGAACCCACCTGTCTTGCGCGCACGATTTCTCTGTTCTTCGATGGCCTGATCGAACCCTGCCTCATCGAGCGTCATTCCCTGCTCACGGCAGGCCTCTGCCATCAAGTCCATCGGAAACCCATAGGTGTCGTATAGCTTAAAGACCTCCGAACCAGAAAGAACCTTGCTTCCAGCCGAGTTCGCCTTTGCCATCATTTCATTCAGAATCGGTAGGCCTTGATCGAGCGTGGCGATAAACCGTTCTTCTTCGCCTCTCGTTGCCTCGGCAATCGTTGCAGCCGCGCCTCGAACTTCCGAATAGATCTCGGCCATCTGGCTCACAACCGCCGCCGTCAATTCATAGAGAAAAGGCTCGACGATGCCCAGCAACCGTCCATGGCGAGCAGCCCGGCGCAGAATCCGGCGAAGCACATAGCCTCGTCCCTCGTTCGAGGGCAAGACACCATCCGCCATCAAGAACGTGATCGCGCGAAGATGATCCGCGACCACACGCATCGACCGATCAGTAATATCTTGTCCCCTATACCGAACCCCAGCCCTGGCGGCCACGGCGCTGAGCAGCGGGGTAAATACATCACCATCATAGTTACTGTAGACACCTTGCGCGACGGCTGCCAACCGCTCCAATCCCATGCCCGTATCGATGCTAGGCTTGGGTAAGGGATGTAACGTCCCTGCAGCATCTCGATTGAACTGCATAAAGACAAGATTCCAGATCTCAATGACGCGATCGCCCTCCCCGTTCGGACGATCATCGCCCGGCACCGACGGTCCCTGGTCGAAATGCAGCTCCGAGCAGGGCCCACAGGGTCCCGTATCTCCCATTTGCCAAAAGTTGTCTTTCTCCCCGCAACGCACAATGCGTGAGGGCGACACACCCATCTTTTTCCACAACCGATCGGCTTCGTCGTCTTCGCGGAAGACCGTCACCCACATCCGGTCCTTATCAAGACCGACCGTCTGAGTCAGAAACTCCCAGCCGAATTGGATGGCGTCTTCCTTGAAATAGTCGCCGAATGAAAAATTTCCCAACATTTCAAAGAACGTATGGTGGCGCCTGGTATACCCGACATTTTCCAGATCGTTGTGCTTCCCTCCCGCACGGAGGCACTTCTGCACGGTGACCGCTCGCTTGTAGGCGCGTGTGTCTTCGCCGAGGAACACACGCTTGAACTGGTTCATCCCCGCGTTGGTGAAGAGCAGGGTGGGATCGGCCTGAGGAATCAAAGCAGAACTCGGCACAGCCTGATGGCCCTGCAACTCGAAATATCGAATGAAGGCTCGTCGCAACTCTTTAGTGCTATTGTTCATGCCATCCTCAGCCCGCAGTACTCATACATGTTTCTGCCGCAATCGCCGTTACGCTGCGCGTGCGCGTGAAGCGTTTTTCGCTCCAGATTCTGAGACTTTACTCACCGGAGACGTTTCACGTGTCTTTCGCATCTCGTCTGGCGCTTCACGAGATACGCTTCACGAGGAACGTCGTTCCTCGTGTAACAGCGGCCCCATCACTGTTTCAATGGTATCCTCGTCAAACCCTCGTTGACTCAAGAGTCTCGCAACTCGACCAGGCCCCTTTGCGGAGGCGGTCCGGCTGGCCCTCGTCAGCACTTGCACGGCCAAATCCTGCTCACTCACCTTGCGATAGGCCGCCCGCAACGTCGCATGCACGATGCGTTCAGCACAGCCGGTCGCGAGCAACTCTTCGTGCAAGCGCGCACGTCCCATCGGCATGCGAGCAAGCCGTCGCTCAGCCCAACGCACAGCAAAGACCTCATCGTTAAGGTATTTCAACGATGTCAACCGTCGAACCGTCACGCGTATCTGCGCGGGAGACGCCCCCTTTGCTGCAAGCAGTCGCTCGATCTGCGCCGTTGTGCGATCGCTACGGGCCAGCGCACGCACCGCAAGTTCCAACCACTGATCCTGCTCGACACCCGTGATGCGTGAAGCATATCTCGTGAAGCGTCGTTCGTTTCCGGATTCATTCGAACGCTTCACGAACGACCGTGCCAACATAGTTGTTCCTGGCGTTCTAGGCTCCGACCTTATGCGGTCGCCGCTCCTCGCGTTTCTCCTCGGTCTTTTTTTCATCCTTTACCGGCACGACAGAAGGCTTCTCAGGCGCACGCCCAGGCAAGCCGGCCAAATCCCGCAGCTTCCCTTCAATCTCACGCGCCAACGTGTGGTTACTCAAAAGCACGTCTCGCACCGCGTCGCGTCCCTGCCCGAGCCGCTCGCCCTGATAGGAATACCAGGCCCCGGACTTCTCCACCACTTTCTTGTCGACCCCGAGATCGACCAACTCGCCGGTTTTCGAGATACCCTGCGCAAACATGATGTCGAACTCCGCCTGCTTAAACGGAGGCGCCATCTTGTTCTTCACCACCTTCACACGCACACGGCTGCCGGTCACTTCCTGCCCTTCCTTGATCGACTCGATGCGACGGATATCCAGCCGCACCGACGAATAGAACTTGAGTGCATTGCCGCCGGTCGTCGTCTCCGGGTTGCCGAACATCACACCGATCTTCATCCTGATCTGATTAATGAAAATGAGGGTTGTCTGCGACTTGGAAATGGCCGCCGTCAATTTGCGAAGAGCCTGCGACATGAGCCTCGCTTGCAGTCCCATATGCGCATCGCCCATTTCGCCTTCGATTTCTGCTCTCGGCACGAGGGCTGCAACAGAGTCCACCACGATGACATCGATCGCACCGCTCCGAACGAGCGTCTCGGCAATTTCCAACGCTTGTTCGCCGGTATCAGGCTGTGACACCAAGAGATCGTCCACCTGCACACCCAGCTTCTTGGCGTAACCCAAATCCAGCGCATGTTCCGCATCGATAAAGGCCGCTGTCCCGCCGGCCTTTTGTGCTTCCGCAATCACATGCAGCGTGAGCGTCGTTTTGCCCGAGGACTCAGGACCGAAAATCTCGATTACCCGGCCGCGGGGAACCCCGCCGACGCCCAGGGCTATATCGAGTCCGAGGGATCCGGTCGAAATTGCTGGAATATCCACCGGGGCATCGGCCCCCCCCAGCTTCATGATCGCCCCCTTCCCATATTGTTTCTCAATTTGGGATAGGGCCAGGTCCAGCGCGCGCTTCTTGTCGTCTTTTTCAGCCATGGGTGCTCCTCGGGTGATAGAAAGAACGGTGGATTATACCCAGTCAAGCAGAAGAAACCTAGCCCGCATTATTCATGAGAGTCCTGCTGCAAGCACGGATACGACAGGCAATCTCGCCGTTCAGCTCTTCGACATACTGCACGAGTATGCCTCAGGGCTTCACACCTCCGAGTGCCCGTCTCGCTTCGCGTCTACGCGCTTTCGCAACGACCCTTCATGAGTAATGCGGGCTAGCGGAATATTGTGGAGCAGATCCTCTCAACATCATACGTGAGGGAAGGTTACACGCAGGCTAGAGAACGTTCGTAGACTCAGCAGGGGCCTGACGCAGAGTGGGCTTTGGCAGGGAGAAGCGGAAATGGAAATCTTGTTGGCTTGAATCAGGGACTTGGTCGACCCACCCTTCGGCTGTCATGGATTCGTTGGATCTTGATTTGCCTTCAGGGTAGAAACGAAATTTGAGGTATTGCTGTCGATTTCCTTGTTTTTCGTTTGGATTCAACGTCCCTGTTACTTCCAGGTGATCGTCCAAGACATCCAACGCTTGATTCAGAAATGACCGCAACAGATTCTTCGTGATGGCCTGATTAAAAGGTTCTTCGGAGTCGAATAGCTCAGCTGCGCGACTCTCGACTGGAATCAATGCCACGACAGCCAACAGAACTGCAGCTGACATACTGTATTTCATGCGATTACTCTATAAAAGGAATGCCCCGTCGTCAAGAAGGGCGAAACAGAATATTGTTCCACCCACCCTCTCCACTACTAGACTCACACGACTCAGCACTTTATTCATGCGCCGGCACGAAGAATGCCTCTTCACCTGCCGATCTCAGCAGCGGGATACATGACTCTATAGGCAAGCCCCAGACACCGAGCCCTGCACACATTCTCGAATTCCTTGACGATTCAACAGTCAAGGCCTACAACTTGACCAATGCTTTCCTCCTTCGCACCGACTCCTACCAGCCGCAAACCGACCGTCCTCATCGTCGACGATGAGGCAGCCCCTCGCGCAGCCCTTTCACAAATCCTCAGGGAAGACTTCCACATTCTCACCGCAGACAATGCAGGCACAGCCATGGTCACCCTCGATAACCATTGCGTCGATCTTGTGACGCTCGACCTGAAATTGCCGGATTGTTCCGGATCGGACCTCTTAAAAGACATCAAGCACGCGCATGCGGAGACTGAAGTGATTATGGTCACGGCCTACGGGAGCCTTCAGTCGGCTATGGATTGCATTCGTCACGGCGCGGCGGGCTTCCTCTTGAAACCATTCAATGCCTCAGAGTTACTCGCGATTTCCTTGCAGACCGCTCAGAAGAAACTACGGCTCGATCAACTACGCCCGCTCCTCACCACCTCGACAACACTCTGGGATCCGGAGCCGGCTTGTTCCAACGCGTGGAAAGCACTTATCAACGACTACACCGCCATGAATGGCACAGGATCGCTCTCCGCGTCGAATCGCGATCAGATATCTCCCTTAGTTCCTCTGATCTCCGACCTCTTAGAAACGAAAGATCGCCACCTACTCAATCACGGAAGCCGCGTGAGCTTTTATGCAACGCTGACCGCCCATCGACTCAGTCTTTCCATCGCCGATCAGCAGTCGCTCGCACTTGGCGCACTT
>SWDP01000034.1:71802-88159 GCA_005116885.1 Nitrospira sp.
CTATGCGGAATAAATTTAAGGCGTACCTCCTAACTCATCTCCAATCCTATCGTTTTTAATTTTTCTTCCACCCCTCATCGGAAAAACAACACTTGGCCTAATCCTTGCTTACGCGTAAAAGTATTGTAAGGCAAGGCTAACAGCGCTGTAGGACAGACCTTGACAAATGGAGCCGATCTGTGACACTTACTCCGCAACAGAAAAACGTAGGTGAGATTGTGGGGCCTATGTCGATCACCACGGCAGAAAACCCAGCCAAACCGCTCAATGGGCACCTCCGGCCAAACAGCCTGAAAGAACAACGTACTACCGGCGTCATTCTCTTCACGAGCATGGGGCAGCTGTTGTTCATCAACACTGAAGCCCAAGCATTTACCCGAGAACTCCAACCCCTATCGACCAGAGAGAACGGCGCCTGTCTCATTCCTGAACAGATTCATACCGTAGTCCGTGACCTTATTGATCGTTTGATCCACTGCAATCATCCCAAGGATTGCGAGTCCATCCAAGTGGAACGGCTTTGTTTTACCAACGATCAGCGGTTCCTCCTTCGCGGGTTCTGTATTCCCGATGAACCCCTCGCGCTAAATAGCAGATTCCTCGTCATCATGGAAAAGCTAAATCAGCAAGAACTCCATTGCCCAGATACCAACATCCAGCAACGCTATCACCTGACCGAGCGTGAACAGATGGTCATTATTTATCTCATGCTCGGATTCACCAACAAGGAGATCGCCAACCGAATGCATCTGAGCGAATACACCGTCAAGGAACATCTCAAGAGAATTATGCATAAAACAAAAACCACGACCCGCACAGGCCTCTTGGCTCGCATGATTTTCCCGACACCTCAAGAGATCGTCCCGGACGTCCTTTCTGGAACGATAGGAATCGAACATCATGTGCCGCCTCTCGCGCAATGAAAGACGTGCAGGCCATCGGATTCTCGCTGTCCCAAAATAGTTTTTCCGCACCCTGTTAGACGAGTAGTTCCCTCATGGAGTAGATAGCAACGGTATCCGGAAATAGGAGGTAGCTCGATGAAACGAACAACTCTACCGAGGTGGGGTTTCACACTCGTGTTTCTAGCCAGCCTCCCGCTTGTGGCGATCGCAGAGGAAAGTCCAACTGCGCCCTCCTCGCTTGCGAAGGAGGTCAAAGAGCAGAAGCCACAGGCGGGGCAGGTGACGAAAACTCTCCTCTATCAACCACCTCGCGGTCTCGGTGCCCCTTCGGCCGGGCGGCGAGTGGGAGGAGGAACTCGGGGGACAAACAAGTCTGTCCCGATTCTGTCCGTCCTCGCACCGGGTCATACCGGCTTAACCGTACGTGAACAGCCGGATCTCTATTGGTTTGCCTCCGACGTCGTCATCAACCCAGTAGAATTGACCCTGACACTCGAGAAAGGCGATACCCCACTACTGGAAAAGCCGTTGCCGGTGCCATTAAAGGCCGGAATACAACGGGTACGCCTCTCAGACTATGGGGTAAAACTGATTCCTGGTGAGCGCTACAATTGGTCCATCGCTCTCGTCCTCGACCCTAAGCGGCGATCCAAAGATATCATCGCGATGGGAGCAATCGAGCGAGTCGAACGTGCCGGCATAAGTCTAGCCGCAGCTCCCACGACCGATGCCTTTTATCGATTTGCCGCAGATGGGCTGTGGTATGACGCCATGATGGTCATTTCGGAGTTGATCGAATCGGCGCCGAACGATATGGCGTTACGAAAGCAGCGAGTCGAATTGTTGGATCAGGTCGACTTACCCGAGGTCGGAAGCTTTGATCTCATTATTCAGGATGGAAAGGCCGGATAGTAGAGTTTCTGGTTTCTAGTTCCAGGTTTCAAGTTGCTCGCTTCGGATTACTGAAACTACGATATCAAACATGAAACTTGGAGCATGAAACTCGAAACGCTTCACGTTTCACGAACTAGGTCGCGGTATCCTCCCCTACGTGGCTGATGACTCTGTAAACCATCAAGGTTTGTTCTTTGCCCTTGACGCTGACCTCTCCGATCTTATCGAGCACGAAGCGATCCCCAAGATAGCGCTTCGTGCTCTCGTCGATCAAGATCCGGCACAATCGCCGCCCCGGCGTCTCCTGAACGACATCCCGATCCAAGCTTTCCAATCTCGCCGCCGTATTCACCGCATCACCGACCGTCGTATATTTGAGTCGATCCGAAGTGCCCACACTCCCGGCTACAACCAGTCCGGTGTGAATCCCAATCCGCATCCCGATCGTCGCGAGACCATCCTGTTGATGTCGGAAGTTGAGCCGATGCATCTGCCCTTCCATGGCTAGCGCACAAGTCACGGCATTCACCGCATCCTGGGCGATCTCCTCCTCTGAGTTCCGTGGGAGTGGCACACCAAAGTTTGCTTTGATCGCATCCCCTGCGTAATCATCGATGACACCTCCATGTTTGATCACCAGCCCCGCCATAACATCCAGATACGCATTGACCCACTCCATCAACGCCTCCGGAGTCATTTTTTCGGACGCGGCCGTATAACCTTTAAAATCTGAGAAAAAAACCGTCGCGACTAATTGTTGGGACCGAGGACGCCCATTTTGCAGAAACTGCTCGCGCTGTCGCCAGACTGCTTCAGCCACCTCCCCCGAAACGTGCTTGGAAAAAAGGTGCATCAGAAGGGCGCGCTCCTTCCGCTCTCGGCTCAACACCCAAATCGTGACGACAGACCCAGAGAGAACCCAAGCCAGGGACGGTGGCACAAGCGGGATCCACCATCCCTGATCAAACACAACAACCATCATGATGCCGAGGATGCACAGCCCGCCCACCGAACCCAGCGCAAGTCGCCAGGGAGACCGCGACCAGACACCAAGTCCGGCGCCTAACACGCCCCACAGGATAGTCCACAGCCACTCCTGCAATTCACTGGGTGTGTCAATCGGGCGCCGCCCTTCTAACCCAGCCCCGAGTAACTGACTGACGATATGGGCGTGGACCGCGACCCCGGGAATCATACGGCCGGTGTCATTCCCGGAACTGAACGGTGTATGGAACAGATCGGGAACACTCTCAGCCGTGACCCCAAAAAGGACAATCTTGTTCCTGATCGCCTCGGCATCGACCTGGCCAGTGAGCAAGGCGGTCAATGAGAATGAGCGCGGCAGGCTGTGCCCATGGTGAAAATCAACTAATAATTGATACCCACCTGCGTCAGCGCGGACATATCCACCATCGTAGGGCCCAAACCGCTGGAGGGTGGTGGGCCCCAGGCGAAGTTGCTCAGGGTCATCTGGGTCTGGCTGCGCGCCAACCCCTTCCTCAGCAAGAAACAGTAACGCCAGTCGAAGCGCGAAGGCATACGCTGTTTGCTCTCCGGCCTCCTGGAATAGCAAGCCACGACGAACAATTCCGTCGGAATCGATAAGGATATCGTTGAACGCGACTTGCTCGGTCCCGGCCAGCGCCGGAGGTGGAGGGATACTGGCCACCGTGCCACCGCCGAGCTTTGTCACGGTAATGATCTGAGGGTGTTCCACGAGAACCCTGTTCAGGTCTGTGTGGCCGGGATCGACAGGAATATCACGATAGATATCAAGCCCAACCGCACGCGGCTGGAATTGCATGAGCCGCGTCAACGCCTCAGCCAAAATCGCATCGGTAATCGGCCAGCGTCCTTGGCGTAAAATATCCTGTTCGGTGACCGTGATCAGAACAATGCGGGGATCAGCCCCCTCCGCCCCACGACGGGACTGGATCAACCAGTCGTAGACAGTTAATTCAAGGGACTCAATGATTGAGGTGCTCCGGATGCCGAGGATGGAGAGTGCACCCAATATTCCCGCGAGAATGCTGACAGCAATAAGCGATTGGCCCAGTTTGAGGAGAGTGCTCACGGCGAAAGCGTAAACTATAGCCAATTATTGAGCAACAAGAATGCCGCCCAGTAGGCGGGATGACTATACTCGGGATTGTCGAGAAATTTGATTTGTGCACGCTGAAGAGCCATCGCCGTGGACGACACGGAATCGTCATGCAGTTGTTGATAAAACTCGGTGACGAGCTGGGAAGAAGCCTGGTCATCGAGAAACCACAGCGAAGCCAACGCGCTCCGTGCCCCTGCCTTAATCGCCACGCCAGCCAAACCGAGCGCGGCCCGGTCGTCTCCCGCAGCGGTCTCGCAGGCGCTCAGAGTAATCAGGGCCAAGGGTTCTTCTCGAAAACGCAGCATGCCGACGTACTCTTCCAGCCGGTCCATCGTCATTTTCCCATCGTAGGCAAGCAAGAACGTTTCGTTACTATCGCTCTGGAACTGCCCATGAGACGCGATATGCATGACCGAGTAGGGATGCGTTTTCAGTTCTTCCTCCACTCGAGACATCATAAATTGTTTGTTCAGAAGGCTGGTACCGCCATACAGTTTATGAATGGTCTCCAGCTCGCGCGAGACATGGGGCAGCGCCGGAAAATCCTGCACGGCCTCGGTGATGCCCACGGAGAGCAGTTTGATGCTTTTGCGGTCGAGCGGACGAGGATTCGTGAGCGTGACGCCGGGGGTCGTCGCCACAGCATATTTCTTGATGAGAAATTGCGTGCCGTCATGCAGCGCCGCCAATGGGATTGTCCGAAGCGCACCGTCAGGCACAATGACCAGCGTGTCGATACCGGCATTGGCCCACAGCGGCTCAATCGGTTCGATCAGCCACCCGTATAACGTCTTGGCATGGGAAAGATATTGCCGAGTACTGCGTTTCTCCAGGAAGTTTCGAAAGGCACGGATTTCCTCCGTCAAGGCCTCAGCACCGATTGGAACGGTCTTTCTCACCATGCCCGAAGGCAGACTCACCAGGATTTCCAGCCGGTCCTGCAACATGATGGGATAAATCACGGCTGCGGTCTTCGACACCTGTTCCAGACCCGTGGCATGGGACTTCGCAGCTTGTACACAATCATCCTGAAAGTAGTCTTGCAGCTCCGCCACTTTGAACAGTTCCACCGTGTCGCGGGCTTCACGTAATGCGGCCTCGCGATGCTGTGGATCTGCCTTCTCGTCAGACCCCTGAAGCAGGAGATCGGCCAACTCAAAGTACACGCCTCCAACCGTCTCACGAAAAGAGGCGTCCGGCTGATCTTCAGCAACAGCGGCGGAGACTTCCTGGCGGATGGACTGAACCGCAACGATCGACTGCCGATACGAGCCGATCGCCTCCCCGGGCCGTTTGAGCGCTTTCAACAGCCGGCCCGCTTGCCAGTGCCATCGGTAGAGCGCTTCTGGCGCCGCCGCTTCCCGGCTCATCAGAATGGCGTGTCGCGTCACATCGAGCGCTTCCGCATACCGGCGCTCATCCTCATAAAGCTTTCCCAGATACCCCCATGCGAAGGAGGAACCCCGACGGTCGCCAAGTTGATCGGCAATTCTAGCCGCGTCATGAAGGGCTTTGAACGATGCGAGTGTGAGTTCTTTGTTCAGATCAACGAGCACAGGACGCAGCTTGGCATACGTCAGCCCAACCGTGATGAACGCGCTGATCTGTTCGTGCGAGGGTTCAAGTCCGCGTAAGATATCCGTGGCCTGATCGAGCCTTGTGCGGCTTTCACCATACTGCTTCAGGGGCAACGACACGCGGGCGGCGTTGACCAAGCTCGTGGCCGCCAGAAGCTTCACCGAATCCGCTTGAGCCGTTTGGGAACTTTCTGTATAGGCGGCCAGCGCGTCGGCAAACTTTCCCTGTGAAGCGGCCAGATTTCCCAGATCGTTCAAGATGGCGGCAGTCAACGATGCCTCTGGATGAGTCTTGGCCAACCGGAGGGATTCTTGTAGCGACCGTTCAGCCTCCGCGTGCTGACCGGCAAGGTGATAGAGGCGGCCGGTCCTCCAAAGAATCCGTACAGGCAGGAGAGAATCGTCACGGTCCGTTACAAGGGCTTTGGCTTGATCAAGCTGAATCGCCGCCGTCCGATAACGGCCAAGCGACTGATAGGCTTCGGACAGACGGATCAACGCGTCGATCCGCTCCTGACGCGCACCGGATCGCTCGTAGGCCGCCGCAGCTTGTGTCCAGCGCTCGACCGCCTGCTCAAAATCGCCGTGCTGATACGCCTGGCTGCCCTCCCGCATCAGTTGATCGACCGGAGGCGCCTCCTTCGCATAGACATCAGCGCCAATTCCTAGACAGAGCCACAGAGAAAGCATCACGAGAATAATGGGTTTCATGACGGTTCTCCTTGCCACGTACCGTGGCGCGTGAAGCGTATCTCGTGAAGCGTCATTCGCTTGCAGATTCGGGCGTTTCAAGCTTCACGAGTGTCGCGTGTCACAATAGTTTTTCCGCAGAATGCTCAAAAAGGCCGTCCAGCAAGGCCGCAGCGAGCGAAGAGGCGAGGCGTACCCTTGCGGTACGTTGAGCCTCTGAGCGATGCGAGAACGATGCTGGCGGACTTTTTCAGCATTCGATTAAAATGCCTCGACCACCAACTGCAAATGCACACCATAATCCTGCAAGTTTGTGTGGCGGGCCTGGGCTGGAGGATTCAGCCTCTGCCCCCAGTACAACTCAAATCGGCTCCCCCGCCAGAAATTCCAGATCGCTCCGACTCCCACGCTCGCCAACCACTCCGGAGTAGGAGTGACTTCAAGATTGACGACTTTGCTGTTCCAAGCCCGGCCATAATCGAAAAATGGCACCAGATACAGAAGTTCTTCCCCGATCGCCGACGTGTACACCGGAATACGAGCCTCAAGTGATCCCAAAAAAGCATTGTCTCCAAGCAGCGTGAACTCCCGATAGCCTCTCACGCTGTAGCGCCCACCGACCGCCATCTGCTCGATGAGGAAGAGGTGCTTGTTGGTCAGTTGAAGGTCGGCTCGCGCCAGCAACGTAACGCGCGTGGGATTTAACCGCCTGACCAATTGCGTCTGGCCCAACCAGGAAAAAAACTCTCCCGTGGCCTGGTCGGGTCCATCATTCACTTTTGCCCCCAGAACGGGAAGACCGAAACTCATCCGGGACAGAGCCGAGACGACCTGATCCTGCGTGCGATGCACATACTCCTGCGAAAATCGGAGCGCCGACACCTGGGAAGTTCCATTGGTCGATCCACTCTGGAATTCAAACGGGACTTCAAGTAACGACGTCCTGAATGATTGCGACTGGCCGGTCAACGCCAAAGCAAATTCTTGAGACGCGGTGCGGAAGACGGGCTGCCGCAGGGTAAACCCAATCGATTCAAATTTGCCGTTGATGTCCAGCGGCTTGACATTGCTCTCAATGACCGTGAAATCGGTCCGCCGGTAGTCGACGGCAAAGGTCGTGTCGTAGGGAGTGAATGGGATCGCGTAGTGCACGTTCAAGTTCGGATTGATCCCGCTGCCATGCGCATTTACATCGGTGCCGAACGATTGACCGTACTGGACACTGAGCGCGTCCCCGAACCCCAACAGATTGTGATGCGCGATGGTCCCCATCACACGATTGGAACCAACCCCCGGTGTCGAGAAGTTATTATATTCAAGCCAGGCCTTGATCGGACGACGCTCAGCCACCCGCACGTTCAATGCACTCTGCCCGCGCATCTCGCCTGGCCGGAGATCTGCGTTGATCCGCTCGATGCGTTGGTCGGTTTGAAAAAGCCGCAACCGTTCTTGCAGCGCATGCACATTCACCGGTGGACCGGCGTCACGCTGAAGCCGGCCGGTGAAATAGCTGGACCGGAACCAGTAATTGCCCTCCACGTTAATCCGGCTCAAGGTCCCTTCAACGATCTGCAACGTGAGCACGCCATCCGCGATCGCTTGATCCGGCACCAAGGCGCCGGACGTGCTGTAGCCATGTTTCACGTACAGCAACGTCACGGCCAGGCGGAGCGCTTCCATGTCTTCCGACGTGATCTCCCGATTGCGGTAGGGATCAGTGACCTGGGCCAACTCTTGCGGCGTGAAGACAGTGCTCCCCAGGACCTTGACCTCTCGGACAAACACTGTCACTTGAGGGATGGCACCGCGCCGTTCCGGAACAGGAACGGGGGGCAGGATACTGGGCAGGGGCTGCTCGGCGGTCGGAAGTTCCTTGGGCAGCGGAGTGGGACTAGGCAAAATCGGCGGAGGAACAATCTGCGCCGATACCGCGTCCGACAGGATCCACGGGGCCAACAGAACCAGCGCCGCCGCAACCAATCCCCGACGAATATTCGTGAAAAGTGAAAGGTGAAAGGTGAAAGGTATCACGGAGATCACCATACCTCCCACCTACTACATTTCACGTTTTACCTTTCGCGGGAATCGAGAAGTTCTGCCGTGCCGAAGGGGATTTTCCGCATCCTGCTAGCGACATGTACCCCCGAATTTCGCCAGTTGGATGGGCTGGGCCTCGTACTTCGGGAACAGGCCTGTGATAGCTGAGAGCTGAGTGTGTGGGTCCTGCCCAGAGCGGCGTGATCCTAACAACTCAGCCGTCAACAATGGACTGGCTAAGAATCCGCCAGGCTCCACTGGCACACCTTCGCGGGCTGCAACCACGAAGGTGCTGAACTTGCCGTCTGCGGCCCGAGCGGCGCATTGTTGCGCGAGCAGAGCGGCCGCGCTGGAGAATTCGTCGGACAACGCCGCCAGCTCTCCTCCGACGTTCTGCACCGGCGACTGGATATTGACGGTCCCTTGCGGCCCACTTGCCGAAGACGCACTCACCAAGGTGCTGGGATCAGCAATGAAGACTCCGGCGATGACATTGATCGCCCCGCCAGTTCCGGCATTGGCCTGGGCAATCACCTGACTATTCTGGAAGACCACAAACTGCGGGTCGATAAAGATATTGCCGCCAGCCGTGTCCGTTTCGCTGCCGGCCACCGACGTACTGACTCGGCCATTGACCACCCGGACCATCTCCGGAGTGATAATTGTTATTTGTCCGCCACTGGCCTGGGTGGCTTCCGTAGTCATTGCGCTGTTTTGCATGACAAACGTCGAGCCGCTGCGAACCGTGATGTTGCCGGCATTACCATCCCCGACCACCTGCTCGACGGGTAGCCCATCGATCAGCACGGTCTCCTTCACCACAAGCGGCGCATTACTGTTCGCCGTAATCAAGGTGCCGTTGGAAAGTTGCACGCTGTGAGCGGTGATGGACACATCTCCACCATGATTCGCTTCCGCCGACGTGGCCACGATGCTCCCGTCACTCGTGAATCTGCCCGCAGCCGTGATGACCACATTTCCCGCCGTGCCCGGTGCCTGAATCGTGCCATCATCTGGATTGGTAATGGCCTCCGTCCCGATACTGGCACTGCTGATCTCGCTGCCGTTGGCGAGGCTCAGCGTGCCGACGTTCATTGTAATGTCGCCGGCCCGGCCCGTGCCGGAGGCGCTGCTGTCAATCGTCGCGCTGTTCGAAAGGCTCACGTTCCCCACGTTCAGTTCCACGTCTCCCCCTCGGCTGCTACTGACCGTCTTGGACGCGATGAAACCATTGGCCAGGATCAACGTGTTCGCCATGATGATTATCTCGCCGGCAGCTGCACGGTTCGCCAGGCTCCTGATGATGCTCCCGCCGGAGATATCAACCGAGCCAGCATCGATGGTCACAATCCCTCCCGCCCCTGAGGTGAGCGGAGTACCGGATTGGATCGCGGCCCCATCCGTCAGGATGACCGTCTTAGCATGCACCGCAACGTCGCCTGCAGAAGCCAGACCTTGGGTATCGGAGACGATGCCGGAACCCAATCCTGAAAGGGCGACAGAATCCGCCATGCTTCCCGGATCCCCCAGTCCTTGCACCGTGACCGTAGCGGCTTCTGAAGCATTGGAATCGGTGCTGCCGCTGAGAGTTGTGATGGTCGCTCCGCCTGAGAGATTGGCATGCTGGACACTCACGACGATGTCTCCTGGAAGGCCCACACCCTCGGTCCTTGACGCAACGGTGGTGGCAAACCCATCCATCGTCACAGACTTGGACGTGATGGCCACTCGTCCCCCATCGCCGCTTCCAGATGTCACACTCGACAGGCTACTGTCACCGAAGAGGGCCACCGACTCAGCCGCGCTGCCAGACCCTTCCAGCCCTTGGATGGTCACATTCCCGCCCTGGCCTAACCCAGGGGTGGCGTTGTGCATTTGGCTTGAACTCTCGATTGAGGAACCACCCATGAGGCTGACCGTCCCCACGTTCAGGATCACATCCCCTCCAACGCCACCCCCCTCACCAGTTGTCGTGAAGATCGACTGGGGGGCATTCTCTATCGTCAAGGTGGGAGCGGTCAGTAGCACATCTCCCGCTCTTCCTGATCCAAACGTGAGCGTGACGATGGTGGCACTGGTGAGTGCGACTGCTTGTGAAACCTGGATATCGACCGCCGCACGCTCCCCATCCACCGACCCCCAGGTAATGGCCTGGATCGTCGAAGCCTCCATGACCAACTGCCCACCACGCACAAACACGGTCCCGCTGTTCCCATTGCCGATGGGAGCTCCAAACTCGTCAAGCTGGCCGCTCACGTCCAGCGTCGCGCCTTCTTTGAGCATCACCGTCCCCATCGTGGTGAAGGAGGCTCCGGCGATATTCGGACCAGTTTGAAAGCTCGGGACAAGCACTTCGCCAGGAGAGGCCACAGACACCAGATTCAGTTGGCCACCCGGTGCACGAAGGTTGGCAGCTTGCATCGTGCCGTCCTCGAACGGTTCGGCCTGAAGGGTAATGTCTCCACCCACCAACGACAGGGCTTTGCCTTCCGGAACTTGGAGCAGACTGCCCTGAACCGTGATGGGCGCCGGCGGCTCCAAACTTGTGAATCCGAATGCCACCACGGGAGCGACATCCAGCAGGCCTAACGAGGCTGGAGAGGAGAGCGTGTCGAAGAGCGCAGAATGACCCTCGAATCGCAGATAGTCGGCTGTGCTCATGCTCACCGACCCGCCCACATCAAACGAGCCTTGTGGTCCAAAGACGATGCCGGATGGATTCACCAAGAACAAATTCGCATCGCCGAAGTCCGTGGTTCGAATGGTGCCATAAATGTATGAGGTGTGTTCGACGCCTAGTTCTGTGACGCGACCGATGATATTCGAGGTCTCTAGTCCGGTGTTGTTGAGGAAGTTGGCGATATCCCCCGGGCCCACCGTAAAGTCTCCGAAGCTGTGAAAGAGGTTGAGGCCATTAACTCCAGGTCTGGTCCCTCCGGTAATGTTGTAAACCCCATCGGAAGGAGGCTGAAGAGGAACGACTGTGCCAAGACCACTTGAGGTAATATTCGTGACTATCTGCGCGTAGGCGGCATCAGGAGCAGTAGGGACAAGCAGGAGAATCGGAAGGAGCGCCCACAGGAAAGCCTGCTTCATGCCATCAGCATGGCACGACCGCGCGATGCGCTCATCCATCGTGAACCTCCCGTCCGTAACAGAGAGGAGCAACGCCTGCTGCTCTTCTCATTTCATTGCAGACAGAAACCTACTCCTGTTCTTCCCTGAAGGAGTCCCCAGAGTTGACGGCGTCTTCCAACGATCTCGCCGTCAGCCCCGCGACGGAACCGGAACACCCCCCTATGGGACCGAGCCAGGGCCCTTCGCCTTCGAGCGAGGGCCCTGGTGGGCTGCGTGATCCACCGGTCTTACAAGCTGACAAACTTCTTCGATACGCGTTTAATCCTTCCTCCCACCTGCTAGTTAATCGATTATGATGATATCCGGATTATTATTAGGATGGTCATCGTTGTAGAGCCTGTTGTCGAACGTGCAGGTGAGGGTGTCGCCAGCCGCCAGATTGGTCACGGTAACGTACCCTTGCCTCGATATGGCGATCTCAGGTATAGGCAGATCTTCAGGCAGCGGATTATCATTACCGAGAGCGGAGCGATTGGCGTGGACATCACTAAAAGTCGGAGCGAACGTCGTCCACGTTGTCGGCCCACTTGTATTACCGGGTGCCGGGTTATTCGCGCTCTCGCAGCTCACAGTATGTGTCCACCAGAACGAGTCGTGGTCGGATTGTTCCGGTGGGACGCCGTCGAAGGTGTCTGGTACATATGGAAATCCGGTTTCCGTAATGGTCCGCTGTACCAGGCTCGCGGTGAGGTTGCTAAACGTCGTGCTCTCCCCACCTTCCCCGTCAGTGATGAGGGTGAAGTTGTCGATACCATCGCCGGTCCCAGTGAAGCCGAATGTTACCGGGCCTTCGCCTGTATTGAGGTCTGGATCCACCGTCTTGTTGATCACGATGCACGCACCCAGACAGGTTTCCGCTGCCACTGCGCCAGGGGTATTTTGCCCCTCAGTTATAATCGCATTGACGGCGCCCTGTAGCGGGCCTTCTGGTGCGTTAATATTTTCCACAAACTTTGTACAGCCCATAGGATGTTCAGCATCCGCTAAGTGGTCAAACTGATCGAAAATGTGATCGACGAGCTTCAGCAACGCTAGCTTGAGCCCTTTATAACAAGGTCCACCGGCACCAAAGATACTGTCGGTCAGAAACAACGTGTCTAGTCCTCGAACGGTGATTTCATAGTCGTACTTGATCACCGGAGCGCACCGGCCGCTACCTGTATTGCAAGCGGGTTTGACCACTGATGCCGCCTTAGATCTAGCGACATATCCAACAATATTATTGACTGTGGAGGTCGTGAATGAACCGGTATCAAGCACCCCCAGAGGAAAATTCACCCCGTTCGCTGTGCCGGTGCCGGTGAGTTTCAGCCTGTCACCTACGACGTTCTCAATAGTAGGTGGATCGAACTGGCCGCCCTGCACCATGCCCCATGTATAGTCGCCGGCTATATTCCCGCCACCGACATTGTAAGTATTCGTGACGACGGCATGGACCACCTGCGGTGTTGCAACAGTTCCAGGAATCACCGGCGTGAAGGTTACTCCGGTCATCTTCATGGTATCGACACTGCCCGTTGTGGACACGTCGTTAATTAACACTCTGGCCTGGTTCGAAGTAGAGACGTCCCCCACGTACCAGTTGCCGATTCGAATGGTATTTTGTCGGGTCGTATCAGTAGTAATATTAGTACCGTTGAGGGAATAGCAGGTATTAAAACCTGTGTCATTGCCGCAGCCTGGCCCATTTAGTGTCAGACCAACAGGCAAACCCTGTATCGTAAGCGTCGCTGGTGCCGCTTCCGAAGAATACGGCGCCAGCAGGCCTCCCAGAACTCCGACGATCAGCAGGCACGACACAAACCCAACGCGCCTTAGATATCGCATAGGTACCTCCAGGATAAACAAATCGTTTCGTGCAAAGCCATGCCTTGCGGGTTCTATATGCTCCCTGCTCTTCTTCGGCAATCCCCACAGATGAGTCCCCCCACGAATGAGGGGATACCGCAATGCCGGAAAAGCCTTTATAGGTAAGGGCTGCGGGTTAAGGTGCGGCTCAGATGATGAGGGTGGTCAAGTCCCCGCGTTGCCTCAACCTTCACCCACAGGATCTCGATGATGACGCAGCCGCCTTCCCCTAAAATGCAGGACCAGCCGGACGCCGACTTCACGCGATTGAGCAAGGCTGATGTTTCAGCCCTGCTCCACTACAAAACGGAGCTTGAAGCAGTCGAACGCATCAGCCAGGCGTTATTTCAGTCGATTGATCTGGATGAACTCGTGGAAACGACGCTCCGCATCGCCCTTGAGGAGGTGGGCGCCGAAGCTGGGTCCATTCTGCTCGCAGACCCAGAGAAAGAAGAGCTGATCTTTCGGTATTCGATCGGCGACAAACCAGTCCCTCGGGGAACTGCCATTCCCTGGGATAAGGGTATCTCCGGATCGGTCTTCCAGTCGGGAAAGCCCCGAATCACCAACCACGTCAACCAAGACGCCGGCCATCTTCACCAGATCGACCAGGCTACCGGCTTTGTCACCCACGACATGATTGCCGTTCCCCTTCGCCGCTGGGGGGGAGAACCGATCGGTGTGCTGAACGTGCTCAACAAACGAGTGGGGCCACTGACGAACCACGACCTCGGACTCCTCACGATCATTTCCGCCTTTGCCGCGCTGGCGATTCAACAGGCAAAGCACTTCGAGAACGCCAAGAAAGCTGAAATGGTGACGCTGCTCGGCGACATCGGCCATGACATGAAAAACCTCCTGACCCCGGTATGCACCGGGATGGAGTTACTAAGAGGAGAGGTTACCGAGCTGTTCGATGGGATGAGCACAGCTGAATTGAGCGAGAAGAGGGCAAGCAAGGAGCTCTGCGATGAAGCCGGCGAAATGGCTCAGAACGGCATCCGGCGGCTGCATGATCGCGTCAAAGACATGGCTGACTGCGTGAAAGGGTTGAGCGCGCCTCCCAACTTTGCGCTCTGCGCGGTTGGGCCGGTCGTCCTCGAAGTGTTTCACACGCTGCAGGGCCTGGCCCGGGACAAGCAGATTACCTTGCGAACCGATGGCCTTGAGTCACTGCCGGAATTCCACGCCGACGAACGGAGACTCTACAACGCGTTGTACAATCTCATCAATAACGCTATTCCGGAAACGCCGCCGGGAGGCTCGATCACGGTGCGAGGGCATCTCGATCAGGACACAGGGAGTATTGCGCTCGCTGTGGCAGACACAGGGCGCGGAATGTCTCCTGAGATTCGAGACCGCCTCTTCTCAGCCAATGCGGTGAGCACCAAGAAGGGCGGCACTGGGCTGGGAACAAAGATCGTGAAGGACGTGGTGGACACGCACAAAGGGAAGATCTGGGTGGAAAGCGAGCCTGGAGGGGGGACGACGTTCCAGCTTCGATTTCCCCTCGACCCCACAACCGGACATTCTTCGTACATGTGACGCGTCATTCGTGAAACGTCAGCGAGACAAGCAAGCCATGCGCGGCAGGCGGAACACAACGTTTTGAGTTCTGAGTTTAGTTCCGAACAACTCCGAACCGCCCAACTCAGAACTTAGGACTCAGAACTCAAAACTTCCCCGTGCTCAGAACTTCTTCGCCAGCCGCAACCTTAATCACCTGCCCTTGTTGACGGCCCTGTCCACTGCACCCAACAACTGCTCTCGATCAATCGGCTTGGCAAGGAATTCTACGCCGGCGTCCTTAAAGAGTCTGGCGGATCTATCCAGCATTTTTGATCCGCTCAGCACAACGATAGGGCAAGACGGGAACTGGGAACGAAAATATGGGACCACGATGACCTCGTTTATCTTCGGCATGTTGAGATCGGTAATAATCGCGTTCAAGGGGAGCTTATTCGCTCCCGATTTTACCAAGGCAGCTCCTGCTTCTGGATCTTCGGCTTCGTCCACATCGAACCCTGCCTTCGATAAAATGAGGTGCACAGATTTTCTCACATCCGCCTCATCGTCCACGACCAACACTCTCCCTTTACTCATAGCGTCGATCTCCTTCCCCAGGTTAAGCCCTTGTCGCCATTTCTCTTGCCAGGGTATCACGTAGCACGCGATCAAGATCAATGCCTATCCCCTCAGATGAGGGGATACCTAGCTTGGAGGACTTAAAATTTGCAATACTGAAGCGAAAAACTATTCGATCATATAGCGCAGTGCCAGACGGCCACAGTCACAAACTGATCGGCGGTTTTGCGGAAGGACTCTGAGTTCCCGCAGGCTGGTGAGGAGCACGAGGCCACCGCCGCCGCTCGAACTCACACGGGAAACGGATCGACATGACGACTCAACGATTCTCCGACACCGCATCCCGGCCATTACCCCAACCCGAATCGCATGAAGCGCTTATGCAGCTCCTTGCCAGACGAGAGTTAGAGCTTGCCGCTGCACGGCGAATGTCGGAAGTCTTCTCTCAACACATCAAACTCCAAGACCTGCTGGAACAATCGCTTCAAATCGCACTGGATGTTGTGAATGCAGAAAATGGCTCTGTGCTGCTGGCCGACACCGACAAGCGTACCCTCGTATTTTATCACTCCATCGGTCAAAAGCCCGTGCCACCAGGCACAGCAGTACCCTGGTATGAGGGCATTGCCGGAACGGTCTATAGGACGGGCGTGCCTGAAATCGTCCCTGACGCACAGACCGATGCCCGTCATTTCAAGAAAGTCGATGAAGCGACCGGCGCCATTACCCACGACATGATTACCATTCCTCTCAAGCGTTGGGAGGGTGACCCCATCGGCGTCATACAGGTCATGAACAAACGCGGGGAGGGAGTCCTCGGTCCAGACGATCTAGCCATTCTCACCATTATCTCTGCGCTCGCCGCTGCAGCAATTGAACATACACGCTTGGTGGAAGCCGCCAAGCTTGCCGAAGTGGCGCAGTTGATGGGCGACATTGCCCACGACATCAAAAATCTCCTCATGCCGATCGTCTGTGGCACAGGAATTTTACAGGCCGAGATCAACGAGCTGCAGAATTACATACCCGACAGTGAGATCAAACAGGCGAAGGCGAGTCGCGAACTCTGCGATGAAGTG
>SWDP01000034.1:88169-103593 GCA_005116885.1 Nitrospira sp.
TTCTTGCCCAGGAAAAACATGTCCGACTGCTGACCGAGAACTTGGAGTTACTCCCGTTGATCGTAGCAGACCAGCGGCGCCTCTATACTGCCTTCTTTAATTTGATCAACAACGCGATCTCCGAAGTGCCTGCAGGCGGCTCGGTGACCGTGTGTGGACAACCCACGACCGCTGAAAACAAGATCGTGGTTTCGATCATCGATACGGGTGGTGGGATGCCGCCGGACGTGAGAGATCGGCTCTTCACCAAACACGCCATAAGCACCAAGCCAGGCGGAACAGGACTCGGCACGAAAATCGTGAAGGACGTGGTCGAGGCTCATGGGGGGAGGATCTGGGTTGAAAGTGAACTTGGAGCTGGAACGAAGATACACATCCAGCTACCTCACACACCGGGAGAGTCGACACGCTCCTAACAAGCGGTGGCCTCGGCGTTCGTGAAGCGTACGAATCCAGAAACGAACGACGCTTCACGGGGTATCTTGACGCCGGAATACTACTCAAGCACCGCTTGTTCTCCGATAGCCCGCCTGACTGCATCCAAGAGCGTTTGTGCCTGGGCCGGCTTGAGGAGATAGTCCACCACGCCCAGCTTGAACAGAGAAGCAGCTGACTGGACATCAGGGTGCCCGGTCAGCACAATGACGGGCACTGACGGAAGCTTCACCCGGATGAATGCGATGAGGTCATTTCCGTTCACCTTTGGCAAGGCAACGTCGCAGATGATTGCACGGACTGGGAAACCGGCGGGACAGGATTGGATCACGGCAATGGCTTCTTCACCATCAGCTGCTTCAAGAGCTTCGTAGCCACCTTGTTTCAGCACAAGGCCGACCATTTTCCTGACATGCTCATCGTCATCAATAATGAACACTCTCCCCATCGACATGCTCGGCCTCTCAGCATCAGCTGTGGAAACGACCATCGAGGAAGTCTTCCGCGTGGCCCTTTGAGTCGCTCAAATTAAAAGTCCCTCAATCGTGCCTCCCAAAGTCTTGTATAGACCGAACCTGTCGGCTTCAAGTCACTCTTCACCAGCACGACCGACTCCACCGCCAGCGAGCCCACTGAAAGCGGCTGATCAAGGACTCCGCTCATTGCCAATGCGACTCCAATATGCCGCTCTCCCGTCTTAATCCTCGCTAAGGTCAGATGAGGACTGAACGGTTTCGCCTCGCGGAGCAAGCCCAGGCTCTCACAAACTTGTTCGATCTCGCCATGGATCTCAATGACTCGCTTCCCTTCCTCTCCTTGCTCCCAATTCTCCGACGGCCCGATCCACAACACACGCGGACTGTGCGGACTGGGAAAAGCGCCGAGTCGTTCAAGCGGCACGCTCACAGACGGCTGACTTCCGACCGCCTGTTCAATCGCACCCAACAACGGATCGATGACCTGTTCGTCCATATCGCCGAGAAACTTGATCGTCAAATGCATCTTCGCCGGCTGCACCCAGGAAATACGTATCTCCCCCTTCTTCTCCGACTCAACTTTCTGTTTCAATTTCTGTTGGACAACGGCAACCTCGGACCCGAGTTCTTGCGACAGTTCAACGGCAAGAAATGCTCGGATCATGTTGGCACCTGATCGAGCATCCAACGGCGAAGGAAATCCAATGCAGCTTGTGACGACCGTTGTTTGATGACATTCCGGTCGCCATGAAACCGGAATTCCCGCGTGATCGGTCGGCCGGTTCCATCATCCAACCCGATATAGACCAGCCCCACCGGCTTGGTCTCGGTCCCGCCGCCTGGCCCGGCGATGCCGGTGACACTGAGCCCCACGGAAACGTGAGCACGCTCGCGAATGCCGCAGGCCATCGATGCAGCGACCTCTTTACTCACAGCGCCATGTCGGGCGATCAGTTCCGTTGGCACGCCCAGCATTTCCGTTTTTGCCTGATTGCTATAACAGACAGCACCACGATCCACATAGGCAGATGAACCCGCCACCTGCGTGAGCCGATGGCCAATCAATCCGCCGGTGCAGGATTCCGCTATCGCCAGCATAAGCCCCCGTTTGGTCAGTTCCCGCCCGACGACTTCTTCCATCGTGTCTCGTCCTTCGGCAAAGAGCCAGTCGCTGAGCCTTGACCTGACATCGTGTACGAGCTTCTGCAGCAGGTCACGATTCTTCTCCGACACAGATTGGTTTCCTTTCGTCGTCAGAGAAACCAGCACACCCATGGGCGATGCGAGCAGTCCCAGGTCGACCGGCGCTCCGTTTGGAATGAGCCCTTTGAGCTTGGCATCGACGTCCGATTCCGCTAGGCCGAAAGTATGGAAGACCTGGCGAACGATCGGCGATCGAGGAAGCCGGCCCGATGATTTCGTTCCTGCTCGCAGCAACGGCACAACTTCCTGCCGCACCATCTCTTCCATTTCCCGTGGCACACCGGGCAACGAGACAATCAGCGCTTTCTTCCACGTCAGGCAGAATCCCGGCGCAGAACCGATCGGATTCTTCAGAACGGTGGCGCCGGATGGAATCATGGCCTGGCGCAACTGCGCGCGGTTTGGTATGCGCCCCCATTGCAAGAGTCGGGCTGTCATACCTTCCAGCGCTTCCTTGCGACGACCGAGTCGATGTCCGGTCGCATAGGCCACCGCCTCTCTCGTGCAATCATCCACGGTGGGGCCGAGTCCACCGGTCATGACAATCACCTGTGCTCGCTTGACCGCTGTTTGAATCGCCGTAACGATATCCTGCCGTTCATCGCCGACAACCGACTTGAATCGAACTGCGATCCCGAGCCGGCCAAGTTCGTCAGCGAGAAAGAGCGAATTGGAATCGGACCGGCCCCCGATCAACAATTCCGTCCCGATCGCAATGATTTCTGCATCAAGTAGTGGTGCCATAAATGACATAGGTGGTTGTGTGGGAAACTATATTGCCTCTTGAGAACTTCGATCGTCCTCGCATGCGGGATGATCAAAAAGGCCGTCAGTAATGCCGCAGCCGAAGAAAGCACCGGAGGCGTAGCCTCTCGGCTACGTTGAGGATGCTTTCGAGGAGAGAACGCCGCTGGCGGCCTTTTTCATCATCTCGTTAATGGATCTGGGAAAAGTCTACAGTAAAGCTCGACTCTTCCCCATTCGCCGGAAAGACTGTGATCGTCGTTTTGGCATTCGGGTCGAAGTCGGCATAGTTGAACGACGCGACAACTTTCGCTTTGAATCGCGGACTTTCCGGCCAGGCAGCACTGCGACTGGCGACCCCGTCGAAGCGAACGGTCACGGGCTTGATGGTTTTTCCGCCCTGGTCGAACACCATATAGCTGTCTATCGCAAAGTTGAGCGCATTCCCGAAGATGCTGACACTGACTAGCATCGTCTGGCCCTCCAGAATTTGCATCACATCGGTCTTACTCGGCTGGATTCCCCGCAAAGCCATATGCGTCGCCATGACTGACAGTCCACTGAGCTTCGTGATCAAAAACCCGTTGGAATGGAGCTCGTCGGTTGCGCCGAATCGCACATAAAACTTCTCCGGAGGACTCTGTCGCTGCGCGGCCTCCGTGCCCTGATCGAGTGCGACCTGCACCTCCTCCACCGTAGGATGCACGTCGATAGCATGCGCCGACACAGGGGCAAAACCACTCGACGCAAGCACGCCCACAGAGAGCACGGTCTCCCTCAACCAACCCGTCGGCCAAAGCCTCTGGGCGGCGTGCTGATCACTCTGCGTGACCGACATACGCTTGCCAGTACCAGAACACTCTTCTCCTGTCAACGAACGGCCCCGACCTTCTTCTCCAAGTTGACAACCATAAAGGCGAAGTGATAAAAATCGAGCTGCTGCTGAGCCACAATAATAATTCACGAACACCATCGTGAACACCGATACAAGTCAGTGGCGCTGTACTTTCGCCTGAACATCGGCGATTACAGCAAACACACTCGTCAATAACCAACGGTCGCCTACTTTATCAGGACGTTATACGGAGGAGTTTTGATGTCCACCCCTGAACAAACCCCAGCCCCGCAAGCACCCAAACGCCAATATGTGAACTTTGCCTTCTATAAAATCGACCCGGCCTGGCGTCGGCTCCCTGAGAGTGAGCGCACTAAAGGAAAGCAGGAATTCTTGCGCGCAGTCGAGGACTATACCGGCAAAGTCCTGGTGGTGGCGTACTCTGCGGTGGGAATCAGAGGCGATTGCGACATCATGCTCTGGCGGATCAGCTACGAGATGGAATTATTCCAGGATATGACCACAAAGATCTTGGCCTCGGGCTTGGGGCAATATCTGACCACACCGTACTCTTATCTCGCGATCACCAAGCGCTCAGTATATGTGGATCATCACACCCACGAAAATCAAGAGAGCAAGCGCCTGACCGTCGTCCCAGGAAAAGGCAAGTATATTTTTGTCTACCCGTTCCTCAAGACGCGCGAATGGTTCCTACTCACGAAAGCGGCGCGGCAGGGTATGATGGATGAACACATCGAAGTCGGCCATCGTTTTCCTTCGGTGAAGCTGAATACCACCTACTCATTCGGGTTGGATGACCAGGAATGGGTCGTCGCGTTTGAAAGCGATAAACCGGAAGACTTCCTGGATCTCGTGATGGCCCTTCGCGAAACTGAAGGTTCCCGATACACATTGCGCGATACCCCGATTTTCACCTGCATTCGCAAGAGCCTCAAGGAAACGCTCGACACGCTCGGCGGCTGATCTGGTCTATCTGGTTCATTTGGTTTGTTTGGTCTATTTGGTTTATCCGGTTAGTCTAGTCCAATCAAATAACGAGACAAACCAAAGAAACCAAATAAACGTTTTCAGCATCCTGCTAGAAGCGTCTCAACACGTTCAATGGCTGACAATAACGCACTCTACGCGGTCCGCTTTCCAGACGGGTCGGTGAGCCTCTACATCGATGAAGAGTATGCGATTGAACGCGGAGTCGATCCAGCCACTCTCACTCGCGTGGAAATCCCCTGCGACATGTTTGTCAGTGGAACCATTCAAGAGGTTCGTGAATATGTCGCGCTCTATCTGGAGTCGCTCCATTCCGGCAATACATAGAAACCGCCTGACCTCATGACCACAATAGCCTCGCCCACTTCGTCCCTCACCGTTGAAACGATCCGATCGGTCGTCGAGGCTATGCCCATGCAGGGGCGAATTATGCTTCGACTGATCCTGCTTCAGTATTTCGACGTGACGGATGAAGAAATCTTGTATATCGTGGCAGATCGACCGGACCCCCGTTGCGTCGCCGGGACGAAGCCGACCAACACCACCATGACCAAAGAATCGATTAAGGTGGTCACCGACCGCCGCGACCAATACCGCCGACAGGTGCGGCTCAAGCGAGAGCGGACATGGCTGCAATGCGAAAGTCTGCGAAGTCTCGCACAACTCCGGGAAGCCTTCGCCGGTCGTGCCCGTACCCTCCTGAGCGAGCGTTTTTCTCTCTCCGCGGATACGCTTGATGCCTTACACGCATCGGCGAGAACCGTCCTGCCCAAACCGGCAATTCGCCTGCTGGAACAGCGTTGGGAAGCCGATGAGATCACGGCAGACGACTACCAGCAGCAACGGCTCAGTATCGAACTCCAAACCCAACTCCGCATGGCAGAAAAATATCGCACCAGGCTCAACCTGGCGGAACGCGAGCGCCAGAGCGCGATCTCTGCGCCGCTACAAGATCACGAGATCGCACACGTCTGGGGTATTCCCGCCAGCAGTCTCGCCGCCCGCAAAATGAAGTACCTCACACAGTATCTGCACGCCCTCCAGACCACGTTACAGACCGACGCGGCGGCCTCAACCACCTCGCCATTAGATTTGTGGAAGGAAACCTTTTCGGTGCTTGCGATGCAGCCTATTGAGCGGTCCCACTCGACCTTCGACGGGTTGGAAAAGACGGAGTCTGCCCTCATCGATAAACTGACGGCGATGGTCTGGGGCAGCTTACCCGAGGAGGTTGAAGTCAAATTTTGGACCTCGCTCGTCTTCGGCGCCAGCTCCAATGCCATGCACTCAGAAATCACCAGGAACTTGTTCGGGCTTCAGCGGCTCACCACTGTACTCAACGACATGGACCGCTCTCCTGAAACCGTGGATGCAGACTTGCTCAAGCGTACGGCAGCCACACCCAAAGTGGAAGTCGGAGCGCTTGACGCACCTGCCGAGACTCCAGTCAAAGAATTGAGCGAGATGCAGGCGCAGATCCTGAACAGCATGAGGGGAGAAGATGCGAGCGGAAGACCCTCCGACAAGTGGTAGCTCGAAAAAGTTCTGAGTGTTGAGTGCTGAGTGGACCGGAAAAGCTCACGAGGGGATCCGAGTTTGGAGCTCTGAGTTGGTCGGAAAAGCTGGGAGAGAAATGCTGAGTTCTGAGCGAGAACCCAAAACCCAGAACTCAGAACCCAGAACTCAAAACTTCTTCCCCCATCTCGATTGAATAATGCATCCCCGATTGCACTTTGTCCCCGGTACGGTATAATACATTCACACTATGACCAGACTATCCACCATCCTGCCATCGCATCAGCGTCATCGAACAGGACGTGTCATTGTTCTTCTACTCTCCCTACTCGCTTTCATCGCGGCACCGTTACTCGTTCATGCATCAAATCTTCTAGAGATCACCGAGCTTCTCACCCATCCTGAGCAGTACGACCACCAGGAAGTGGTCGTAACCGGCCAAGTCACCAACGTCCAACTCGCGACGAATCGGCAAGGCGAACCGGCCTATGGGTTTCTCTTGAAGGATCAGGCCGGCACGTTGAAAATCATCAGCCTTGGTCACGTCGAAGTTCGTGAAGGCGACCAGGTGATTGTGGAAGGAATCTTCTCGCGCCTCCGCCAAGCAGGACGCACGGTCATCTACAACGAAATCAAAGCCCTCTCGATCAAGCCAATAAGTCGACTGAATCCAGACCTGGTCGGCTAATCTGGTTTGTTTGGTTGATTTGGTTTATCCGGTTAGTCTCGTTCAACCAAATAAACAAGACAAACGAAACAACGGCTTCTTAGCCTTCGCGCGGATATTTGAGCGCCCACAACAGCAACTTGTCTTGAATTCGATCCGGCAACCATTTCACCATCCAAGCGCGCAGCTTGGCATCGGAGCCCACGAGATAGCGGGTGTGCGGGCGAGACGCCGTCAACGCATGATGCACCGCTCGAACCACCGCGTCCGGCGCAATCGCCCGTTGGGAGGCGTCGGCAATCGCAGCACGAATTCGAAGCACCGCCTCGGCATAGAGCGCCTTCGCCTCCTCACTGGCCGACGCTTCAAGACCTTCTGCCTCTTTAGCCGATTTCTCCCAAATCGGTGTCGCGATCGCTCCCGGCTCAATAATCGACACCTGAATTCCCCAAGGCTGCAATTCCATTCTCAACGCATCGGTCAGCGCCTCCAACGCATACTTCGAAGCCGAATAGGGTCCCAACAATGGAATGGTCCCACGACCGGCAATCGATCCCATGTTGACAATTCGACCACGGCCTCGGCGTAGCAACGGAAGAAACGCCTGCGTCACAGCAATCTGCCCGATCACATTCACCTCAAGCTGTTTCCGCAATTGCGGTAACGGAATCACTTCCAGGGGACTCCCGATCACGATCCCGGCATTGTTGACAAGCCCTCCAAGCCCAGCCTCCCCCACGACTCGTTGCACCGTCTCAACCGATTGCGCAATCGACCGTTCATCAGTGACGTCTAGCGTGATGGGAATGAGTGATGGGCCGGCTTTCGCGGCAAGCGTCTCCCCTGCCCGTGGATCGCGCACACCTGCAAACACCGTCATCCCACGAGCCACACAATCGAGCGCACAGGCCGCCCCGATGCCGGTCGAAGCACCGGTCACAACCACAGTCATGGACGAGTGAAGCTGGTTCATCTGGTTTGTTTCGTTTATCTGGTTGATCTGGTTAGGTTCGCTCAACCCAAAAACCAGATGCGAGAGTACCACGACCACCCACCAGAGAGCAGCCAACTAACATGTCGCCGACAATGAAACGTGCCGACCTTGACAAGCCAAACGCCTCTCATTTAGCCTAGCAAAGATTCAATCATAAGTGCTTGATAGGATTTCATTATTTCATGGCAAAGATTGCGGTCATCGATATCGGAACGAACTCCATCCATATGGTGTTGGCTGAAATCCAGCCGGATGCAAGCTACAAGATCCTGGATCGTTTCAAAGACATGACAAGACTCGGAAACGGCGCCTTTACAACCCACCGCCTTTCCGATGAGTCGATCACACGTGGGCTCGACGTCATTCGCAATCTCGTCACCCTGGCCAAGAACAAGGGCTATGATCGCATCATCGCCGTCGCCACCAGCGCTGTGCGCGAGGCGAAAAATGGAGGAGACTTTATCGATCTCGTGGCCGAGCACACAGGATTGACTGTCCGCGTCATCAGCGGTACTGAAGAAGCCAGGCTGATTTTCCTAGGCGTCAAAAATAATGTGCCCATGACAGAACAACCGACCATCTCGGTGGATGTCGGCGGTGGATCAGTCGAACTGATGGTCGGGAATCGTGACCAACTCCTCCACTCAAAGAGCCTGAAGCTGGGCGCCATCCGACTGGCAGATGAATTCCTCAAACGCACGCCACCATCTGAGGGGATGCTCCGCTCACTGGAAGATACCGTGACGGCCCAGTTACAGAGTGCCCTCGATTCGTTCAAGACCAAACGATTCGATTCCCTGATCGCCACCTCCGGCATGGCAGGCAACTTGGCAGAGGTCGTGCATCTTCGCCGGACGAATCGCCCGCTCCCTCAAATCAATCTCGCTACAATTTCTCTGAAAGACGTCAAAGAGATCGAGCAGAACCTCCGTCACTCCACCATCAAAGCCAGGCTGGCGATCCCAGGACTAGATCCCAAACGCGTCGATACGCTGTTTCCTGCTACGGTAGTCCTTCGCCGTCTGATGGAGCTGTCAGGGCGAGACGAACTCATTCTCTGCGACAAGGCCATTCGTGAAGGCGTCATCTACGACTTTATCCACCGCCATCGTGAGCGGCTTAAGGCGGAAGCGGACATTCCCGATGTGCGGCGGCGCAATGTCATGGCACTAGCCCGTCGCTGTCACGCCCCAGAAACCCATAGCCTCCATGTCGCCGGCTTAGCCCTGCGCCTCTTCGACCAAACAACGCGCCTCCATCGCTTAGGACCCACCGAGCGGACCTGGCTTGAATATGCCGCGATTCTGCACGATGTCGGCTACCTTATCAACGAGCGCCAGCACCACAAGCACGCCTACTATCTGATCACCAATAGCGACCTCGGAGGATTATCCAGCGAGGAGATACAGGTGGTCGCAAACGTGGCCCGCTACCACCGGCGCGCAATCCCTCAACTGAGACATGAGGGATTTGAAGCCCTCCCACCCAAATACAAACGCATTGTACGAATCCTGTCCGCGCTGCTTCGAATCGCCGACGGCTTGGATCGGACCCATTTTTCGGTCGTCCGTACCCTCAACGTAAAGCTAGGCACGACCATCACGATCACCGTGCACGTGACGGGCGATGCAGAGCTGGAAACCTGGGCTGCCGCAGGCCGGGCGGATCTCTTTGAACGCGTATTCCGCCGCCGCGTCAAGTTTTCCGTCATCGCGCAAGACGAGGCCGCATGAGCGAGCAACCCTCTCTAGCCAGGCATCCTCACCCGTATCCAGGAAAACTGATCACCGTCGAAGGCATCGATGGGTCCGGCAAAAGCACGCAACTGCAGTTGCTGCACAAGTGGCTGGAATCGAAGGGCCATAGAGTGTTCTTCACGGAATGGAACTCCTCGGAGCTGGTCAAAGAGACGACCAAACGGGGAAAGAAAAACAAAAGCCTGACGCCGACGACGTTCAGCTTGTTACACGCCACCGATTTTGCCAGTAGGCAGTATCATGAAATTTTGCCCCCGCTCAAGGCCGGCATGATTGTCCTGGCCGACCGATACATGTACACCGCCTTCGCACGCGATGTGGTCCGCGGCGTGTCGCCGGAGTGGATTCGCAAGCTCTACAGTTTCGCCATCACCCCGGACATGGCCTTCTACTTCAAGGTACCGATCGAGACGGCCATCTCGCGGCTCCTCGGAGGCACGCGCGGACAATTCAAATTTTACGAAGCCGGCATGGACATGAGCTTGAATCCGGACATGACCGAAAGCTTTCGCATCTTCCAGTCACGCATTCTCTCCCAGTACGAAAAAGTCGTCGATGAATTTCAGCTCATCACGATGGACGCGACGAAAGACATCGAAGCCCAACAGAACGAGATGCGCCGGCTCGTAGAAGAGGCGCTCAAAGATTACAAACCAAGACGGGGCACCCATGGTCGACGCACAGTATTTTGGCGACGGTTTGACGAACCTAAACCCGAGTGACCTCAAAGGAAAGCTCATCGCCATCGAAGGCACCGACGGAGTCGGCCGCTCCACGCACATCGAAATGTTGCAGGAGTGGCTGGAGGTGCAGGGCTATGGTGTCATCACGACAGGCTGGACCCGTTCTAATCTCATGTCGAAGACGATCGAAATGGCTAAAGAAGGCAACATTCTCGACCGGTGGTCGTTCAGCCTGCTGTACGCCACCGACTTTGCGGATCGCCTCGAACACGAGATCATCCCCGCGCTTCGCTCAGGCTTCATCGTCTTAGCCGACCGGTATATCTATACGGCCCTTGCCCGTGATTTTGTGCGCAGCGGAAACCGCCAGTGGGTGAGAGACGTGTTCGGCTTCGCTTTGGTCCCCGATCTCGTCTGCTACATGCGTATCGATGTCGAAACACTGGTGCTGCGGGTCATCGAAACCAAAGGGATGAACTATTGGGAATCAGGAATGGATCTCCGGCTCGGCAGCGATCTCTACGACAGCTTTAAGAAGTACCAGTCGCTCCTGATCGAGGAGTTCGACAAAATGGCGAAAGAGTTTCACTTCGAAGTGATCGATGCCAGACAATCGCCGGATGAGATTCAAGCCGCACTGCGCAGCAAGATTCAGCCGCTCCTCACCACCAGCCTGCAAAGCCCAAAGCTACCCTCAGACCACCTCATCCAACCGGCTCCATCCGTCTAACAAGATCACCGCGCAAGACGAGCGAAGATTCGACGTTCGAGGTTTTCTGCACTTCGAACCTCGCATCAGGCCTTTCTCGCAGTTTTGCACTTCATGCGCCATGGTCTATGGCGCTGGAGGGTTCAGCATCCTGCCGGAGAGATGCACTGCATCCTTTCTGATTCCATCAAGAATCAAATTAGATTCAATTCTAGACGGATTGCCGAAGCACGTTGAGCGGCATCACCCCGATAGTCGAGCTTAAACCTAGAAAAGACAACGGGTATCCTTACAAGAACCTTGAGAAGGACTTCCTGGCACGTCGATTGCTACTACGTATTGTCAGCATATGATCGGCGTAACCAAATCATAAGGAGGTGCATGATGTATAAGAATTATGCGTTGCTCACATTCGGCGCGACACTGTTACTTTCACTGTTCTGTGTCGATGGAAGCTATGCGATCCAGATCGTCAACGGGAAACCGCCTGTCGATTTTATGAACGTCGCAACAATGAATGGCTGGACAGAAGGGCCGATGCAAGTCGTCGGCGTCCTACTCGGCACTGGCCTCATCGGGCTGGTCGGTCGCAGCATCAGAAAAATGATGGTGCGACGTCACCATCACTATGGACATCAGACGTAGACGACCAGAAGGCTCGACGTGAGACCTCAATAGAGGTCTCACGTCCATTCTTTTCAGTCAATCACCACCTTGATCGACGTCTGGTTCATACCATTCAAGTCGAGGTGGGACGTGGATCAGGCACAGCGTATTAAACAATCAGACGTCCACTAGTGAGCCAATCTAACAAGGAGGTATCGTGATGAAGATCATTGAAGCCATTATGCAACAGTTCAAGTTGGATGACGTCACGACCGCATTGATGGGAATCGGTGTGGAGGGAATGACGGTCACGGAAGTCAAAGGATTCGGACACCAGAAGGGGGGTCAAGAACGGTACAACGGCAACGCGTTTACGTCCCTCTTTGTGCCCAAGGTGAAGATTGAAGTCGTCGTCGAGGATAGCCTGGTGCAGCACGTGATCGATACTATTACGCGCACCGCGAAGACCGACAGCGCTGGGGATGGAAGGATCTTTGTGTTGGATCTCGTCGCTGCAGTGCGGATCAAGACCGGCCCGATGTGCGAAACCGCGCTGTCCCGGTAATGCAAACAGCGCATCGCAGGCTGGTCCTCTAGTAGTTTGTGCCCCTTCGACCATTCGACACGCTCAGGGTTCCGAGCCCAGTCGAGGGACGAACCTGCCGAGAGGGCACGCGAGACGGTTCGACAGGCTCACCGTGCTGAGCAGAGTCGAAGGACAGGCGCGCGAAGCTGTGAAGCGGGGCCTTGCCCCGACTGGGAGTTTCGAAGGGGGTGTACCCCCTTCGTGGGGATATTCTAAGGGGGCTGGCCCCCTTGGAGGAGTCGGCGAGGCAGGCTTCAGAGCCGAGCCTACGACGGGAAGGAGACATACGTGAACCAGTATGTTGACCAACCGAGCGGCGAGCCTGCTCGGCCGTCCAGGTGCGTCGTCACCGCGCTTGCGAGGTCGAGCACCCTTTGTATGATCCTGGCGCGAAGAAAGAATACCACAATGAGTTCTGATTTTCGTATCGGCGGTGCAGTAGAAGTCTTCGCGAATGAAGCTCCCCGCAGCAGCCTACTCCGTCGAAGTAGCCACTTCGACTACGAAGGCTTGAAGCTGCGGGGTATCTTGCGAAATTCTTCGAAGCCACTACCCTCCTTCGCCAAGACTACAGAGGGTTCTCCCCGAAGAAGAATAATGCGGGCTAGGCAAAGACCCACTGCAAGCGCCGCTGAATCCAATTGGATTCCACAAGAAGTCAAACTGATTCAGTTGAGATCGTGCTGGTTATCTTGCTCTGCCTTCGGTTTTCCTTCGACATCGTGACAACTCGATATTTTTGAAGACATTGCCACATGGATTTTTCAAAGCCAGCTAGAGAACCACGCTGGCACACCGATTGCTCTCCTGTCTTTTAAAGACCAGTGAACGGGCGTAGAGGACAATTGTGCGAGAGCGGCGGGACTGGTGGAAGTCGTTCTGGTTCTGAGTTAGAAAGTGCTGAGTTGCCCGGAACTCATTCACAATTCAGCACCCAGAACTCACAACTGCTTTCAGGGTACTCGTCTTTTCTGCCGATTGAGGAGGTGGTGAATGTGGTGTATGAAGAAGACCCTTGTACTCGTTGCCTTACTGGAGCTGGCGGATTTTCCGACGATGGCCACGGCAACCGGGGATACCGGCGCCAAGAAATTTTCCACGGGACAGGATTTCCTGAAACAACAACAATTCCAGGAGGCGCGCAATGCCTTTGAAGCCGACCTCCAACAACACCCGACGAATGTCCTGGCGCACTTTTATCTCGGCGAGGCCTGCCGAGGCCTGAAAGCCTGGGACTGCGCGGAAGAGCATTACCAGACCTCGCTGGAACTTGATCCAAAATCCTCAGTGGCCCAGTTGGCCACACAACGTAGGCAGAAGGCCAAAGTCTGGCGATTACTGGACGAAGGGAAACAGGCCATCACCGAGCCGGATGCCTCGCCCACGAAGTTCACCCAGGCCGAGGATATTCTGGATCTTGCAAGCAAGCTGGGGCTCGACGATGAACAACGGGCCCTCTATCAACAGTTGCACGAGAGAATTCAACAAAGGCGCCACCGAAGTCGCGAGAAGACCGCCTCGATTCAGTCTCATGATGGGTTGATGGCCTTGGTGCCGGCGGGTGAGTTCATCATGGGGAGTTCGATGGGAGAGGCAGACGAACAACCGGTGCACTGGGTCTATGTAGGAACCTTTTTCATGGATACATACCAAGTGTCGGTGAGCCAATATGCGAGGTTCTTGGACGCCACGTCCCAGGAAGCACCGCCGGATTGGAACATCATGAACCGGTCCCAGCACCAGAAGCGTCCAATCGCCAATGTGGATTGGCCGGAAGCGAAGGCCTACTGCACGTGGGCCGGCAAACGCCTACCGACGGAGGCGGAGTGGGAGAAGGCCGCGCGTGGTACAGATGGCCGGACCTATCCTTGGGGGAATGAGCATCCGACGAAGTTTTTTGCAAACGTGAATCGAGACAATTGGAACAACCATGGCGCATTGACTGCGGTGGGGACATTTGAAGGTGGCAAGAGCCCCTATGGCATCTATGACATGGCCGGAAATGTCTGGGAGTGGGTCAATGACTGGTATGACCCTGACTACTACAAGACCAGCCCGTCGAAGAACCCGACCGGACCATCAACGGGCGAGTCCAAAGTGATCCGTGGCGGTTCGTGGGGCAGCCGTCCGGACGCCCTGCGCTCCGCGAATCGGGAAATCCATTCGCCGTCGATTCGAGGCCTCGGCACCGGGTTCCGTTGTGCGAAGACTCCGTAGATCTTGGATCTCGGATTCGAGGGACGTGGCCCTGCGTCCAGGACCGAATTCTGTGTGATCGTTCTAGTCGTTAGGACGAGCCATCGACCATCAGCCGATGAGGCTCCCTCCCTACCGCGGTCTGTACGCCCTCAGCATTCATGCCGATTCGTGGGAAATCGCCCGAACGCGCGACGTGGATGATAGACGCGTTCGAAAAGCTGAAGGCCGGAGTTCAAAAATCCAAACACTTCAGCCTTCGCCTGCCTTTACCTGTCTCGCCATTTTCGCGCCTGCGAGCGACCCTTCACACAGCAAGCGTGGGTGAATCCAATTAGATTCAGTGGTGAATCAAAATGGATTCAGGTGAGATCGTGCTGGTTGTCGTGCTCTGCCTGCGTGTTTCCCCTCGACAGCAAGAAAGCCTGATGATTTTGAAGGCAATCACGAAGAATTTCTCAAAGACGACTAGAGTGAACCCGCTGGCACACCGATTGCGTTATGTCTTAATTGTCAGCAGGATGCTCAAAAAGGCCGTTCAGCAAGGCCGCAACGAGCAAAGATGCGAGGCGTGCGCTTCGGCACATTGAGCTTCTGAGCGAAGCGAGAACGAAGCTGGCGGACTTTTTCAGCATCGTGCTGGGCGGACGAGCAGTCGACCATCAGTCAATGGGCTTCATGCGTGAAGACTCACTGCCGAGGATTCATGCCTGAGAATCCAATGACGACGTGATTCTGGAGCAGACCCAACCGGACCCTCCCCCTGGTTGTTAGCTTCCAGGTTGCCTGAGCGTCAACGCCACGGGAGCCCCGGCTCTGCGAGACCCGGAGCCGCGGCTCCCTCCCTCTGTCAGAGCCAATTGGGAAAATGGATCAGTACGATGGTTCGTGGCGAGATGACATGGTGCCTAGGAGAAGATGCACAGTCCGCACACCCCCTACCAATGGGGGGATTGCAGAAAATGGCACGTAAGCATACCTAAAGGCCACGTCCTACATTACGTAATTGT
>SWDP01000034.1:103693-131658 GCA_005116885.1 Nitrospira sp.
CTTGTACCTCCCACCTAGCCTAGGGTAAGATCACCCATCGCTTGCTGGCCTTCCTATGGTCATCGACCCGCGTTGCAGATGATTGGGAACCCCGCATAGAACTGGGACTAGGGGAGAGGTGGCCGAGTGGCCGAAGGCAGCAGTTTGCTAAACTGCCGTAGGGGGAAACTTCTACCGAGGGTTCAAATCCCTCCCTCTCCGCCACAGTGTGCTTTACTGACTCCTTCAAAACCTGTATCTACACTAAAGAAGACCGTGCGGCTGCAGGCAGCAGAAAACCTACTCAATCGTGCCAGATACTGACATGAAAAACATATCTCCTCCACACTGGCCACTCTATTCGGTGCCCGAATGGAATGTATACGCCTTTCCCGTCTGCTTCAGATTCGGGGTGGCACAGAACCTTCTCATTGGCTGTAATGCTTGGCCGTCCCCACTACATAGGCAGCCAGACAATCTGCATAATTTTGTGTATCTGGTCTAGGTATCTGGCGGGATACTGCGCTATACAAGCGAGCGTTATTGAGACTCATGCCAGCAGTCACTGCACTCGACCATTGGCACTCCACCTGACATCAATGCGAGCCCGCATTACTTACAAAGACTTCTACTGCAACAACTAAGACACCGCGACGACAAGCGCACTGGGGGAAGGGTTCACTATTCCATCAGTCCGCACGGTGCGTCGAGTATGTCTCCCTCCTTGGGGTCTGCCTGGTGGCTTACAACCTCCCATAAACATTATAGGCTAGACTGCCAAGATTTCACTAATTGCCGATCGTTCAACACGCCCGATATTACTCCACTGCTCCGTCATCGGAATCAATGCATGAATCCTCGCTTCGATGCTTTCCAATCGTTGCGCTGCGGTCGAATTGCTTCGATAGGCTGCTACCATGAGAAAGGATCGGAGTCCGTGCAAAAACATCATAATCATCGTCGCCTGAACTTGGTTGGCCAAATCATAGAGGGCATCAATCTGTTTGAGAATGGGATCAAGCTGGGACGCCGACACAACAGGAGTCAGATCACTCGCTCGTAACTGTATAAGTGCGGAACTGATGATCGGAACTCGCCGACGGACTTCTTGAAGAAACGCGTCGTCGAGCCGGTCAAGCTCTGCCAAGATGCGCCCGACGCCGGCGACATCAAGTAGGTCAGCTTCCTGCTCGGCTCGCTGAATCACAGCTTCCAACACATCGCGGACCGGCTGTGTCGACCGCGCACGAGCCTGTTGCAGGCCCCGAAGAGCTTGAATGAGTGTGGGACTGGAACTCGCGAGGGGCTGCACCCGCAACTGGGAACCCACAGAAGGCTCCGTCACAGGGACAGGAAGAGCCTGCAACGAATCACTTACCGTTGCGAGAGGAACATTGCCATGTCCAGCAGATTCGCCCACGCGCCCTCCTGCTAGGGCACGCACAGCCACACTGATCCGATCCAACCCGTCCTGAAGCGACTGGAGTGCCGCCGCTATCGCACGTGGCTCTGGTCGCCGGACATCGTGGAGAAGCGGAAGTAGATTCGACGCCATCTGCGCAATAGTCTGAAGCTGCACTGTCGAAGCAGATTTCGCAAGATTGGTAATCCCCTGCAAGAGAATCCCGTAGAGCTTCGGGCGCACTGCCCCCTTGGCCCCTTCAGCGAGCTGTCTCACTGCGGTCTGAATTTGTGCCAGCCACTCGTGCGCTTCGAGGGCGAATAACCCAATCACTTCCTTCTCAAAACTAATATCTACAGCCCCCTGAGCAGGAGGCTCGTCTCTGCATCGATGCTCATCGGAACAGGCAACAGCCTCATCTTGCTGGACAGAAGCCCTGGACTCAACGGCACCTTGAATTGCACTCGCAAGCGCGTCTAAGCCTTCCAAGAGCGATGTGAACTGATCGGATGCCGAGGGGACGACTTCCTGGGTCTTGGCCTGCGTCCCATTCACCGGACCCGATGCGCGTGCGACGTCAGGAGGCTCCAATGTTTCAACGATCGTCACGAGAGGGGTACAGCTCAGATCGAGCTGCCGCCGCTCCTGGCCATACGCTACCTCGCCCTCAATCCTTACAACTGGACGGAGTGGGTAGCGCGGATTGACTCGTATGACCGACCCAACCTCTCCGGTGGTTAACCGCACAGACGTACCCAATGGATAGGCCGACAGCTGCTCGACCAAGGCTTTCACGACTTCGCGAGGGAACGCCGTCCTTTCAGCCACAATCAATTCTCGCACCGCCTCGTGCGGAAAGAATCGACGTCGATACCCGCGAGGACTCACGAGAGCGTCGAAGATATCAACCACGCCGATGATTTGGGCAAACTCACAGATTTGACGCCCATTCAATTTATTCGGATACCCTTGTCCGTTCCATCGCTCATGCGCTTGGCGCACCACTTGCGCCAACCAGTCGTACTTCTGACCCGCCTTTCGAATCGTTTGATAGCCGAGTTCAGGATGTTGTTCAATGAGCGTACGTTCATCATGCGTCAACCGGCCCGACTTCGTAATTAATGACTGCGGCACAGCAAAGAGCCCAATGTCGTGCAGAAGCCCTGCTAAGGTCAGCCGATCCAGCTCCTTCCCATGATATCCCAGCCTCGCACCAACCGTCGTTGCCAATATTGCGACATTCACGAGATTCGTGATGAGTGATGAGCCGGCTGGGCCGCTCATGGCCTGAATTAGCAATTGATCGCTTCGCTTAAGTTCCCCCGCAATCTCCACCGCGAGGGCAGACAACGCGTCCAGGTCGAGTTCTCCCTGCTGCTGCACAGCGAGAGCCACGCCCGACAATTGTTCTCCCGCAATCCGATACCAGTCTGTTGTGCGGTATTTGTTCATACCCCGTGAGCATCCTCGTGGGAGATTCGAGCATTCATCATCTGACTTGTCCGATCCGCAGAACAAGCCGATCATCAACCTGTACAGTATGCTCGATCGCTCCAGCAAAGAGACATTGGTCACAGAGAGCATTAATGAGCCGCCCGATCCCTTTGCTGTGTTCATATATGGCTGCAATCGCCTCTTTCGTAAACACGTCTGTCCGATCTGTCGCAGCCTTCATGCGAGAGGCGATATACAGCATCGTCTCCTCTGCCGTGAACGGACTCAGATGCGCACGAACCGCGATCCGCTGATTCAACTGCGGAATTCCCCCGACACGGTGACGCAGTTCCGGCTGGCCGATCAGGACAACGGTCATGAGAAATCGATCGTTAAGCTGAAAGTTCGTCAGCAAGCGGATCTCTTCAAACCCTTTATTGCTTTCAATCGATTGAGCTTCATCCACAATCAGCACCGAGTGGATTCCACGCTGCGCATTTAACTTCAGGCGTTCATTGAGTATCTGCAGCCGTCCGGCCTTTGATCGTACAGGCTCCAGTCCGAATTGAGACAACACCTCATCTAACAATTCAGATGGAGACAAGGCAGGATTGGCGACGAGCGCGACATCATATCGAGTCGGCATCATCCCCACGATCAGACGACGACTCAGCAAGGTTTTCCCACACCCAATGTCACCGGTAAGCAAGAGTATGCCTTTGCCGGTATGAATCCCATAACTCAACCACCGGTGAGCCGTCTCATGTTGTGAGCAAGAGACGTAGAATCGCGGATCCGGCACGTTGTCGAACGGGAGAGCGCTCAGCCCCCAATATCTCGTATAGTCGACTTCTACGTTCATCATGCCGTCATCTTCGGTCGGAAGGTCCACCTACCCCACGGATCTTGACAAATCTCTGTATGAGAATGCGGCACAGAGAACTCACGAATGGCCGGCAGGAAGCAACTGATTGATTGCGGCACGCTGGGCTCGACCATGCTCCACCCACTGATGAATGGCGACTCCCATTGTATGCAGACGCCCCTTCACCGATTCCACCCGAGTGGCAGCGAGAAACACCCGGCGCTGCGCCACCACGGTCAACAGACTGTGCAGGCCGCTGAAAAACATCATGGCTGAACTCGCATTCACTTGCTGCGCTGCAGCGCGCAAGCGTGCAACGTCTTGAAGAGAGGCCTCAAGTGCCACACTGCCTGATGACGCTTCATCCCTGGTTTCTTTTAGATCACTCATCGTTCGTAAAATTTCAGGCACTCGCTGGTCAATCGCCTTCAGGAATGACTCTTCTGCGTCGGACACGCGAGCAAGATATCCTTGAATGACGGTGGTGTCGATACGCTCCACACCAGCTTGAACCTGTCCCTCTATCTGCTCGATTAGGATGCGAATAAGGTTGTGCCCAGACGTCATCCTAGACGGCGCGCTATTTTGCAGTGATTGAAGCGCGTGTAGAAACTCCTCAGGAGCAAGGCGCCGGCCCACTGCATCGCCGACCGAACCGGTTTCATCATTTTCAAAGGAGATGCCTGTCGCACGAGTTAATGCGGTGTGGATCTGTCCCAACTGCTTACAGAGGGCAAGAAAGTCTTGACCGGAGAATTGCTTCTGCGGGTCTCGGAGGGCCTCGATAAAAGGAATC
Organism: Nitrospira sp.; assembly: GCA_005116885.1. Lineage (GTDB taxonomy): Bacteria > Nitrospirota > Nitrospiria > Nitrospirales > Nitrospiraceae > Palsa-1315. Next base: position 108,170 of record SWDP01000034.1, read on the forward strand.
GCTTCGACGCTGGCCTTCTCGATGTCTGGAAGATTGATCGTGGCAGCCGATCCAGCGAGATTCGTCACTCCAGCCGAAATTGTCCTGATCAGCTTGACATGCCGCTCCGGCACTGGCGCCTGTTGCAACTCATCGAGCGCGACATGAATGTTTTGGAGCCATTCATGCGCCTCCTGAACGAACAGTTCAATCAATTCTTTTTGGAAATCGTCTACGGTGTCGGCAGCCATGAGCTCAGTCCTTCACAACAGGGACGATTCGCAGAAGCGATCGAACAACATTAGGACCGTCGTTTCCCATTCCCAAGCTGAGAAGCCAACCCTGCGATCTCCCCCAACTTGATCGCCATCTCCTCAAAACGCTTGGTGGCTTGCTCAGTTGCTTGCTCCGATTCAGACACACGCTTCACGAGCAGGCTATTTCGCTCTCGTTCCGTCTGAAGCAATGCCTCACTTTCATGAATTGTCTGTGATAGACGCTCAGCTTCGGAAAGACGCACGGCAATACTCCTACTTTGTTCCTGCTCAGCCGCAAGGGCCAGCTCCAGTGTGTTGACTCGTGCGGCAACTTGCTCAGTTTCAGCCAGACGACGAGTTAAGTCACTCGTACGCGCCTGCTCCTGTACAAGCTCCTGCGCTACTAGCTGAGACCGAGTCACCTCCTTCTCCATTTCAGTGATCTGATCAACCAGTTGCGTCGCAGCTTGACGCTCGGCGTTCAACGTCGCTTCCAGCTCTTGGACATGATTCTCATTCTTCTGCAGCTCCGTAAGGCGCGAGGCCTGTTGGGCCGTATTCTCTCTCTCCTTCCGAAGAGCGGCCTCCAGTTCTCTCACCTGCCCACCTAAACTCTCCGCGAGAGATGCTTGCTTCGAGACCTCAGCCACCTGGTCTCGTTCGGCCTTGAGTGCGGACTTAAGTTCCTGCACCTGCGCGGTGATACCATCGGTCGCTGCAAGTTCCTTCTTCAGCTGGGCAGTCTGCTCCCGTTCCCTTGCCAACATCAACTCAATCTCTTGAGCACGACCAAGCTGTTGCTCGAGTTCTGTCACTCGCTGCGAACTCCGTGTTGCGCGATCTCGTTCAACCAGAATTTCTTCCTCCAACGACTTCAATCGTGCGACTGCCTGCCGATAGATTTCCAGTTGATCATCGCTCACACGTGCGCTTTGATTCTGATCGATGGACGCGGCTGCCTTTTCGACACTCTTGACAGCAGGCGCGGCAACGTTCTGCCGCTTCGCCAACAATTCGAGCACACGATCTTTCAGCGACGTACCCTGGAACGGCTTCTTCAAGACGCCATCGGCATGACAAAATTCTGCCTGCTTCGTCACATCATCGTTTACGATGCCTGAGATCAAGAGCACCGGGGTGTTTGCGAGCGTCCGCTGTGCACGCACGAAAGCGCACACCTCATAGCCGCTTTTATCCGGCATGATCACGTCGGATACGACCAGGTCAGGCGTCTCTTTGGCCAAATAGGCCAATGCTTCCTCTCCGTTCGCCACGAGAGTGACGCCAAGTCCAGCCTCAATCAGCAACCGTTCGGCGACTTTTCTGACCGCGATACTGTCGTCGGCAATCAACACGTTCGGCATAGCAGATTCCTTCCCTGAATTCCTTTAACTGCTGACGGTGTCCTGTCTCAACCGACCAAGTCGCTGCAATGCCACGATCGCCACATCCTGCGAGCCAATCGTGACCAACCCCAGCGATTCAATGTCCCCACTCTTGTTCGGGCGAATTGTTGCCGGGTTCACTGCCTCGAGAGACGGCACGGCAGCATCGATACAGATGGCCATCGGTCCGTCAAGATGGCGTGCCACCAAACACAGCAAGGGCGTTCCCTGCACAGCACGATTCAGCCTGGCTGCCAAATCGTAGACCGGCATCACATGATTGTCTCGTTTCAACATGGCTTGCACGAATGGAGTCCGACTCGGTACCGGAATCGTCTCAGTCCAAGACGACACTCCCTCCACATCTTCAGTCCGTGCAGCCAGCTTCATTCCACCGACGGAAAACACCACGATATTCCACAGCCGTTTCGCATTCAGAGTATGCTGTTGCCCACGCGCCGCCCTCAGCACACTCCACCCACCATTGCGGGAGTTATCTTCCTCAGTTGTTCCGCCTGCCCAATTGGTATAGATACGATGCCGGGCGGCTCTCCCATCACCCAGGCAAGGTTCAGGATCAACACCAACTGATCCTGATAGAGCAGCATCCCTCTAAACCAGTCACGCTCATCCCTTTGAAACAGCGACGGCAACGGAACACAATCCTTCCGTTCGATCTCCATCAAACCCACCACCTGCTCAACCGCGATCGCACCATGAGAGCGCCCGGTTGAGTACAACACCGTCCTCCGCTCGGGAGCGGACAAATCCGTAACCACCGAAAGCCGTTGGGAAAGATCGACCAATTGATAGGAGGTCCCCGATACAGTCAGAGCCTCGTCATGACCTACTTCTTCTTGCGTCAACACCCCTCGCACTCCAGCTGCAGACAGAGCGAAATAATTCACGCCAAGACGGATGACCAAGAAATTGGCCACCTCCATCCGTGTGTTCTCAGAATCGTGCCCGCATCGTAAACTCATATTCGATATACCCGCTTCAACCTCATCGTGCCATGGCCTCGCTCAAAAATCGCACGCAACGGATCCTTAGTTGCGCACAGCGACATCTTTGCCTATCCAGCGCTCAACTTCCTGGATCAAGGCGCGTTCTTCGACCGGCTTGGCAATATAGGAGTTCGCGCCGATATTGAGTGCCATTTGACGGTGCTTATCACCGGCTCTCGTCGTCATGACGATGACCGGTGTCTGCTGTGTTTGCTCCCGACTGCGCAGTCCTTGAATGACTTCGTACCCATTGAGCTTCGGCATCTCAAGATCGGTGATAATCAGCCGATAGCATTCCGCAGATGCCTTGCGAAGACCTTCTTCCCCATCCACTGCTGTGTGGACAACGTACCCGGCCGACTCCAGCATCCGGCCCACGAACTTTCGGATACTCAAAGAATCGTCGATCAATAGAAGCAGGCGTTCTGTCGCTTTTGACTCTGAGGTCTCGACGTACGGAATCAGCGAATCCCCCGACGTCGTCGCCCGTACCGACAACTCCGATACGGCAGCAGTTTGCCTTTCGCGGGACAATAATCGAGCAGGATCCAACACCAGAACCACACGCCCTTCAGGATCGATGGTCGCGCCGCCGAAGTTGGATCGTTCCAAGGGCTTCAGTGACCCCAACGGCTTCACGACAATTTCCTGGCGACCAAGCAGTTCATCGACGACAATGCCGATCATCCCGACAGCCGTTCTCACGATGACGACCGGCTTCCCGTTTTCCACCGCCACGTTGCGTTGAGTGAGGAGTTGCTCGAGCGGCTGTGCTTCAATCGCCTCTTCGCCGATATGTAGGATCGATCGCTCCCCCATCCGCTGATGCACACCAGGAGTAACCATGGTGACTTCACGCACTGCCTGAAGAGGTATGGCATATCGCTCGCTCCCTACCCGCACCATAAGAGCTGTAGCAATCAATAATGTAAACGGGAGGCTGAGTGTAAACTTCGTCCCCACTCCTCGAACAGACTCGACGTCGATGCGGCCGTTCATGCTTTCGATGACACGCTTGACCACATCCATGCCGACCCCTCGACCCGCCTGATCGCCGATCTGGTCGGCCGTCGAGAACCCTGGAATGAAGATGAACTTGATCACTTCTGATTCGGGCATCGAACGAGCTATCTCTAGGCGGATGAGCCCTCGCTCGACCGCTTTGGCTCGGATCTTTTCGACGTCGAGGCCGGCCCCATCGTCCTCGACCTCAATCAACACCGCGTTCCCACGATGCACCGCATGAAGATACACCGTGCCGGCTGCCGGCTTCCCTTTCGATACGCGAACAGCAGCAGGCTCGATGCCGTGATAGACTGCGTTGCGCACGAGGTGAATCAGCGGATCGACCAATCGCTCCACAACGACCGTATCAACCTCGGTATGCTCACCGGAGGTGACCAACGCCACTTCTTTTCCTGTCGCACGTGCCATCTCACGCGTCGCCCTGTGGAATCGTGTAAACGGCGTACCGACTGGCACCATACGGGCTCGAGCGATTTCATCCCGCATACCCAGCGTCAGTTCCGCCAGGTGACTCATGTCGTCATGTGAGCGGCGAATCGAGCCGCTCAACTGGGTCATCGACTCTGAAATATCCGCCGTCACCTCGCCGATGCGACGAGCTAAGATATTGAAATCGTCATACTTGTCGAATTCAAGACTGCCAAAGTCACTGACCCCATCAAATCCCTGGCCCGGGGAAGTCGGCGAACCTGAGGCGGCAGTCGGAAGGGTAAAGGTATGCTTCTCCGCAAACGAATGGACCGATTCTACCAATCGTCCCTTGCAAGCCAATACTTGTTGTGAGAGTTGCTCCAGCATATGCAGGCGCTGCTCGAGCCGTCCTCGACCGATCACGAGCTCACCGACCAGATTCAGCAATCGTTCCAACCGATCACGGCTGACACGAATGACTTCGCGATCTTCTACGACTTTTCCATCCGCCGTTTTACCTTTCGCAGTCTTAGCAGGCTCGACGGGTTCTTGCTCTCGGACCTCTTGATCCACCGACGCATCGAGGCGATATACACCTGGGAGAGACTCCTCGACCTGGGCTATCATCGCCTGATCCAGGTGTTTAAGCCCTTCCAGTACTGAAGCATAGCGTTGGCGAAGCGTATCCAGAGACGTCGGGTCCCGCCGCATCAACAAACGAACCACGTCGACCGATCGCAAGAGCACATCCGTATGCCCGGGAACAATTTTGATACGGCCCTCGCGCACCGCCATCATAAAATCCTCGACGTAATGCACCAGATCGCCGAGCGACTGAAATCCTACCGTATAGGCAGACCCCTTGAGCGTATGAGCCGTCCGGAACAGTTGATCGATCACAGCCGAGTTGTCCGGTTCCTTTTCGATCCGAAGCAATTGACCTTCGAGCGACTCGATATATTCTTGCGCTTCAGGGGCAAAGTACGACAGCACTTCAGCATCGAGGAGTGGGATCAGATACTCGTCCGTCAATGAGCTCGAGACAGAAAGTGATTCCACCTCAGTGCCAACAGATTCTTCTGAACGATCCATAACGGCTGTCACAACCTGGGTAACCGGAACGATGGCCGCCACCGCCTGGGGCATCATCGTCATGTGTTCACCGGCACATATCCTCGCCAGTGATTGAGTCACTTCCGGCACATCCTGTTGGAGTCGGACCACCATGCCGTCATCCCGGTGCATCAGCAGCCGGAGCGTGTTGATAGCTCGACCGATGACGCCAAGCTCATTCAACGAGAGCGAGATCCGCCCCTCGCGGCTCGCAGTCACACAATCCTCAACCGATTGAGCCACGTCGCAGAGCACCGAAAATCCGATCGTAGATGAGGACTCTTTGAGCATATGGACCATACCGTAGAACTTATAGGTCGCCTCCTCATCCTTGGAATCTTCGTGCAGAAGATGAAGCAGCGACTCCATGGTGTCCAGATACTCTTGTGCCTCATGCGAAAAATACGACAGCCCTTCGGCATCAAGAGTCGGAACTAAATAGTCCGCCGCCAGAACTGCCGGTTCAGAGCGAGCCGCACCTGGGGAAGATGGAAATAATCCGTCTACTTCACGCTTCCATCGTGCACTCACTGACAGGTCTTCAGCGCCCCCATGTGCGACAACTTTCAGTTGAGACTCGAATGACCTCACCATCCCCCGAAAGATCTCCACCGTCTTCGGCCATAGCGAATTCTCTATAGAGATTCCTTCTTCCAACGTCGATTCAAGCAAGGCTCCCATCAGCGCCAACCCCTCATAGCCGTAAAGCGCCGACGCCCCTCGAATCTTGTGCGCCCACACATATTGCGATTGCAGTTGCGCTGGAGGTGGCATCGAGCCATCAGGCGGATGGAATGCCTTCGTCAGTACGTCCAACGCCTCCGACACTTCCGTGACGAAGATATCAACGAGACCTTGCCGATCAAATTCTGAGTTCATCTCTGTTCTTTCTAATCCGGAATGTCCAGTGGACGCTCCGGGAACAGGCCTAGGCCAGTTTGAACTGGGCAACGGAACTCGTCAGCCCTTCTGCGAGTTTTGCCATATCTTCGACAGTCACGCGAGCCGAGTCCGTTGCCTTTTGGGTCTCCAGAGTGCCGCCGGCGAACTCCTTGATCGAGCGGCCCACCTGGTCCGTTGAGGCAGTCTGACTGACCGCGGCGCTGGCGATGGTCTGTGCTAGTTCCGACGAACGCTGGGCGATCCCTGAAATTTCTTTGAACACTTCACCTGTACGCAACGCGGAAGCCGATCCGGCTTCCACGGCCTGAGTTTCATGTTCCATCGCCACGACAGCTTCTTGCGTTTCCGTCTGAATCACTTTCACGAGGTCCGCAATTTCGCGGGTGGCGCCCGTAGAACTTTCAGCCAGTTTTCTGACCTGATCGGCCACGACGGCAAATCGAGCCCCGGCTTCGCCGGCGCCGGCTGCTTCAATGGCGGCGTTCAACGCAAGCAGATTGGTCTGACTGGCGATATCGCGAATCGTCGACACAATCTGCGAAATTTCTAGCGACCGATCACCCAGCGCTTTGACCTGTTTCGACATGCGTTGCACGGACGAGCGAATGCTCTGCATGTCTTGCACGGTTTCTTGCACGGCCACGCGACCTCGCTCCGTCGCCTGCAACACTTGATTCGCAGACTCAGAGGAAGCGCCTGCGGTTGTCGAGACCTGGCGCATGGAAGAAGCCAACTGCTCAACCGCGTTCAACGTCTTCGTGGATTCATCCGCCTGTTTTTTTGCGGTACCGGCCATCCGTCCTGCGCCGTCTCGTAGCGTCCCAGCTGACATATTTACGCGTTCGGCCGATTCTCGAACCTGTTTGAGCAACTGTCCGAACCTGGTCACCATGAGGTTAAACCCGTCCGCAAGGTTGCCGAACATATCGGCTGTCACCTCGCCACGCTTTGTCAGATCTCCTTTACCGACATCCGACACCAAGACCAGAAAGCTCATCAACCGTTTTTGCATGTCGTCTCGCTCGGACTCCGACGTCACCAACGCCGTGATGCGATCCAACATGGCATTGAACGATCCGGCCATCTCTCCGAGTTCATCTTTCGACAGGACTTTTGCGCGGGCCTTGTAATTACCGCCTGCGGCCAACTGCGCAACATGCGCAACTTGGCCGAGGCCGAGCGCCAATTTTCGCGCTACCCAATACCCGAGGCCCAAGCCCAGCAGCACCGCGAAACCACCGCCGAGGACCAGCACCCGGGTGCCGTTGTTGGCCAATTGTGCCGCCTCATCCGAAAGGTCTTTTGCGATGGCTTGCAGCGTCAAAATCTGTTCGCTGTGCCGGTACGTGACCTGCTCGTAGGCCGGAGCGATACCCACGGTCAAAGCCAGCTGCCCCATCTCCTTCATTTGTTGAGCCTGCGAAGCATTTAAGGTTTTAGAGTCGAAGCTCTCTGCAAGCGCGGCAAGACCGGCCTCGGCCTGGCTGAAGTAGTTATCGAAAGCCGATTTGAGTTCCACCAAATCCTTCGTTTCGTCACGACCTGTGCTCGACACACGCAAAAGGGTTGCTTCATACGCGGTAATCGTTCTTTCAACGGTCTTCCTGTATGGATCAAGCTTGGCGACTTCGGCTCTGAAGTCTGAGGCGTGGGTGGCCGTCGAAACGTCCCGCAGTCCCTTGTTGTATTTGCCGGCATTCAACAACATCGTATTGAAGTCGATGAGCGGCACAGTGTAGTCGACGTAAATCGCCTCAGCCTGTTGTCTGAGGCGTTCGTTCGTCCACACACCCAGCGAGGACATGATGATGATAATGAAGCTGACGATGCCGAATGCTGTCAGCAGCTTCGTCTTTGTCTTTAAGTCTTCAAACCGTTGCAAGGCATTGAATTTGAACATTGTACTCTGTCCTCCTTCTTTCTAGCGATCGATGCAAGCCTGCCGTACACCGGAAAAAATATCGACTTTAGCCTGCTCCCTCGAAATACGAGAGGACGGCTGAGGTTTCCAGAACCCCTCGCAACCGGTCCTCGAGTTTGACCACTGTCGACACAAAGGGAAACGTCTTCTCTCCCATACCGATCGGAGCCGGTAGGAATTGGTTCTTGGAGAGGGTGCGAATTTGCGGCACCGTATCCACCAAGACGCCGACCTGCCAATTCCCGTGCTTCACCACTACGGCGTACGGCAACATCTCGTCTGCGTTAAGGGCAAACATCGGCCGAAGATCGATCAATGGAATCACCGTCCCTCGTAAGTTCGTGACCCCAACCAAGCCTGACGGCATCCCTGGGACCGGAGTGATGGACTCCACGACAAAGACTTCACGGATGTTTTTCAGATCGATTGTGAAGATCTCCCCTGACAGGGAGATAATCGCCGCACGCACAGTCGAGGCTCCGTCAACCTGAGCACGGCTAGCTTCCGACGAAGAGGTTCCCTGTGCGGTCAACGCGCGATCTTCAGCCATGAAATGCCGTGCGGAATCCATCAACGCTATCTCATCACCTTCTTGACGGCAGCCAACAGATCTTCGGCCTTAAAAGGCTTGACGATGTAGCCGTTAGCTCCTTGCTGCTGCCCCCAAAACTTGTCGCTCTCGTTGCCTTTTGACGTGCAGAGAATGATGGGGATACCCTTGCACCGGTCATCGCTCTTCAAGTCACGGCAAGCCTGAAACCCATTTCGTCCCGGCATTACCACGTCCATGACGATGAGATCCGGCTTCTCGATGGCGACCTTGTCTTCGAGCTTATCAGAATTGGGGTAGGACACCACGGTATGATTAGCCGCCTTGAGGCATCCTTCAATCAATTGCAATTCGGCGTACGAATCATCAACAACGACTATCTTGCTCATCGTGCACACTCCTTTGGTTATACTACCTATCGGCTCTCACACGCTGTCCATTTAGCCTTCTGGGGCTATTTCAACGGCAACACAATACTGATCGCACCGGCATAGGCACCCTCTTTCCATCCCTCCATTTTTTCGCCGGTTACATTGCGCTCGCCTTTGGGCGCACCATGGCATGCTAGGCAAGTCGGGCCGGCATATTCCGGGTCCATCATACGAAGGACAGGCCGTCCATCGGCCATCGTATTCCGCACATACGACTGCCCCTTGGGATGACGCGGATCGCTGAACATCCGCAACACCTCCGCCTCAAAGTCATCCGGCTTCGTATTGGCATTCCGATAGTCGATTGCCGTAAGCTTCATGCGGATACCAGTCTTTTTATAGAATTGATCTCCAACTCTCCTGGAAAACACGGCAGGAATGAATCCCTTGAAGGCAATGCCAGCCCTGTTAATGACCGGTTGGGCTTCGTCCACCACTTCTTTTTCCGTTTGAATTAAGGCGAGATAGAGGTTCGCCTGCGGCACGACGTTGGGAATCCGCAGATCGAGGCTCGCAATCTTCCTGAAACGCTCTACGATCTGGCCGGCCATGTAATCGCCGGTAAATCCTTTATTAGCCTTCGACGGGTCATTGATGTTCGCCATCTGCTCCGAGACGATGGCCCTTCCGATCTTGACCAGATCGATCAAGTGCTTCGCTATTTCAACTCCCGCCTCATCCTCAGCTCTCGCCGGTATAACCGACACCACCGAAATCACGGTCATCACGACTACCACGATCATGAGAGCCTGTCGACGCACAGTCATTCCCTCTTAAGTCCAGTCAGGATGTCGTCCCGTCCGATCTCCGCTCCGTGATAATATTCTCAATCGAGTTTAAGTGTAGCCGATTCTTCGCTGATGGCAAGGGAATCACCATTTCAAAACCTTCCGAATCTCAGGACGTCAAGTCTCATTGGGTATATGAAAGGGGCGTCATCGTCAACCACAGCTACATTTCTCGCGTTGGATTCCAGCAATAAACATGTGTGTCGATCAGAAACATACGTGGTGAGAAAAGGATACATGGCTCGGTGCACCCTTGACGTAATCGGCACGTTCGAAGGCACCGCAATCACACTGCGTCGATTTTTAACTTGGACAACTCGGCGCACCTAACAGACAGTCGATTGCAGCAAAGTTGTGCGTGAGTTACGTGGGTTTACCAATCCCGACTGGCAAGATTAGAGTATCTGCCATGGTGTTAACCTATTGACAAGGATCAATTGTGCGCTACGCTACCTAACAAGACACGTGTAGGATGTTTCCTACAAAGGAGCGCCTGAACTCCTCTACCACTTACATTTGAGGGAGGATGCGATGCCAATACACAGGTTCAGTTACATCGTAGCGGCTGGACTCGCACTAGGAATGGCGTCTCCAGCATTTTCAGAAGACGGCGTCATCCTGCTCGCCCAACTTGGCAGCAACGTTGAGCAGCGCTTAACCAGGGACCAGGCGATCGCCACGGCCACCAAGACCAAGCAAGGTCATGTACTGAAAGCGACCCTGGAGAAACGAGACAATCAGGTTGTGTGGGAAGTGAGGATTGAAGATGGCAATCACAGTATCTCAGCCGTCCGAATCGATCCAAAGTCAGGCAACGTCATCGCAACCATCGATAACGTCGGCGGAAAGTAAGCTGACGCTTTCATCGTACGTCTTCATAGCCGAGTGGAGAGGTGCGCCGCTCCACCCCTTTACTCACACGTCCGACATTATGCATCCGTTTCAGCATAATCCCGCTGTCAGAGGAGCTTGGCACGCCATTCTTTCTTTAACATCCAACGGGTCACGACAACCAATGCGTCGCGAAGACGGTTCAGGAACCGTACGAGAGTCGGATCCAGAGGCTCTTCTCACCCCAACTACACACACATACCTGCATCCAGCGTAGCGCCTCTTCCCATCGATCTGCAGATGGATGATTTTCGAGCAACTCCGCATTAAACGCCCTGACAACCCCGATCGTCGAATTCAGTTCGTCCACGTCCCCATAGGCCTCCACCCGCACATTGCCCTTAACTGTTGCCCGCCGGCCAAAAGAGTTTTCCCTTGTCGCAGGTTTTGGCATAACCTCTGTGATGGGCATCAGCGCTTCCTGCTTCATCACCCTTCCTATGGCGGATAGATGGCATCCATACGCACATATTGTTCTATGTGATCTGCCCACCGATCCAGTTCAGTGCGCATTTGCGTCGTGACGAGCTCAGACTCAAGAGACGAAATAGGAGGGAGTCCCTTCTGGCCACGCGCACGGTTCAACCAGCCCCGGCGGAACGCTGCTTGATCGAACAGGCCATGAATGCTGGTGCCCCAGACACGACCATTCTCACTGGCCGCACCTTCATCGCCCATCGCGGTGCCTACTGAGAGTTCAGACGCTTCGATGCGAAAACACGGGTTGACGGCTCCTCGACTGGTGCGCCCCATATGGATTTCATATCCACGGATGAGTGCATATGGTTCCACGCCGTGAAGCAGCGATCTCGCATGAACTTGCCTGCAGATCTTCGGCGCATCAAGCTCCGTCCGTATATCCAGAAACCCTAACCCTCTTGAAGTTCCTCCACGCTCCAAGCCCTTGGGATCGGAAATCGATTGCCCAAGCATCTGGTACCCCGCGCAGATTCCAATCAGCTCGCCCCCCCTTTGCACATGCGAATCTACGGCAGCCAGGAATCCAGCAGTCACGAGATAGTCAAGGTCTTCGAGCGTATTCTTGCTCCCAGGAAGAATGACAACGTCGGCCCCTAGGAGCTCATCCGGCGAAGCGACAAACCGAAGTGCCACATCCTTTTCAGCGGCCAGCACATTGAAGTCTGTGAAGTTGCTCATGCGAGGCAACAACACCACTGCCACGTTTGTGAGATCCGGCTTAAACTGAATCGATCGTGCGCGATCGAGATCGAGGCTGTCTTCTTGGTCCAGTCTGAGCCCACGGAGAAATGGAACGACTCCCAGGACCGGAATACCTGTGCGCGCCTCAAGGAAGCAGACGCCATCCTCAAATAGGAGACGATCTCCACGAAACTTATTCACGATGACCCCACGTATACGTCGGCGCTCATGCGAGGCCAGTAGGTCGAGCGTCCCAATGATCTGCGCGAAGACCCCGCCACGATCGATATCCGCCACCAGCACCACTGACGCATCGGCCAACTCGACAACCGGCCAGTTCACGATATCTCGATCACGAAGATTCATCTCCGCAGCACTCCCCGCTCCTTCGATCACGATACACTCGTACTCGTCGGCTAGTCGTGCATAACATTCTCGAACGATGTCAAAGAGTATCTTTTTCCGCTCAAAATACGCGATGGCATCCAATGCCTCGTAGACCTTTCCTCGCACAATCACCTGAGAGCGCGAATCCGACTCAGGCTTCAATAAAATCGGGTTCATATCCACCGTCGGCTCGATCCCACAGGCCTGAGCTTGCAGCGCCTGTGCTCGGCCGATCTCACCACCTTCGAGCGTCACGAAAGAATTCAGCGCCATGTTTTGCGCTTTGAACGGCGCCACCTGCACACCTTTTCGAGACAACAGTCGGCAGATCCCGGCAACGATGAGGCTCTTCCCGACATCGGAGCCGGTCCCGAGAATGGCAAGAGCTGGGCTAGGCTGGCAAGATTCCGTCATGGCTTCTTTCTGCGTCTCTCTTGAGTGTGACGGGCATGCCACCGCACGTAGCGGGCAAGCCCCTCTGTCACAGAAGTCCCAACCACTCGCCCGACAAGCTCACCGAGAACCGTGTGGGTTCCACTGTAGCGTTGAGGAGCGCCATCTCCGCTCACCACCACCACGGCATCAGTGCCTGTTCCCGTCGCACCAGAGCGGCCAGCCCAACTCTTCACATCGGCATCGAATAAGGCCGCAGTCTTCGCTTCGGTCGCCACTTGCACCATGCCAACCATGGCTGAAACAGACAGACGGGCGTTGGTCACGAGAATCAAATTGATCGTGCCGGGATATGTCCCGCGATCGTTCGACTGATTGAGTATCACCGGTTCCCCCGCCCGTACGGCATTCGATGTCCCGACCGTGACAAATCCTTCGACCCACATTTGGCCATGGACCTCTCGCACAGTCACGATGTCCGCGAGCGACACGGCCGTCATGAGGCCGACGAACTTTTCGCGAATGCCTAACGAGATAGCCAAACGAGTTAGGGCTCTGGCTGGATCGCCCTCTCGCGCACCAGTACGCCTGCCACGATCCCCTTTTTCAATGGGCTTTGCTGCAACCTGATGATTTAAGATATATCTCGCTCGCGTCATTCCCCCTGCCCTGGGAGCTGACGAAAGAACCGACCTGACGCCTCCCAGATCGACGATAAGCGTCTGTTGCTTGATTCGAAATGCAGTCTGCATCGCGCGCCGGTTCAGTCCCCTCACAACTCTCACTTCTTCAACCAAGCGCCAAGGGCTGTCAGCAATCGTCGATTCTCTTTCCCGGTCCTGACCGCAACCCGAATCATGTACGCGTTCAGACCAGGCAGGGACGAACAGTCTCGAACGAGCAGTCTCCTGGAAGCCAGCCGATCAGCCGTCATGCCGGCGGAAGTCCAAGCAGGAAGCTCGATCAATACAAAGTTCGCCGCTGACGGATAGATACGTACACCCGGCAACGAGCGCAACCCTTTTATGAATCGCGACCGTTCCTTCTCCATGCATGCACGGCTTTTTATCGCGTACGCGTGATCACGCAATATGGCGCAGGAAACCTCTTGGGCCAACGAGTTGACCGACCAAGGCGGCTGACGCTCTTTCAGCTGATCCACGACCTTGCTTGCGCCAAGTAGATAGCCGATCCGCAACCCTGGCATGGCATAGAACTTCGTCAGACTGCGCAGCACCACCATGCGCGGATGCCCTTTCAACATGGAGACGGCAGATTGTTCCTGACAATAATCGATAAACGCCTCATCGACAATCAACCAACTCTGTCGTCGTTCCATCGCGTCAGCCAACTCGCGCATTGCCGGCTTGGTAAACACCTGCCCGGTCGGATTGTTGGGATTGCACAAAAAGACGGCGTCGATTCTCGTTCGCTTAGCCGAAAGCTCCCGAAGGATCTCTTTCACCGGTGGGCGAAAACGGTCTTCTCGTCTCGCGTGAACGTATTGAACTGTGCCCCCTGCGTCCATCAGCGCGCGAGCATACTCTTCAAACGTGGGCCCGATAATGAGTGCAGACTTGATCGCGAGCGCGCGGGGCACGAGATGAATCAATTCTGTCGAACCGTTGCCGACAAGGATCATATCTGGATCGACGCCACACTGCTGCGCCAAAGCCTGCCGGAGCTGCCGACAATCGGGATCCGGATAGTGCACGATCTGTTTCAGCGCCAAGCGAATCGCGCGACGCACCACAGCGGGAGGACCCAACGGGTTAATGTTGGCGCTAAAATCCACGATCCGGTCGACGGGAATGTGTCGATCGTGAGCGACCTTGTAGACGTTCCCGCCATGAGTGGGTTGCGTCATCCCTTCACCATGAAAAGCCACCCCATGCCCAATAGAACTCCTGTAAGACTGGTCCAAAGCATAAGCCTGAGCGCCATTCCGATGTGAGTCCTCGTCAGGGGCTGAACAGGATCGCCAAGACAAGGACGTTCCACAAGCACACCGTCATAGCGATTCGCCCCACCCAATTGCACGCCGAGTGCACCGGCCATCGCGGCTTCTGGATGACCGCTGTTCGGGCTTGGATGTCGCGCTCCGTCGCGAAGCACGATCTGCCAGGCGCGTTGCATGGCAGGCCATGATCGGGACGCGATCCCCACCGAGAGAACCAGTAAGAGCGCCGTGATGCGAGCCGGGATAAAATTCGCCACATCATCCAATCGAGCCGACGCCCAACCAAGCCATCGGTATCGGTTGTCCATATGGCCAATCATCGAGTCCAACGTACTGACCGCCTTATACGCAAGCGCCAACGGAGGTCCTCCCAGGGCCAGATAGAATAATGGCGCCATGATGCCGTCAGCTGTGCTTTCTGCAATCGTCTCTACCGTAGCACGGACGATATCGGCTTCATTCATCTCGCCCGTATCGCGTCCGACTATCTTGGCGACGGCTGATCGAGCCTCCGCCAAGGAATCGGATTGGAGAGCCCGTTGCACAGAGACGACGTGGTCGAAGAGATCGCGCACCGCAAGCGTGGTCCATGCCATCACCACAGCGACCGCGCTCCCCGTTAGAGGGTCGACCGAGTTACCCAACCATATGAGCAGCGCCCCAGCCGCATAGGCTCCGGCCGGCAAGGCGACCGCTACCAGCACACCTGCCATCCGTTGTTTGGCGGAAGACAGGAACAGTCGATGGACAAGCCGGTCGTACCAGTCGACGAGGAACCCCATCCAACGCACCGGGTGTGGAAACCAGCGAGGGTCTCCGATTGCCGCGTCTAGGACGCAGGCCATCGCCAGTTCGGCTCCGGTCATCGGAAGAGCACCGCGGGAACGATCACGATAAAGAGTATCTCAGCCGCTTCGTTCGTCGCCCCCAGCAAATCCCCCGTCACACCCCCGAACATGCGGTGGAACCAGACCGTCGAAAAACGAACGAGGGCCGCTCCGATGAAAAGGCAGCACAAGGCCGCCCATGGCCCCAACAATAACGTCAACACAACCCCTGCCGTGACGGTCGCGATACATAGGTGTCGCCAAGACACATGCGCGAGAAACGGTTGGGCGAGTCCTCCTTCGGCCCGCGCATAGGTCACATGAAACGCCCCCACCACCATGGCCCAGCGACCGACCACCGGCATGCCGATCAGAAACGCGATATGCTCGCCCGCTGGCAGCGCCGTGAGCCCGGCGAATCGCAGCCCGAGCGCAAGAAATAATCCCGTCGCGCCGATCGCCCCGATATGTGAATCCCGCATGATCGCCAAGCGCGCCTGAGGGGTTCGCCCACCTGCCAAGCCGTCCACCATATCGGCAAGCCCGTCCTGGTGCAGCCCGCGCGTGACGCCGATAAGCAAAAGCATCACACACATACTCGTGACGGAAGAAGAGAAGACCTGCGCCAGGAGCCTATCCACTGAGACCAACAGCAGGCCAAAGAGACAGCCGACAAAAGGGTACCAACTCATGGAGGCAGCCAACTCCTCCGGTTTGGCATCATGTGTCGAACGGCTGAGTGGAATGGCGGTGAGAAACTGCCACGCGAACAGAAATGTTCGCAGCACCGCGGTCATGTCCGACGCTCTGATACGCCTGCCTCATCGAACGTGGCCATCTCTGCAAGAATCTTAATTGCGGCAAACACCAAACTCATGCCGAGACAGGCGCCGGTGCCTTCCCCCAGACGAAGATCGAGATCGAGTAGCGGCTTCAGTCCCAGATGATCCAAGATCGCCCGATGACCTCGTTCGACTGACTGATGGGAGGCAATGAGATAGTCCTTACAACGAGGTTCTAGCCCCACGGCGATCAAAGCTGCCGCGCCAGCAATGAATCCATCCAACACCACCGGAATGCGAGCCGCCGCTGCGCCAAGCATCAAACCAGCTAATCCACCAATTTCCAACCCGCCCACTTTGGCGAGCACCTCCATCGCTTGCGTCGAATCGAGCCGATGGAGAGCCAGCGCGTGCTGAATCACATCGATCTTGCGTGCATGACCGGCATCGTCGATCCCGGTTCCTCGTCCTGTGACCTCAGCGACCGATCGGCCCGTCATCACAGCGGCTATTGCCGAACTGGCAGTGGTATTGCCGATCCCCATCTCGCCGGTTCCAATCAAACCGATGCCCTCATGAGCCGCTTCGGTCGCCAGCTCGATCCCAACGTGCAGCGCCTGCTCCGCCTGCGCGAGACTCATCGCGGATTCCACCATCAGATTCTTCGTGCCTGGCATAACCTTCCTCTGTATGAGCCCTGGCGCCGATTCAAAATCAAATGCCACACCGATGTCCACAACGCGAACCTCGATGCCCACATGGCGCGCAAGCACATTCACGCCTGCGCCACCACGCAGAAAGTTCAAGACCATCTGAGCCGTCACCGCAGAGGGATAGGCGCTCACCCCTTCCACTGTCACTCCGTGATCGGCGGCGAAAGTAAAGACCGCCCCTCGCGGGACTTTCGGATTCATTTCACCTGTGATCATGACATAACGGGCGGCCAACTCCTCGAGACGGCCCAAGCTGCCGATCGGTTTCGTCAATCGATCGAGACGCGCCTGCGCCTGCACCAACAGACGGGCGTCGGTCGGCTGAATCCGGTCGATGATTTTGCGAGACAACATTCTCGAACTCCCCTTATTTCAATCGCAGCGGTAGCCCGCTGATCGTGAGATAGACTTCATCTGCTTCTGCTGCCACCTGTTGATTGATCCGCCCAGCCAGATCACGAAACGCCCGGACTGGTTTCGTCACCGGCACCAATCCCAGTCCCAATTCGTTGCTCACGATCACGACACGGGCCTTGGTCGCCCGAATCGCCAGAAGCAGATTGGTCATGACATCAGAAATAGCCGAGTCGCTCAAACGCTTCCCCTTCAAATTGCTCAACCATAACGTGAGGCAGTCAAGCACAACCACATGATAAATATATTTGTTTTCATCAAACCACTTAGCAAGATTCACCGGAACTTCAGCCGTCTCCCAATCAGGCGAGCGTGTGGCTCGGTGCCGTTCGATCCGGACTTTCATCTCTCGGTCCAGCGCTTGGCCTGTCGCGACAAAGGCCCTCGGCCTTACCTGACCGGCCAAACCGAGCGCCGCCTGGCTCTTTCCAGATGCCGCACCGCCGAGTACCAGAATCAATCTTGAGCGTCCCTTGAGCGATTTCACCATGGGATCAGTCTGCCACCTTCTTCACGTCACGCTGCCAGAGAAACTCCGGCTCTCCCTGAGTGTGGGCGGCCCAACGCGCCAACACGAAGAGCGCGTCGCTCAAACGATTCACAAACTTGATGTTCACCTTATCGACCGGCTCTTCCCGCGAGAGATGCACGCATATTCGTTCAGCACGACGGCATACGGTCCTTGCTTGATGCAGAAATCCCGACACTTTCCCTCCACCTGGCAAAATGAATTCTTTGAGCGGAGCCAAATCTTTTTGACAACGATCGATGATCTTCTCCAGCTTCGTCACATCGTTCCCCGTCACCTGCGGCATGTTCTTAAACTCTTGGCCCGGAACCGTCGCAAGAATCCCACCGAGATCGAACAGTTTATTCTGAATCCACAGGAGATCCTCTTCGAGTTGCGCTGCCTGCGCATGACTCACGACCATCTCGGCATTCATCACCCGCACGACCCCGACCACCGCATTCAATTCATCGAGGGTGCCGTAAGCCTCCACTCGAAGACTGTCCTTCCACACCTGCTGCCCTCCGGCCAGCCTTGTCTTTCCCGCGTCTCCTGTTCTTGTGTACACCTTCGTGATGCGCATCGCCGTTCCCCCTGTTATCTTGAACCTTCTTACCCCATGACTCATAGTGAATGAGTTCCTCAATCGGAATCCTGGCTCGCCATCCTGCCGTCTCTAGATCAGGCTGCGCCGCAAAGCTTGAGACGTAGCCGAGACAGAGATAGGCCAAGACTTTAACCGGTCTCGGAATTCCAAGTACCTGTTTTAAGGCTCCATGATCCACAATGCTGACCCATCCAACTCCGATGCCTTCCGCTCGCGCGGCCAACCAGAGGTTTTGAATGGCGCAACAGGTGCTGTACAGGTCTGTCTCTCGCACCGTGGAACGGCCCAAGACATGTCGGCCTCCACGCTGACGGGTGCAGGTGACACAGAGATTGATCGGCGCTTCCTCGATCCCTTCGAGCTTCAAGCTCCGATACAGCGTCGAGCGGATACCGTCATACCGCTTCGCCGCTTCCGTGTTCGCCTGCGTAAAGAGCTGTTTGACTGCGCGTTTGGTCGCGCGTTGACGGATGACGACAAAGTCCCATGGCTGCATAAACCCGACCGACCCGGCATGATGCGCAGCGGTCAAAATCCTCGCAAGGACCTCATCGGCAATCGGCTTTCGCACAAAGTTTCGTCGGACATCCCGCCGCTCGAAAATCACGCGGTAGACCGCCTCCCGCTCATCGTCGGAAAACTTTCCGCTGCAGGCACTTTTCACATCCTGACGCACCGTCATAATGACTCCGTAGACTCGGCCTGCGTTGGAGCGGACGGTTTACGCGAAACAAGTCCCACATCGCCCGCTCCGACCTTTTCCAGACATATCGGACATAAACAATCTTGAAACCGCGAGGCGATCCAATCCATCTGTTGCTCGGTAATTCCGACCTTCCCGCACCAACATTGGTACCCGCCGCATTCGAACGCACCCCCGCAGGCCTCACAGGTTTTCGTGACCGGTCCTCTCAAAACTCCACCCCCGGTTGTGCTTTGATGCCTTTTCGAAAGGGATGTTTCACCTGCTTCATTTCCGTCACCAGATCAGCGGCGTCGATCAACTCGTCTTTGGCCCCGCGCCCGGTAATCACCACATGCTGCATAGGAGGCCGGGCCCGCAGAACCGGCAGCACATCTTCAAGTCGAACATAGTCATGCTGAAGAGCGATATTAAATTCATCGAGAATGACCATCGCATAGGAGGGATCGTGTAAAAACCCACAGACCGCATCCCAAGCCTGTTGAGCGAACTTCGTATCCCGCTCACGATTTTGGGTTTCCCAGGTATACCCTTCGCCCATGCGAAGAAAGGTGACATGATCGCCAAAAGACTTGAGCGCCCGTTCCTCCGCCGTATCGATCGCGCCTTTGATAAACTGCACCACCGCCACCTTCATGCCATGACCGAGACATCGCAAGGCCATACCGAGCGCTGCCGTGGTCTTACCCTTGCCTGCGCCCGTATAGACAATCAGCAAGCCTTTCTCCTCTTGCGCCGCCTCAATGCGCCTATCCACGGAAGCCTTGAGCCGTTCCATCTTCGCTTTGTGTTCATCCTGCTCCGTCATCCCGCACCTCCTGAGCGCGCAGCCAATGGGCGAGCGGTCATGCGAGCAGATGCGATCAATGATGCTGCGATCTTCCGCTGGCTGGCAAAGTGCAGATGCGAGTAAAGTCCCATCGTGTTACCGGCGACGAGACCATCCTGCCCTTTGGATTTGCCTTGTGCATCTCTCAGCATACAGGCGTACTGCAATTGGCCCTTCGGCTCGACCACAGAGTAATGAAACTCATGTCCTCGTGCTGTGGTACCGACCTCGCCAAGCACACAAGGCTGTGAGATCTGGAGTTCACGATACCCCAACGTCATGCGCGCCTTGGACATGACAGCTTCGGCCTCAAACAGGCCCACCATTTCATAAGACTTCCCTTCAAGGTCACGAATCGCCTGCGTGAGGTACATCATGCCACCACACTCAGCATAGATCGTCCCGCCTCGTTCAGAAAATTTCCTGATTGCCGTTCGCATGGCAACATTCCCAGCCAATCGCTCGCCATGAAGCTCCGGATAGCCTCCGCCTAGATACAGCATGTCCGCATCCAGCAATACCCGATCGTTCAACGGCGAAAATTTCACCAATTCCGCCCCCTCTTTTTCCAGCAACTCAAGATTCTCAGGATAGTAAAAGCAAAACGCCTGATCCTGCGCCACGCCGATACGAACCCGACGACCATTCGATCCGGATATACTGTGCGACGGCATCGGCAACTCTCTGCACGAGCGGGCCAACGCCTCAACTCGGTCCAGATCGACCGTCTCGGCCGCTGCCTTGGCAAGCCGACCGTAGAGTTCACCTGTCCCCTGTTCCATCGCTGTCACAAGCCCAAGGTGGCGATCGGAGATTGCGATCGCTTGATCTGGCCGTAGGTATCCCACAACCATCACATCGGTTTCTTGTTCGACTGCTTCCTTCAGCAGCTGGTAGTGGCCTTCACTGCTGACCCGATTGAACAGCACGCCCGCCACTCGTAGCGCCGGATCGAACTTCGCATATCCCGACACCATGGCGGCAGCGGAGCGAGCCATGGCGCTCCCATCGATGACAAGCAACACCGGCGCATCCAGTTGCTTTGCCAGTTCAGCCGTGCTGCCGATCTCGCTCACCGGCGAACTGCCGTCGAACAGTCCCATCATTCCTTCTATAATGGAGAGGTCCGCGTCAGCTGAAGCACGTGTAAAAATCTCACGATTGACGGTCTCTCCCAACATCCAGCCATCCAGATTGCGCGACAGACGGCCCGTCGCGGCGCTGTGATAGCCTGGATCAATAAAGTCAGGCCCGACCTTGAATGGTTGCACCTGGCGGCCCCGACCTTTCAGAGCCGCCAGAATCGCCAGTGTCACCGTCGTCTTGCCGACACCACTATGAGTGCCGGCAATGACCAATCGTGGCGCAATCATACAATTCTGTTACTTCGCATCGTAATTGACCCGCAGCCCAACAAAGATCGATCGCACAGGGGTACCGAACAGTAGAATCTCTTCGTATTTCTCATTGAAGATATTGTCGAGTCGAACGTATGTCTGTACACGATTCGTGACATTGTAGCTCGCAGAAAGATTCCACACATCGAATGCCCGCATGGGCTGTTGATTATTCACATCATTGAACCGTGACCCTACATATCGACCTTCCAGATTGATCCTGAGTGGATCGATCGGCTGATAACTCACGACCATGCTCCATTGATCGACCGGTATGCGTGCCACTCGATTACCTGGTTGCTGCTGGAGATCCCTAGTCAGCGTATTGGTGTATTGGGCTTGCACATCGAGGCTTTTGATCCAGGGCACATCTCTCACCACGGCATACTTAATACTGGCCTCCCATCCCTTTGTACTCACCGCGCCGATGTTCTGCGCGCAGAAGGCCGCAAAAGGACCGAATGGGGAGAGGCCACACACCGTTAAACTTTCCTGCGCGACGATCATGTCACGGTAATGGTTCCAGAAAAATCCCCCGCTAAGGGTGAGGCGGTTGTCCAATAAATATTGGTCCACTCCAATGTCCATACTCTGACTCTTTTCAGGTTTCAGAGCTGGGTTTCCAAAATTTGGAAAATACAATTGATTAAATGTGGGAGCGCGAAAGCCTGTCGCATAACTGCTCCGAATCTTGGTGCCGGTTTCTTGATGGAGATACCCGGCCGTAGCTCGATAGGTCGTCGCGCTGCCAAAGACGTTATATTCATCCTGCCTCACACCTGCCGTCGCAAACACTCGATCCCAGAGATTGAGTTGGGCTTGTGCGAAGCCTGCATGGCTGGAAAGAACTTTATGGGGAATATCCAAATTATTCGTCAGGAGGTCGCGATTTTCTCCCTGTTGGTCACGAAACTGATATCCGGCGGTGAGTAAGAGGGGCTTGCCGATCTGAACATTATGTTGCCACTCGACTCGGTTTGCCAACGTATCGATCTGCGATCGGAAGGCAAACGTCGGGGAGACCACCCCCGTTTGTAGATTACGCTGCGTCGCGCCTGAAGACGTCTCGGAGTCTTCTGTTTGACGAGACACAGTCAGTGCGGTGTTCCACCACGTGGTGATCGGCTGGCTATATGAGGCACTGTACACAAACTGCTGGCTGTTGGTAAACGCTCCCAATGTGTCGAAGCCCGGGCCAAACCCGCCGTCAATATTGGTCCTCCCCTGTAAGAGACGAAAGTTGAAGTCGAGCCGTCCTTCATGAGGCAGCGCAATCCCAAGGCGCGCCGACGTTTGCCAGTTATGAAACCCATCTCGCTCCGATGCCCCTCGACGATAGTTGACCGCTGAGAATCCAGTATAATCCCAGCGTGAAAGGGCCACGCTGAAGTCTACCGGTCCCGTTTTCCCGGATGCCTGTCCGCCTTCTCGAATGGACGAGAACGATCCATACTCGAAGAACGCACTGGCCGACGGAGCGCCGGTACCCTTCTTCGTGGTGATATTGATCACGCCTCCCATCGCATCCGCTCCCCACAACATGCTTTGGGCACCGCGAAGAATTTCAATGCGTTCGATATTGTCGGTGGTCAAATTGGCAAGGTTGAAATTGCCCAGCGTGGCGCTGTTCATAATCGCGCCGTCGATCACCACCAGCACCTGATCGGAATTGCTCCCTCGGATGCGTACCGACGAGGACGAGCCTGGCCCACCGTTCGAGAAGACCGTCACGCCCTGGCTGAGACGGAGCGCATCCACAACCGTCTTCACGTGCCGACGCTCCAGTTCCTCTCCCGTGATGACTTCCACCGCGCTGGTCAATTGGGTGACCGGAACCGGTGTCTTCGTTGCGGAGATAACCACCTCTCTGGTTTCAAGAACTGGTTCAGTTTTGGCGGGCTCTTCACCGAAGGCTGTCACAGACCACATGACGGAAAAACTGAGAAACGCGCACACAGTGAACAAGACGGAACGATACCGATTACCAGACTGCATACTCAACCTCCCTTTGACTCGAAGGGCTGTGTAGAAACATCCATCAGCTGGGTTTCCTGACTTGCGGATCGCTGTTCCCCTGCGCCTTCCCATCTTGAAGAGTGAGAAGTGATGTGTGATGGGTGATGAGTCAGGAAGCCGTTCGCTTTTC
>SWDP01000034.1:131757-139236 GCA_005116885.1 Nitrospira sp.
AGACTCATTACTCTTCACTGATCACTGATCACCGTCCCGAGACAGTGGCTGTGTGCAGGATCACTCCCCGCTTACAGTGGCGGCACCGTGATGGCTTTGCACCATCTTCCCCGTTGCTGACGGTCTCTCTCTGAGCTCTCCTCCTAATTGAAACAGCGTACCCTGACAAGAGACGAGAGGATCGGGCACGAACCCTTCTCGTTACATGTGATCGCGGATATGTTTCGTTGAAGCATAACTCGGTATGGTGACCCTGGGCACTCCCGATTCTGGATGACGATCGATCAAGACGTCGCAGCCATACACAGCCCGCAAGGCGTCGACACCGATGACTTCCTGCGGCGTGCCGAGACGAAAAAGCGCTCCGGCCTTCAACATCAAAATTCGATCGCAGTATTGGCTCGCAAGATTCAGATCATGAGAAACGAGCACCACGGTTAGGCCCCGTTCTTCTTTCAGCCGGCGCAGAATCGAACAGATTTCAATCTGGTGCTGGAGATCGAGAAAGGCCGTCGGTTCGTCGAGTAACAAAATTTTTGGCGCCTGAGCCAACGCTCTGGCGATCATGACTCGTTGCCGCTCTCCGCCGGATAAGTCCGAGACCAGGCGATCAGCCAGCGACACCACATCGGTCTCGACCATGGCGTGGTGCGCACAGGCGAGGTCGCTCGCGGTTTCGTCTCCAATTCCCATACTCCACCAGCGCGCAGTCCGATGTGGAAAACGCCCCATCAATACCGTCTCGGCCACCGTGAATGGGAACACTTGCGCATACTCCTGAGGCACGACCGCAACCAATCGCGCGATATCGGCCTGACTCCGTGTTCCGAGCGAGAGGCCACCCAGACGAACGTCCCCTTCGCCTGCCGGCAAGTAGCCGGAGAGCACTTTCAACAGCGACGACTTTCCGGACCCGTTCGGTCCGACAACACCGAGAATTTCTCCTGCATCGACATGGAAGGAAAGATGGTCCAAGGTCCATATCCTTTCCCGCCCTTCCGTCGTGGGATAGCGAAACGACACACCCTCGACTTCGATGGCAGGGACGTCCACAGACAACCAGGACTGCATCGTTTCCATCCGATTGGTCTTCATCTCACACCATTCGATCTTTTCGCCAGAGCAAGAGATAGAGAAAGAATGGGCCGCCGGTCAGCGCCGTCACGATACCGACCGGTATTTCAGCGGGGGCCATGATCGTTCGCGCGATCGTATCGGCCACGGCGAGAAACATCCCCCCCACCAACGCCGAGGCTGGAAGCAGCAATCGATGGTCCGATCCAATGACTAACCTCACGGCATGCGGGACAACCATCCCGACGAACCCGATCATGCCACTCACCGACACGATTGCGCCAGTCAGGAGCGCAGTAAGGACAAAGAGCCATTTCTTGATCCCCTCGGTCTCTACGCCCAGTGAACGAGCGGTTTCTTCTCCCAATGTGAGCATATTGAGCGACTGCGCCTTGTGCATGAGCATCACCAAGACACACAGAACGTACAAGAGAAAGATACCCAAGGCGGGATAGTTAGGCGCCGTGAGCGATCCCATCAGCCACGCCATGAGGCCCGCGGAGCGATTCGGCTCCATAATCGAGGTAATGAACATGATAAACGCCGTCAGAATGGCATTCAAAATGACCCCCGCCAGCAGCAAACTATGGATTGGCAACCGGCTTTTTGACTGCGCCAACCGATAGATCAACAGAAGTGCCATCAGGCCTCCGGCAAATCCAAAGAGCGGCAGGATCGGCAAGAACATAAAGGTGGAGCCTATTCCGAACAGGATGGCCAACGAGACTCCCAATGCAGAGCCGCTCGACACTCCCAACACATAGGAATCGGCCAATGGATTTCTCAATAACGCTTGGAGCGTGACGCCGACCGCCGCCAGACCGGCCCCCACGAAAAAACCCATGAGCACTCTGGGAAATCGAATCTGCACCATAATGATCGCGGACGTTCCCAGAGTTGCGGCGCCTTCTTGGTCTGCCCGCAACATGTGCATGATCGCCGTCGCGACGGTTTTCATATCTACCGACGTGGCGCCAAACTGCAAACAGAGTACGAGAATGGCCACGCTTGCCAGCAGCAGTCCGCCGATCACTGCCATCCATCGATGAACGGTCAGCACCGCGCCGGCATTCGCCCATGATGAGGCTAGATCCGTCATCTCCTACTCATGTGACGGTTCGGCTCGACTGGCTGCCGGACTGTCCGGGTGTAAAATCTTCGCAAGCGCTTCGAGCCCCCTAGCGATTCGCGGACCAGGCCGGTTAAGCCAATCTGCGGAAATCTGGTGAAGCCTGCCCTGCTTGACGGCCGTCATTGTCGTCCATTGGTGCCAGGTCTGCTGTTCACTCTCCGAGATGCCTTCAGCCTTCCCGACGGGAAACACCAGAACTTCAGGATCTTCCTGAAGCACGGCCTCCATGCTGAGTCGTGGATACGGAGTTGCGCTCTTCGCGGCCACGTTGGTCCCTCCGGCCATTCGAATCAGTTGATCGATGAAACTTCCTGGACCGACGGTGATCAGAGGCTGGCTGTTCAACACATAGAGCATCCGTACCGGAGCCTTTCCTTGGATACGCCGTTGAATCACAGCCACCTGTTGCCGAAGCTGCATCGCTATCGTATCGGCTTTCGACGATCGCCCGACGATACGTCCAAGCGTTTGGATATGGACGAAAATCCCCTCAACATTCTGATCAGCCAAGATGAAGACGGGGATCTTCAACTGCTCAAGCTTGACGATCACGTCAGGCTTGAGAAAGTCGTTGGGCGCGATAACCAAATCAGGCTCGAGTGCCACCAACGATTCCAAGTTCGGATTCGAATAGCCCACCTTCGGCTTCTTCAAGGCCTCCGGCGGATAATCGCAAAAATCCGTGACGCCGACGAGCTGCTCTCCCGCCTCCATCGAAAACAACATTTCAGTGATGCTGGGCGCCAGTGAGACGATCCTCACGGGAGGTTTGGCGAAATACATCCGCCGACCGGCATCATCGACATACGCCTTCGCTGACACATGTGTCATGAACGGCATGCCTGTGAGAATGCCTTGCTGCCGACGTGTCATGCCCGACTTCTCATCGTTCGCATTCGCACACGTTCCGCTTGAAACAATGAGCACGACTGCTCCTATCAGCAGCCCCGCCCACCATCGACTATGCCATGTGGAGTTCAAATAGAAAATCCCCAAGGCCTCGACAGACCCTGAGGATTACACCCGCAACTCATCCTCGCCAATTCCCCAGCCCACGAGGGAACGTCGGTCAACTCTCCCGGCAGGTCTTCTGGCTCATGGTTCACCCTACTCCCCGCGCCTTCCCATCAGGCAGTGATGAGTGATGTGTGAAGAGTGATCGGTTCGGAATAGGTTTGCCTACTTCCACCCATGACTCATCACTGATTACCCATCACTGTATCCAGACAGTGGCATTCACGGGTTTCGTCCCCATTTACAGCGGCGGGACCGCGAGGGACTTGCACCCTCTTCCCTTACCCAGGAGTCATATTGTGGAAGGCACTCTAGGAGACCGGGAAGAAGGTTGTCAAGGTCATTCATGTCCAGGAGCGCCTCCTCCGATCATACTCCGTTCGACAGCCTTTCATCCCATCCGTAAACAGAACGAAAGAGTCTCGGGCAGCTGCTCAACTCCGAGAAACGAACCGCAGGAGCCCATCTTCGTCGCAGAACACAACCCCACAGGATGCTCAAAAAGTCCGTTCAGCAAGGCCGCAGCCGACGAAAGCACCGGAGGCGTAGCCTCTGGGCTACGTTGAGGATGCTTTCAAGGCGAGAACGCTGCTGACGGATTTTTTCAGCATCCTGCTAATGCCGATAGCGCAGCTTGAGCGCGAGTATGGCCCCCGTCAGAAGCAGCGTAATGAAATTGGTGACAATGATCGGCCACGAATGTAGTACCAGTCCATAGAGAAACCAGAGACAGACACCGGTTGTGAAGATCGCGAGCATACTCAGTGAGACATCGCCCGCAGACTTCGAAATCCACGTCTTCTGCAGTTGAGGCCAAAAGGCGCAGGTCGTCAACGCCCCAGCTGCAAACCCCAGTAGATCAATTCCCGTCATCGCAATCACCCCCTTTATCCATTTAACCTGCTTGTCAAGATGAACGGCCCTGTGATACATTTCCCACCTTACAAACGTGCATCGATACGACTAGATGAAGGAGTGTACCCGTGGCATTTACATGCGATCTCTGTAGCAAACGTCGCCAATCCGGCCATAACGTCAGTCATGCCAACAACAAGACCAAGCGGATCTTCAAGCCGAACCTCCAACCGGTCCGAGCCCTGATCAACGGTCAAACAAAGCGCATTCGGGTCTGCACACGATGCTTGCGTTCAGGGTTAGTTCAAAAGGCCGTCTAGCTCGCCTCCGATTGCTCAGTCTTCTCTACCATATGCCTTAGTTGCACGTCATCGGGGTGGCGTTCTGCACATAGGCCACACCTGACAAGAGATGGTGTGGCCGCATAGCTGTGCCCATGACCCAGCACGTCTTCAAATCGATCGGACCGATCGAGGACAAGACTCTAGCCTTGTATGGTTTTGATCGACGAAGCGCAATCTGAATGTTTTACAAAGAGAATCGAAGCAGAAGAGGGAGAGACGGGCAGGTTACCGGAGGAAGATATGGTGAGCGGGAAAAACGAACGGTGACCGAGAAACTGCGGGAGCCCTTAGACCGAACAACCATTCCGGCACAGCAGAACCTGCGGCCTTGCTGGGCAGCCTTTTTGAGCATCCTGCCGGTGATCCGGCACGATCGACCTACCTATGACCATGAACCTTGCCGCACAAAAACTGAGTTTTTCAGCAAACTGCTAGAAGAAGCTGCGAGGAACCACGATAATATCCTCTGGAAGAATGACCCCTTCCAAGTCCAGTGAGATTGCTCGCTCCTTTCCTTCAATTTTTCGAATCACCTTGGCGCGGCTCGTGGCAGCCTTGTCGGTAAAGCCGCCTGCCATAGTGATGGCTTTATGAAGCGTCAGCTCTCTCTCATAGGGATAGTCACCAGCCCGATGCATTTCTCCGTTGACATAAGGTCAATCTCTTGACGGGGTCTCACTGGCCAACGCGCAAGGATACCCACCTGAGGGCTCTACCCGCTATCGACGTCGCCGGTCTTCGAGCTCAAGTTCTCGGAACCCTTCACCCTGCATAGAAACTTCTCGAACGGCTTTGCATGCAGTGGGAAAATATAGGGCGGCAAACCGCTGTCTCCGTCCCCTCATAATATGTGCGTGTTCACCCATAATTTCCGTAATATGAGTGCAGGCCATGATGTGGCGTGATGGTTGTTTATCGAAAGGCCGGCATAACTCACCGGAGGATCGCACCACTGCTACCATGCGGGATCACTTCATCACGATGAATATGCATGGCGACAGCTTGTTGAATGAGCTGAACACGCAGGACGATATAATCATGTCCAGCATGGTGGATGAATTGTCCCGTCAGGCCTCGAAGCGGACCTGAAACAATCTCTACCTGCATGCCCTCTACGAAAAGATCCACGCACTGTACAAGACGATCGCTCTCGCAGGCAGCGCGAATGGCATTGAGTTCTGCATCTGGGATTACCTCAGGCCCAACGGACCCCACAATACCGGCGACACCTGAAATTTGCATGACCGTCAAACGATTTCTGAGCGAGAATCGGGCAAAGCAGTATCCGGAAAACAACGGAAGTTCTGTGAGGACCTTGCGATCCGACCATTGACGCAGTTGCCTGGTTAAGGGGAGGAACGGCTCTATCCCGACTCCAGCCAATCGATCACGCACCCGTTTTTCATGATGCCCATTGGTGCGGAGCGCATACCAGTGAAAATCCATATTCACATCACGAGACGCCTGGTCGAGGCCCGTGAATCGAGATTGGGTAAGTGATGACATGCTTCGCCCTGTTACTCCCAACATGTGCGCTCGATACCAAATGTTGTACGGTGTTGCACGTCGAGTGTACATCGTACAAACATGCCGTTATGAGAACTCCGTGTACGTTCTACGTGACCAATTTCTGGATGGCGTGTTGAACGAAACAGGCACTTATGTGCCGCTCTCAGGGCTCACCAGGCGAGAGGAGAACTATTTCAGCGCTGGTGTTCCAGCTCAAAAATATTGATATGGAGCGTTGCAAAATCTATCTCGAGCAGATTTACGATAGACGGTAGTTCGTACGCCTCTAGCTCCTATTACGCAGGGTGAGCACGTCGAGTTGTGTGGCAGCCACCGAAGCATTGACGGAGATTGTCGCTCACAATGTCACCGCTAAGCCTCCCACAACTAATATTGTACTTATATATCTTATACCTATAAGTTCCACTACTTAAGCGGGGGTTGCATAGCCCAATAGGCTATGGCACCATCCGCCCATACATGCATATCGCGGTGCACGCCTACTATAAAGGTATAACGTGCGAGGTACGGTATGGCTGGCAAACAGCAGGCAAACATGACGAAACACAAGTCGTGGCCGGTGCGAGTGGCGCTGGTGAGTTACAATCATCTCGCAAGAGTTGGGCTCCAAGGCATCCTCCGAAACATTCCTGGAATTGACCTGATCGGCGAGTCAAACGGAGGTGCGCATGCGTACGCACTGATCCAAGAGATGAAACCAGATTGTGTCATCATCGACCTTGAATCGAACAGAAACTCGCTTGCGTCTGTGCAGTACTACAAACAATTATCACCACAGACGAGAGTGCTTCTCTTTGCCGATTGGAACGACATCGAACGTGCCCGTGCTGCTATTGGTATGGGAGCAGACGGGGTGATACTAAAGTGCCAGCCTTCATCTGTGCTGATAGCTATGATTGAAGGCGAAAAAGAAGCGTCCTCTTCTACGATGATAGCTTTTTCTGAGATTCAACCTGAGCCGAATACCCGCACAAAACTACCGGTCCGCCAGACCCCGGTCCATCATATGGCGTCCGTTGATTCCCTGACAGAACGGGAACGGAGTGTGATTGCCCTCGTCGCCCAAGGATTATCCAATCGAGACATCAGCAACCGTCTTTCCATCTCAGACATTACTGTTCGTCATCATCTAACGAGAATATTCGACAAGCTGGGTGTGGCCAATCGCCAGAAACTATTGATTAGCGCACACCATTTGGGACTGGTCGAATTGAGAAGCCCGGCTCAGCTTTCCGCAGGACACTCTTCATCAGTATAGCCAGCAGCACCCCCGCTCAGGATGACACGGATTCTGAACCGTCTGATATACGTTCATACCGGATAAGGGTTTGCACTATTCGTCCTGACAAAGCCGTGCGTGAGAGAATGATAAGAGGCGCTTACCGTAAACAGCAGGAATGGGATAAAGACGTGTACGAATGACGGGTTGGAAGGGCAATGGGATTTGAACCGCACTCCGTCGCTGGTTCGGCCATGAAATTTGCCTCCCAGCTCCCACTGAGGGGGCACGCCCATTTCGGAATCCCCTGT
>SWDP01000034.1:139246-148022 GCA_005116885.1 Nitrospira sp.
CCTGTCGTGGGCCTCGAATCCCACCAGAACGCTGTGTTGAATTTGGAGCGGGCGATGGGATTTGAACCCACGACAACTAGCTTGGGAAGCTAGGACTCTACCCCTGAGCTACGCCCGCTCACTCAATCGAATCCTACGCTGGCTCAGGAGCCAAGTCAATCGGACAGGAGAAACATTATCAGCTCTTGCCCCTCGTACTTCACCGTGAACTGCTGACCCTGTACCTCACTATTTTTTCAATTCCACAACCGCAAATTTTCTTCGGCCAACCTTCAGGCGATAGGTTCGTCCCGTTCTCGCAGAAGAACTGATTCGCTGGTGGAAGAGTGACGCGTCGATTCGCGAGCGGTTTCCTTTGTTCCTCGATTATTTCGAGTCCGTTGAGCGGGCCATCGAGCAGGGCATTTCCATTGACAGTAAAAAATCCTAACAATCTACAGAAAGAGGTGTTTCATGGACATCAATTTTGACCAAGTGCGGGCCGCCGCTCATGACGATAACGCGGCGAAAATCTTGCGTGAAAAATGGCAATTGGACGATCGTTCATCGGCCAGCGGAGAGGTAATTTGCTACCGCGCCGACATTGAGCGTCTCCTGGCGTGCGGACAGCTTGAGCCCGTGCTCAGCGTCGAGCAGTTCGTGCGAATCAGCCATGGGAAAGCCTACGGTTCTGCTTCTACCACGTCTCCCGCTCATTCCAACACCCACGCTGATCCATTGGGCGCAACCGATGGATCAGCGTGGGCGCACCACCCGGATTGGGCCGAATTCCAAAGCCTCAGCGAGCCGATGAAAGCCGCCGTTCGGCACGACTTCAGTAGTTTCTTATTCGTGAAGCGCAGAGGTGGAATCGCGAGCCTGGCGACAACCATCGGCGGTCTTATTGAGGATGACGCGCGTGAACGCTCGAGGACGAGCGCTAGACGAACGCAAGAGGACGCGCTAGAAGCTCTTCCTGTAGTCGAGGCGGAACGCTTTCAAGCTGCCCTGCAGTGGGCGAAGGGTAAGAAGAGCTACCCTGGCCTTCCGGACAGGACGGCCCGGTAAACGATGCGAATCATAGACCCGCCCAACAAGGTGATAGGTGAAAGCTTGCGCAAATTATGGCAGCAAAGCTCCGAACTGAGCCGACGATTTCCTGACACGGAAGAAGGCACGATTCGGTTCGTCTCCTTTGTCGGCATGGCGGTGGCTCAGCAACTTGATAAAGAAAGAGGGGGACCATGTTAGATCGACTCCTTGGCCGCACTCCACCACCAATCGTGAAGCAGTTCGAATTTGTTGAGACCTTCAACCGCCTGATTGGGGAACGTAATCAGGTTCGGGGTAAAGCGGGCACGTTGACGCGTGGCCTTGAGGGAGCCGAGGCCAGACTCGCTGAGATTCCTAAAGAAGAAGAAGAAATTCGAGATGATCACTATCGGGCGCACGTTAAGCGTGAACTTGATCCCAGCCTCCCAGATCGGACCGATCTTACCGCCCAACAGCTCAAGAGCCTCGCAGATGAGCGGAGCGACCTGCAAGGCAAAGTCGCGGCCTATAGGGAAGAACTTACCTCCATTCATCGCGTGTTGGGCAACCTTGAAGGTGAACATGGTGCAGTTGAACGGGCCCGCCGTGCGGCGTGGCAAGCAATTGCGGATGAACTGATCGGGGCGGTGTCGCCTGATTTTCGGGATCAGTTCCACCGGCTTTGGGTGGCCCTGGATCGCGTCTATGACGGGATCTATCCGGCGGCGGTCCTTGCCCGGTTAGTCGAGACTGAACTCACGATCGAACGCAAGACACAGACGATTGACACGTTGCGCCGCGAGTTTGGGGCAGCGAACGAATATGACTGACGAGATCTTTCCATCGCGGTGTCGATGGGAGAACGTCGGGGTTGGGGCGTTGGGTAGGTGGCCAGCCAGCGTGGTGTTGTTGCCACGTACCGCCACACCTGCCTTCTATATCGAAACAAAGCTCTTAGCGACCTTAAATACCTTGGGTCCCTCTAGACATGATTCCAATGCGGGTAAGCGAAGCCGCGCAAAATGGCTAGTGGGAGGGGAAAATTTTGGGTGTTTATTTGGGATGTTTTTCTTGAATCACACGTGAGCTATCAGCAGGGCTAGCCTTCTACCAAGAGGAGAACCATCATGGCGGAGAATCGTGAACTGGCGCTCGTGCTCAGGCTTGTGGCAGATGGCTTTCAATCAGAATTGAAGAAGTCCGGCGGCGTTCTCGGCGAGTTCACTTCACTGGTAAAGGACTGGAAAACCCAACTTGTCACAGCCGGCACGGTGTTATTTACGATCGCCAAGAGCACAGCGAACTACGGGGATGAACTCATCAAATCCAGCCAGCGCATGGGCACATCGGTACAGGATACCGCTCGACTGCAGCACGCGGCGCGACTGGCCGACAGCGACCTGCAGGGCCTCACCAGTACCGTCGGCTTTCTCTCGAAGCTCATGCTGTCCGCTTCGTCGGGGAATGTGGAGGCTCAACAGACCTTTGATCGGCTCGGTATTTCCGCCACCTCTTCGAATGGGCACCTCAAGGGCACAACCCAAATACTTCTGGAGATGAACGACAAGTTTCGGATCATGCCAGAGGGTCCCGAGAAAACGGCGCTGGCCATGCTGACGTTGGGGAGGACCGGCAAGGACGTGCTGCCGTTGCTGAACTCGAATCTTCGCGAGGCCTTTGAAGAGTCTGATCGTCTGGGTCTGACGATGGACACAAAATCAGCCAAGGCAGCCGAACATTTTAACGACGAACTCACCAAGCTCCAGGCCGTGATTCGTGGCGTCACCAACGACGTTGGGAACCTCATGATTCCGAAGTTCGACGCCATGGCGCACGCACTGACGACTATTATCGGGGATGCGCGTGAGGTGGCGCGAGCCCTGACTGGACTCGATAAGCTACAGGCTCCACAAGTTGGTGTGATCCAGCCGAAGGATGGAGGGCGAAACCTCAGAATCATGCCGATTCCTGAGGGTCTGGAGAGTGTCGTCACGCCCGATCCATTCTTTCAGACGCCTGAGCAGGCTGCGAGCGGACGAGCACAGGAAGCGTTGGGATCCCGCATTACACTCCAGGCGTCCGCCAAGTGGCAAGAAGATTACGCGAGGACCATGGTCGCGCTCTGGACCTCCGGCAATCGGGCGCTGGAGATTCGGAATCGTCTGTTGTTTGAGAAAAATGATGAGTCTATTCAGGCTCTGCTCGAATTCGAGGAGGCCGCCAAGAAGCAGGGCGAAACGATCGTGCATCAAACTGGCCTTGAAGTGCGGCTGCGCGATGAGGCGGCCGCGAAGGAGCGGGCGGAGCTGATCGAGAACGCCGGGGCCTGGGTGAACTACTACCAGGAGCTGGGCGGCGACACGGAGAATTTCTATGGCCACAAGATGGACCTCTTGCGGGCGCAGCTCGCGAAGGAACTGGAACTGAATAAGCAGCAGGCGGCGGAGCTGCTCCTCGCCTGGCGGAATCACGATAGCGCCAGGGCCGAGGAGATTCTCGCCAATTCTCCGGTGAGCGATGTGCGGAAGGAAACCATCGAGCTGAACACGATGCGGCAGGCTACAAAAAATCTCCAGGAGACGGGCGGTGATTTCTTTGACAGTTGGGCGAAGGGGATGCGCGACTATGCCACGCAGTCAGGCAACGGATTTAATTTGGTGACGGACATGGCGAAGCGCAGCTTCGCGGCGATTGAGCAGTCTGCACAAAGCATCTTATTCGATGCCATGAAAGGGAAGATCCAGAGCCTCAAGGACTTGCTGAAGGGTCTCCTGGATTTCGCCCAGAATATCGCGGCGCAAGTCGGCTCCCAATTACTCGTGAAGGGTATTACGGGTTCGATCCTTGGCAGCGGCGGCGCGGCTCTGCCCAAGTTCGCTATGGGCGGCGTGGGAGATTTCGGCGCGGGATCGATGGCGGTGCTGCACGGCCGCGAGGCGGTGGTGCCCTTGCCCAATGGGCGCTCGATTCCGGTCACCATGACTCCGAGGCAAGGAGACGACAAGCAGGGGGTGAACGGCGGTGGAGTGACCGTGGTCGTGAACAATCATGGAAACAGTCAGGTGGCCGCCACGTCTGGCGAGCGCGGCCCTGACGGCCGTCAGGTGATCTATATCACCGTGCGCGAGATGGTGAAGGGCATGATCGGAAACGGCGAGATGGATCGCGCGTTGGGCCTCCGGTTTGGCGTGAACGCTAAACCGTTTGGACGATAATCGATGGAAAGGAGCCGGCATGAGTCACACACAGCCTGAGCACCTTCGTTTCATCGCATGCCCGCACGTGTTCTCGGCAGAGAAAGACCGGATCGATGCGCTGCGGCCGGCGGGGGGCACGGTGGGCGAACATCTTCGGGCGATCGACTGGCACCCAGAATCTAGGCCCGCACGAGTCTATATTGACGGTGTCTTGATTCCTGAGGCCCAGTGGGAATATGCCGTCCCGCGTGCCGGACAATCGGTTGTCGTCAGAGCGATCCCGATGGGCGGAGGTCAAGGGAAGGATACCGCGCGGATAGTCGCGCTGCTCGCGATAATCGTTATCTCGATCGCGGTAAGCCGTGGTGCGCTAGCGCCTGTTGCCGGGGCCTTGGCCGGATCCGGTGGGTGGGCGGCGCTGGTGGGTGGTTCAACTGCATCTGTGGCGGCCGGCGCGACGGTCTCCATCGTGGGCACGCTGGCCCTCAACGGACTCATTCCTGCACCACTCCCGCGCCGTGCGCTCCCTCAGCCACTGCCAGAGCCTCGCCTGCAGGAGGCGGCATGAAGAGCCCCTATCAGCAGTACGTCCACCACGCAGACGGTCTCGTCACACTGGAGGGACACCCAGACGTCAAGCTGGACGTCATTCAAGACCAAGGCCGCGCGACGGCGAGAGCCATCGAGCAAGAACTGGGCTTGCCCACCTATTTTGAAGAGTGGGAAGCCCTCGCCACGCCTCAGGGGCTCAGTCCTCGAATGGTGCGCTTTGTGTTGCTGGATGAGTCAGAGACTCGCTTGCAGGGCAACCCACGGTTACAACCTCGACGGATTACGCTCCCCTCGAACGCCACCTGTCCGCTTGAATTCGGGCATCGTGGTTTTATCGTCGGCGCAATCTCCGCCTTTTTCATGGGCTTCACAGAAAACACCGATGACCTCCGGCGGATGCAGATCGAGTTGCCGGACTGGGTGGAGGGCGAGTGTATTCTTGCTCAGGCGCAACTGTTCGCCTCTCCGCTAGCCGACAAGGCGTGGGAGGCGCTGCAAGGCGGAATCTTCACACATGTCTGCCCGTTGATTCTTCGCCAGAATCATGAGCCGCTCGGCACGGGACAGCTCGTCGAAGTCAGTTTGACGACCGGCGATTATCCGGGATGCCCTGGCGCGAAGATTATGAAAATGTGGAATGGTTGAGAGAGAGCCTGCAGAATCACCGCAACGGCTATCCTTTTCATTTTGGGAGGGACAGTGTAATCCCCTTCTTCTCCAGCTCGCGAACGTGCCCCTCAAGAACTCCCTGGATGTAGGCCTT
Source organism: Nitrospira sp. (assembly GCA_005116885.1). Lineage (GTDB taxonomy): Bacteria > Nitrospirota > Nitrospiria > Nitrospirales > Nitrospiraceae > Palsa-1315. Next base: position 144,770 of record SWDP01000034.1, read on the forward strand.
CATCGGGGCATGATGCAGAGAGGCCGCCACCTTCAGCTTATCAGCCAAGTCCGTCGGCAGATCCCGCAATAAAAAGTCTCTCGTCTTTCGGTTATCCGTCATCGCGCCGGAGTCTACCAGACGCCTCTATTGACAACAAGTGATACTGTTATATATCATGCTATCTATAAGTATCATCTGAAAGGGGGGTGAGTAGATGGAAACTAAACCGTTGTTGGTGCGACTGCCTGCCGCGCTGAAACGAAAACTTGACGCGCTGCGCGGAGAGGGAGTCACGGCGAATGGCTTGATCAGGCACCTGTTAGAGAATCATTTCACGAGCCTCGCGAAGGGGCAGAAAGGCCGGTGAAGTATGGCGGCAAAAATGGCAATCGTGGAAGACAGCCCAAAGCCAGGCACTCGGAAACGTGAACGAATCGAAATGCTGGAACGGCGCCCAGAAGAGGACTGGTTCATCGCCAAGAAGACTTCCAAGGGTGCTACGAAGTGGTATATCCGCTTCACGATTACCGGCTTGTTCCCTCGCCTGTTCGGTCCCTTTCCCACGAAGCGTAAAGCGCTCCTGTTCCTTGATGCTCTCCACAACACAATCTGCGATTTCTGGACGCAAGTAGACGACGTGCGCGATCGGTACGCAAACGAAGGAGAGTTCGAAAATGTGAACTGGGGTCCGATCATCGAGCATCCGCTCGCAACGAAAGGACGGTGAGGCATGAATCAGACCTGGGTTCATTACGAAATTTGCACGGAAGACGAGCAAGGACTCGACCCGTTCGGCCTTCACTATTCGACAAGGCGCGAGGCCGAGGATGAACTGAAGAGATACGCCCACGACCATCCGAACGCGTTCATCATCATCGCGGTGAAAACGCGCTGCGCCGAGTGCATTCCTCATCCAGGCATTCAGTTGGTGTAAGGGAGGTGAACTATGGCACGAAAAGGACGTGTCGACCGCGGGCTGCTACAGAAGCATGATGCAGAAGGGAAAAAGATTTGGTATGTCCGGCTTCATCATGAAGGCAAGGAACGGCGCTTTGGCAGTTTCTCAACGAAGACCTCGGCGCGCGATTTCTACAACAAGGCGAAACTCGACCAGAAGACGGGCCGCTTTTTCCCTGAACGGTATCAGCACGGCGGGAGAGAGGCCGCTGCGGCGGTGATTGCGAGCTATCTGCTGACCCTCCCGACCAGTGGCAAGACGCCTTCGACGATCAGCCATGGTCAAGGCCACACGCACATCCGGCTCGTTCGGAAATTCCCGCTCCTGAAATTTCTGTTGAAAGACCACCCTCGCCTGCCGGCCGGCTTCTTCCCCGTGATACCGAGCGACAATCAAGGATGCAAGCAATTGCTTCGCCTCCATGGGATGAGCAGCCTTGACTCCGGCCATGTCCTCCGTCGTGAGCAGCTCGTAGTATCGATGCATCAACGTGTCGCTGATCGACATCAGCTTGCCGTACATGTCGTTCGGTGTGTCTTCCAGCGCGATGTAGTTACCGACGCTCTTGCTCATTTTCTTCACGCCATCGGTACCTTCCAGCAACGGCATGGTCATCACAACCTGCGGTTCCTGCCCATGGCTTCGCTGGAGGTCACGTCCGACAAGAAGGTTGAACTTCTGATCGGTGCCGCCCAGTTCGACATCGGACTTCAGCGCGACGGAATCATAGCCCTGTACGAGCGGATACATAAACTCATGGATGCTGATCGGTTTCTGCTCGTGGTACCGCTTATGAAAATCGTCTCGTTCGAGCATCCGCGCGACACTGTACTGCGCACTCAGATGGATTAACGCCTCCGCGGTCATCGTGCTCATCCACCGGCTGTTGAACTCCACCAGAGTCTTCGCAGGATCGAGAATTTTAAAGATCTGTCGCTCGTACGTTTTGGCATTCTCCAATACTTTTTCCTTCGAAAGCGCGACGCGTGTTTCCGATTGACCGGTCGGATCACCGATCATCCCGGTGAAATCACCGATCAAGAACATCACCTGATGCCCGAGTTCCTGAAAATGTTTCAGCTTGTGGATCAGGACGGTATGGCCCAAATGCAGGTCTGGCGCAGTCGGATCGAATCCGGCTTTCACACGAAGCGGCCTGTTTTCTTTCAACGAGCGTGTCAGCTTCGCTTCAAGTTCGGCCTGTTGAATCACCTCCACGACTCCACGGAGGATCAACTCGAGTTGACGGGAAAGTTCGCTCATGTTGCCTTCTTCCGTCTATCTGACAATCCGGGATCCGACGTCACCGTCACCAATGGACGAATTCGCTCAAACGTCTTTTTCCCAATCCCCTTGACCGCTTGCAGCTCTTCAAGAGTGTGAAAGACTCCTACCGACTGGCGATACTCCATGATCCGTTCGACCAGCTTAGGGCCGACCCCCGGCAATGCGTCAAGATCCTCAACTGTCGCTCTATTGAGATCGAGGAGACCGTGGTGAGACCGTTTCAGAACAGGAGCAGTCGATGGTTGATCCACCGACGAAGGGACAGACGACGGGCTCACAGTGGCCACGCGCCCACTGCCGGAAGGAATGTCAGCCTTCACTCCCTCACGCGATTCGGCGACGAGGTTACGATCACGATCGAACGAAACCGGCACAGTCCACCCAATCCAGAAGACGACTCCTATCGTCGCTGCGAACATCCCGAGCTTGAGGAGGAGCGATTGCCACATTATTGTATCCGCCTTCTCGCCTGGTGAATCGCCTTCCCTTCGACATCTTCAGCCGCTTCCATCATGCCTTCGGACAGCGTCGGATGCGCGTGGATCATGTCCGCCATCTGCGCTACCGTCGCACCGACTTGCATCGCCATGGCTGCTTCATGTACCAGATCGGCTGCATGGGCTCCGACGATATGCACGCCCAGAATCTTGCCGCTCGGCGACTCGGCAATGACCTTGAAGAGCCCCGTCGTCTCTCCTGTCGCTTGAGCCTTCCCCAACCCTGCATAGCGAAAACGCCCCACAGTAAGCGCCTGGTCGGGGTTCTGCCCGGCTGCTTGGGCTCGTTCCCTAGCTTGCTGTTCCGTCATGCCGACCCGACCGATCTCCGGGAGGGTAAAAATTCCGGCAGGGATCACGTCGTACCGAACCGTCGCCTGATGCCCCATGATATTCTCAACCGCGACTTTGCCTTGCGCCGAAGCCACGTGCGCCAACATCGCTTTGCCGACGACGTCCCCGATCGCGTAGATCCCCGGCACCGTGGTTTCCATTTGATCGTTAACGAGAATTTCCCCTCGCCGCCCCG
>SWDP01000034.1:148032-149230 GCA_005116885.1 Nitrospira sp.
ACCTCAACCTGCTCCAGTCCTATGCCTCGGCTATTCAATCCTCGCCCCACAGACACCAGCAGCTTCTCAGCCACGACCTGCGTGCCATCTTTGAGATGCGCAGTGATGATCTCCGATGACCGCTCCAATTTCTCGACCGTGGTCCCGGTCAGGACCGTTACGCCGCGTTTCTTCAGCTCGCGCTCCATCATGGAAGAGACCTCTTCATCCTCCAGAGGAAGCACGTGCGCCATCAATTCGACAATCGTCACCTCTGTTCCAAGACCGCTATAGAGCGCCGCGAACTCGCATCCTTCGACTCCCCCACCCACAACCAGCAAACTGGCAGGAATGTGTTCGAGATCCAAAAGATGCTGACTGGTGACCAGCTGCTGCCCGTCGATCGGAAACTGCGGCAGATTCGGCCAGGACGACCCCGTGGCAATCACAATGGCATCAGCCTGAACATCTCGCGTTGTACCATCGGCTGCCAATACCCGGATCGTCTGTCGATCGTGTAACGACCCGGTACCCTGCACATGCTCGATACTCCAGGCCTTGAACAGCGTGGCAATGCCCTTCACGAGAGTCGCCACCACCCTATTCTTCCTGGCGACCATCCGAGCGAGATCATACGTGACTGGTCCCGGGACCAGTAACCCCATATCCTCGGACTTCTTGACTTTGTCGCCAAGTTCGACGACCGACAGGAGGGCCTTACTGGGAATACAACCCCAATTCAAGCAGACGCCGCCAAGCGCGTGGGACTCGATGACGGTGACACGGGCGCCAAGCTGGGCTGCTCGGATCGCAGCGACATAGCCACCGGGTCCTGCGCCGAGAATGGCGATATGTTTTGGAGAAGTCATTGAGTCACTGGCTCAGCGGGATTGATTCATTGCCAGCACTCATCAATGATCCAATCACACGATGGCGTAATGACTCAATGTTTCTGGCCGGCAAGAAACGTTTCATACTGTGCCGCGGTCATAAGCTGGTCCACCTCACTCGCACTCGTCAGATCGATCACCACCATCCAGCCTTTTCCGTAGGGATCGGAGTTCACCACTTCGGGGTGGTCTTTCAAGTCGGTGTTGATTGTGGCAATCGTGCCGCTCACGGGTGTGTAGATCGTGGAGGTCGTCTTGGTCGATTCGACTTCACCGATCTGCTGCCCGGCCTTGACGACGGCGCCGGACTTCGGCAAATCAATGAAGAC
>SWDP01000034.1:149330-156996 GCA_005116885.1 Nitrospira sp.
TCGCGGCATTAATGCTCGCGCCTTCAAGGCGGGCGTTGCGAAAATCGACACTGCGCAGATCCGACTGCCGAAGATAACTGTCGCTGAAATCCAAGCCATCGGCATTCAACCCCCGGAGGTCGAGCCCCCTCAGATCACACCCTCGCAGATCGACCGTCTCTCCAGACGCTTTTTTCACGTTAAATTCGGTGATACAACCTTCACGCAGTAAGCGATACATCGGATCGTTCGGAATTCGTAGCTTGGATCGGGCGGGGCTTGTGTTTTCCAAGGGACCTCCTGTGAAGTTATTGGTTGCAGGTTCCAGCATTATTCAAGGGGCACGGTGAACATGACCTCATTGCCCTTGTCGTTGTATGTGATGTCTGGAAAAAACGAACGGGCGAGAAAGATACCTCGTCCACTGGCATCCCCGGTAGGGCACACGTCAAGACCCGATTTCACTCGTGACTTCCAGTTGAACCCCTTCCCTTCATCGGTGATCCGATACGTTAAGACCTGTCGTCGCTTGTCGTACGTTGCACGAATGGTGACTCGGCGGTCACGGAAATGGGCCTCCGATCGGCGCTGCTGGATCACCTCGTCATACTGATCCTGTGCCATCGCGTCGATCTTGTCATGATATCGGAGCTCGAGGCAGCCATGCTCGATCGCATTCATGACGAGTTCTTGCAACGCGGCTCGAAGATGGAGCTGTCGCGACTCCATCAGCCCCATGGCGGTCCCTTGAATGAGCCAGGTCACCGTGCTCTCGACGAAACTCGGGTCGGTGCCCATGACAAGCGCATATTCCAGCCGTTCGACGCCCGGCGCATCATCCACAGAAACTGGCAATCGATGGATGGCCCGCTGCAGAACCTGTGCGAATGCCGCCTCATCAATCGGTTGCTGCACATAATCAAGGGCGCCGGCGCGCAACCCTGCCATCGTCGATTCGCCATGGCCGGCGTCGGTCAAGAGCACGACGGGGCAAGTCGGGCGACGCTCGTGAATTTGCTTCACCAGCATGATCCCGTCTTGTTCCGGCAAAAAGAGATCCATCACCACAATATCGGGCTGTGTCATGTCAAAGGTCGACAACCCGAGCGCGGGAGTCGAAGCAGAAATCACCGAATGCCCCTGGGCCTTCGCATGCTCCAATATTATCGCCTGGGTGTTGGTATCGTCGGCAACGACGAGCAACGTACGCGCCGGTGGGCGCCACTCTGTCATAGTGATCATGATGGAAATCCTCCGGCAATTACATCCCGAAGAGCGACATGCACCTCGGCCAATCGCGTCTCGACATCTGCACAGACCGGCGACGCTTCAGCAAATTTCCCCTGCTGCCCCAACTCTTCTAGTCGTTTCGTGCACTCGAAGAGACGCGGCGCGCACATCTCCATGACGGACCCCTTCAGCTTATGCGCAGCAGCCGCCAGCCCCGTGCGATCTTGCCGCTCCAGCGCCGCTCGAACCGCTGCAGCATCCTTCGAACTTTCCTGTAAAAAGAGCGTCGCCAAGGTGACGAAGAAGTCCTGATCTCCATCCGCCCGGTTCAACGCCTCGGAAAGATCCAAGACCGCCGTCTTATCCATTGGATGTGTCTTCCCGACAATCAGTCAGTTCAATCCCCACAACAGCCGCATCGTCCGGAAAGTGTTGCGCCTGTTGCCAGCCTCGAGCTGCTGCAAAGCACGAGGCGATTGTCGCTGACAGCGATGTCTGCTTCCCCGCGTCGATCGTCTCTCGGAAACGGTCTCGGCCCCAGAGCTCCCCGCTTGGAGAGGGCACCTCATAAATCCCGTCGCTCAATAAAAACAACCGGTCTGCCGGCTTCAGTGAAACGCGGTCGCATGTAAACCGAGCAGACGGATCGAACCCAAGGGGAAACGATGCAGTGGTGAGCCATCGGGAAGGATCCTCGGCGGAGCTGAGCAGTGCGCCAGGATGGCCGGCAGAGGCGTACGACAGACTGCCTGTCGGCAAATGAAGCTGTCCCACCCATAGAGTAAAATAGTCCCCATCGGCACTCAAGGGAAAGCGGCGATTGGCCTCGAACAACACTGTCGCAGGGTCGTACGACCCAAGCAATTGCAGCATGTTCTCCGCCCGTAGAAACGTCATCAACGAGGCCGAGCGGAGTGCGGCAGCAACCCCATGTCCCGAGGCATCCAAAATGTAGAGGCCGAGATGGTCCGCATCGATCGTCATCACATCGAACAGATCCCCGCCCAACGTCAAGGACGGCTGATACTCCCACGCCAGCGTGATACCGTGAACCGGGCTTCCTGGCAAGGGAAGCAGCGACTGGACGAACGCGGCCGCTGTTTGAAGATCGGCCTCCGTTTCTGCCTGCTTTTTCTCAAGTAACAGCATCGACGATTTCAGTTCTTCGCCGGTCGTTTCCAGCTTTCTCACCAACCGACTGGTGCGCAGACCGGCCAGCACACGGGCGATAATTTCCTGTTTACTGGACGATTTACTCAGAAAATCGTCCGCGCCTCGTACCAACCCTTCGGCAATCTGTGCCGGTGCATCATGCGCGGTCATCAGAAGAATCTGGCTGGATTTCAACTGAGGGTCACGGCGTATCGCATCACAGAACGTCAGCCCATCCATCTCCGGCATCATCCAATCGACGATAAGAAGATCCGGGCGTTCGCGCCTGGCCACCTCGAGGCCCACGCACCCATTCTCGGCCTCAAGGACTCGATACCCCAGCCGCGTCAGCCGCGCAGCCATACTCGTCCGCGTGACCGGCTCATCCTCAATAAGGAGGATCGTCGCGGCGGGTGTCTCAATCCCTGGAGATGAGTCGGGAACCTGCCCAATGTGTGGCATTGCGTGTGAACTCATGACGCTCCGTGACTCTCAAGCCAAAACTATGCTGCACGCGCCATGAGCGCGTCTTCCTCGCGTTCATAGATGGGAATCATCTTGGGAATATTCGCCAGGCTCATGATCTCCCGCACGTAGCTTTGTGGTTTCAGCATACTGATCTGGGCCTGATGCAGCTTAAAATTCTGCGACACGAGCACGAGTAGCCCGAGGCCTGCGCTGTCCACAAATCGCACCTGCTCTAAATTCACAATGAGGTGTCGGCAACCCGCCTGCTTGGCCTTTTCGACCGCCGCCTTAAAAACCGCCCGATGGGCATAGGTCAAGTCTCCCACGACATCCAAAATTATTCCTTGTGGGACGATGCGTTCTTTGATTTGCATGATGTCATCCTTTCTTGTGCAGATGAATAAACGGGCTCACTGGCTTGAACGGAGTTGCTGGTTTCTCGTTTCATGTTCTCAGAAAATATACTCCAGAAACTTGAAACGAGAAACTCTTAACGTCTTAGAGCTTGGAGACATAGGCCACAATCGCAGCGGGAATCTCCGACAGCGGCAATATCTTATCTACCCCACCGAGTTTGATCGCCTCCTTCGGCATCCCGAAGACCACACAGCTGGCTTCGTCCTGGGCGATCGTAAACGCACCAGCCTGTTTCATCGCCAACATTTCCTTGGCGCCATCGCCCCCCATGCCGGTCAGAATCACCCCGACGGCGTTGGCGCCGGCGTACTGGGCGACCGACGCAAACAGCACATCCACCGACGGGCGATGCCGATTCACCGGAGGATCTTGGTTAATTCGCACCGTATACCGGGCGCCGCTCCGAACAAGTGTCATGTGGTAGCTGCCTGGCGCGACCAAGGCATGCCCCGGCAAGACGCTGTCGCCGTCTTCAGCTTCCTTGACCGAGATGCGACACAGCGAATTCATACGATCGGCCCATGTTTTAGTGAATCGCTCCGGCATGTGCTGAGTAATTAAAATCGGCGGCGTATTCGGCGGCAAGGCCATCAACACATCTTTCACCGCCTCCGTGCCTCCCGTGGATGAGCCGATCGCGATGATCGTATCTGTCGTCTTAATCATTGAAGACATGAGAGGTGAGGGGTGAGAGGTAAGGGGGGTCATCTCGCGCCTGACGCCTGACGCCTGACGTTTTACGTTTGCTATGGCCGCAGCCTTCACCTTCGCGATGAGATCTTGGGCCACGTCCTCCATCCCTTCCCGAAGGTCAATTTTTGGTTTGGTGATAAAATCCACTGCGCCCAACTCCAGTGCGCGTAAAGTGGTCTGGCAACCGGCTTCCGTGAGTGAACTCACCATCACCACTGGCATCGGGTGCCCCCGCATCAACTTCTCAAGAAAGGTCAGCCCGTCCATCTTGGGCATTTCGACATCGAGAGTGAGTACGTCTGGATTTAATGCTTTAATTTTTTCGCGAGCAATAAAGGGGTCGGGAGCGGACCCAATGACTTCGATCCCAGGGTCTTTTGACAAAAGCGTCGCCAGCACTTGCCGCATCAACGCCGAATCATCGACCGTCAGTACGCGAATTTTTGCCATAGGGCTCTCCTCAACTACTTGTGATGAGTGATGGGTAAGGAGTGATGCGTGGGGTCACAGAACCCCGACTCACTTCCTTCCTATGCGCTCATCACTGATCACTCATCACTCATCACGTAAATTTCAGAACAGCGTCACATCTTCTACCGGCTGCTGCTCCCGCTGCTTGATTCTCAGCGCATATTCGCTTTCCCGTTCGAGGATAGTCCGATTCTTGACACGCTCGATCTTCTTTATCAGCACGCGGCCTGAGTCGGTGAAGTAATACACTTTCCGGGGACACACATCGCCCAAGTCTGTGTTGACGGTCCCGAGTCCCTCGCTCTTTAAGTACCCAATCACCCACTTGGCATTGTTGGCACCCACATCGATACTGCCTTCGTATATCTTGCCGGCGCCGAAGAGTTTGATTTCCAGACGGCTCTTGAGCCCACCTCGCTTGAGTATTTCATTGATCAACGACTCCATCGCGTACGATCCATATCGCGTCGACTCTCCCCACGAATCGTGCGCAACCTCCGTGGGCTCCGGCAGCATAAAGTGATTCATGCCTCCGACTCCGGCGATCGGGTCGCGAATGCAGGCCGAAATGCAGGAACCAAGGACCGTATAGACAATCATCGGTTCTCGACTGACGAAAAACTCACCCGGCAAAATCGAGGCGATCTCGTGCGGGAACCGATGGTCACGCATACGCCGAATGTGAGCGAACTGATCCGTATCGATCTGCGGCATAAAACTCAGCGCTCCTTCTGATAAATCGTCGGAGCCAACGATTTGAAGGGGTGGGTCACCCATTGCAAACTTTCAGAATGTCCGATGAATAGGTAGCCCCCAGGCCTCAGGTAGTGATGAAACTTATTGACGAGCGTTTGCTGGGTCGGACGATCGAAATAGATCATGACGTTCCGGCAGAAAATCAAATCGAGAGGGTTCTTGATGGGAAACCGATCATCCATCAAGTTCAAACGCCGGAATGTAATTGCGCTCGCGAGATGCGGTTTGACTTTGAAGAACCCGGTTTGATCGCCACGCCCGCGAAGAAAATAGCGCTGAACGATATCCGGTGGCACCTCTCGAAAACGATCTTCGTCGTACGTACCAGCCGCCGCTTTAGCGAGCACACGGGTCGAGAGGTCTGAGGCTAAGATTTTAAAGTCCCACCGCTCAGGATTCTGAACCCCTTCATAGAGCGTCATAGCAATCGTATAGGGTTCTTCCCCCGTCGAACAGGCGGACGACCAGATTCGAATCTGTTTTGTGGTGTTCAGTTCAGGAAGAATCCGTTCGCGCAAAAAGTCGAAATGCTTGGGCTCGCGAAAGAAAGCCGTCTTATTCGTCGAAATCAGATCCAGTAACCGCGTGAATTCTTCGCGCGTCTGATCCTCCATTACCGTCGCGTAGTATTCCGAGAAAGTCCCCAGATTAAGATCGCGCAATCGCTTCGAAAGGCGTGAAGCCAAGAGCGACGTTTTTTGATCACTCAGAGAAATGCCGCTCTCATCGTAAATCAACGTCCGGAACTGTTGAAATTCTTTTGCGGTAATCGAGTATTCCATAATGGGCGAACCTCAAAATACCCACGGCACACCAATGCCCTGTCGCACTGAGGACAGAGCTATTTCTCTATCGGTTGGTTGCTGTCGATTCTTAACTGTCAGTGTGCTGGAGAGCTCGGCCTGTGTTTTGGTCACGCAAACCGCCGGGCGACGAGGCAGGACAGGCTTCAGAACAAACTGAAATCACAACGACAGTTCAGCCTCTGAGTGGCCATCGTCTTATCGGCCTATGCATCGAGTGCCTTGACTGTCGTTGCTGGCGATAGGCAAACAGGGGCTGGCCCAGAGGTTACACTAGCCAGATGCATGTGAGAACAGCGGCAGAACAGAGAGTGGGAGACCTCGTCATTTCCTTGGCGCTGTATTCAATTGAGACTGTCCATACGCCGAGAGATCCCTTTCCAATTCTTGCAGCAACACCAGCAATTCCGGGCATTGCGATCGAACCGGCAACGTAGGCCCCATGCTCTTCGAAAACAGTAGCACAAACTTGTCGGCACCTAGGATCGATGCACTTTCTATCAGTTCCGTCAACAACTGGCCCAGACTCTGGGAAATGGGCTCGCCCGAGTCTCCTTGTTCCAACACCACAATCGGGACGATTGCGGCCAATTGGGCCTCAAATGCTTTGATCAGATCGTGATATTCAGACGGCCCAATCCCCATTTTCTCCATCGCTTTGTTTTTACCAAGAAGCACGTGCGACTGAGATTGCAACAGCTGCTCAACCCGCTTGATCAGCTGTCTTTTGTCGATGGGCTTGAGCAGGAAACCACCGCACCGTAAGTCTTGCACCCGTTTGACGGTTTCGAGGTCGCCATGCGCCGATGCAACGAGAATGGGAGCATGGTTGAAGGTCGGCAAGGCCCTGACCTTCACAATAAACTCCAACCCGTCCATTTCCGGCATCAAGTAATCAGTAATGATCAGCTGAATGTCTGGTATTTCAGATACCTTTTTCAGAGCTTCTTTGCCATTCTCAACCGTGACCGTCTGATACCCCTGTTCCTGCAGCATCAGCGCTAACAGCCTCGCATTGACCGGATTATCCTCAACGATCAAAATGGACATGGTGCGTGCTCCTTGCCGAGTACTGTTCGAGGGTAGGAACACCGGACTCGCGGGGTTCCACTCGTCAAAATTGTTAGGGTGCTCAGCAAGCCGTCTCCTCCGAGTCAATCCGCAGCGGACGGTCCTCTGTGGCGGTGGGGCGCGAGTCCGGCGCGCTGAGCCAGCGCGCAAGGGTCTCGGCCAACATCTCAGGCTGCATGGGCTTGCTTACGCAGTCGTCCATGCCGGCTGCGAGGTACCGGTCTCGATTCTCCTTCCGGACATCCGTCGTCATCGCAATAATAGGCACATGGCTAGATGCCACGGATGCGAGGTGCGCGGTTCCGGAATCGGTCATCGCCTGCCCCTTGCCTGCCGCCTCTCGTCTTCGGATTTCTTGCGTCGCTTCAAATCCGTTCATTTCCGGCATGTGAATGTCCATCAAGACTGCGGCGTAGGTGACGCGCGTCAATGCTTCGATGGCCTCCAAACCGTTGGCCACGAAGTCTCCTTGATAGCCTAACTTTTCCAGCATGCGTATGACGTCTTTTTGGGTAACGACATCATCATCGACGACTAGAACCTTCGCGGCGGCCTGTGTGTTCTTCTCTGCCAAGGTATGACGCGTGACCAACTCGTGTCCCGCGATCTGGCCTGCGGATTGGCCC
>SWDP01000034.1:157096-165351 GCA_005116885.1 Nitrospira sp.
GTAGAAGGCCTGCATCGTTGGAACGTTGAAATCCCAGAGGCCGTCGGTCGCGACGTCGAGCGTGAGCTGAAGGCGTTCCTCGCTCACTCGCTGGGCCTCATCGGTCTGCTTGCGCTCGGTGATGTCGCGGCAGAAGGCGAAGTTGTACTCCTGCCCCTCAAACACAATATAGTTGGCCACGACTTCCACCGGATAGATCTCTCCCGACTTCGTTCGATGTCTGGTCTCGAAGCGGAGACGCTTGTGTTTCTTCAGTTCATTCCAATGTTCACCCCATATACTCAATTGGTAGTCAGGGTCTAAGTCGGGAATGGTCATCACCAGGAGTTCCTCGCGAGCATAACCTAGTCGCTCCGAAGCGGCATCATTCACATACAGCACTCGAGCGTTGCCATCGATCCAAAAGGCCATATCCGCCCCTCGATCGATAGCCAATTGGGTCAATCGCAGCGCTGTTTCCACCCGCTTGCGCTCGGTAATGTCGAGCACGGTCCCACGCATTCTTACTGGCTTTCCTGTTGCATCCCTGTCAACCTCGCCTCGACATTGAACGGCACGCACCTCTCCAGACGGATGTACGATGCGGCACTCCACATTGTATGGTGCTTTCTCATCGAACGAAGCTTCGACGGCAGCCAGCACGTTCTCCCGGTCCTCGATGTGTAACGCCTGCTTGAATAGGTCGTAGGTAGCTTCGATGGAATTCGGAGCATAGCCGAAAATCCGATACTGCTCTGCAGACCATCGTTCAACGCCGGTTTGGGTGTCCCATTCCCAACTGCCAAGATGGGCGAGTTCTTGTGCCGCCATGAGACCGGCCTCACGCTCCTGAAGCAACGCCTCCACACGCTTACGCTCAGTGATGTCGCGCACCACGTTTACGAAGCGCGCCTCTTTCCCCTGCTCCCGCACTAGTTGCAAGGAGACCTCCACGGCCACAGCGTGACCGTCCTTGTGTTGGTGGACGGTTTCGAAGACATATGCCCCCCCGTCCTTCTCCCGCAGCGGCTGCAGCATCTCTCGGAAACGCTGCTCCGTGAATTCCGGTTTAATGTCAAGAGGCGTCATCGTCAACAACTCGGCCTCGGTGTAGCCCACTTGCACGACCGCCCCGCGATTGCAGTAAATAAAACGCAGCGTATCGGGGGCGAACATGAACACACAGTCATGCGTTTGGTCGAGTGCGGCCTTAAAGCGAGCCAGCGCCTCCTCGCGCTCACGAAGCGCATGCTCAGCCCGTTTTCGTTCGGTGATGTCCTGCGTGATTCCCATGAGTCTGGTCACGACCCCGTCGTCATTCTTAATCGGCAAGAAACAGGATGCGACGCAGCAGTCGGCCTGCCCACTATCGATCGAACACTCGAATGTCGATGCTTCGCCTGCACAGGCTCGGGTCAGCAAAGCCTCGACCCATTTGCGATCCGCCGGTGCGACCACCTCCGGATAGAGGACGGAGACGATCTCCTGCTCGTCCCTGGCCCCCATCATGCCAAGCCCTGCGGGGTTCATGGACAGGAAGCGGCCCTGTAAGTCGATCTCATGGATGCAGAACGGAGCGCTTTGAACAAGCGTTCTGTACCGCTGTTCACTCTCCCGCAGCGTTGCTTCGGCTCGTTTTCGCTCCTGCTCCCCCGCAATGCGTGAGGCAAACACCTGCAAAATAGCTATCGCCAGCTTTGCGTTCGGCATCGGCTTGTCGTCCATGATAGCCACATGCCCGATTACCCGGCCCCTCCGGTCTGCAATCGGCACCCCGCAATAGCTGATAACTCCTAAGTCAGTGATCAAGCGAATATGGGGATAGATAGCGGGAAGATGATCCGAATGGTGGACAACCTGCCCTGTTAACACCATCTCGCAGGGACCTGCGGCCGGCACCTCGAACGGCGGGAGGACGGCTCCACGCCCCCAGCCTGCGAGGGACCGGAAACCTGTGCCTTCTGCATTCATCTCAGAGACATAGGCGTACTGGACCTTGAGTACCGTGGCCAAACGGCAGACAAAGGAGGGGAAAAAGTCCTCGCCTGTCTCTGCCACGACCCCTTTGACCACCTCCCGTAGCGCCTCCTCTGCCAGCTTACGCTCAGTGATGTTGCGCACGAACGCACAGTGGTATTCCTTTCCTTCGTAGAACAGATAATTGACGCTCACCTCGATGGGAATCAGTCGGCCATTCTTGGCTCGATGGACAGTTTCAATCGCCATGGTCCCGCACCGCTGGGTCTCTGTCCAAAAGCCTGGCCACATGTCCGCCTGAAACTCAGGATTCAGATCGTGGACGGTCATGGCGCATAACTCGTCTCTCGTATAGCCCAACATGAGGCTAGCCGCTTCGTTGACATCCAAGATCTTGGCCTGCGGATCAATCCAGTAGATGGCGTCAGCAGCCCGCTCTATTGAAAATTTGGCAAGCCGCAAAGTCTCCTCCGACTGCTTGCGCTCGGTGATGTCGCTCGCGATGCCGAGGTATCCCGTCACTGCATCGTCATCGTTCCGTACTGCCGTGACGACGAGAGTCACGATCCGCCGCTCCCCATCTTTGCGAACGTAGGTCCATTCCCGCTCCTCCGAACCGCCCAATCGGGCCAGCTCGACGAAGACGTCGAAGCCTCCGATCTCCCGACCAAACCGAGCCGTAAGACTACGGCTATGCACCGCAATCTCCTCAGGAAGATGGAAACTGGCCGGCGTCTGTTTGCCGATCATCTCCTCAGCGGAATATCCCAGTATATGCTCTGCGCCCTTATTGAAAACGGTGATGAGCCCCTGGGAGTCCGTGGCAATAATGGAGACGCCTGTTGCTGCGCCCAAGACGGATTGCAGCCTGGCCTGAGTCTGAGAGAGTTCGTATTGGGCCATCTTCTTAGCCGTGATATCGCGGCACGTGCAGAGTAGCCAGTTGCCCGATGTATCTCCGGTCGTCAGGCAGGTCAGAGAAATCTCGGCGATGATCGCCTCTCCCGACTTCTTCTTGCCGGTGGCCTCGCCCAGCCAATGGCCTTGTTGACGGAGAACGGGTAAGAACTCCTCGCTGATTCTGGTCCTCCACTCAGACGAGTACAGCACCGTCCAGGGCTGCCCGATCAGCTCGGCAGATTCATATCCGTAGAGCGTGGCATGAGCCTGATTTACGTAGGTATATCGCCCTTCCCGGTCGAGCATCGCGGCGCCTTCGAACCCATGGTTAAGCGCAAAGTGCAATTGCGCTTGGATTTGCTCGGCCTGCTGCTGGGCGCTCTCACTCTGTTTCAGCAATGCCCGACGTAACCGGAGTTCCAGCAAATTTACGACTTGCCGTCCCAAAATGGTTAGAGCCTGCCGTTGATCTGAAGTGAGCTGCCGCGGCACGCGGTCGATGACGCAGAGGGTTCCCAGGGCATGCCCTTCTGGGGTGACGAGAGGGATCCCTGCATAAAAACGAATGAACGGATCCTGAGTGACCAATGGATTCGTGGCAAAGCGAGGATCGGCGAGCGCGTCCGGCACCTCAAGGATCGAGCGCTGCAGAATAGTATGGGCACAGAAGGCCATGTCCCGCGACGTTTCGTGCGCCGTCACTCCAACCTTCGCCTTGAACCATTGCCGATGGGGGTCGATCAGACTCACCAGCGCGATGGGGGCGTCACAGATCTTGGCGGCAAGACAGGTCAAATCATCGAAGGCGTCTTCGGGCGCCGTGTCGAGGACGTCGTATCGACGCAACGCGTCGAGGCGCGCCGATTCATCCGGCGGTAAGGGTGCGATCTCCATGCGAAACCTCAATTCTCTCGCATACGTATGATTGTGGCTTATTCTCCTTTACCCTAAAGCAGGTGTGCTCGTGAGTAGGGGCCGTCTTGTCTTATCGGCAGTGTATGAGGTTTAGTTGAGCACCGCTCAGGGAAGAAAGCCTTTGACGATGGACCGGACAGGATAACTCGCACGGAGAGGAACGAAGGCTGCACAGGCAATCCGCTGTGTGCCAGGAGGCTTTTCCCTTCTGACCCTGACCCTTACGCTTACATCGCAAACAAGACCGTGAATGGCTCTCGGACTCCGCCTGACTTCATGAAGCTCTGGAGTCTCAGAATCATAGATTGGGTTACTTGCTGACCCTTTGAGGCGAGAAGCACATACTGACTCGATTGAATGTCCTCAGCCAGAATCATGCCTTCGAGAAGGCCGGCCACGACGGTCGTCTTTACCTCATACTTGATTTCCTTCGCAAATGAGGCTTTCAGTTCGTCGATCACCGCCGGATCGTACCACCCTTTGCGCTGCTGCATGTCGCCGAACGCCTCGGCCTTCGATTTGCCTGAGGATTCGAGCGCATCGAAATCCAAGACCACTTTCAGAATCCTGGCCTCCATTGGAATGGTGTTGCCTTGTTGAGTATCTCCTGGCGTACCAACTCCGTCGTAGTATTTATCCTGAAACTTAATGATCTCGGCCACCCGCTTCATGCGCGGAATCTTGACAAGCAGGTCGTAGGCCACAAACGGATGCTGCTTGAAGAGCTGGGACTCCTCGCCCGTAAGGACCTCTCCTCGATACACCTTCTTGAGAACCGACTCTGGCAGAATGACGCAGCCGATCTGAGACAGCATGGCGGCAGTTTTAATGGACCATAGTTCAGACACGTGAAGATTCTCCGCAATCGACTCCACGTACCGAGTGATGCGGCCCACCCGTCCATAGAGCGTGTGGCAATCGAAATCGTGCCCTTGGCGCCCGTACTCTTGACGACGTCGGCAATCGCATGGGTGGCATTCACAATCATATTGAGGATCACCTGATTGAACTGGCCCAGTAAACAGGGCACCAGGGGAAGATCCGGCGCCAGATCGGTCGTCAGGTCGGCGATATATTTCCATTCATTACGCGCGACCGTTACGGTGCTCTCGATATCTTTATTGAGATCCACGCAGGCCTTCTCATCGTTGCCCGGATGAGCGAATTCTTTCATCGCTCGGACGATTGTGGCAATCCGGGTGACCCCCTCGCTGGATTGCGCAATGGCTTTAGGGACTTCCTCCGTCAGATAGTCGAGATCGACCCGCCGCGCCTCCGCTTCGCAGGCCTCGATCAGGTCCGGAGCGCAGGTCCCGGCTTTGGCAGACGACAACAGCACCCGATGCCGGTCGAGGACAGCAGCCAGGTCGCTGAAGCAGTCCGCGAGAAACCGTATGTTATCGCCCACGAACTGGGTCGGCGTGTTGATTTCGTGGGCAATGCCAGCCGCCAGGTGTCCGATGGACTCAAGCTTCTGGGCTTGCACCAGATCATGTTCGAGCGCCAGCCGATCTGAAATATCTTCCCCCATGAAGACATACGTCACACCACGATCGTCACAGATCGGGGACACGGTCAACTTGAGGAATACCTCCTTCCCGTTTTGATGAGCCAGCCGTATCTTCTCTATCCGGATAGAATTGATCGTGTCATTGGCCTTCTCCATCGCCACGGCCACCTCCTTCCAACTCCACTGGATTGGAAGCTCCGTAAAGGGCTGGCCCAGCGCCTTCTCAAGTGAAATGCCGAAGATGGTCTCCGCACGAGGTGTCCATGTGGTCACGGCTCCCTCACCGTTGACACAAATAAAGAATGCCTCCACCGCAGCAAGGATCTCCGCTCTTTCACGCGCGGCTGCTTCAGCCTTGTTCTTCGCGTAATGTAGAGACTCCTCCGACTGTTTGCGGTCCAAAAACTGCGACATCTGTCCCGCAAGACCTTCCATCAAGTCCAGGAGTTTCTTGTCTGGCTCGCGAAGCGTTGTGGCAAAGAACTCCATAACGCCATAGAGCCGATCACGGCTCCCAATAGGAAAAGCGAATGCGGCGCGCAACCCCGCACTCGTAGCAGCGGCGATGCGTGGAAAATTGCTGTCCCACCCCACATCGATAATCCACTCCACCTTATTGTTCTTCCACACTCGGCCAGGAAGTCCTACCCCTATTGCAAACGTGTTCTGTCTGGTGCACTCAATGAACTGCGCGCAGTCGGCTTTCTCCTGCCAGACCTCGATACAGCGCAATACCCGTGTCTCCTCGTCCACCTTCCAGAGAGCGCCCACATCCCAGCTCAAGGCCTTACAGATCGTCTGCATGATGTATTGAGCGATTTCCTCTAGATTTTTCGCGCTCGACAGCAGTCGCGTGATGGCGTATTGCGTGGCCTGACAATGTTCCTCCTGTTTGCGCTCTGTGATGTCACAAATAAAAGCAAGGAAGGTCCGTTCCTTACCCTCCCCGACAACTTGTAAATAAACCTCCACCGAATAGGTGCTGCCGTTTTTTCGCTGGTGAACGGTTTGAAAAATGCATTGTGCTTGTTTACCGGTCAGGAGCGGGTTGACTAATTCCCGGAAGGATGCCTTCGTCATTTCCGGTTCAATATCGATGGGGGTCATGGCTTGCATGTCTTCGAGGGTATAGCCGAGATTGTCGAGCGCGCTCTGATTGACGTAGGTAAAGCGCAACGTGTCGGTGCGGAAGATATACGTTTCGTTCGGGGTGGCACTGAGGATCATCGACAACCTCGTCTGTTCAGACTCAGCCAGCTTGCGCGCTGTGATGTCTCGCACAATGGCGCTGAATGCATACCCCTACCAGCATCCCGCTAGACCATTGGCTTAATGCGGTATCAGTTCCTCACGCACAGCATCAAGTAATTGCTCCCGCGTAAAGGGCTTGGCCAGCGTTCGTCGAACACCCAGTTTTTTCGCAACGTGCAGAACATCAACCGTACCTCTGAACCCCCCGCCGGACATCGCAATGATGGGGATTTCAGGATGCGCGCGACGCAGTTCTCCGATGGTTTCTAGACCATCCTTATCCGGCATGAACATGTCGAGCAGGATCAGATCAGCCGGCGAGCTCTCAAGCTGTTTCAGTCCTCTCCCACCTTCACTCGCTTCCATGACTATGTAACCTTCCTTGTGCAGAGTCCGGTGCAACGCGTCGCGGAGACTGTCGTCATCGTCAATAATCAGAATAGATGGCATCGCGCCTCCACGTACGTGAAACTCGCTCGTCTGCACTAACTTCCCTTGTCCGTACTTTGTTGGTCTTGGCTCATCGAAGCTTGAGCGAATGGCCGGATACATCCCGTCGCTCGTTTAATGCTGTCTGTCACATAGTCGTCGGGGCATTCGGATACGGGGTATCGGAGCAGACTCTTACCCCTCTACCCCCTTGGCCCGTTCACCCCAATCCCGCCTGCGGGGAGCTTCATTTAAGTTTCTGCACGATAGCTGCAAACCATCCGAGGCCATCATATTCCTGGTAACCAAGAGTTCGCGCAAACGCCACCATCTCATGGCTTGCATTGAAATAATGGCCTTTTTGTTGTCCGTGATGCTCCAGTAGGAACGGCAAGAGAATTCCATTATTGTCGGATGCCGCGATAATACGCATGTTCTGATCCAGCAAGATGACGCGGCTGCGTGTCCATTCGTCTTCTGATAGCGAAGGCTCAGTCTGAACAATGGTTTTGGCTTGATCTTCCCAATCAAACATGACACCCAGAACACCGATAATCTTTCCATCTTTTCTTCCCTCCTTGCGAACGGTGGCGGCGTATACCGCCACCAATTTTTCGCCGTGGAGCGAGTCGTGGGAGATATCACCGACCACATATTGATCGCCGCTCGTCGTTGCCATGGCCTTCTGGAACCAGGAAATTTTTGAAATATCAGCGCCAGTGACTCTGGGATACTTCGCGGGTTGTGAGCAGGCAACGATTTTTCCATCAATCCCAACCAATACAAGATTCAGATACACAGAATAAAAACGATTGATCAGGCCAAGCCGTTCTACAGCATGATGGATGGAGGTTTGATCACGCGACTCCAAACAGCGGAACAGCGCCTCATCCGTCGCCCACCAACGAACATCCGCGGTGCGTTCATACAAATTGCGTACGATTAACTGCACTAGAGCCTGCGACATTTCCGAGAGACGGACGGACTCTGTTTCAGTAAACCGCCGCTTCAATTCACTCGTTTCCGATCGTATGAGACCCAGATCTTTTGAGGCGTTGGCAGCTTGCGCGGCGAGGTGTTTCACCTCGGTAGCCACTACAGCAAATCCCCTGCCGGCGTCGCCGGCTCTTGCCGCCTCTATGGTCGCGTTGAGCGCAAGAATATTGACTTGGCTTGCAATTTTTCCATTCACGAATATATGGTCTTCGATCCGTGTTTCTATATTACCTATAATGTCGTTGATGCTAAGGCTACTCATGACTGCTTTTCCCTATGCACAGACGCAAGGCAAAGA
>SWDP01000034.1:165451-177887 GCA_005116885.1 Nitrospira sp.
CCGTATATTTCGTTCCGGAGTCTGTCGCGTCAAGCGTTACATACGATACATCACTCGTGCTGTTGGTCTTGAACACTTCCACTTGCTGCATGAGTTCCCTGGCTTGCTCCTTCATGGACTGGCTGGCTGACGTGGTTTCTTCGACCAACGCCGCGTTCTGCTGCGTCGCCTCATCCATCTGCATGATCGCTTTGTTCACCTGGTCGATCCCGCTGGCCTGTTCTTGCGAGGCGGCCGTGATCTCGGCAATGATGTCCGTGACCCGCTTGACCGATTGGACGATCTCCCCCAGCGTCTTGCCGGATTGATTGACGAGCTCGCTGCCGTCGGTCACCCGCTGAAGGGACTCATTGATAAGGCCTTTAATCTCCTTGGCCGCTGCCGCCGATCGCTGCGCCAGATTGCGCACCTCGGCAGCCACGACCGCGAAGCCGCGCCCATGTTCCCCTGCCCTAGCCGCTTCGACAGCGGCATTCAAGGCCAGGAGATTTGTCTGGAAGGCGATCTCGTCGATCACCGTGATGATGTCGGCGATCTTCTTACTGCTCCGGTTGATCTCGCCCATCGCTTCAACGGCCTTCGTGGTGATCGCGCCACCCTTATCTGCTATGGCGCGGGCCGCGATGGCGAATTGATTGGCCTGCTTCGCATTATCGGCATTCTGTTTCACCGTCGAGGTCATTTCCTCCATCGACGCGGAGGTTTCTTCGAGCGCCGACGCCTGCTCGGCTGTGCGCTGCGAGAGATCCTCGCTGCCCTTGGTGATCTGCTCCGACCCCGTCGTCACGCTCTCCGCAGCGTCACGCACTATCCTGAGGGTGGTCGTCAGATTGGTGATTGCGCTGTTGAGGCTCACCTTAATCTGATCGAGGTCGCCCTCACAGGCACTCGTCATCTGCTCCCTCAGATCCCCCTGTGCCAGGTTCCCCAGCACCCGCTTCGCATCCACCATGAACAGCCCCATCTTCGCCGCTTGGTCCCGTTCCTTCGTCATCTTCGCCTGAAGCTGCGCCCCCATCTCATTGAACGATTGAGCCAAGACACCAATCTCATCCGTAGACGTGACCGGGAGACGAGTATCGAGGGCACCACCGGCCAGCTTAGCCGCAGCCTTGCTGGCTCGGCCGATTCCTTGAACTCCGATTCGACCAATGATAATGCCGAGAGGCAGGATAATCACGAGACACACGATACCTGCGATCAGTACGTTTCGGTTGATCGCTCGTGCATCGGCTGTCGCATCGGCATGATTGACCACGACGAGAACCGACCAATTCATGCCTGGATAGCCTAATGCACCCTTGAGGTGCGTGTAGCCAATCACCTGAGGCACCCCGGTACGGTGGTGGGACTCAATCGTGAAACCGGGATTGCCGGCTACGGCCCCTTTGGCGGCCATGAGCCCACGGTCGGCTAGATTGGCGGTCATCAGCGCCGTGAAGTCGTGCTGAAATTGATCGGTGCCTGCGCTGGCTGGATCGTATTCCGCGAGGATCTTTCCGTCCATGTCGAGAAGAATGACGCTCGAGTTGAGAAACCCAGATTTTTTCATGACCTGTTGGGTCACGCGCAGCATATCTTCCACGAGCGAGAACTTGGCACGATTCGTCCAATAGGCCACGACTTTCCCATCCCGATAGACAGGCGCTGAAAATCCCAGTGTGAGGCCATCGTCGCCAGGATATGCGGCCTTCACGTCCGGATCGACATGGAGGTCTTCAATGTAGGTACCGGTCGCAACCGTATTGCCCGGTGCCGCGAACGGCATTGAGGTCGTAAACTGTTGACCCTTCAGCGCACGAAACCAGGACGTCTCTCGGTAATTTTTTCCATAGAGGTCTTGAGTATGAATCGGTTTTCCATCGGCATCCTTGGAGTTCACGGCGATCACACGCCCCTCGAGGTCCACCAAAATACTCAACGAGTACAGGTCATAGGTGTCTACATATTGGTCTATGACCTGTATGATGGGATTGCTTTCGGCACCGGTGCGATACCAGCTGGCCTTCTGGTCGAGCACGCGGTTGAAGCCGAAGGCCTGTACGTCGCCATAGCGTTCGAAGAGGTTGCGATCAATCTTGTCGGCGACGCCCTCCGACATCGCTTGGAAGCGGGTCCCAACTGATTCCTCGATCGTGAGGCCGGCGTTGTATGCAATCAGCCCTACGATTGCCATCGGAAGGCAGCCGAACAGGACAAACAGCGTGGTCAGTT
This sequence comes from Nitrospira sp., assembly GCA_005116885.1. Taxonomy (GTDB): domain Bacteria; phylum Nitrospirota; class Nitrospiria; order Nitrospirales; family Nitrospiraceae; genus Palsa-1315. Next base: position 167,666 of record SWDP01000034.1, read on the forward strand.
TCGCAGTGATCCCCCATTGAGCGAACGCCTTTTTTACGAACGTCATAACAGGTGTCCTTTCCGCAATCCAATGGGAAGTGTGTCGCACGCATAACACCAGCGCTTACGGTTCTTGACACTCCCTCTGCATACGCAGGTATGTCGCATTGGGCACGAGTCGAGCAGCTTGGAGGTTGTGCCTGTCACACCTCTCGGCTGGCATCGGTTAGAACTCCTCGAACTCGCCGTCATTCTGGCGGCGATCCTTGCCATTGCCGGCAGCAACACCGACCGGTTCCGGCGCAGTCAGGTATGGCGCCGCCGGTTTCTTGAACAACGGTTTCTTCACCGGCCCGGAAAAAGAGAGGCTGGGCTTATGAGCGGTCGAGGCCTTGTTGAACCGCACATGGCTCTCCTGCCCGTTCCCCGTTATTTTGAAGGACCCGACCTGGCGCATGACCGCGCCGCCCTTCCCGGCCACGTCGCGGGCCGCAATCGCCAGCTGGTTCGCCTGCCTGGCGTTGTCGGCGTTCTGCTTCACCGTGGAGGTCATCTCCTCCATCGCACTGGAAGTCTCTTCCAGAGAAGAAGCCTGCTCGCTGGTCCGCTGCGAGAGGTCCTCGTTGCCCTTGGTGATTTCTTCCGCCCCCGACGTGACACTCGACGCGGCTTCGCGCACGGTCGTGAGGGTCGTCGTCAAATTCGTCAATGCGCTGTTGAGGCTGACCTTGATCTGATTGAGATCGCCTTCACAGGCACTCGTCATCTGGTCTGTCAGATCTCCTTGTGCCAGGTTCCCGAGTACCCGTTTCGCTTCCACCATGAACTGCTCTATCTTCGCCGCCTGCTCCCGCTCCTTCATCATATTCCCCTCCAACTTGTCGCCCATCTCGTTGAAGGATTGAGCCAAGGTGCCGATTTCATCCTTTGTCGACACCGACGACCGCGCCTTCAGGTCTCCGCCGCCGAGGGTCTTGGCTGCGTTGACCACATCGGCCAGGTTACGAGACAGAACGCGGGCTATCAGCCAGCCCATAAGAAGTCCAATCACGATTGCCGTCACGGTGCCGACCACCAACGTCATGAGGGCATTGGCAACCGTCGTCCGCCCGTCCTCATTCATATCCTTGGCCACCTCTTGGACGGTCTTAAGTAGTTCGTCTAATGCGTTGTTGGCTGCCATGAATTTGGGAAGAGCCTGTTTCGAGTTATAGACTTTTGCCTTCTCGCTCAGCTGGGCAGCCTCAGCAGAAGTCCTGACTTGCCATGACTGAGCCGCGAGCCCAAGGACCTCTTCGGACACTGGGAAGTACGCGTCCAGTGCCTCACGAAACGCCTTAAGATCTTTGGCTTCATCTCGTCCGCTCTTGGACACGCGCAACACAGTAGCGGCATACGCGCCGAGCGATGTGAGCATGGCTTCCTTGATCGCGGGTATTTCCACACGAGGCTTCTCAGCGGCTGTCTGATCCACCGCAGCAAGGACAAGGTCGATCCGATTCCGGTATCGCGCCAAGCTTGTGGATGTCCGTGCCAGATCCGTCGCGGCGACGGTGTAGTCTTCATAGACGATCCGTAAGTTTTCACGAACCGACAGCAGGCCCTGCGCCGCGACCCATCCCAAGATACACATGATCACACCCATCACCGCGAAGCCCAACATCAGCTTCCACATCGTCTTCATATTCCCAAACCAAGTCACCATGTTTGTTCCTCCTGTTAGTTAGGCCAGGCCTTACACGCTCAGCCTTGGCCAAACGACGAGCCATGCCTCACGCATTAGCGACTGCCGACTCTTGCTGCTGCTCGTCCTCTGTCAACAACCGATCGATATTCAGAAGCGCCACCAATTTGTCACCAGATTTCCCGATACCGATCAAGACGCTCACGTCCACCTTGGCGCCAAACTCTGGCGGAGCCTGAATGTCTTTTTTGTTGATGTTGAGGACATCCGACACGGAATCCACGACAAGGCCCATAATCCGATCCCGCACGACCACGACCACGATGACCGTAAACATCGTATAGTCGATCGTCGGCATGCCGAACTTAGTCCGTAACTCGACGATGGGGACGATGGTGCCACGGAGATTCAACACACCCTTAATATGCGGCGGCGTGTTGGGAATCTTTGTGACCGTGGTATAACCTTTAATCTCCTGAACGCGGAGAATATCCACGCCATAGAGTTCGTCGCCAAGCTGGAACGTGAGGTACTGGCTCCCGTCCGTGGGGAGCCCAATTTGCTGATTGAGTTCCTTCGTCGCGGTCTCAAGCGTCGCTACAGCCATAGGATCCTCCTTCATGAAACATTGTGCCTTCGATCAAGTTCTGGGTTCTCATGTCGAGCGTCTCACGATGATGGCCTGATTTCACTCGATACACGGAATCAGAATCCCATAATGAATAATCTGAGTCCTGCCCCCCAAGGAGCTTGTCGGGTGTAACCTAAGAATCGTTACCTCGGGTGCTTTCAAGCTCAGAAACATCGTTACGAACGATAGAACATGAAACTCGACGCCTTACGCCGCCACTCCTCTACGCGCGATCTCCAGTAAGCCTCGGATGTCCAGAATGAAACCGACTGTCCCGTCGCCCAGAATCGTCGCCCCCGCGATCCCATCGACCTTGCGGAAATTTTTCTCCATGCTTTTAATGACTACTTGCTGCTGCCCTAGAATTTCGTCCACCATGACCGCCACCCGTTCGCCTTCCGTCTCCAAAATCAGCAAGATCGCCTTTGTCGGGTCGGTATATTCCGGCTGCAGAGCGAATACCTCGTACATACGTATCATCGGCAAATAGGTCTCTCGCACATTGATGAGTTCTCCTTTGCCGACGACTGTCTTCATCGCGCCGGCCTTCGGCTGGATAGATTCCAGGATGGACAACAGCGGTACGATATACGTTTCTGTACCGACTCTGACGGTCATACCTTCGGTAATAGCCAAGGTCAGGGGGAGCTTGAGCGTGAAGACCGTCCCTTTCCCCAGCGCCGTTTTGATCTTGACGGTACCCCCCAGCCCTTCGATATTGCGTTTGACGACGTCCATGCCGACCCCTCGGCCCGAGACATCCGTCACCTTCTCCGCCGTGGAGAATCCCGGCTTGAAAATCAAGGGCCAGATTTGGTCGTCAGACAGTTTTTCGTTTTCTGCGATCAAGCCTTGTTTGACCGCCTTGGCAAGAATCTTGTCGCGATTCAGGCCTCGTCCGTCGTCTTCAACGGTGATGCAGATGTTGCCGCCTTCATGGAAGGCATTGAGACGGATGGTGCCCAGTTCCGGCTTGTTGTTATCGAGGCGTTCGTCCGGTGGTTCCAGTCCGTGATCGGCCGAGTTTCTAACGAGGTGCGTCAAGGGATCACCAATAGACTCGATGACGGTCTTATCAAGCTCGGTCTCTTCCCCGGAGAGGACGAGTTGAATTTTCTTCCCCGCGTTGGCCGAAAGGTCACGGATAAGCCTCGGAAAGCGGCTGAACGCGGTGCCGATCGGCAGCATGCGGATACTCATAACCCGTTCCTGAATTTCGCGTGTATTGCCCTCCAATTGGGCCATTCGCTCCAGCAACACTGGAAGTTGATTGATCTCGAACCGTGACCCCAGGTCGCTCAACATCGACTGGGTGATGACCAGTTCGCCCACGAGGTTGATGAGCTTGTCGATCTTATCGGTATCCACTCGGATCGAGGCTGTCTCAGTCCCCTTCTTGGCATGAGCCGCGTTGTCTTGTTGTTTCTGGAGCGCCTGGGAGATCTGCTGCGGCGTGGCGGCATGCTGTTCAACCAGAATCTCGCCGACCCGTTTCTGCTGCGAGAGCGCCTTATTCAAGGTCTCACGCGAAACAACACCGCTTTCGACGAGCAGCTCACCGAGAGGCTTGGGTTTGCTCTCGGTCCCGTCAGGGGTAACGAATGAGGGGCTTTCTTCACCCCGTACCTCTAACTCTTTCCCCTGCACCTCTTCTGTGATGGTGAGGACGCTGTCTTCACGGACAAATTCAAACACCGCATCCACCACCTGCCGATCTTTGGCAGTTTCAAATTTCATCCTCCAGGAGAGATAGCATTTCTCGGGATCCATCGTTGCCAACTCGGGCAATTTCGTCGCATCGACGGTAACCTGAGACAATGTTCCGATATCGGCCAGCTCTTTAAAAATTTGCTGCGGATCGAGGCCGCGCTGAAAGAGCCAATCCGGTGGAGCCCATGCAATGGCATACGAGTATAGTTCGGGGCCAGCCGATGCCGGCTTGATCTTCGAAGGTCCATTCCCTTGTGGCATTGATTGGCTGCCCGATGCGTTCTGGGATGCAGCCAGTTCCTCTGTCAGCCGTTGGACTGTCACGTCATCTACTGACGAACCGGTCTTGGCTGCATCGATCAGTGTCTTCAAACAATCAGTCGATCGGAGCAGCAGATCAGCGATCACCGGCGTCACCGCTTTCTGTCCGTTACGAAGCAGATCGAGCAGCGTCTCCATCTTATGGGTGAACTGCGCAACGGCATTGAACCCGAACATGCCGCTCGTGCCCTTGATTGAATGGGCTGAGCGAAATATTTTATTGAGTAGATCCAAGTCCTCGGGATGCTGCTCCAATGCCAGCAGTCCTTCTTCGACCACGGCGAGATGCTCGGCAGCTTCCTCGAAGAAGGCGTCCTGGAATTGTGAAAAATCGTTGCTCATAGTTGAGTCCTGTGATGAGTGATAGGTGACGAGTGATGTGGAATGAGCGTGAGATCCAACTGATCACACATCACAGATCACCCATCACTGTTGTTATGTCGGCAGTACCTTGGCGATAATCTTCAATATCAAATCCGGATTGAACGGCTTCACGATCCATCCGGTCGCGCCGGCCTCTTTACCCGCTTGTTTCTTGTCAGCCGCCGATTCGGTCGTGAGCATCAGAATCGGGGTAAACTTGAATGCAGCCATTTTACGGAGTTCCTTGATCAGGCTGATGCCATCCATCTCAGGCATGTTCAAGTCTGTCACCACAATATCCATCGGAGGCCCACCCGCTACCTTCGCAACGGCATCTTTCCCATGCTCGGCTTCCACCACCGTGAAACCGGCATTGGTGAGGGTAAATGCCACCATCTGGCGCATGGTCGGTGAATCGTCCACGACGAGTGCGGTCTTGCTCATTTCGTCCTCCAAGTCTACGCGGCCTACTAAAAAATCGTGACGCGTTCTTCGTTCCGGATTCGCCCCCTCGTGCCTACTCCACGAGATACCTTTCACGTCCTCTGGGTCCATGCTCAAAATAGCGTGACTGAATCTGAACCCGTTTCTTTCTCCTCCATTTCGATCGGCACTGGCTCCTGATAGTCCGGCGACAGAGTGGCCGCGTGGAGGCGGCGCTCTTCTTCCATCGTATAGCTCTCTTCAAGCGACTGTAACGCCGCGATTTCTCGTTTGGCGCCTTCGTCCAGAGGCCCCCTCAACAACACTTGGAGATGCGTATGCCATTGATCTAAAGCCTGGGTGATATGTTCCAACTTTTGTTGAGTGAGATCCTGGAATTGCATCGCCATGACGATCTTGGACAGATTCGCCGATCTATCCATGCGTCCTGAAGTCGTGGCCGGCGAGGTCAACGCGCGGAGATGCACCATCAAATCCAGCGCCGCCCGTTCCGTCTGGTGAGTGACGGCTTCCATTTGTTTTTTCAAGACTGGAATCATGGACACGGCACAGGCAGCAAAGACCTCCCATGCCTGCTGACGCTCTTTGAGGTCAATGAGTTCTCTTGCCTCACTGTCGCGTGAAGCGTATTTTTTTCTGGATTCTAATGCTTCACGTTTCACGCTTCACGCCCCTTCTGCATCTCGCCTGGCGTTTCACGCTACGCGAACACCACGCTTCTCCGCTACTCGCTGAGCGGTTCGGAGAACCCGAGCCGATTCAGCTTTGTTTGCAGCTCTTGAGGGATACCGGTGACCAGGAGCCGGCCTAGCTTTCGGGCCGCCCACATCAGTTGGATTGCCGACGTATCCACGCGCGTTACCTGCGACAGATCCAGGCAGACCAAACCATCATTCGCAAGTACCGCGAGAAGCGATTCCTTGAATTCCGATGCTTCGAAGATCGTCAGATCGCCGGATGGTTTACAGAGCCTCGAGTCGTTTTCCATAGTGCCTCAAAGTGCGAAGCTGGTTGTATATCGATAGATTCGTTATCGGGATGTTCCTTGCCGCTCTTGAGGGCGGGAAGGCATTACTTCGTTCGTTCATCGGAGCTGGGAACCAGCTCTATCGGAGGCAAAGGGGGCTGCAGCGCCGGAAGAACTTCATCGGAAGGGGGTCCGCTCTCTCGCTTCACAGAATCTTGCGGAGCGGCAAATCGTTCCAAGGCGGTGTGTGGCTCGGCCATCTCGATCGATTGTGGAACTGGTCTGGGTTCCTGGACCACAAGCTCCACCCGACGGTTCTTCGCACGATTCTCAGGTGTCAAATTATCTGCAAGAGGTCGAGAATCGGCATGACCCACCGCAGTGAGATGGTCGGCCGGCAGGCCATACAGTTCAGACAACGATCGGACCACCGTCACGGCACGAGTGGCGGACAGCTCCCAGTTCGATGGAAATTGGACCGTGCTGATCGGTACATTATCGGTATGCCCTTCAACACGTACTCGCCGATCCAGTTCAATCAGCACTTCACTGATCGCCTGAATAAATGGACGAGCCTCCGGCCGAAGAACTGCCTCCCCGGTGCGAAACAACACCGTGTCCGGCAGGGTTAATATAATATCCCCGTTCGTGAGTTCCTTCATCTGAATGATGTCTAACTGTGTTTCATTCTTCAGAGACCGCATAATCTCACGAAGGCGCCGCACCGCTGGTTCCTTGACCGTGTCGATAGTCGGATTCACTGTCACAGCTTTATTCTGCCCGATGGTGAAGGGCACCGAAGTATTTGCGGGGCTAACAATGGGGTTCAATGCGGCCTTAATCGAATCGCTCACCGTTCGGAACTTGCCCTCATTCACGGACGAGATTGAATACATCACGACAAAGAAGGCAAAGAGCAAGGTGATGAAATCAGCGTACGACACGAGCCAGCGTTCGTGATTTTCATGCTCCTCGTGTTTCTTCTTCGCCATAGATCACCACTTGTACCGCGTGAACAGTTTCCGCTTTCAAGAAACTTGCAATCTGAGACGCTTCACTTTTTCTCTTCTTTCGTTCGTTGAGACTCCGGCAGATACCCCTCGAGCTTTTCCTGCAACAGTCGGGGATTCTCGCCTTGCGCCAACCCCACCAGACCCATGATGATCATCGTGCGTGAAGCCGCTTCTTCCTTCAGCTTGAATTTGATCTTGTTCGCCAGCGGAAGAAAAAACAGATTGGCTGCGCCGATACCGTAGACAGTCGCTACAAACGCGACGGCGATACCGCCGCCGAGTTTGGAAGGATCGGCCAGGTTCTCCATAACATGAATCAAACCGAGCACCGCACCGATAATCCCGACAGTCGGCGCATATCCGCCGGCGGCTTCCCAGACCTTCGCCGCAGTGACCCCTTCCTCCTCCTGCCCTTCGACATCGATCTCCAAAATCTCATGCACCACCTTCGGGTCTGTTCCGTCCACAATGAGTTGCACACCCTTCCTGAAAAACGGATCATGGATATCTTTGAGCTTGCCCTCGAGCGCGAGCAGCCCTTGCTTGCGGGACACGTTGGCGAGATCGATGATTGTGGTGATGGTTTTTTTGTTGTCGTGCTTCGGGTCTAAAATGCCGAGCTTCAGCATCGAGACCCCTCTCAGCACAACCGACAGTGGGTTCTGAATACAGATCGCGCCGAAGGTTCCGCCAATCACGATGATGAAGGCGGTGAGCTGCATGATCGAGCCGACATGGCCGCCTTCAAGGACCTGCCCGCCAAGGATCGACCCGAGCGCGAGGGTAATTCCAATAATCGTTGCGATATCCAAGTTCTACATCCCGCTTATTGGGTTCATTGGGTTGATTTGGTTCATCTGGCTAGCTTCAGTCAACCAAATAACCCACACAAACCCGTGAGACCGGACAGATAAGAGAACGCTATTTGAATCCGAATTCTGACAACAGTTCATCCGCCAAGTCCTGCTTAATCGCCGTGGATTTTGACGCTTCCAGCTGCCTAAGCATTTCACCGGCCTTCCCCTGAGTCTCGGGCGTAGCGCTGTCCTCTTTCAGACCGAACACGACCACCAGCTCCACCAGCTTGCACTGAACGTCCTCAATGATGGTGACGAGCTTCTTCACCCGTTGCGCGACGAGATCCTGGAACGATAGAGCCGTCATGATGTCCATCAAATGCTTGTCGTCTTGCGCCAACTCATGTGTGGTTTTTCCCAGGCGCACCGCGAGCGTCCGGCAGTCGACTGCTTCCAATGTCGAAATTATCGCAGCCAGTTCCTTGGCGGCTCTGGCACGGTTGTCCTGAATGATCTCAGCCAAACGCATGACTTCCATCGTGCCGTCCTCCGTCATCTTATTCAGATCGAGCAGATGGGCCGTCGCTTGAGGCAGCTGCGCACTTTTGGTGGCCATTGGGGCACCGACGTCAGCCACCTTTCGCATGGCCGATTCGAGATAACGAGCCAATTCACCGAGTTCGTCGTACAGTTTGACATTGCCGTTCAGCACAATAGGCTCCTCCATAAGAAGATCGTTATTTAGTTTATTTGGCAGAACGAACCAAACAGACGAAACAAACCAGGTTAACCGCCGCGCAACGTCGGCTACTTGAAAATTTTGCTCATTTTTTCCTGTAACACTTCCGCTGTAAACGGCTTCACGATGTAATTGCTCACGCCGGCTTGAATCGCTTCGACAAGATTCTCCTTTTGTGCTTCTGCCGTGACCATCAAGACAGGGATCGCTTTCAACTTGTCATCGGCACGAATAGCCCGCAACAGATCAATGCCGGTCATGACAGGCATGTTCCAATCAGAAATGACAAACCCAAATGATTCGGCCTTGAGCTTGTCGAGCGCGTCTTGGCCGTTCTCTGCCTCTTCGACATTCGCAAACCCAAGCTGCTTCATGATGTTCTTGACGATCCTTCGCATGGTCGACATGTCGTCTACGACGAGAATCTTCATGTTCGGGTCGGCCGGCATGGTCTAAACCTCCTTCATGCTCTTCGTACAGGATGATCGGAATGCTGAAGACTGAAGGCCTAATTGTTTGGACCTTCAAACCCTAAAATCCAACCTTCAACTACAGCGTTCACACCACGCACCTCACCGCTCTTTCCAAACAGGCGACAATCCCACGCGAGATTGGATCGTTAGCCCTGCTTGGAGCGACTGTGCATCCATTCATGGATGTCGCGACGGAGGAAACGCCAGTGTTTCCCGATCTTTGACGCCGGCAATTCCCCAACACGTGCGAGCTTATACACGGTGGACTTTGGCACACGAAGAAATTGCGCCACGTCCATGACCGTCAGAATCTCGCCATCCGTTGATGACCCATTGCTCGGCTGAATTGTTGTTGACGCAGACAGGGCATTGTTCATAGTGGATGTGATATCGGTGTTGCGATTGGGAAACTTGAGTGGCTGATATACGTCATTGCGAGACATGACGGTCTGTCTTGCACCGCTCCTGAACAACACGACCGGCCCCACTCATATTTTTTTTGCTAGAACATCCGAAGAAGGGGCACCGACCATCACGAACCACGAGGAAGCTGCCTCAATGGCCACTATCATCTCCATCGCCGCCAAGGTCGCCCTCCTCCTTACAAAAAAAGGAAAGCAGGTGACCTTGGCCGACCTGGATATCGGGGGCGCCGATATTCATATCTTGTTCGGATTGATGAATCCGCCGCTCATGTTGACGGATTGTCTGAATCGTCGAGTCGAACGCCTCGAAGACATCGCCCAGACCCTACCAGTACATTCAGGCCTGACGCTGATTCCCGGCACAGGTGACACGCTCGGGACCGCCAATATGCCTTATGCCAAGAAGAAACAACTCATCCGCCATCTCAAGAACCTTCAGGCCGAAGTAGTCATCGTGGACATCGGAGCCGGAACGAGCTACCTCGCAGTGGATTTCTTCTTGATCGCCGACCATCATGTGACCGTCGCCACACCCGATCCCACGTCGGTGTTGGACCTCTACCGATTCATCAAGCTAGCTACGATCTGCCGTGTCTTATCTTCGTTTCTGGCCAGGGAGGCCATGGCCGACGCCTCAGCAGATCGTGATTTTTCCAGTGTGGAAGAGGTACTCGAT
>SWDP01000034.1:177987-222763 GCA_005116885.1 Nitrospira sp.
GCTGCATCTTGGCAAGCTGCTTGACGATCACTTCCAGCAACCAATCAACTTTCATGATCCAAGGGAGCAGCGGCGATTGCGCCAATTGCTCACCGCTGCGGAGCAACAAGTCTGACGTGGGCTTGGCAACGGCAGCCGAAATTGCCTCCTGGCTTATCGGTAAGGCCCCCGGGATCGGCCCCTCCGCTGGGTCAGTCAAGAGCCGACACTCGAAAAGTACCCGATCGTCGATTCGCACCCACTCACGCCGCTCGTCCGACAGGGCTTTGGTTGTTTTCGTTGAGGGAGGAGGCATCGTGATACTCATGGGACCTTTCCAGCCATCATGGCGCCGCAAACGTCAAGGTGGCGCCTGCAACCGATACCGCCTGACCAGGCACATGGACGACCACTCGATTTCTTCCCAACGCCTTGGCCCCGTACAACGCCGAATCTGCGGCCGCAATCCATTCTGACACGGATCGAATGGTTACGGCAGGAATGTGGGCGATGCCGATGCTGGCGGTTATCCGCACGATCCCTTGCTCCGCGTCGAACTTCTGACTCTCTATCTCCCTGCGCAGCCGCTCTGCCAATACCAACGCGCAATCGAGATCGGTATGAGGCAACACGATCCCGAATTCTTCCCCACCATACCGCCCGACGACATCGATATCGCGAACCGCTCTTCGCATCAACGCCGCTGTACTCCTGAGCACCTGATCCCCCGCAAGATGACCCAGCTGGTCATTGACCGCCTTAAAATAGTCCAAGGCCACGAGAAGCAAACAGGCCGATGAGCTATAGCGGAAACCTCCTTTGAATTCCCGCGCAAGGACGTCCTCAAGTGCCCGGCGGTTCAACAACCCGGTCATGCTATCGCGTAAGGCCAATTCCTGGATCATCTGGTGGGTAGAGGCATTTCGAAGCGCCATGGCGAGTGATGTTCCCACAGTTGACAACATTTTGAATTCGGTTTCGGTAAACGTGCCCTCTCGACGTTCGAGATACAGTACGCCCTGTGTATCTGGCGAGAGAGGCAATGGAATCGTCATCGTATGACGGTCGTCGCCCATGGCGGGGAACGATGAAAGCGGTGCACAGTCTTCCCTCGATAGGGCCCCAGCCCCTACCAGGTTAAGAGACTGTCGGCTAGACGCCCCAGGCTTGGCATCTTCCGGAAAATGACGAAGCAGCCACTCTCGAACCTGCATTTCGTGACATGTCCACGCTGACGAGCGGGACCAGGTCATGACCCGATGGGGCTCTGTGCAGGCGAGGCCAATGATATCCAATGGAACGAGAGTTGCGAGCCCGGTGAAGAGGGACCGGACGATGGTCTCACTGTCCAACGAGGCGGTCAATACTTGGGTCAAATGATTCAAGGCCAAGAGCGTTCGATTCCAATGTTTGAGCGCGTTGCGCTCCTCGGCGAGCCGCTCATTCGATTGAGCGAGTTCCTGTGACAGATTGCGCACGGCGCGGAAGGTATGCCGATTGACAAGGCCCTCGTGGAGCGACGTCATGAATCGAGCAGGTGAGACTGGAACCGTAAGGTAGTCAAAGGCTCCAGATCGTAGACAGTGGGCCACCGACTCTGCGCCGATTTCAGGACCAACCAGGATCACACAGGCGTCATGGTTCAGCTTGGCTAAATGATTGAGGAACTGAACAGCGCGCTCACGTCCTGCAGGAATTTCGTACACAATCGCAGAGGGTGAACGTGCCCCCACGGCATCGAGAAGCGCGAGATCTTCCGTAAACCGATACACGGCATGACCTGCCTTTTCAAGATAATGCCAGAGTGTCTGATGGTGAAACTCCGGGCGACCCGAAATACAGACGGAGGATAGTGGATTCAGTCTGGTGGGATCACTATGGGAGCTATTGCAAATTGCCGTTTCGACCGTGGACATCCTGTCCTTATTCATATAAGACACTCCTTGTCTTATCAAATATCTATAATAATAACCTCATGTATTACACGCATAATATTCCGTTGGCGTGTACCTGGGGAGTCCGACAGCAGACCCTGTCCCAGCTCTCCTGTTCGCTCAACCTCGTGCAGCCCCGATAGGGAAGAGTGGATGGCCTGATGATAGGTACGCACCACATTGTGAATCCGGGTCAATTCGATTGCCATAACTATTCGTCCAAGCCAATCATGCTAGTTGGTCCATGAGAGGAGCCTGTTTCTCTCTCAGCCCTTGCCAGGATCGTACGCCTTGTAAGTTCTGGCGGATCTTTGCTGCCTCAATCAGCTGCGATTGAACGGCTAACTGAGCGTTCACAATTCTGGCTGTGACCGCTTGGTCAGATACCGAGAGATCCATGGCGAGGGCTGGAAGCATGGGATGGTCAAGGAGATGCTCTTCACGCAGCGCATAACATGCCTCAACCTGATCCCACTGTCCGAGCTCTGCGGCCTGACCAGCCTGCATCGTTAAGGTGCGCAGGTTCTGCTCCCAGCTTGTCCTATTCGATAGACTCATGTAGCCCTCATGACTCATGAACGCGAGCGTGTGAAGCGTCTGAGTCCGGAAACGAATAACCCTTCACGAGATACGCTTCACGCCTACTCCTCGCGCTTCGCGCTCAGCCTCGCGGCAAAGCCATCGGCTGGTTTTGTTGCTGCGCCACCGTGTGCCAGGCTCCACGCATTTCCTTCAGACATCGTAGCGGGCCATCGAGCCGGCGAGCATCGTTTCGCAAATTGGCCTGCGTAAACTCTGACAGCATGTAATCATAGAGACGGTAGAGCGACTTGGCGATCTCGCCGCCTCGTTCGAAATCGAGGACGCTGGACAATTCGCTGACAATTCCGACGGCGCGTCCGAGAAATCGAGCTTTATCGGGCTGATGCTGCCGAGCGATCCCGTCACTCGCAAGCTCAACCGCCTGGATGGCAGAATCGTACAGCAGGACGATGAGCTGAACGCTTGATGTGGTCAGCACCTCCGTTTGACGATACCGTGAGGCGGCGGCTGTGTTGGGGAAGGTGTTCATCATCATGACCCTTGTGATTGTTGAGATTGCAAGAAGGTGCTCTGGCCTTTCAGCCGGCTTAGGAGTCCGTCGAGCGCGGCATATTGTCTCTTGAGCGACTCCTCGTAGGCCGAGAGGGCATCTTCTTTCCTGTTGATTTCGACTGTGAGACTGCTGAGCTGCTTGGTCAATGCGTTTTTGCGAACCGTGAGTGAGCCGGTCCCAATATCATCGATGGCATCGATGGCATCATTGACTCGCTGAGCAACACCAGCCACCCCTGCCTGAGTGATAAAGAGGGATTTCACCGCACCATATTTGCTGTTCAGTACGCCATCCAGTTTGGCATCATCCACCGTGATCGTGCCGTCGCGTTCCGTCTTAAACCCGATTTCCCCCACGGACGAGTAGGTCGTCAGTCCGCTGGCAGAAGCCGAGAGGGCCTGCCGGAGTTGCGACAGGAGACCTTTCGCCGTCGGTTCAGCGAAGAAGAGGGCACCCGTTTTCGTAGCGACGTCGTACGTGGTACGTTCATTCACAAATTTCACGATATCGCTATAGGCTGTGGCAAACTTTTTGATGCTCTCTTTCACCGCCCCGTTGTCACGCGTAACATTAACGGAAACGGTGTCGGATCCGGTTGTCTTGAGGAGCGAGAGGCTCACGCCAGGAATCGCGTCCGTGAGAACATTGTTACTGCGCTGCAGAGTGACGGGGTTCAATGCCGGGTCGCCGACGATGGCAATAGCATCCTGTGCCGCCCGCAAGGTGTCGACGCCCCCTGTGCCCCCTCCATTGGTAAAGTCCAATGTGGTTCCGTCGGCCACAATCGTCACCCCATTGCTTGCTCCTGATGCAGTGGCTGTGAGAATCACGCGATAGGCCGGTGTGGTCTCGCTGCCTGCATTCACAATCGACGCAGTCACGCCGGCACCCAAGTCGTTAATGCCGGTCTGTAAATCTTCAAGCGTAGCGGCGCTGCTCAACGCCACAGTCTGATCGGTTCCCGTTCCGACGCGGAAGGTAAACGAAGCCGACGCGCCACCGACAATATCGGTCGTCACACTCGATACGGCTGTCGCTCCTTTGTTGGTAATCTGATGCGACTGGGCCAATTGCGTCACCCGGACGAGATAGGAACCAGGCGTCGCAGTGGATGATGCCGAGGCAGTCAAGGCCTTCTCATCCGAGACGGTGGTGGTCGACCGATCGAAAGATGTCGGCAATCGCAGGGCATCTCCAGCCGATTGCAAGGCCAGAAGCTTACCCTCAAGCAATGCGTAGTCTGTCAATTTTGACTGCGCCGTTGCTTTCTTCTGACCGAGTTGATCGATGGGGCCGCGCTGGATTTTGACCAGTTGATCGACCACTTGACCAAAATCCAGTCCGTTCCCTAATCCCCCGAACGAAATCGATGCCATAGTGTCAGCGTTCCTCTCTTACGCGCGTTCCTCAACCAAGAGGCCTTTGGGCTCATCCAGATGCTTGGCCAGATCCAGAAGTTCTTGCGCAGGAATCTGTCGAATGATCTCTCCGGATTCGCCATTGAGAATCTTGATCACTGCTTTGTGCGAATCGGAATCGATCTCGATCTCTAGACGGGACGTGGTTCCACGAAGCACTTCCTTGACACGAGCTGCAGCCTGCTCCAGCTTCTCTTTTGTCGGCGCCGGTTCCGGAGTAGAAGTATTGAGATCGGCGTCCACCCGGCTGTCTCTATCGTGAACCGGCTTTACAGCGCTTTCGGGATGGCGTGGGACGAAATACAGATCGTGAGGCGGTCGAATGTTTTGGACCATAGATGCCTCCATGGAGGCTGCTTTCCCTCATCGCCCGCTGGAGGCCCAGCCGCCGATACGGCGGCTGGGTGATCACTCCAACGAAACGATCTGAAGGTCTACCGCAGCAACGCGAGTGCCTGTTGCGGGAGTGAGTTGGCTTGTGCCAACACCGCAACGCCTGATTGCACAAGAACCTGATTCTTCGTGAACTGCGATGTCTCGTAGGCGATGTCGGCATCGCGGATACGAGATTCTGCCGCCACGAAATTCTCACTTGTGACCTGCAAGTTCGAAATAGCCGCCTCGAAACGGTTTTGAATCGAGCCGTATTCCGCTCGAGCGGTGGCCACTGAACTGATCGCGCTGTCGATATTGCTCAACGCGCTCTGAGCGTTTGCCGAGGTCGAGATGTTCACGGTTGCCAAGCCGATGCTCGTGACGTCTAAATCGTTCAGAGCAGCGGTGAGCGAGTTGCCCGTGCCGCTCTTGAAGCCGACGAAGACTTCGAACGAGTTGGTGGCCCCGCTCAACAGCGCCTGGCCATTGAACTCGCTCACGGTAGCGATCCGGTCGATTTCGGACCGGAGTGTCACAAACTCTTGATCCAAGTACGACCGTTCCGTGGCCCCGATGGTACCGCTGGCGGACTGCGTCGTCAGCTCACGGAGACGGGAAAGCAAGTTACCGATGGTGGCCGCGGCCCCGTCGGCGACCTGCGTCAAGCTGATGCCGTCATTCGCATTTCGTGTGGCTTGGTTGATACTGCGAATGTGCGCGCGCAATGTTTCAGACACACCGAGTCCGGCAGCATCGTCCGCCGCACGGGTGATCCGAAGCCCTGAGGACAACCGTTCCACCGACCGCTGCAACTGATTCGTATTCACGGTCAAATTGCGCTGTGCCGAGACCGAAGACGGGTTGTTATTGACGATTAAAGACATGGACCTCTTCCTCCTTGAAAGCCGAACAAATCAACCATTCGTACTTCCCGGCATCCGTGCCAGAATTGTTTTGACCGGTGACTCCGCAGATAGCATGCATACCGGCGAAGGTCCTTGGTCGTGCATTCCTTATCGGTCCCGGCCAGTCCACACTTGAGGGGGCCTGAGGAGCAGTACGGAGAGAAGCCATAGTGGTCGATAACCGACAGTATTCGAGGTAAAGACTCACAGGGAAGCCACGCGTGGGAGGATCTCGAATTCCAGGATATCCGCAATGCGAACAGGATCTTGGATTGACCGGGCATCCAGGAAGTCTTGAATCCACTGGGAAAGGGCCTGCAGATCATCACCGCCTTGACTACCCGGCCCAGCAGCCTGAAGAAGTTCCATATAATCAGCCAATTGTCCGAACCAGCGGTCCAATGCTGAAGGAATGATGCCGTTCACACGCAGGGGCGTAAGAAATCCCTGCGCCTCGGCTTTCAATGTCGAGGAAAACCTGGCGATGGTCGGCGTCGCGTTCGTCATGATCTCAGGAATATTCTGTGAACAGGCGTCGACCGATCCGACCTCTTTGAGAAGCTTGCCCAACAGCATGGGCTGGAGGTCGCGATCCGTAATCAGGCGCCCCCCGAGCTTCAGCGACGTGACCAGCCGATGTCGTGCATGGGCGCGATCACTGATCTGCGCCAGAACCTCACCGACTAATTGATCGTCACTGACGTCCCACTGATCATGATCGAGTGTGATACGCATAGCTCAACTCCTTGTGATAGATACGGACGCGACTGAGACTGCCTGTTGTATCAAGGGCAACGAGCGCGGTCGTCTCTCGACCTGCGCCGGTGCGTCTGACAATATTGTTCTGACTCGAGCGATGCGCTGCTGCCACCGTCGATACGCATTCACGTGTTGATCGGCTAGTATCGCCAAATCTCTCGCGCCATCGTTATGAATGTCTCTGATCATCGCCACAGTGGCCGGGCCAGTGGCCGAATGAGCCATCATCCGAGGCAGAAGATTTTCTCGCTCTTGACGGAGCAGCGCTTGTTCCCGTTGTAGCATTGAAGCCGGTATTGGGCGACGTCTCGTGAGGGTCGCGATATGCCGAGCCCGCTGTTCCAGGAGTCGCAGGGGTTGGTCCGCTTCTCTCATCCAGGCCATCGCACGCTCTCGGGCCGGCGCTGGTTCAACGTTCGACGCCACCTGGCTCGGCCTGCCTGTAAAGTCTTCGTACCAGAATCTCCTCCAAAATTCGGCATACCAGGCCACCTCGGCATCCACATGTCCTGCTCGCAAGATAAAGGCGCCAAGTCCATCGGCATCCGCACTCGATTGATACACTCGCACGCCTAGGCTCCATGCGGGAAATGGAACGCGCCCTAACGCGTGAAGACACAGCATCGCGACTTCTTCGTGAATGATTCGATCTTTGCAGGCATGGTGCGCGCAGATCTGGTCGAATCCGCAGGGTGAACAAGCCAGATCGGGCTGAATGACCCAATGGCCTGGCCCGTAGGGTCCTGTTTCATGGTGATCGACATGGCCGACTGACAGGTCGATCACTGGAGTTCCAACGCTGACCGCGAGATGCATGGGCCCCGTGTCATTGGTGAGGAGCAGCTGACAACGCGAGAGCAGGCCGACGAGTTGATTGAGTGTCGTCCGGCCACTGGCATCGAGCATCGGCGCGACTCCCCCGCTGTCTCGATAGGTCGTCACGGCCAGTTGGATGGCATCCGCCTCGGCAGCCGTGCCGATCATGACAAATCCCACGCCTGAATGACGGCTCAGCCGTGCCATGGTCTGACCGAAATATTCCGGCCGCCACGCTTTCATGACATCGCTGGCTCCGGCTTGTACGGCGATCCACTGGCGGACGGTTCGGCCCTGGGACTGGAGAAATAGATCGGCCCAGACTCGACCATCGGCTGGAATAGTGATCGACAGCGGCGAGAAGGCGCCAGTACCACTCCCGCCCATGGCATAGAGATCAACCAGGTTGAACTGGTTGAAACGCCGATGTCTATGCAGATCCGTGAAGTAAGACAGCCATGGATTTTGCACGATGGGACAGCCGTCCGGCCCTGCAATAATCCCCCGCAAGTCCGGGGCACCGATGTACGAGGCGAGTAAACCGGTCTGACGATTGAAGGTGAGATTGACGATGCGGTCGTACCGTGCACCCCGAAGCGGTGCCGCCCAAGCCGTCATCTCTTGCATCAGCGTCACCAGGCTTTTTGATTGCATGCGGCACTCATCGAGTAATCCCGTGAAATCGCAACTGATGATCTGTCGAAGTCCGGTCAGCAGCGCAGCCGTCGGCGCAAAACTTCGATCGACGACCAGGTCGATCGCCACGTCAGGCCATTCGTCTCGCAATCGGGACAACAAGGGGCCGGTCTGAATCAGATCCCCCATACGAGTCACATTGATGATCAGCACTTGTTTGGTCATATCGAGTCTGAATTACTCAGGGGTTCAGGCTGAAGGCTGAAGGCGATAAATTATCTCGAATCGAAACCTTCAGCCTGAACCCATCCCGTCTATATACCTGGGCAGCTACACTAAATCTTTGGTTTCGGAGCGATACTCATCCAACATCAGCACCATCAGATCCTCCCTCGACAGAGTACCCATGGGACCGCGTGAACGAATCTGTGCCGCAAGCTGCTTCAGCTCCACCCGTTGAGTGGAGGGAAACGTTCCCAGCGTCGAGGCCACCGATGGAAATGCATCACCGGCTGCTGACGCGAGCGCGCCCGCCTGGCGGGTTCCTCGCAGAATCGACCCAATACGGTCCGGACTGGCGACACCGATATGGGACAGTAACTCGCGCATACGATGAGGATAGGTATGTTCGGCCAGCACGCGTCGACGAGCTTGTGCCGCCATGGCCACGCGTCCCTCAGGCTCGCGAAGCCAGCGGGTAATTTCACCAGGCAGATCATCGGGAGAGGACACCGTGGCGACTTCGCTCTCAGTGAAGAGAGCCGGCATCAGAGCACGGCGATCCGTAAGCTGAAACGCTCCGCATGCCGCCAGCTCGAACGTGCGGGGATTCACGAAATCCCCGTCAGGATCGAACCCGGTCCCACCCCAAGAATGCAGGTTGAGGTTCACAGCACTTGCGTTGAATACTTTCTGACAGGTGTCGGTATCGATCCGGGCGCCGTTGCGTTGAAGCACTGGGGTCAGGCCGGTCGCACCGTTCCATTCATTGCCCCACAGCTTGAATATCCACTCATGACCGAGTAGCCGAGGAAAGATCTCGCGGCGGTTGGCATAGCCTGCGCCGACAAATGACACATCCGACCCGTATTCATCTTGCTCGGCCTGAGTCAAGTCCACGGGACGGTGGACAGATGGGTCGGCCGCCATCGGAAGATAGCGCACATCCTTCGCGCCAGCCTGTTTGAGCGCCGAGATACATGACTCTTGCTGAATCACGAACCAAAAATCGTAGCCTGCCGCTAACTGTTGCCAGTAGGTGAGATGCCGGTAATTCTCGACAAACCACATCGCCGTCAGAAACTTTTTACGCCGGAGATGCTCCAGCGCCGGAAGAATCAATGGAGACTGTGCGAGCGAGAGGACCAAGTCAGGTGGATCTTCTGCCAGCTGAGCCATCGTGATCCGGCTCAGCATCTCCGCATACTTACTCTGCAAAGCCAATCGATGTTGGGAGTTCTTCAGCAATTCCAACTGATGATAGCTTGTGGCATGGACGCTATGATCGAGCCAGCGGACGCGATGTCCCAGCGATTCAAGCGCGCTGACCGCATAACGGGCAATAGGAAGAGAACCTCCGTAGATCGGCCCCACAACGGCAATGCTGAGCTGCCCACCGGCCTTAGACGCAACCCCCCGCTGCAAGACCGTTTCAATGGCACGATGACTATCCGTATAGAACGCAGCAGCCGGCGCATAGGTGACAAGCCGCAGTGGTTGGCCGGCTGCGGCAACCTGTTCACCGATTGCCTCCGTGGTCCCCCAAGCCCAAGACACACGATCCATCCAATCGCCCCACACGCGAGCCGCCGCCGCATCGACGACGACATTCAGGTCGGGAGCGACCACGACAATCGAGGCCGTTCGAGGCAGTCGCGCACACAAGGCCTCGACGTGATAGAGCAGCCCGACGCCGAATACCACCATCGTTTCTCCATCCTGATAACTCTGCCCTTCGGCCCAGGCCTGCGCTTCTTTTATGGGATCATAGGCGCTATGAATCCATCGTCCGTTGATGCGCGCCGACATCACCCCGGTACGCGCCGGCACGATCTCCAGCGCGCCCCCTTCGCGTTGGCGGAGCGCCGCCGCCAGAGCAGAATCGCGCCGCGTCAATCGAGCGATATTTGTCTCGAAGGAGTTCATCGCACACCTTGCAGCGGCCGGCGCTGTTCCGATAACTGCCGCCAGATTGCAGCGCGCTGATCTTCGACTGGATCGTTCTCGTCCACGCGTCGGAAAATGGCCCCCCATTCGTCGTGGGAGGACTGCCATAAAGACCAGCCTGCGACCGGTTCTTGTTGCGGGATTGTGCTGGGCTCTCGAATCATCTTCACACTGGCTTGGATCGGCCACATCGCCGGCGAGGCACAATCGGCTTGCCACACCCAGTGGCCCTCTCCGTAAGGCCCCGTTTCATGCACGCGGGCGCGCGAGAAATACAACCCTATTGCACAGGTACCGACAGCGGCTGCCAGATGGAGCGGGCCCGTATCAGCGCCGACAGCCCAATGACATCGCTTTAAGAGGGTGGCCAGTTGCGGAAGAGTCGTACGTCCCGTGGCATCCCACACACGCCCAGCAATCATCGGTGAGAGTCCATCCTGAATCGCAAGAGCCGCGTACTGGTCGCGCTCACTCCCAATCAAGACAACCCCACAAGGCGATTCATGGGCGAGCAAGAGCGAGATCCATTCACTCCACACCTCGATTGGAATTGATCGATCTGCGTCACCGGCTCCTACCATGACCGCAACCCATTGCCCTGCCGACGTGCCAACCTCAGCTAAATCGCCAGAAAGATTGCTCGTGGAAGGTATGAAGACAGGCGGAGTCCGGGGAGGATTCACTCCGCACAGACCACAGAAGGTATCGGAAAGATGAATGCGATTCGAACCTCGTTGGTGCGCAACCTGACGCAGATACACAGCCCAGGGTGACAGCTCATGATTCAAAGGCCCATGCAGGTTGGGGCCTTGAACCTCTGCAGCCAACAGCGCCCCTGCCAGGATTGCGCGCGGGTGATGGTTCAGCACATAGGCGATCGAATAGGGCTCGGGCGTCAACTCCGCGAGGTATCGCTCGACTTCGCGCAAGCACGAGGGCTGAAACTCTCCGGCAAAGGACTCGGCCCACGTATGCCATCGAATCCCGTTCCACTTTATGACACGCCCAACTTCCGGAAAGAGCCGGGCGAGATCTACCAGTGGCGCAGGACAGAGCAGGTCGAGAGACTGGTGTGGGTAACGAGTCGCAAGTGAGACGATTGCCGGCAAGCTCTGGACCAGATCGCCCAGCCTGGCGAGTTGGATCAACAGCCTTCGCGCCGTCGTGTCTTCATCATGCGCCATGATGATGTGTCAGAGCCGGCTCGTTCTCATCGATCGCGCTCGCCAATTCACTGAGACCATCGAAGGCTGGATCCAGCATACGAATCGAATCATGTTCGCGCCGAGCATCCGCCCAACGGGTCAGACGGAGAAACACGCCTGCCAGCGCGAACCGAATACTGAGGTCTCCAGGATTTCTCGATACGTACCGACTCAGGACGGACTCTAATTGTTCCCACCGTTGGAGCACCGTACCGGCCCTCAACAACCAGTGCAGCGTTTCCGCATCGTCGGGATGGTCAGTCGCCACCGCGAGAAACAGTTCCCAGGCATCGGCGGATTCGGTCAACCCCATCGCAGCCATGCCGAGCCCTAATTGTGCCTTACGACGATCCGCCCCATGAGCGCCCGCCTGTTCGAAGGCCGTCTTGGCCTCGGCCAACCGATTACGCTGCATGGCCAGGATCCCGGACAATAACCACCCGTCTCCGTGCTTCGGGCTGCAACTCCGTAACTCGCTGAGACAGTGCTCGGCCTCGTCAAGTCGACCCTCTTCAAGCGCGCTCTTCGCCAAGGCGTGATAGCCATCCGCATCCGGTTCGATCGCCAGTACGCGTTTCCAAAACGAAAGCGCCAGAGCCGGCGCATTGATCCATTTGCATACCCATGCTGCCCAACGAAGCACCCACACATCGTTCGGCCATCGATCAACATCATTTAGAAATGTCTTGACCGCTACAAAGTCTTGACGCTGCGCGGCAGACTGGGTGTCTGCCACAAATTTCCACGCAGTCCGATCGGCCACAGAAGCCAGCGGCTCAAGCTGATTGTAGAGCATGCCCTGCTCGGTACGGACATGGCAGGCGAGCCCATCCGACAGGTACAACACGTCTTCGTCCGAAGTCCACCACTTATGCGCCCACCGCTCACGCAACCGCCGCCCATTATCTGTATCGTGCGCTTTTCGTCCGGGCGTTTGGCTTTCCAAATGGTAGACGACACTGTCTGGACGATACACGATACGCCACCCTCGCTCGCGGATTTTCAAACATAAGTCAACATCTTCAAATCCATTCTTAAAGCCTTCATCGAATTGACTGACCTGCTTAAACACCTCTCGCCTTACTAACATGCAGGCTGCAGTGACACATTGAAATTCACGCCTCCGATTGACCATCGGCGAGTCAGCAGGGAACTTCTGATAAATATGATAGGGTCCAAACATGACCCTCGAGAATGCTACACCCGCATGTTGAATGGTGCCGTCTTCATACAACAGCTTGCTGCCGACTACTGCAACATCGGGGTGACGTTCGACCTCATCCACCAGGGCATTCAACCAACCTTCAGTCGGTATGGTGTCGTTGTTCAGAAAGAGGAGAAACTCTCCTCTCGCAGCGTTGGCTCCCTGGTTGCAAGCGACAGCAAAGCCGTAATTATCAGGATTGCTGATCACCTGAACGTCTCCGCCTAACTCGGCTAGGAATTCTGCCGTACCGTCGGTTGAAGCATTATCCACGACGATGACTTCATATTCAGGCATCGTGGTGAGGGAAGCCAACGTGGTGAGGCATTGGCGCGTTAGATCGAGCTTGTTGAATACGGGAATGATGATCGACGCCTTGAACCGAGGACGTGGCCGCGCGCAACTCCCGGCAGACTGGATTGACCCTACGCCCTGATCGACAGCTTCGCAGATACCCCAGGCATAGGCAGACTGCAAGAGCGTCTGATACACGGGATAGAGCACGCGTTGGAGATAGGTTCGGTCGAACCGTTCTGCACCGGATCGGATCAGCGCCAATTGCTGGAGATCAGGCTTTTCCAGCTCTCGTGTCACGTGAAGCAGTCGCGTAATCCGATCTTCTCCAAGGGCATCACGGACCGCAAGGGCGTCGTCGATTTTGAGAAGAGTACGGCTCAGCTCAGGATGTTTACGCGCCAGCACAACAGCCATGTGCCCGGCCTTGCGCTGCCGTTGGACAAACCCCGCCAGGGCAATCTCATGATGGTGACACGTCACCGCCATGGCGTTGTAGTGCAACTCCAGACCTTGGGTGCTCAAGCGGTATCCCAGTTCCACGTCGTCGTAGGCGGGATAGGTAAAGTCTGGGTCAAAGAGAACCGGTTGCTTGAGCAGCAGATCTCGCTTCACCGATAGGTTGCTCGTGTAGAAGAGCCGAAAGTCGGCCTTCCCTTCCCGCACTTCATGAAATGCAAACTGCTGGCCCCCTTCCGGCGAGACAATGAACCTCATGAACGGCGTGACAGTCAGTTCGGGAGACCAATCGATGAAGCCCAGCATGGCATCCAATTCGCTTGGATGACGCTCGTGGAACGTCGCATGCGCATCGAGAAACGACGGCTCCGGAATCATATCGTCGCCCGTGATGACGACCACACGTCCTTGAGCGGCTCGAATTCCGAGATTGCGGGCAGCATTCGCGCCAGCGTGCTCCGCCGTGAGGATACGGAGGGGAAAGGACACGTTGAACTGTCGGACCATCGCAACGGTGTCGTCCGTGGATCCGTCGTCTACGACGATCACCTCGAATTTCTCAGGGGCACAGGTCTGGGACATGAAGGCCAGAAGCGTCTTCCGTACAATGGCGCGCCGGTTATAGGTCGGAATGACGACCGACAAGGCAAACCGCGCGGGGGGAGGCGCTTCTCGTGGGTTGGAGGCCACGGATGGCACATGCTTGGCTGGTTTCGGCACTCCAGGCGCCAGCGCGAGTACGTCCCGTAGTTGCGCGACCGGTCCGTCGAGACGATAGGCCCACCGCAACAGCCGTTCATAATGTTGCTGCGCCATGGCCTCCAGGGGTTTGGAATGCCCGCCGACTTGCCGCTTCTGTAAGAGTGCGAAACCTTCTTCCAAGAACCGCTTACCCGCCTCCATGTCGGCCCTCGTGAGGTTGGGTGTATGCATGGGGATCTGGTGGCCCCCATAATCTTTCCATTGCTGTGAATCGATCCAGCCTTCCCGAAGACCTTCCGTATGAAGGGGCGTGCCCGGATAGGGTGTGATGATCGTGACACCGATGGTGTCCGGCTTATATCGTTGAATCAGGTCATAGGTGGCAACGAGGGATTCACGGGTCTCTTGCGGAAGTCCCACTATCAGAAGGAAATGAAGACGGATGCCGAGCCGGAATGTGTGCTCACGCAAATGGGCCAACATCGGGACCGTCAGGCCTTTCTTCCCCTCCCGTAAATGCATGACCTGTTCATCGCCCGTCTCCACTCCGACGAGAAGACCGACACAGCCGGCCGCGCGCATCTTTTCCAGCAAGGCATCGCCGAGACAATCGACTCGCGTCTCGCACACCCATTCAAGTCGCCACCCGGAAGCAATAATGAGTTCGCAGAGCCTGACGATACGCGCTTGGTTAAGCGTGAAGGTTGCATCACGAAAATAGATCTTGGTGATACCCTGCCTCTCGACGACGTCTTTCAGCTCGGCAACGATACGCTCGGGGGTTTGCGATCGCCATTTCACGCCCTCAACTAACGGATATGGACAATAGTACCCGCAGGGATAGGGACAGCCACGGCTAGTCTGTAACGTCGCGACGGGGGTACCAAGCAACGGATAGATGTAGTGTTCGTTCGGAAGCAGATCGC
Organism: Nitrospira sp.; assembly: GCA_005116885.1. Taxonomy (GTDB): domain Bacteria; phylum Nitrospirota; class Nitrospiria; order Nitrospirales; family Nitrospiraceae; genus Palsa-1315. The sequence goes on from SWDP01000034.1 coordinate 192,862, forward strand.
GGGCGGGAAACGGCAACTGATTGAGATCCTCGACCGGCGACCCTTCGTCGAATTGGAACGATGGTCCGGTGCCCGACGCACCGGCATCGAGCCAAGCCGTGCCGCCGGTGCTCCGGCCATGGGCGATGTCGGTGATCGTGAGGTCGGCTTCGCCATGAATCACCAAATCGGCTGTACTTCGTTCCAACAGGGCTTTCAATACACCGTGGTCCCGTACCAGAGTCTTTCCTGCTATTCGCGCGGACGGGTGTCGGCGACGAAGTTCAGCAAGGAACTCCGCGTCTTGGTCCAAGGTCGGGAGCGACACGGTTGCAACGACAAAATCCCAATGATGGCCTTCCAATCTGGCATACACCGCGGCTGCGTCCAGACCCAGCGGATCAGCGTCGATGAGGTCCACTATCTCGCCTGCCTGAAGCAACGTGGCAGCCATGATGGCCAGGTCCAGGGGGGGCAGCAACATACCCTCGCTGCCGTCGAAGCCAAGACCCCCTGCCATGCTGCGGCTGACCGGGCGAACTGAAAGGGATGGGCTGTTGATCAATGCGATGCGCATGAGGCCTCCCGTGATTGCGTGGGAAGCTGACCGAGTGCGATCAGTCGTTCTTCCGACCCTCCGTCATACGCAAGGGCGATAGCTTTGGTCAGCCATTCGTAATCCGTGTCTTTCATCTTGGCTTCGTTCGGAGTCCGGTTGGATCCATTGAACGGGTCCACCATCGTCAACCCCTTCTTTTCCACTTCCTCTGCCATACCGCTGCCTGGTGTCGGGGTAAAGTAGCTACTGCTGAAATGGTCCGGCTTGATCTTCCAGACCATACGGACGGTCTCCATCACTTCTGCTCTTGTTTCCGTCGGCGCGCCGAACATGACGTTGGCCCAGACCTTGATGCCGTATTCTTTGCAAATGGCAGCCGCCTTCAGATTTTCCTCGACCGTGGTTTCTTTCTCGAACAGATCGAGAATACGTTGGCTCCCGCTTTCGAATCCGATCATAGCCCATGCCAGTCCGGACTCGGCCATCTGCTTGACGACGTCCGGATACCGGCACATCAGATCGGCCCGCATCTGACAGATATAGGGCTCCGTGAAGCCCGCAGCCTTATACACAGAATTCACGGCTCCAGCGGTGATTGATGAAAAACAGATCGTCATGCGCCATCCAACTGTTGAACTTGAAACGATCTTTCAGATATCGCAGCTCGCCGATCACGTTTTCCTGGCTCCGCATCTTGACTCGATTGCCGAATACGGCCCGTTCGGCCGGCTGACAAAAGTTGCATTTGAACGGGCAGCCTCGTCCGGCATTAGTCGTGACAAACGGTGTCGGCATACCCGGCACCATCGGCGTGGCCAATTCGCCGCTCATATCGAAGAGATCGCGGTCCACCCAGGGGATCTCGTCTAACACCGGGCCCTCGCCGACGATGAGGCGATCGGCCTGCTTTCCTGCTGCAAACATGTCGAGCAATTTGACAAAACTGATCTCACCCTCTTGCGTGATAATGTGGTCTATGAGTCGGTTTGCCATGACCTGTGCCGTCTTAATGGTGGCATGGACACCGCCGAGCACGACCACGGCATCTTCCCGCTCTTCCTTGAGAATCCTGATCGCACGGACGACATCGGGATAATGGAGACTCCATGAGGTGAAGGCCCAGACTTTCGTGGTGCGCCGCCGGATCTCATCGCGAAAATGGGTCCAGTCTCGCAACGTGCGGAGATCGATCAGATCGACCGTATGGCCGGCGGCCTTGGCCGCTGCGCTGAGCGATGCCAGACCATGGTCGATGAAATTGGCATCGATGGTGGGTTTCTTCCCGAAACTATCAAACCCCGGCAGTGCGATCCCAGGGAAAATCATCGTCACATGCATGTCATCGCTCCCGGTTGTCGACGCAATGCCGCTAGGAGAGCCGGCAACTGGCCGCTTGTGTCATACCACTGCAGAGTCCTGGCAAGCCCTCGAGACAGAGGCCAGCGTGCATAGGGGCCGATCTCTGTGCGAAGCCTGCTGTTGTCGTACGCGCGGTGGCACTGTTCCGGAGTCCCCATTAACACGTATGCAAAGTCCGGCGCGATCGGAAGCGATCGTCCAGATCGCGCCGCCGGCTCGTACATCGATTGAACACGGTCTGTCAGTTGCATCAGGCCTGCAAGTTTTGAGACATAGCCTTCGATCGAAACCTGCTCCTCGCCTGTGATGTTATAGGTGCCGACAAGCCGACGCTCGACGGCTCGCCAGAGGCCTTCGACGAAATCGTCGATAAAAAGCGGCTGGAAAAGACGATGCCGGAGCTGCCCCCAAATCGCCCGAATCGGGGTGGCGCCCAGCAAAGCCAATAAGGAAGGATGAAGGAACCAGGCACTCCCCGGTCCATAAATGTTGCCGATACGAAGGACAAGAGACCGATGGCCGGGCAAAGCCCCCCACGCGGTCACGATCTCTTCCGCCTGCATTTTCGATCGCCCATAGTCTGAGACAGGGCGGCATGCCATATCTTCTCGAAGAGGGATCTCGGATTCCGATCCGAGTCCCTGCGCTTCGATGCTGCTCGCATACACAATGTATGGAATGGCCAATGCGTCCGCTAAGGCTACGGCGCGGCCCGTGCCGTCGACATTTGCAGCCCGGAGCGTGGGACTGCTGACAGAAACGTCTGCCGCAAAGTGAAGCAACATGTCGGCAGGATCGAGGCCATCAGGGGGCGGGATGCGATGCGGGTCGGAAAAATCATAGGCCACGACCTTGCACCCCTGTCCGGCAAGCGCCACTGCCCGTGGGGCCGTCACATTCCGGGTTAATATGGTGACGCGGGTCTTCTCTTTGAGAAATCGGGCGCTGATCTGCGATCCGATGAAACCAGCTCCACCTGTGATGATCACATGGCGGGGGGGCATTCTTGAAGGTTGTTGCATCACGTGGTCCTCTGTTCAATTCATGATTCGACTCAAACGGGTGCAAAGCTTAGACCACCAGTTGAGGGATCGAACAGGAAATGGAAATACCACAGTAGACAGGGGTTTATTGAGGAACGCGCATCTGAGAGGGGGGCCTGACAGGCAAACATTGCCTGGTGCTCGGCAACTCCGTCATGGTTCTGACGCCGGCGTCAAAAATCCCCATTCCGTTTGCCGCTGCATCACGGAATACTCAATGGCCCTCTGAACACTCCCTCCCCACCCGCGGTATTCAATCACCTCTTTCCCGTTAAAACGAAATTCGATCCCAAGTGAGAGGCCGCTGTCACGCTCCGCAATATTCTTGATTGTGCCGGCGAGATGGGCGATGTGGCCAATCCCGATCAGTTCAAATTCTAAATAGACCGTGGCGCCCAACGTCACGTCGGCACGCGGCCGCTGGACAACAATGCGGCAGCCAGAGGCGCTGAGATCCTGTATCAATCCGCCCATGGGAACAGACCCGTTCGATAGAGCGAGCGTCGTGCCTCCATGGGGACCATGCAGCAGGAGTAACGGCTCATTGCTTGCCACGCGCGTTTCCTTACGGAGATGGATTTCCTCGACCCTCCGAGGAAATGCGAGGTACAGCAGAGGAAGTGGAGAGGTCTGTATCATGCGGACTTCGCTTTGGTATGCGACGAGCTTACCCGCCACCATTGAGCGGACGAGACAGAGGGTTCCCGTTTCGCACGGAACCGCTTGCCCAAAATGGAATGGCCATTCGCAAATCAGCCACGCCTGCTCCTTCCAGCCCATTAAGGTGGATCCACAGTTCACTTTGTCGTGATCGGACCCGATCACCAGCTGAAGGGGCAATCCGACCACGAGAATCGACGGAAATGAGGGGGTATGCTGTGATTCCATCATGTCGCTTCCTTATCAAGAAAGAGAGAAGGGGTAGCCGGCCAGGAACGGTCGAGCCTCTCGACCTTCATGCCGACTTTCAGTTGATCGATGGATATCCGTTTTCGCATCGTAACTACTCAGGGGTTCAGGCTGAAGGCTGTTAGGAGTTAAGCCGCCCACCGAGGATTCATTTCAACTTGAACCCAAGGTTGTAGAAGCCACCTTCAGCCTAAAAGCCTTCAGTCTATCTACCTGACTAAATACCATCGAACAGCAACGTGCTCTGATGGCCTCTATCGGCATCGAAGGAAGAATCTTGAGGGATAAGAACGAACGGCGCCGAAGCCGATACAACACGTTGGGGCAGAATTTGGTTCGCTCATGTCAAGTTCAGCCCGATAGATCCCGATAACACAATGCGCAGAACCCTAGTTTTCGTGGCAGAGTTCGACCGATCTGTCCGTCCAATAGGCCTTTACGACACCATGCCAGGGAACCATAGATGAAACAGGTGAAAACGATCCCGATCGATCAACTGAAGCCGGGGATGTTCATCGTTGGAATGGACCAGCCCTGGTATCGAACCCCTTTCCTCTTGCACAAACGACTCATCCGCCATCAGCACGACATCGACCTGCTCCGACAGCATGGGATCAGGGAAGTGAAGATCGATCCCGGTCAGGGCCACGATCTGGAGCCTGGCCAGCCCGGAGACACAGCTCTGCCGGCTCATACGCAAGAAACAGTTACCGACCCTCAGGCACACCATCAGATAGAGTCGACCCCGCCTGAAAAGGCTCCTCAGAACCATGAGCGCGAGCCAATCAGAACCGCACAGCCGCCTCTCACACAGGAAAGCACGCCACTGCCGTCACACGCACAGGAACAGGCCGCAGCCGCCCAAGAAACCTATAGAGAAGCGACCTGTTCGATGGAACGTATGTTCGAAGCGTTAGAGACAGGGCTCGTCCCTCAGACGGAGACGGTGCGAACGGTGGTCACCAATGTGCTTGCGCGCGTACTGGAGAATCGCACCTCCATGCTCAGTCTCCTTTCTCTCCAAAAGATGAAGCGATTCGATCGCACATTGGCCTCACACGCACTCGATGTCTGTACCCTTTCTCTCATTGTCGCGCATGACTACGGGGTTCCGGAAAAAGACCTGGAGGCGCTCGGCGCCGGCGCATTACTCCACGATATCGGTTATATCCGATTGCCGCGCAATCTATACCGTAAAAGCCCCGACCTCACGGAGGAAGAGCGCTCCATGATGCAGCAGCATCCAGCCCTTGGGCTGGCGATCTTACGTGAGGCGCAAGAGAACAGTGACGCAGTCGTTCGGATTGTCGCGGAACATCATGAGTGCATCAATGGGACTGGATTCCCGCACAAGCTCAGAGGAGAAGGCCTCTCAGTCTTGGCGCAACTGGTCAGCCTGGTCGATGTCTATGATGGCCTGGTGAGTCGACGTGGCGGACGTCCGGGAATGCTGCCGCATGATGCGATTCGGCACTTGTTTCACCTCGGAGATACGGGACTCTATGCAAAGGATATGATCCAAACCATGATCGGCACGTTAGGCGTGTATCCGATCAGCAGTCTGGTCCTCTTGAACACCGGAGAACAGGCTGTGGTCGTGGAGATGAATCCCACTCAACGGCTCAAACCGGTCGTCAAAGTGATCACTGGGCCGCAGGGGGAATCCTATCTCCCGCCGGTTCGCATCGATCTTGGAGCCCCGACAGAAGGGAAGAAGGCACGGACCATTACGAAGGTGCTAGATCCCCTGCATGAGCACGTGAATGTGGCCATGTTTCTTGACGATGTCCACGAAGAGGTGGCCTGATGAAACATCCTGAAAAGATTCACGCAGAAGCATCAGGCACTTCGAACCCCTCACATCCCCAGAATATTCTGAACCATGCAATACTGGATATCCTCCCTATCGGAATCGTACGGCTCAACAGTCAACTTCATATCCTCTCTGTGAACGTAGAAGCCGCTCGCCTCCTGGGACATTCGGTCGATTTCTGCGCATCGAAGCGGCTCCAGGACGTCTTGTTACAGCACCCTGATCCAACCCACGGCATCCCGATGCGCATTCAAGAATCCCTTCTCAATGGTCGCTCCGTGCAGGCGGCTCATGCGATGCTCAGGGACTCCGCACATGAATCGTTTCCGGTTGAATGGAACTATATTCCTCTGGACACAGGAGAAGATTCCGGCGGGGTGTTGACGATACGCGACCTCTCCAGCGAGAGGGAGCTGCAACAAGACTACGATCGACTGACGCGTGTGGCAGAAGAAAGTCCATCCCCCATTATCGAGTTAGACTCTGATGCGAATCTTGTCTATGCCAATCCTGCGATGACGGTGTTGCTGCAACGATTCGGCTTTACGGCGAGCGGATTCCCTACTGTGTGTCCGGGTGAGCTTTCTCGGCTCGTTCGACGCTGCCTCGAATCGGGGGAGGAGATACGAGGGGAAGAGGTCTGCTTATCCCAGGCAAGTTTTGCATGGATTCTCTGCCCCGTCCCTTCGCATCAGCTGGTCCGAGGCTATGCCGTCGATACAACCGACATCCAGGCAGCCCAAGCGGAGCTGCACCGGTCCGCCGAGCATCTTCGTAACAGCAATAGTCAATTGGACAAAGCGCTGCAGGAAGCACAAGAAGCCGCTCGCGTGAAGTCCTCGTTCCTGGCAACCGTAAGCCACGAGTTACGGACGCCGATGAATGGAGTCATCGGCATGACGGACTTATTGCTGGACACGGAACCTTCGGAAGAACAACGATCCTATGTCGAAACCATTCGACAATGCGGCGAAGCTTTACTCAACTTGATCAACGATATCCTTGAGTACGGCAAGATCGAAGCAGGCAAATTGGAATTGGAATGTATCGATTTCAACCTCCGTACAACGGTGGAAGATGTCTTGGGCCAATTCGCGGAACGGGCACAGACGAAAGGGCTGGAAATCACTGGTCTGGTACATGCGGCTGTCCCGACCGGTCTACGCGGTGATCCGGGGCGACTCCGTCAGATCCTTACAAACTTCGTCGGCAATGCCATCAAGTTTACCGAAAAGGGCGACGTGACGGTTCAAGCCTTCCTCGAGAAAGACCATGTCGATGCGGTGGTGGTCCGATTCGAAATCACCGATAGCGGAATTGGTATCTCCCCAGAGGCACAAGCTCGACTGTTCCAACCGTTTACCCAGGCCGACAGCTCCACCTCACGAAAATACGGGGGAACCGGGTTAGGGCTCGCGATTTCAAAGCAGCTCACCGAGCAAATGGGCGGCAGCGTCGGCATCGTCAGTCGGCCGGGGCATGGCAGTACCTTCTGGTGCACCGCACACTTCGCCAAACAAGCGGCGTGCTCTCTGGCCATCATGCCGTCGGCCGAGTTGACAGGACGTCGTGTCCTGATCCTGGACGATAATGAATCGAACAGAATCATTCTCCATCATTTGGTCACGGGATGGGGCATGGTCGCCGATCAAGCTCAGGATGCAGACTCAGCCATCGCGCTACTCGAGCAGCAGGCAGAGAAGGGTCTCGCGTACGATGTGGCCATTGTCGATATGTTGATGCCGGGTAAGGATGGAATACAATTCGCCAAGGAGATGAAGACTCATCCTGTCGGATCTCTCGTCCGTCTTGTCATCCTCACTTCACTCATTCAGCGAGGGCACGCGGAGCTGGCACGGCAAGCCGGATTCGTCGCCTATCTCACCAAACCCATCCGGCACGATCAACTCTCGAACTGTTTGAGAACCGTGCTGGGATTGTCAGAGCTTGTGAACGAAGGAAAGCCCGCCGTGGCTCCTGTGCCTGCACCGCAGCTCATTACCCGGCACACCCTCACAGAAATGAAGTCGGCGCCCCGCATTCTGGTCGCGGAAGACAATCTGATCAATCAGAAGCTGACCATTCGTATTCTGGAAAAGCTCGGCTATCAATCGGATGTGGTGGAAAACGGTCAAGAAGCGTTGACCGCATTAGCCAGAGGCTCCTATGCCTTAGTCCTGATGGATTGCCAGATGCCCGTCGTCGATGGATTCGAGGCGACCAAGCTCCTTCGCCAGCGTGAAGCGACTGATCAAGAGCCTACTACGCCCGATTCCTACACAACACGCCATATTCCGATCGTCGCCTTAACGGCCAATGCCATGCGTGGAGATCGAGAACGCTGCCTCGCTGCCGGCATGGACGACTACCTCACGAAGCCCATACGCAAAGACGATCTTAAGGGAGTCCTTGAGCGATGGATTCCTCTATCCGTACATCCACAGGTGACCTCTTCCAGCGATGTAGAATGCCGTGAGAAGGGAACGGACACTGAGGCGCTATCGGTCATCTTCGATGTGGCGGCAACGTTACGAAACATCGGAGGGGATAGGGCGCTATTAGAAGATCTGGTTGAGTTGTTCCTTGAACGCTACGAAACCATGCTGGAGAGAATCCGCACGGCTTTGGCCTCGAAGGATCACGTAGCGGTCGAGCAGGCAGCTCACGCGCTGAAAGGAACTGCCAACAATCTCTCTGCTTCGGAGGTTGTGCTATCCGCCGGACAATTGGAAGCGCTTGGCCGACTCGGTACGCTGCGTGAAGGTCCGATGATCTATACACAGCTTGAAAAAGCGGTGCTGCGCCTTGTTCAAGTTCTTGAAAAGCGTAGCCGGTCCCAACGCGACGTCAAAAGGCCCGCCGCATAAGAGCCCGTAAGACCGAAGGGATACAGGCTGAAGGTCGGAGATCCGAACACTTCAGCCTTCAGCCTCAGCCTTGCCCCTTCAGCATTTGGACTAGGCTAGAACCGCCTCAGCATGGGCAGAAATCAGACCACTCTCAGCATATGTGGAGGTAGAAAACACCGGATATCGAGTGGGATAGTCCTCAGCAAGAACGAGTTGCTTGCAGAGTCGCGTGCGAGGGTTCATGAGGAGCGGGCCACGAAGGTTCGCAGTCACGGCGGAGGGATCATCCGATGGAATGGTGAGGATCACCACAAGGCTCAACTCGTCAGTCTCACTCCCCTCCACTTCCAAGCGAGCCTCTGTCGAAATCTCAATCTGATAATTCTGGTGGAATACCGCGGGATCGACGACCACAAACGCAAGGGACGCTTCTTCCACACAGTGCAACCATTTGAATGGGGCATCCGTATCATGATCAAGCATCACGTAACGGGTCCATTCTGGGAATCCTAATACCCCCGACGGGAAGGTCAAGACCTTCTCAGCAGGGACAGTCATGATACCAAAGCGAGTTGACGCGACATTCATAATGACAGCTCCTTAGGCTCAAGCTATTTTCGTGCGTAACAGTCGCTGAAAGACATCCAATGGAACCACCGGCGAACGTGCTGCAAGTTGGTTTTCATCTTGAATCCTGACGCAGACCTCATCACGATGCACTTCGATCGTGCGCGGCGCTTCGATGCCCAGGCGAACCTGTCCATTCTTAATTCCCAGCACCACGATCCGGATATCCGGACCAATGACGACACCTTCCCCGCGTCTCCGTGTCAGGACGAGCATCCGTGCAGTCCAATCGCTCCAGAGTTATTCCCCTGGTTATATCGGCGTGGGCGTACGAAACTTGAGGCAGCGTCAACGGAGAAACTTCAACAGCGAAAGATCGAACAACCGTGAGAACGTTTGACTGGTCGCTTCATAGGCTGTTTCTTGAAGCTTCAGCTCGGTCAGCGCTGTCGCCAGATCAGTGCTGGTTTGATCCGAGAGTACTTTCTGAATAGCCTCTGAGACAACCGCTGCAGTCCCTTGGGCCGTCTCTAGACGGTTCTCGATGGCCCCGATCTGCCCTTGTGCCAAACCAATCTGTGCCGTTGCCTGATCGAGGGCTCCAATCGCAACCTCGATTCCGGCTCCGTTGTTACCTTCCAAAGCTACCAGTAGATTACTCAGGCCATCGAAGATATTCGTCGCCCCTCCGGTGAAGACCTGATCGCCAGGGAGCACGATTTGCGTGGTTTGGTTCGGACCGACTGCGATGGATTGGCTTTCGCTATTCCCCTGATAGGAGACAGCGTCGCCGACGCCTAAGACAAAGGGGGCCGCATCGGTCTTGGTCCCAGCAAACACTGGCTGTCCACTGACTTCTGTATTGGCGAGTTGGATCAATTGCCGATGCAGTTGACGGACTTCTTGAGCGATGGTCACCCGTCCTTGCGCAGACGTCGTGTCGCTTCTCGCTTGCACCGTCAATTCTCGAACCCGGGTGATAAGATTTTGAGCCTCTCCCAAAACCTTGTCAGCCACTGTGACGCGCGCTGTCCCGAACTGAATATTCCTGATCCACTGCTCGTTGTCGGCAAGTGCGGACTTCTCAAGGATAGCCTGTCCGAAAATACTGGGATCATCGGAAGGTTTGGTGATGCGTTGCTGAGACGCAATCTGCTCGTGTACGCGGACAATACTGTCCTTGATGCGCGCCAAGCTCCCGGCTGTAGTGCCAAACAACTGGTGGTCGGACACTCGCATGGTCACGCCCCCCTCTAGATAATCTGCCTCGTTTACTTGGTTTGTTTGGTCGATCGAACCAATCAGATGAACCAAATCAACTAAATAAACCAAACAAACTAGATAGACCCAACCAACCAATTGTTCATCGCTTGAGAGATAAGATAGTTTGAAACAGCTCGTCCGCCACGACAATCAACCTCGAAGCCGCATCAAAACTCCGTTGATATTGAAGGAGATTCGCCAGCTCTTCGTCCAACGATACCCCGGAGACGGCCGCACGATGAGAGGTTAATTGGGCATGAAGAATGTCTTGCGCCTTAAGATTCCCATCAGCCCCTTGTGCTGTCGAGCCGAAACTTCCGGCGATCGTGCTGTAATACTCTTGAAAGGTCACATTACCGAACGCCGATCGTCAACCCTCCGACGATGTTCACAAGCACGATGATGATCGCCGCCATGGCGTCACCCCGAACAAACTTGCTGGCACCGTCCATAGAACCGTAGAAATCGGCTTCCTCTGCAATCTCGCGCCGCCGCCGTCTCGCTTCCGTCTCGTTGATCAGTCCGGCATTCAAGTCGGCGTCGATGCTCATCTGTTTACCCGGCATCGCATCCAACGTGAACCGAGCCGCGACTTCGGCGACTCGACCGGCGCCTTTGGTCACCACCACGAAGTTGATGACGACCAGGATAGAGAACACGACAAGCCCGACGGTGTAGTTCCCTCCCACGACAAAATTGCCGAATGCCCGAATCACCTCGCCTGCGGCGGCGGCGCCTTCATTGCCGTGAAGCAGAATCAGGCGTGTCGACGCAATGTTGAGCGCCAAGCGGAATAGCGTCACGATGAGAAGAATGGACGGAAAGGCCGAGAACTCGATCGGCCGTCGAACTTGCAGCCCCACGAGTAAGATGATCACGGACAGCGTAATATTGAACGCGAGCAAGAGATCGAGCAAAAACCGGGGAAGCGGCAGGATCATCAACATGATGATGCCCACCACGCCGAGCGAGAGGAGAATGTCCGGATGCTTAATGAACGACGATGGGGATAATTCTTTGGTGTCGGATGCCATGCGCCTCTTGCCCTTTACCGTGTGACTCGCTCAGACGTGACCCCTCGCGCACGAAACACAAACGCAAGAATCTCCGCCACGGCACGGTACAGATCCGCGGGTATCTCCTTGCCGATATCGACCAGCTTGTAGAGGGTCCTGGCCACAAATTTGTTTTCGACGACCACGACCCCGTGCTGCCTGGCCACCGCACGAATTCGCTCCGCGAGATGCCCGGCGCCTTTCGCCACAACGATGGGGGCAGACATGCGTGCCGTGTCGTATTTCAGCGCGACAGCAAGATGCGTAGGGTTGGTCACCACCACATCGGCCTTCGGGACGGCTGCCATCATGCGTTTTCTCATCATGTCCCGCTGAACGCTTCGTACCCGACTCTTGATCATCGGGTCGCCTTCTTGGTCCCGATGTTCTTCTTTCACCTCTTGAAGCGTCATCCGCAGGGAACGCTCCCACTCATACCGCTGATAAAAAAAATCCGCCGCCGCCACGACGGTAATCGCTCCTGCGATGATGGCTGCGGTTTTCAACGACAGCCCCCCCATCACGGTCAGAAGTCCCCAAATGTCATAGTGCACCAGCTCGGAAAGACGAGGGAGATCCTGCCAGAGGACGACGGCGCCGATGCCGCCGATAATGGCAATTTTTATCAACGCTTTGATCAACTCCGACACAGACCGGAGGGAAAACAGACGGCCCAGACCCTTGATCGGATTTAACCGCTCAATATCGAATGGAAGGGAGGGCTTCCAGAGCAACCCGGTCTGTACGAGGGACGCGGCGATCCCCACAAGCGCCAGCCCCCCCATGAAGGGCAGCATCAGCAGCAGGCTCGTCAGACCGACCTCAGTAAATAATGAGTGAATCTGCTTGATCGTCAGGCTGGTATGAACCACATGGTCGAACGACATCGTCAGACCCCGACGCATGACATCCGTCAGTTGATGAACGCCAGGACTGGCAAAGAACGCCAGAAGTCCAATGCCGCCGAAGAGAAGGGCGGCAGTGGTCACATCGCGACTCACCGCAACGTTGCCTTTCTGGCGGGCATCCGCTTTCCGTTTCTCTGTTGCCGGTTCTGTCTTGCTGTCTTGACCTTCAGCCATGTCCCAACACCCTCAACAGCCGTTCGATCGTGTCGCGTAATCCCGTAAATTCCTGTTCGAACAACGAAACGGTATAGGGCAATGCCAGGCCTAAGACCAGAAGTCCTCCCGCTATCGTCAGGGGAAAACTCAACACAAAGACATTGATCTGCGCAACAGCTCGGCCCAGCATGGCCAGCAGAAGATTCAAGAGGATCATGGCGACGAGCACCGGCGCCGACAGCTTTAAGGCGACGACAAACATATGCTGAGAGAGCTGGAGCACTTCTTCGCCGAGCGCCGAAGAGAGCCTCGCGCCGAATGGCGGGATGGCCTCATAGCTCGTGACAATGGCCGCCACGACCACCATATGTGCATTGATCGACAGGAACACCAGCGAGGCAATGATCCGAAAATACTCACTGAGCAGCGACGAGTGTTGCGCGGTCATGGGATCCACCAGCTGAACGGCGCCGAACCCAATCTGCGTTCCAAGCAGATCGCCGGCCACTTCAAGCGCTCCAAACAGCAATCGCACGCCCAAACCGATGACCAGGCCGATGAGCGATTCGCTCACAAGCCCAGCCGTCATTTCGAGTGCGTCCTGTGATAACGGCGGAAGATGAATCAGCGGTGAGAGGACGATCCCCAGCATCACGACCAGGGCGATTTTTATTTGAGCCGGAACCGTCCGCCCGCCTAACATCGGAAATGCCGCAACGATGCCCCCGATACGGGACACCAAGACCAGAAAGGACTGAAACTCTGGCAAGAGAAGATGAAGTGACGGTGCCGTAGTCATAGTTCTCCCGCAGTCGATCTCACCATTGCCGGCTCACTGCACATAATTTGGAATACTCAGAAATAGCTGCGCCATAAACGATGTAAGCACGCCCAACATCCAGGGTAGAAAGATAATCACCGCGGCGAAGACGGCCAACACTTTCGGCACGAAGGTCAGCGTCGCTTCGTTCAATTGCGTCATCGCCTGCAGCACACTGACCACGAGCCCCACAACGAGGGCGAGTCCCAGAATGGGGCTAGACACGAGCAGCGTGGTTTCAATAGCTTGACGGCCGATTTCTGTCACCATCTCAGGGGTCATACGTCCTCGTGATGGGTGATGTGTGAAACGTGATGAGAGCCGATCGCGAGATGCTCATGAGAATCCTAATACACTCCAGTTCTTGACACATCACCGATCACTCATTACTGTTTACTGAAAACTCTTGACCAGCGACCCGACGACCAAATTCCACCCGTCAGCCAACACAAAGAGAATGAGTTTGAACGGAAGGGAAATCACGGCAGGAGGCAACAGCATCATGCCCATAGACATCAAGACGCTGGCGACCACCATGTCGACAATCAGGAAAGGAATATAGATAAGAAACCCGATCTGAAACGCGATTCGTAGTTCACTCAGAATATAAGCGGGAATCACCACATGGATGGGGACCTGATCCACCGTGTCAGGCTTCGGCCGCTTACTCAGCTCGATAAAGAGTTCGAGATCTTTGTCGCGCACCTGCTTGAGCATAAAGGTACGAATCGGCTGAATACCTTTGGTCCACGCCTCCTCGTATGAGATCTGCTCTGCCAGCAAAGGCTGAACGGCTTGGCTATAGACGGCCTCCCCTACTGGAGCCATCACAAAGATCGTAATGAACAAGGCGATGCTGATCAGAATCTGGTTCGGTGGGACAGCCTGCGTCCCTAGCGCCTGGCGGAGGAATGAAAGGACGATCACCACTCTCGTGAAGGACGTCACCATGATGAAGAATGCGGGCGCCAGGGAGAGCACTGTCAGTAATGCAAGAATTTGGAGAACGACGGCGGTCCCTTTGGGGCCCGGCTGGCCGAGATCGATCGTGACAGACGGATTCGCGCCGCCCATGGCATCCTGGGTTACTCCGAGAAACAGACCGATCAGGGCCATAAGCAGAACACCAGTGCGAACGCCTTGTAGTCGTCGCAGGGCCGGGGTCATCGACGGTGAGGCGCCTGCATCAACTGGCATAGTCACCTCTGGCCTCTGCCGCTCCTCCGCCAACCAGGGTCTGGGTGTCGTGGTGCGCTGAAGAGTTCCCCGGCTTGACCGATCGACCGGCGGTCGCCGTGGACAAAAACCTTTGGACTTGTTCTCGATCCGTGATATGGCCGAGCGACACCAGATCTGTCGGCGTCATGCCGACGATGAGGAATTCGCCTGCAACCGACACCAGAGAAATCGTCTTGCGAGGACCAATATATCCGCTGCCGAGCACCTGAACGATCGGCGTAGACACAGGAGCGCACAACCGCGTACCAGAAAATCGGCGAACCAAAAAGACGAGTCCACCCATCAGTGCGAGCACGAGGGCCAACGCTGACACCATGCGAATCAAACTATCCCAGAAATCGAACACGTTGTCTCCGTTCCTTCGGTCGTGTTTGTTTGGTTAAACCAAATAAGCCAAACAAACCAGATCAACTAGACAAACCCTTACCCGAGTTGCTGAACGCGCTCGGCCGCGCTGATCACATCAGTGAGGCGGATACCGAATTTTTCGTTCACCACGACGACTTCGCCCCGTGCCACCAGCTTATTGTTGACCAACACTTCCATCGGTTCCCCAGCAAGCTTTTCGAGCTCAATCACCGACCCTTGCCCGAGCTGCAATAGCTCTCGAATCACCATCTTGGTCGACCCAACCTGCACCGTCACCTGCATCGGAATGTCCAGGATAAAGTCTATGTTCTTAGGGGCAGGGGTCGCTCCTCCTCCGTCAAGTGAAGGAAATGACGCCGGAGTAGGCGAAGGAGAAGAAGCGGGTGAAGGGCTGGGAGCATTCGCTCCAACATTCGCTACTTCGTTGTCAGCCATAGAATATTCTCCTCAGATATGCGAGCCAGTTACGACAGCACCTTCTCAATGCGGCAAGCGTGATTTCCCTTTGACACGCCGGGGCTTCCTTGAAACTTCAAGTATCCTTCGACAAAACAATCGAGTGGATCGCCAGGCCGTTGATCCAACAGGACCAGATCTCCCGGAGCGAAATCCACCACGTCCCGCACTTTGACTGAGGCGGTTCCGAGCCGGACGGTCACAGCAAGAGAGCATTCTTGTAGCTTTTCCTGAAATCGGATCGGCCAGCTTCCGTCTTGCTCCACTTGATCCGAGACGATGCCTGAATAGAGCTTCTCTTTAATGGGCTCGAGCATCGAATAGGGATACACGAGGAAAAAGTCGCTGGTGGTCTCACCGAATTGCACTTGAAGGGTGGTGACAAAGACAATTTCTGACGCGGAAACCACCATGGCAAACTGCGGATTGACTTCCGAACGGATCAGATCAATCTTGACGGCGAGCGCAGCGCGCCACGATTTTTCCATATCCTCAAACGCCGACTGCACAAGCTTTTTGATGATCCGTAACTGAATCGACGTAAAATCTCGGCCCTCCGGCTTGACATGCGTTTGCGCCTTTCCTCCATAGAAATAGTCCACGATGAGGTAGACTAAGAACGCGTTCAGGACTAAGAGACCGTTTCCTCTTAGCGGGTCCATTCGAAACACGTTCAGCGAAGAGGGAATCGGAACAGTTTTCAAGAACGCGCCGAACTTCATAATTTGCGTCCCGAGAATATTGAACTCCACCTTCGTATTCAGCAGAGCGCTCCAGGACAGGGACTGGTGCCTGGTAAACCGGTCAGTAATCAACTCGAGCGTCGGCATGCGCCCACGGACAATGCGCTCCTGATTGTGCAGATCGTACGACCTGACTCCTCCAGCTGGTTGCGCCTCTTCCTCGGCTTGGGTTTCAACCTCCCCGGAGACGACTCCTTTCAACAAAGCATCGATTTCGTCTTGCGACAGTATTTTTTCCATAGTGACGACGTAGTCCAGACTATTGCACGACGAAGTCCGTGAAGTAGGCGGCCCGCACACCCGGTTTTGGAAGCAGACTGTTGACGCGCTGAGTAATCTCATCGCGCAACTGGAACTTGCCCTGGGGAGTTCGGATCGAAGCCGCATCCTTACTCGTCAGGAGAACAAGAATCGTGTCGCGCAACTGAGGAACACGGCTGGCGAGTTCGGCTGATGCATCTGGGTTTTCGAGTTCCAACTTCACGGTCAGTTTCAAATAGCGCACCTCCGGCGTATCTGCCAAGTTCACGATGAAAGGGTCGACATCGTATATCGCGCCAGGACCACTGCCTTTTGCGGCGCTCGGTTTCGCTTCCGCCTCACCATGCCCTGCCGCCTTCGCAACCGGCTCCTCGGCTTTGTGCTCATCCCCGCTGTGTCCTCCCGCCATGAGCTTAAAGAGCGTGAACGCCCCTCCCATGCCGAGCACGAGTGTTCCGGCAACGATGATGATGACCATTTTCATCGACATTCCCGCCGCAACCGGCACTGGCTCCGGCGGCTTGTTATCTGGCTCTGCCATAGGACCCTCCTCTAGTCGAAACAGTAACGACTCACTGGAAGTTTGCAATGGCTATGCCATCGCTCTAACCGTGACAAGGATGCCGCATCAACCAGAACAGCCCATCTGGCGTAGCAATGACCTCACATATTGCAGCGAGGCGATGTGCGATCCTGCCAGAGACTTGACGATGTCAATTAAATGACGCCGAACACCGGGGGTGCAGGGGAAAATAGAACGATGATCGGAGTGCCACGAGACGGCACTCCGATCATCCCCGAGGAGAGGACTCGCGGACGTGACTACCGTTTCAGATTCAATAATTCCTGTAACATCTCATCACTCGTGGTAATCGTGCGTGAGTTCGCTTGAAATGCCCGCTGCGTGATGATCATATCGACAAATTCTTTTCCGAGATCGACATTGGACTGTTCGATGGTTTGGGAAATGAGTCGCCCCAACCCGTTATTCGTCGGAGCCCCATCCAGCGGCGCGCCAGAGTCTATGGTTGCGGCGAACCCGTTTTCACCGGATCGTGTCAATCCATTCGGGTTGGTGAAACGGCTCAGCACAATTTGAGCGAGCGTTCTGGTTTGGCCGTTAGTAAACTGCGCCACAACTTGTCCCTCTTCATCGATCGACAAACTCTGGAACGACCCGGAAGTAAACCCATCTTGGGTTTGATCGGTCAAACTCGACGCTGATCCAAATTGCGTGATGTTTGAGAAATCCATCGCCACACTCAATGGCGTGGCTGCACCACCGGTGATGGGCAACGAGAACGTCTGCGCTCCGCCTCCTGTCAAGACGCCGCTCGTATTGAAGACTAAGTTCGTTTGCGCCGTCGTGGCGCCACCGTCGATCTGAGAATGGAGATTCCAGGTATTCGCCGCAGACTTCACATAATACAACCGAAGCTGATGCTGCGCTCCGAGCGAATCGTAGATGGTCATGCCATTTGAAAAGTTGTACGTCGTTGCATCAGTTGAGTCGAACGCAGTCGCCGGAATCGTGGACGCAGCGTTGAGGTTGGCTTCCACAGCCGCGGTGCTGCTGGCCTGTGGGGCAACAGTAGCCGTGGACAACGTAATATTTCCAACGGTCCCTAAGATGACCCCCGTTGTCGATGCTTGATAACCCTGCAAGAATCGACCGCTCGGGTCCACAATCTCTCCAAGATTGTTCACTTGAAATTGCCCGGCGCGAGAATAGGAGACCGTTCCCGCGGCATCGCGCTCATTGAAAAACCCGTTTCCATCGATGGCCAAGTCCAGGGTGTTTCCTGTATTAGAGAGGGAACCCTGAACAAAACTTGTCTGCACATCATTCAGAAAAACCCCCAGCCCAACCTGGCCGGTCGTCGACCCACCGCCAAGCGAAGCCGAGACCAGATCGGCAAATGATGCGCGGCTCGACTTGAACCCCGCCGTCCCTACGTTCGCAATGTTGTTCCCGATCACGGACATGGCATTCCCGTATGTATTGAGTCCGCTGACCGCCGAAAAGAGCGAGGTCAAAATCCCCATAATCTGTCTCCTTTACTCATTGGAATGTCCCGACAACCGATTGATGCCTGTCTCTTCACCGCCCGGCACACATCACACCGACGTCTCTACGCCTGTTGCACACGTGGCGTCTGTTTTGACTCGAGTGCTGTTTCCTGTAATTCAACGCTCCGCTTCATCAATTTGACGAGATCGGTCATCTGGTTCAATTGACTAAACTGCGCCGTCTGCGCAATGAAATCCTGGTTTTCGAGAGGTTTGAGCGGGTCCTGATACTGGAGCTGGGTGACGAGAAGTTTCAAGAACTCGTCCTGGCCGAGTTCTTTTGGGCCGGTTGTCGGCGTGGGGGTCTTCGTCGTTGAATTGTTTATCGCCGCGAAGTCGATCATGACTCTGTCCTTTCGTTACATGCGAAATTTGTGAACATCTCCATAGCTATGCAAACAAACTCAATGCACGTGAGGGTCGATGAGCGGGCCGATCCCGATCTTGGGCTTGCTGATTATGGTCCTGTGGTGCCGGCTCCTGCTCAAACCCTCCGCCATTTCGTCGAGACTGCCGATCCGGCAACGCCTCTTGCCTGCCCTGTTGATCGATATGTACCTGAAACTGACCGAGCTCAAGCCCAGACTTAGCCAGGTTGTGCTGAAGCTGATCCTGTCGTGTAAACAGGAGTGCGCCCAGTTCGTTTCGATCAGTGGTGAACTGTGTATGCACCGTCTGGTCCGTCATGGAGATCCGCACGCTCAAAGGGCCTGAGTCATGAGATGGAAGTTCCACATGAACAGTCTGAACCTTTCCAGATGCCGAAGTGACATGTTCGGCATGCGCCTCCCCAAGAGGTGCCTGCGCCGTCTTGAGCTGATCCACCGGTGACGTCAGACCAGAGGCTCTTTCTCCATTTACCGACGACTGTGCCTGCCGCGCTGATGCCAATTGGCCGTTGAAGAAAGAGGACTGGTTGTCGTGTGTTGCCAATTCCAAAGCCCCACTATCCATTTCATGAAAGAAGGCCCCTCCTTCTCTTCCCTGTGCATCCGCCCCGAATGGGTCTTGCCCCCTCCCCTCACTGGCTCCAACCACAGGGATCGTGAGCGGTTGCCCTAGCAATGTCGTCGCTTCAGCCTCCTGTTCTTGGATAACCGCCGATGGCTGAATACCAGTCCCCGGCCGCTCAAGCGACTGCCCCCCTCCATTCGTATACACAGCGGCAAGGACATTCCTCGCCTCGTGGTGTTCCATGAGAGGAATTGTCCCTTGATCGGAAATCGGGGAGTCCTGTGGCAATGTCCTGGGAGCAAGCGAGTGACTGGACGACTGATTGAGGGGATCAGAAGAACGGTCGGCTTGAGCGACACGACCATTCCAGACACGCGAGTCGCCCGTGGTACCTGAGACCGTTTGCTTCGGCGTCATCGCAGATGCGTCACCCGACTGCCCAGGAACGATAGTGGGCTGCTGTGCCGAACCACTACGCCCATCCGTACTCGTAGACAATACCGCCTCGGAGGCCGCACCTGCTTGCCCCTCGGCTCCAGTTCCTTGAATCTCCACTTGACTCACACTCTGGGGCAGAGATAGGCCTGACTCAATACCAGGCAAAGAGGAGATTTGGGAATTCTGTGTGCGCTCGACATCGCCGTCCTCAGGAGAAGAAAGCTCCTGTGCGAGAGAAGTAGGTACCAGCGTGCCTCCTATCACTAAGGCGATGACGGGCTGCTTCTCGGCGTCGGATGATGGGGTTGGCTCAATCGGATCGTCTGATTCGGAGTATTCGGAAGCCTTCTCCCTGGAAATATTCTGCGCTGCATCCTTGAGAGTCGCAGAAAAGGTTCCGCGCTGCACCGATTGTTGGAGCGGGCCTTTCTCACTGAATGCGTTCGAATGTAGCGACGCGCCGGAACGGTCGACCAATGGAGTCTGTGTCTGAATATCCATAATGAGGAACAGCCCGTGACTGTGTGCGAACAAGATCTGATACTGGTACCGGCATGTTCAAGCTCCATGCCAACTCACAATTCGCGAGATATATCATCCGGCGTAGGGTTAGTAAGGAGATCGAGAGTTGATGAAACAAAATAGGGAAGAAAATGCAGCGTAGGCAGGAAAAATTTTCCTTGTCTGTGGAAGGAATCGGCCTGAACCCTATTCAGTATTGACTTCCAGACGAGACAACGGCGGCGGTTCATTCGGCGTAGGAGAACCGTTTCGAACGGCAGGCTTCTATGGAGTCGTGAGAAATTCTTCGCTCAATTTAGCCGCGCGATCGACTTTGACCTGTGCCAAAATTGCTCCCGCCGACTTGCTCTTCAGGAGACGGAGAATCTCCAAGGCTTTCCGGTTGGTCATTCGCTCGATGCGCTCAGCGGCCTCCTCTGCAGGCATACTTTCATACATCTTAACGAGCTGTCCTAGTTGCTGCGTGCGTGTATCGACGGCGGGCTTCTCCGGTGAAGCCTGTTGAGCCACAGCGGATTTTTCTTTCGCAAGACGGCGCTGCTCTGAGGCCTCAACCTGGCTCAAGATCTGCTCCACTTCAGCCTTGAGAATCGCAAGCTTCGCCTCTGCCTCCCGAACCGAGTTTTCGCGTCGTTCCAAGTCCTGTTTCCGTTGCTGGAACATGGCAACCATTTCTTCTGGCACAGCGAGCGCTGGCCCTTGGACCGGTTCGGCTCCCGTCGTGGATGATTCGCCTCCCGCTTTCTTGATGTGATCGGCTGCCATCGACCTCGGCGAACCAGCTTCGACAGCCGCAGAAACCGGCAAGCCCGTCGAGGACCGCTGAGGATCCTGTCCTTGCTCAGCCGAGGCCTGGGGAACAAACACTATCGTCCAGGACAGCGCGATAATCACACCAAGCGCGGCAGCCGACAACCAACCGCTCCACCCAGAAAAATCCGCTCCCCTACTCTCATGACCCCAGGAACCGGTGTGATAATCTCGACGCTTTTGAGCGCCATGCCTGTGCCTAGCAGGCTGCGGAGAAAATATAGGTCTACCCCAGAATTTCATAGATTTTCCCGTCTGAGGCAATAGGAGCACTCCTCGCAGGATGATCAAAAAGGCCGTCCAGCAAGGCCGCAGGTGAATCGAAACCGGAGGCGTACCCTCTGGGGCGCACGGTGCGACGAATAAGGAGCACCACTGGAGACCACGCTGTTGCTGCCGTATGCGTTCAGCCAGACGATCGAGGGTGCGCCGATCTTGCATGGCTTCTCGCAATTCATCCTGCTTCTGATCCCCTGCCTCACGGAGATGCCGTTCCATTTGCATTGCCGCCGACAGATTCGATACCTCGGCAGTCAGCATAGACTGCCGCACCAGGAATTCTTCCAACACGACCCCTCTACCATCCTTCGGCAGATACGCATCTGCCGTGTGTTTCATCTGCGCTTCCAGGAGACGAGTGCGCGCTTCTGCATCCTGAAGCTCCTGCCGCAGACGAAACAGGTCCATCCGCACGACCTCTTCCATCTGCGCTCGGTACCGCCGCAACACATCAAGCTTCATCCTATCGACTTCATCAGAGCGAGCAAGTCTTGAACCGAGGCGCCCATGGACACGGATTGCTCAATATCCTGACGAAGAAACGCATTGATCCCATCTTGAGCCCTTACGGCTTTGTCGAGGTCGCCATTGGTGCCGGCCTTATAGGCTCCAAGCAGAATGAGATCCTCAGATTGTTGGTACCGTGCTTGGA
This sequence comes from Nitrospira sp., assembly GCA_005116885.1. Classification (GTDB taxonomy): domain Bacteria; phylum Nitrospirota; class Nitrospiria; order Nitrospirales; family Nitrospiraceae; genus Palsa-1315. Next base: position 214,935 of record SWDP01000034.1, read on the forward strand.
GCTCGATCATGGACCTGATCGCGGCATAGTGATCCCGCCCCACGATATCTTTCATGACGCGGCTAGTGCTGTTCAGGAGATCGATTGCCGGGAAATGGTTGCGCGCGGCCAACTGCTTCGAGAGCACAATGTGGCCATCCAGGATCGACCGGACCGATTCCGCGATGGGATCGGAGAGTTCTTCACTCTCCATGAGCACAGTATAGAGCCCCGTAATCGCGCCAGAACCGGAACTGGTCCCGACTCGTTCCAACAGCTTGGGCAACATGGTAAAGACGGAGGGAGTATACCCCTTTGTGGTCGGCGGCTCACCGATCGCGAGTCCGACTTCGCGTTGGCTATGGGCCAAGCGGGTCAGTGAATCCATCATTAGAAGCACCTGCCTGCCGCAGTCACGAAAGTACTCTGCAATCGTCGTCGCAATGAAGGCACCGCGTAATCGTACTAAGGGTGGCTGGTCCGACGTCGCCACAATGACCACCGAGCGGCTGAGCGCCTCGGGGGTCAAATCGCGCTCGAGGAATTCGTTGACTTCACGTCCTCGTTCGCCAATGAGGGCAATGACGTTCACGTCGGCTTTGGTGTAGCGGCTGATCATCCCAAGTAATACACTTTTCCCGACACCGGAGCTGGCAAAAATGCCGACCTTCTGTCCACGACCGCATGTCAGGCAGGCATTGATCGCCCGGATACCCAGATCGAGCGGCTGCGCAATACGCGCTCGTTTCAAAGGATTGATCGGCGCGGCATGCAACGGATATCGCTGTTCGGTCATGAGAGAACCGCGCCCATCCAATGGCTCACCTAGTCCATTGAGCACACGACCGAGCAGCTGCGGGCCGACCGAGACCGACGCGCAATGCCCCCGCATAAGCAACCGGCTGCCGGGACCGATCCCCCGCATTTCACCGAGCGGCATCAACAGCACACGGTCCCCACGAAACCCCACCACTTCAGCCGGTACGGTTCCCTCTCCATCCTCACGCGTGACGTCGCACAGCTCTCCGACCGATGTCATGGGGCCATAGCCTTCGATCACAATCCCCACGGCCTGCGCCACACGGCCTGAGACCACCAGCGGATCTGTCCGTTCAATGAGATCAACGAGATTCACGGCGGCCTCGCTTCTGTAACACCTCTCCAAGCCGCAGCAATTGCTGGTCCAGCGAAGCATCAATCAGTCGATTTGTAGTTTGAACAAGACAACTCCCCCGGGAGAGCGATGAATCGCCTTCGACATGCATCGCAAATGCCGGGGGCCGGTCTCGACACAACTCCGCACGAGCCGCCTCGAGGACCTGGACATCGGAGGGATGTGTTCGCACGGTGACAACCCCCGCCTCACGAACCGTGGCCAAAGCCGACTTTAACAAGGCGATTACCACATCCTGCCGTTCCATCACCGTCTCGCGTAGAATACGTGTCGCTAAACTGAGCGCCAGTGCCGTCACGTCATCTTCGATGGTCTGATGCAACGATGCCCGCGTGTCATCGAAGCGCCGAACGGCGTTGGCCAAAAGCGTCTGCTCCTGTTGCCTGACTGCCGCGACTCGTGCGCCGGCTCGCCGCTCACCCTCCGCAATGCCTTGATCGTAGTCCGAGGGGCCCTGGTCGCCGATAAACCGATCGCCGGTACCAAAGTCGGTCAGCGCAAGACTCCGGCAGCGAACCCCGGAGGCGCGAATCACTGCCTGCTTGAGGACCGTATTTTCAGAACGCAGGTGATACAGGTCAAGGAGACGATTCACCACCAACTGTAACGCATCGTTTTCGAACGGCTTCATCAGAAATTCTGCCGCTCCTGCCTTCATCGCCTGAATTGCGAGATCCACCGTGCCGTACCCGGTCATCACCAGCCCCATCATGCGGTGATCGAGCTCACAGGCTTGTTGAAGCAACGCGATGCCGTCTTGATCCGGCAATTTGACGTCGGTGATCAGGAGCGAAACAGGAGACTTTTTTAACGCCGCATGGGCTTCCCGTGCAGACCCAACCGCACGCACACGATGCCCTGCCGACTGCAGCAGCTTCATCAATAGTTCCCGGATCGCCTCCTCATCGTCAACGACAAGAATTGAACTATCTCGTTGACCGCTGCGACTGACGGATGGCTGGGCGAGTGTCGCCTGGCCGTGTAAAGCCCGTTCCATTTACAGTACCGCCTCCGCTCCACCGGCAATGACGATCCGCCCTTCCTCTTCCAGCTTTCGGCAGACTTTGAGGATATTTTGTTGTGCCTTCTCGACTTCTGCCACCTTCACCGGGCCTCTCGATTCCATGTCGTCTTTCAACATTTCCGCCGCTCGACTCGACATATTTTTCAGGAACTTATCCCTGGTTTCAGGACTTGCTCCTCGCAATGCCACAGGAAGATCCTCTTTACTGACTTCTTTCATCAGTTCTTGCATACCACGGTCATCCAGCTTAATGAGGTCGTCGAAGACGAACATCAATCCACGGATCGTATCGGCCAATAGCTGATCGCGTTCGGCGATTTTTGACAGGATGCCTCCCTCAGTGGCTTTGTCGAGGGTCGTCAGAATATCGGCAATCGCTTCAGCACCTCCGACGCTTGTTGCACGAGTGCCGGTACTCGCGCCGAGTGAACTCTGCAACGCGTCACTCAGTTCCTCAAGCACGCTTGGCTGCAAGTCTTCCATGGTGGCGAGGCGCAAGGCGACATCCGTTCGAAGAGCTTCTGGTAAATCGGCCATGACTACGCCGGCCTGATCCGGTTCCATGTGCGCCAAGATCACGGAGATCGTCTGGGGATGTTCGGTCCTAATCATGGCTGAGACGGCCTTGGCATCCACCCATTTCATCGCATCGAGTCCCGGATACACCTTGGTGGTCATGGACTCGAGCATACGGTGTGCTTTTTCAGGACCGAGCGCCTTGGATAGAATAGTTTTGATATATTCGCTTCCGCGAAAGGTTACCTGACCAGTGGCACTGGCCTTCTCAAATTCATCGATGACGATCGATTCCTCATCTCTGGTAAAATTTGCCGTCGCATGCATGGAGGCCCCCAATCGGCGAATCTCCTTCGGGTCAAGGCCCTTCATCACCAACGCAGCAGCCTCTTCTCCAATAGCTTTCAGGAGAATGGCCGCCTTTTGCTCGCCGCTCAGTTGGGTGGCCATCGCTACATACGCCTTACTAGCTGGTCTTCAACCATTGCTTGACGACCATCGTCGCGGCATCAGGATTACCACGCGCCATATCGACGATCTGTGCGCGAGGCTTTCCTCCCGCTATTGACGCTTCGACCTGACTCACCGAAGCGGGCAGCTGCGGCGTGGTGACCCCTTCAGCCGGTTGTCCCGTCGTCCCCAGCATAGCCATCAGTGGACGTACCACCATGAAGAGGATGAGAAGGAAGAGCCCTCCTCCAACCGCATAACGAATATAGGGAGTAAAGGAATTGGCCGGCTCTGCCGCGGCCTCGACCCCCTGCGCGGGAGGTTCTTCTGTCGCAATGTCGAATTGCACGTTGGTCACTTGGACTTGATCTTGCCGGTTCGCCGAATAACCCATGGCTTTTTTGACGATTTCTTCGATACGCTTCATGTCCTCTTCGGATCGTGCCACATATTTCTTCGCCACGCTGGTTGAAGTTTTCTCACCCTCGGAGGCCTTGCCGCCTTCGTACATCCCATCCACCAACACCGCCACGGAAAGTTGCTTGATGCTGCCGGTAGATTCAACGACTCGAGAGACGGTCCGGCTAATTTCATAATTCACGGTCTCGTTCTTGGTCTGATTCGCGCTCGAACTCGTTTGAGCCGGCTCTTGGGCCGCCCCTTCCGGGACATTCGACTGGACACCCGGCACGCCGCCGGATACACCGTTGACCCCATTAGCCTTTTCCTGACCTCGCTGTTCGCTTCGAACGACTTGACTGTTCGGATCGTACTTCTCTTCAGTCGTTTCCACTTTGCGAAAATCAAGAATACTCGACACCCGCACTACGGCTTTATTCACCCCGACGATTCGTTCCAACATCGTTTGGATGCGGGTTTCGATATCTTTTTCAACCGTTCGCTGGTACTCCAGCTGGGAACCGGTCAACCCCGCAGCATCGTCGCCTCCAGCGGCCGATGAAAGGAGCCGTCCATGTCCATCCACCACCGTGACATCCTTGACTTGGAGACCCTCGACGCTGCTCGACACCAGATGAACGATCCCATTTACTTGGGTCTTCGCGAGTGCTTGCCCGTTCCGCAACGACACGACAACCGACGCCCGCGCCCGATTTTCTTCATTGGAGAACAAGCGCCGCTCCGGAGTGGCGAGGTGAACGCGGGCTCGTTCAATCTCCGGCATTTGGGCGATCGTCCGAGCCAATTCGCCTTGCAGTGCGCGACGATAGTTGAGTTTCTGAACGAAATCTGACATGCCGATCGATGATCGATCGAAGATTTCAAAACCGACGCCTCCCCCATGAGGAAGGCCCTGGGTCGCCAACTGCAACCGCAACTCATGAACTTGTGCACTAGGAACAAGCACCGTGGTGCCGCCGCCGGTCGTCTCATATGGGACTTTCGTTTCTTTCAGTTTATCCACAATCCCCGCCGCATCCTCAGGATTGAGGTTCGTGAACAGCACCTGCATATCGGGCTGTTGCGTCCATAACGCAAGCGCGATAAGGCCGGCAACAGAGCCGGCAAGCGCAATCAGAATGATCATGCGCTGATTGATAGAAAACTTAGACAGCATGGGCAACCCTCAAGAACGTGAAAGGTAAAATGTGAAAGGAGAAACGTTGGACCGACAAACGCTCTATCTGTAAACCCTTTTACCTTTTACGTTTCACTTTTCACGTCCTATATCTGCATCCGTTGAATTTCTTCATAGGCCGACACCAGCTTGTTCCTGATTTGCATCATCAGTTGGAACGACACATCGGCTTCCTGCAACGCCACCATCGTCTGATGGATGTTCTGTGTCTGGCCGGTCATCAGCGCCTGGGTCGCCTGTCCTGCTTCCAGTTGAATGTCGTTGACCTTACTGATCGCCTGCTGCAGCGTATTCATAAACCCGCTTGAGGACGCGCCACCAGCCACATGGGAGGCTCCTGCATTATCCACCGACGGCACGGTTGGGAATGTGATTGCCTTAATCTGATCCACGACTACCTCCCGATCTCCAGCGCCTTATTCCACATGGTGCGTGTCGCATTGATCGCTTGCACATTGGCTTCGTAGGAGCGGGATGCTCCCATCATGTTCACCATTTCTTCCATGACGTTGATGTTCGGCATCTTGACGAAGCCTTTCTTATCGGCGTCCGGATGGCGCGGATCGTAGATCACCTGCCCGGGCCTTCTATCTTCCTGCACGCGCAGCACCTTGACACCATCGAGCGCGTGAGCCCCTGGCCCCGTCGACACCTGACGAAACGCTTTTTGGAATGGGCTGGCGACCGGCGTGGATTGGAACACCACATCTCGACGCTTATACGGACCGCCTCCTGGCGTATGCGTGGACTGTGCGTTCGCCAGATTGCTGGAGATCACGTTGAGCCGCTGACGTTGTGCATCTAAGGCAGTAACGGACACCGCCATGCTGTCGGTCATTTCCATACGTAACCTCCTTCACGGGCAAACGGTGAAAGGCCAGATGTAGGGGACGGAGAGTCCGGAACTCCCAGCCTCTTCACGTTACCGCCCCTCGCGGATGGCATTGAGTAACCCTCGAAACTTCCTCGCGAGCAAGTCTGCGGCAGCATTGTACTGCATAGCGTTATCCGACATTTTTGCCATCTCCAGCTCGATGTTGACCGAGTTGGCATCCAAGGGCAGGTCCCCCGCGGGCACGGGGCCGAGCTTTCCCATTACCTGTTGCACCGAGTCTCCGCGTGGACCGATGTGAAGGCCCTGAGTCACCGAGAGTGTGACAAGACCTTTCCCTCGCTGCGCGGCCTGCAAGGAATCCTGAAAATTGAGATCGGCGGCTCGATAGCCCGGTGTTTCTTCGTTCGCGATATTGGAGGCAATCACCCGCTGTCTGGCTTCGCGCAAATCCAGCGTGCGATGGAGCAATTGCATGGTGCGATCAAAAATCGTCATGTGATGCCTCCTCTGGTTGTCGGGCTAGCGATACCACTGCAATCGTAATGCCATTGCCGACAGTTATCGAGACGCTGTGCAATAAAGACTGCCGACGACCTCGTATGACTCATCTTTGCCCATCGGCAATACATGCCGGATACTTTCTCCCCACACCTGGATGAATGACCGGATCATGCAGAAGCCCGGCAATTGGTCTCCCGATACTCTCGAAGCTTGTTCCGCAACGTGCGAATACTGATGCCTAATTCCTTCGCCGCATGAGTGCGATTCTCCCTCACTCGCGCCAGAGTTTGAAATATCAAGTCCCGTTCCATTTCCCACAGCGACCCATTGCCGGACGGTTGTGACACCGTTGAGATTGCGGCAGGGATCACCGGCTGGCTACCGGACTCCAGTAACACGTGGCCTGGAAGGATCGGGCCATTTCCGGCCAACAGCACAGCACGCTCCACGACGTTCTCCAGTTCGCGCACGTTTCCTTTCCATCGTCTCTCCTGAAGCATCGCATATGTCTCCGCCGACACCATCGGTACCGGGAGCCCATTGCGCGCGGCAGAGGCCGTCACGAAATGTCTTGCGAGCAACGAAATATCGGCGGGCCTCTCCCGCAACGGAGGCACGGTGATAGGAAACACATTCAAACGATAATACAAGTCTTCCCGAAACCGCCCCTGTTCCACTTCGTGGTAGAGCGACCGGTTTGTCGTGGCAATGACCCGAATGTTGACTGAGATAGGTTCTCGGCCTCCCACTCGATCCACCTCTCGCTCCTGAATCACACGGAGCAACTTGGCCTGTAAACCCATGTTCATTTCGCTAATTTCATCCAGAAGCAACGTGCCGGTATGGGCCATCTCGAACTTGCCGATTTTCTTCATGATGGCTCCGGTAAACGCTCCCCGTTCATGACCAAACAACTCGCTTTCCAGAAGCCCGTCCGGCAACGCCGCGCAATTCACCGCGATAAAGGGACGGTGGGCACGAGGGCTTCTGCTATGGATGAAACGGGCCAGCAATTCTTTTCCGGTGCCGCTTTCTCCATTGATGAGAACAGTCGCCTGACTTGCGGCAACCCCCTCAACCGTACTGAGCAGACGGACCATGCCCGGGTCTTGCGTCAGAATAGACCGCTGATCGATCGGCTCAGATGGCAGCGGTGAGGCATCCACGTCGCGGGCTTTCAGATTGGCAATCACCCGTTCAAGCAAATCGGTGGAAAACGGTTTGAGAATATAGTCGCTCGCGCCGTATTTCATCGCCTCCACGGCTGTCTCCACGGTCCCGTATGCGGTCATCAACACCATCAATGTGTGCGGCGAACGGCCTTTGATCTCTTTGATCAGATCCAGCCCGCCAAGACGCGGCATCTTCAGATCGGTCACCACCAACCAGGGCTTGTAGCGACCGACACGTTCCACGGCCTCGACGCCATCGATCGCACCTTGCACGTCAAAGCCCAAACGACGGACAGACTCCATGAGAGCGGTCCTCATGGATGCATCGTCATCGACGATCAACACTCGCTCGGCTTGCTCAGGAATATCCGACGCATGACCTCCTGTGTCCTGTTCGCTCATGCAGAGGTCTCCTCTTCAATAAAGTGGTGCGCGTCGATCATGATGGGGTTGTCGGCGTCACCTCCACAATCACGCGCAGTCAATGTTCGCCTCCCGGTGCGACTCTCTTCGCAAGGATGCGGGAACACCATCGTAAACGTCGTACCGCGCCCTTCCACGCTCTCCACGTCGATCCGTCC
>SWDP01000034.1:222863-232135 GCA_005116885.1 Nitrospira sp.
AAGACGAAACGCCCCCCTTCCTGGCGTCTGCTCCTCTGTGAGGGTTGCCGATAGGGTCAGCGTTCCGCCACCTGACATGGCATGGATACTGTTGAGAATGAGGTTCAGGAGCACTTGTTTCATTTGCCCCGCGTCGCACCACATCCGAGATGCATGAGGATTCACATCCAGACGAATGTCGATCTTGGTCTGTGCAACGGCATGGGCCGCCAGCGTCAATGCTTCGACCATCAATCCTTCCGTCTCATGCCACTCCCCATGTGAGCAATCGGGTTTGGTATAGAGCAAGAGATTGGTCAAGAGACGATTCATCATGTGAACAGACGATGAGATATGTTCCGCGTATCCACGTAGTGAAGGAAGGCCGTACAAATCACGGCGCAACATCGATGCAAACAGTTCGATACTGCCAAGGGGATTCCGAATTTCGTGAGCAATCCGCCCGACCATCTCACCCATGGCCGCCAACCGATTACGGCGCTGCAGCCGATCCTCCAGTTCTCGAACCGCCGTCACATCCTGAATCAGGAGAACACGTCCGGCATGACGTCCTTCGCTCGTGTGCAGGGCGCGTTGGGAGAGCGACACGGCCGCGCCCTGTCGCGTCGTCAGGGGATACACATCACCGTCCAGTTGAGCGTCCTTGAGGCAGGCGACTAAGGAGCAGCCGACAATCTGCTCACGCGGCAGCCCGAGGAGTTGCTCACCCGCTTGGTTACACCGTGTAATTATTCCTTCGGTATCCATCACCAGTAAACCCGTCGAGAGAGACTCGACAATCGCCGTCAAATGCTCACGCAGTTCTTCATTGACGCGCAAATTTTTTCCAAGCGCCTCGTTGCGATCGGCCAGTTCGACATCAAGCTGCTCCAATCGAGTGGTCAACGTCTGATAGGACTGTTGCAAGGTCACGGCGGCATCGTCGAAACTCTGAAATGCCTGGTGCAATAAATCGCTATCAGTGGTCACTACGGCATGGTGTGCATTCATGAGGTTATCTCCCTGTATCCCCAATGGCCGACTTGAGACCTATCTGCATGGCGCCAGCAGCACGTTGGAATAGCGGGTCTTGAAATGCCGCGTCCGCACGCTCGCCCGTCTGGCGGCCATTTGTACGGTTCTTGCCCCCTGAATTGAGCATGATCTGTACCTGCGCCCACTCAGTCTCCATGGGATCAGGTCTGGACTTCAGTACCTGTCGGTAAAGATCCGTGGCACGTTCAGGCTTGTTCAGTTGAAACAGTAGGTCGGCATACCGTCGAAGATCCTGAGGCCTATTGAGTGCGTTGTGTTTCAATGCTTCCTCGAATGCCGCGGCGGCCTCCTCTGGTTTCTGATCTTCCGCCAACGCCCGCGCAAGGGCCACATACATCCAACGATGCGCGGGATCATGGGGATGCGCCCGCGTCCAGTGCCGCATGATACGGATGGCACTTCGACGGTCTCCCTGTTCCAGCATGGCCGTCGTCAATTGACTCGAGACTCGCGTAGAACGCGAACTTTTGGGATAGTGAAGCCGGAAACTTTCAAATACGTTCCTGGCGGCCTCTGGGTCAGACTGGTCTAAATAACTTTCTCCCAAGCCGGCGAGCGCCGCCTCGTGGAGCGAAGCCATCTTCCGATTGCGAACCAATGTTTGATAGAGCCGTACGGCTTCAGGTGAAAAACCAAGCCGGCGATGCGTGTCGGCCACCTCCAACAATGTCTGTGTCCCGGCATAATGTTGCTCCGGATCCCGCCCGTGACTATGAAAGAGCGTGAGCACCTGAACATCGTTCTTGTTCTTGATAGCCGTTTCCAACTGGGGTTTTAAGATCGCGGCCAGATGGAGCCCCGCCGCAGACGGCCAGGGATCATGCGCAACGACACCCGCCCGACGAGTGACGTCTTGGTACACCTGAATGGCGCGTGGTGGGTCACCGCGCAATTCATAGTGCTCCGCCAAGCGAACGAGCGCCTCGCTGCCGAGCCTGTCACCCTGGTGACTGAGAGCGATCGCCTGATAAAGCCTTTCGCCCTCTGATGACTCCAAATACGATGAGCTGCTCCCCCTCATTATGCCTTCCACCTTCTTACGCAATAAGCTCTCTCCTGCCGACGCCGCAATTTCCTGTTCATTCCGTGCTAGGCGCATGCGGGCAACGACCGCTGCCGCCGTATCTCGATACGCTGTCTGAGCGACGGTGTAAAAAAGCTCTGCCGGTGTGTGCAGACCAAGTCGGCTATGACTGTCTCCAAGACGGACGAGAACCGTTCCCGCATGTCGGTGCGACGGAAAGAGGTTGAACAGGAGCAGATCGATTTCACGGCCTCTGTTCAGCTCCTGATTGTCAAAAAGGGCATCACCATACTGCTGCAAGGCATCAGGATTGTATTTCAGTGTATTCGGCCAACGCCGATACAAAAAATCGTACAGTGGTAATGCATCTCGCTTGCGTTGCTGGGCATACAGGACGTTGGCCTGATCCAACGTAGCCCTCACGACAAGACGATCGTCAATCGCGCGTTCCCGAACCACACCGAATGCCCGCGCAGCTTCTGCCAATCGTCCCAGCTCCCCAAGTACGCTGCCCAACGCGAGCAACGTCCGATCCGCATCATGACGAGGCAGCTCGCGGGAAAGCGCATATTCATACGCGGTCACGGCGTCTCTGAGCCATCCCATGTCCGCATACAAGTCACCAACCCGCCAGTGTGCCCGGAACGCATTGGGATTCTTCGGGTATGAGCCAATGATGCTGCGATAGAGCGTAACCGCCTCTCCTCGCGCATGGTCCGAAGGGTGTTCAAGCAGGGTGAGTTCGGCTAAGAACGCCTTCAGGGGAGGGATCAGCGGACTGGAGGAATCAAGTGTGTCAAGCGCTGAAAATCCTGCGCGAGCCGCCGCATACTGCCCACGGGTAAAGGCCTTCACCGCTTCTTGGAATTGTGCGACACCAGGACCCTCCATGGTTCGATCATAGATGGGCCCATCATCAGGCAATGCGATCCGTGGAGAGACTGTTCGCGAACTCCCTTCTGGAGATGTCGCCTCCGACGAGTACGGCGCAGCTGCACAGGCGACATGCCCGGCAGCACTCTGCGCGCACACATACAGGGCCAACAACATATATGTCACGCTTCTTCTCATAGACACAATCAGGTTCAGCAATTTCCATGCCCTTCAAATCGAGTGAATAACTGTGTGCCAGATGAGAGAACTTTCAACAGGCGCGCGATGTCGTGCTTAAACTCGTCAAACATCCGACGCATCGCCACTGTGTTCGTCAATCGATTGACGAACGGGAGCGTGACGTTCACATGATTCATGACGGTGCGTGGAATAATCGTCTGAACTCCGGCAAGGAGCGAGCTGCACGGTGGGAGAGAGAAGATAGTCCGCGCTTTGTCTCTCGCCTGAAGATCAGGGAGTGAGGCGCGTCCAGACTATACGGCTAGAAGGCAGGGCATCCCTGATTCTTCGGAGCGAACCCTTTTCGTTTCATCTTCTCAACTAAGGTTGTGCGGTTTACTTGGAGCAACTGCGCCGCCTTGCTCGTAATCCCATTGGCTTGTCGAAGCGCGCCGACGATTAATCGATTTTCAAACTGTTCGATCTCTTGGGACAAGTTCACCCCTTGATCGCTAAAGCTGATCAGATGGGGTGTCATCTGTTCAGTCGCGACCGAACGGCGCTGGAGACGCTCCGGCAGATCCGATACTTCGATCATCCCCGATTGACTCAGCACTGCGAGGCGTTCAATCATATTCTCCAGCTCTCGAATATTTCCTGGCCAATGATAGTCCATCAACCGGGCCATGGCATCCGTGGAACAGCCGGTCGAAGCCACCTGCTTGCCGTGATTCAATCGCTCCAAGAAATGGCGTACGAGTTCAGGAATATCGCTTCGTCGTTCTCTCAGCGGTGGAACGGTAACCGGGATGACATTCAGGCGATAATACAGATCCTCCCGAAAACGCTTCTGCTGCACGGCCAACTCGAGATCCTGATTCGTCGCCGCAATGACGCGAACATCCACATCAATCGTTCTCGTGCCTCCCACTCGTTCAAACGACCTCTCTTGCAGCACTCGAAGCAACTTCACTTGCAAGCCGAGACTTAACTCACCAATTTCATCGAGGAAGATTGTCCCGCCATGCGCCAACTCGAAACGGCCAATTCGCGCATGTGCGGCACCGGTAAACGCCCCCTTCTCATGTCCGAACAGCTCAGACTCGAGCAGATTCTCAGGAATTGCGCCACAATTGACCGGAACGAGCGGGCGATCTTTCGTCTCACCATGGAAATGCAGCATCCGCGCGACTAACTCCTTCCCCGTTCCACTCTCTCCTTGGATCAGGACGGTACTGTCGCAGTCTGCGACCTTCGTCACAAACTCGATGACACGCCGGATCGGTTCACTCGTGCCGACAAACTGCTTTAGCCGATAGTGCTCCCGGACGGCCTTCCGTGATAATTGTGCGGAATTCCGACAGCGCTGCACCTCCAAAGCTTTGTTGATCGAGGCGACGACGCCTTCGTTCTCAAATGGTTTTGTCAGAAAGTCGACGGCTCCTGCCTTCATGGCCTTGACGGCACAGTCAATTGAGCCATACCCGCTCATCATAATCCCGAGCACCTTGGAGTCGATCTTGAGGACACGCTCGAGGACCGCCACGCCATCGATATCAGGCAGTTTCAGATCCACCATCATCACATGCACGGGAATTTCTTGGACCACACGAAGAGCCTCCTGCCCACTTCCAACAACCGTGACCCGATGGCCGTCCCGAGTCAGCAGTCGCCGAAGCAGGTTCTGTAGGCCTTCGTCGTCTTCGACCACAAGAATAGACAACACATTCATACTGCATCCCCTCTATAAAGTTCTGGAATATGAGTCCGAAACAAGACGAGATGGGAGAATCGGCGCACTTGCAGGGTCCTCATAGCCGTTCGCATCACTTCCCGCTGTCGTGAATATACACATCGCATCGCTACTAAGCGTACAAGAGATTCCCATATCGGAAAGTGCCTAATGACCCTCATGGTCCACGACATTTCAGCTCTATAGATAGAGAGCAATGGTGCCCTGCAATGATGGACCATCAGGCTCTATTCAGGCCTATCATGAAGACTACACGTTTTAGGCAATAGCCTGACTTCACTCATGGGCAGGTTTGCATCGATGCTTCTTTATGACGACCAAGAGTGCTCTGCCAATGCGACAGACCATCGTGCGGACAATACGAGACCAGCGGGGCAAGCAAAAGGAATGAAGTCCGTTGAGGCTCTAATGCCTGTTCTTTCTGCAATTGCATACGGGTCAAGGCAGGTTGAGTAATGGCCGGATCGAGAATCGACTGCCCTTGGGCCACAGCATGAATGGCGAGCATGAGTCCCTCGGCGTTTATTTGTTTCAATAGATAGCCAGACGCCCCACCAAAGACCGCAGCGAGGACCGCTTCATCGTCTTCATAGGAAGAGAGAAACAGGACACGCGTGGCAGGACAGCACTCTCTGATCGCGCGGCAGGCATCCACTCCGCTCTCACCGGACAATCGGACGTCCATCAAGACCACATCCGGCTTCAGGCGGCTGGATTCTGCTATCGCATCTTTCATGGTCGCTGCTTCACCGACCACAGCGATATCATCATATCGATCCAGTATCGTTCGCAATCCTTCTCGAGCGATTTCATGATCGTCTACGATTACGATGCTAATTGTTTTCTTATTACCCTTGCGCATGAACTTCCTCCCTAACCACTATTATCAGACTGTACAGACATCTCGATCTATCGCGTCAGTGCATCACCACACGACCGACTGGTCAACTACACAGCACCTGTTTGAGCCGGGCAACCAGACGAGGAGACAACACACAGCGAAACGGGTGAGAAGCGGAAGGAGCGAAGAGCTATCAAACGACACACCTCATAATCAGACCCGCACACAATTGTTCGGAACCATACTATTTCCCCCCTGTCGTTTTCAATGAGCCAGATGGCTCTATGTGTGACTGTAGGCAATACAGGCAGAGAAACAGGTCGAGTCATGTCTGAGAACCGGACGCATCGTGCCTTACGTAGATAGACTTGCTAGGAGCCGCACTGAAGCGTCAGGCGAATCTACGCTCCGTCTCACTGAGGTGACCTTTCAAACCATGGATACTCTTTTCGTTCGTCGTCCGACAAGAATTCCTGAACCCGTTGAATAGGTGAAGCCCATCAAAAGCCTCGGACCCATGCATATCTTCCACTACCCGATTCATCGCTCATGATCAATGGCCATAGATCGCTGAACGCCTCAGAAGTGTTGATGAGTCATGCGGGTAAAGGTTTCTCAACATCCTACCGACAAGAGAGTGTACTGACCTCCTGTGAACACCAATCGGCATCAGGGATCGACTCCAATATGGACACCGCGATACATGCCCCTCACAACGTGGAAATGCCTGAACAGATCGAACAGGCCTTAGTCGAGCGGATCGATAAGGATCGAATCGAGCTTCCGGTCCTGCCGCAAGTCGCTGGCCGGGTTATGGCCCTGGCCCATGATCCCTCAGCGGATGCAGCCCGTTTGTCTGCCTTGATCCACCAAGACCAAGCCCTGGCGGCACATGTGTTACGGATAGCCAACTCGCCCGCCTATATGCCTCGGACTCCGATTGCTTCGCTCCAGCATGCCGTGGCCATGCTCGGCGTGAATCAGCTGTCGGAGATCGCCGTCACGGTCTCTCTGAAGAGCGCGGCCGTCAAGATTCCAGGACATGAAGCGGACATCCGGCAGCTCTGGCGGCACGCGCTGGCCAGCGGAGCCTATGCGAAAGAGATCGCGCGCATGCGCCGCTATAACGTAGAAAGCGCCTACCTCTGCGGACTCCTGCATGCGGTGGGAAAGCCGGTCGTGCTCAAGACCGTCACGGCCATTGCCGCAGACCTCCATGTCCCCCTTGGGCCAGATGGCATCCAGGCATTCCTTGACGGCTATCATGCTCGCGTAGGCAGCGTGATTGCGGTTGAATGGGCCTTACCCCCACAGGTGGCTGAGGCCATCGCCTACTATGGGGTCTATGAACACACACCTACACACCGCCAGGAAGCGATGATGACCTGTCTGGCCGACCGATTGGCCACCTACCTACTCGTTCCCGACTCCTACGATGAGAGCACACTTCGTGACCATAGCGTCTTTGCCGACCTCAATCTTTACCCCAATGACGTCGACTCCTTGCTCAGCTTGAAAGAGAAAATCCTCAGTCTCGTGGACACGATGGCACAATGAGTACAGTGCTCCACTATGACATTGTCGTGATCGGAAGCGGTCCAGCCGGCCAAAAGGCTGCCATCCAAGGCGCCAAAGCAGGCAAGCACGTTGCGGTGATCGAACGTGAGCCAGGTGTCGGCGGAGGCTGTGTATACCGGGGAACGATCCCGAGCAAAACGCTTCGCGAGAGTGCACTGCAACTGGACCGGATGAAACGATCTGCAATTACGCCGAACGCTGCAATCCCTTCGAGCATCTTGGTCGCCACACTGATGCAACGCTTGGACGAGGTCGTCACATCACATGGCGACTATATGATGAACCAGTTGACACGCAATGGCGTCACGTTGTTCCATGGCCGCGCCCAGTTCCGCTCCGATAGCCTGATTGAAATGCTCACGATCGACGGCATGAAACAAACCCTCAGCGCCGACACGATCATCATTGCCACAGGATCGCGGCCTCGCGCCCCGGTCGACATTCCAATCGACCATGAACATATTCTCGACAGTGATTCAATTCTTTCTATGATTTACTTGCCACGTTCCCTGACGGTATTGGGCGGGGGAATCATCGCGTTGGAATATGCATCAATCTTTGCCGCGCTCGGCGTACAGGTCACGATCATCGATCGGGCCGATCGTCCCCTTCAATTTTTCGATGCGGAACTCGTTCGCATGTTTGTGCAAAGCTTTGAGCAAGCTGGCGGCCGCTATAGCGGGAAACAGGCCATCAAAGACGTCCGGTGGGATGGAATCTCTCAGGTCGTGACGACACTCCAGGACGGGCAGGTATTCACAGGCGATAAAATGCTCGTGGCCTTGGGGCGACAGGCAAATATTGAAGATCTCAATCTCAGCACGACCGGCTTGATCGTCACTGAAAAGGGAACGCTGGCCGTCAATGAACATTGCCAGACGGCCATTCCCAACATTTACGGTGTCGGCGATCTCATCGGTCCCCCCGGTCTAGCTTCTTCGGCCATGGAACAAGGCCGCCGGGCTGTATGCCATGCCCTGGGTCTCCCTGTGGGGCAATCAGCCGACATCATTCCGACCGGAGTGTATACCATTCCAGAGATGGCCAGTATCGGACTAGATGAAGCCGCAGGCCTAAAACGATATCGAGAGGTCATGATTGGCCGGGCAAAATTTAACGAGATCGCCCGGGGCCAGATCTCAGATATTCGTGACGGCTTACTGAAGATGGTGGCCGATCCAACAGGCGAATACCTCCTCGGTGTTCAGATTATCGGAGAAGGCGCGACGGAATTAATTCATCTCGGCCAGATGGCGCTTCAGCATGGGGCCACCGTTGACTCATTTGTCGAGAATATCTTCAATTTTCCTACCCTCGCTGAAACCTACCGCGTCGCCGCGTTGGATATCGTTGGTCAGCGCCAACGACGCCTCAGCTCAATCGCCGCATAAATTCAGGCGCTGAGCGTGCTCCCGCGCGCGGATAGTCAGCCGCGGGCACGCGCTCCACAGGGTGACATCGCACATCGCCCAATATTTCGAGTTCCCCTGCCACCTGAGCCACCGGCCAACCAAACTTTCCAGGCAGATGTCCCCGCCCTGACTCAACCTGGATCGACTCACCGCGCCTTGCTGCTACCCTGAAACCTCCAGGGTGAGGACTCTGCTCAGAATCTCCTCGTGAGTTCTAACGCCAAGTGCAACCGTACCAGCCCTCAAGAGTTAAGGTGTTGCCATCGCAAAACAACGCTACCCGCACTTGAGTGGCATAGACCGTGAGTCTGAGCCTGACCCACGGCCAATCGTTGCGGGCAATGCCAGAATGTTCGAGCGAGCCGCCAGCACCGTGCTTCTTCACGGAGCGGGACAGTCAGACAGCTTCGCTTGAGAGTGGCTGCTCATCTGGATACCATGTGCATCCAGCGCCAGGAATCTCAGGAGCAGTTTCCTCATCTATCTCTTGGGTAATAATAAGGGGTCGAGAGTCTTTGTTCGCGCCACTCGTGACCACCGTGTTGCACTTGGAATTAGAATTCACCCACCAGCATA
>SWDP01000034.1:232235-232763 GCA_005116885.1 Nitrospira sp.
GGTCTCTTTGGCATGGCAACACCTTAGCCCATCAGGGCCGGTAGTGTTGCACTTGGAGTTAGAACTCAAGCCTTGTTATTTCCCAATTCTCTCTACCTTTCTTTAGGGGAGTGGCCGAGGCTGCCCTTTACTGCGCACATCGAACGATATACATGCTCCCTCCAAGGATGGATCTTCCACTGCGCGCGTCCAACGGGGAGAGTCTGCGACCGCGCGTTGCACGAGCACAAAAGATCATCAACCTCCATCCCTTTCAGCGTGAGGGTTCCGTGAGCACGGGGGATCAACCAGGCCAGGCCACCCCTCCCCTGCTACTCCGTCGCTTTCTTGGCCTCAGCGGCCCGTTGCTCTGCAGACTTCTCCAATATATTTTCCGTCTGACGGGCCTGATCCATCGGAGTCTGTATCGCATCCACCGCGGCCTGCCCTGCTGCCTGCGTCGCCGCACTGCCGGACGCAGCCGCAGCCTTCGCCTTTTCCGCTGGCGTATCCTGGCTGCAACCGAATAGCCCCATCACCGCCAGCAAC
>SWDP01000034.1:232863-253604 GCA_005116885.1 Nitrospira sp.
ACGGCGATAAACTTGAACAGATCCTCTGGAACCTTATCGGCAACGCCATCAAATTTACGCCGCCGGGCGGGCGCATCACCGTCGGTTTCCAAACGATCCCCGAGGGCTATGTCCAAACCTGCGTCGCCGATACCGGATGCGGGATTGATCCAGGCCATCTTGGAAAACTTTTCCAGGAGTTTTCCAAGGTGCCGTCTGCCCTCCCTGCTGCTCAGGGAACTCAGCTCGGCCTCTTCATTACAAAAAGCCTGGTGACGATGCATCGAGGAACGATCTGGGTGGAGAGCACGCCCGGAGCCGGCACTCGGTTTTATTTCACCGTGCCTGCTTGCAGCCAGGTAGATAGGCTGAAGGCTGAAAGAAACGCCTGAAGGTTGATAGGCTGACGGCTGAAGGACTACAATTCAGCGCGGCCTTCCGAAAGAATGAGTGCATGATTTCCAATTCTGAGGACCTGGCTAATAGCCTTCAGTCTTCAGCCTAAACACCTGAGCAGATACCATGCGCGCAAAAATTCTCATTGTCGACGACGACCCCGATATTCTTCACGGACTCAAAGATCGCATTGCCTCAATGGGGCATGAGCCCGTCACCGCTGCGAACGGCAAAGAGGCGCTGCGTCTGATTGAAGAAGGAGACTTCGATCTCGCACTCTTAGATTTGGAGCTGCCGTTCCTCTCCGGGCTGGAGATCCTAGAGCGGGTGAGAAACACCTCGCACGGCGAGCGGCGCACCGAAGAGGATCCGAGCGCAACCTACACCACACCCCTCATTGTCATCCTCACCGCGTTTGCCACCATCGAGCGCGCCGTTCAGGCCATGCAGCTTGGCGCATTTGATTTCATCACGAAACCGTTCAGCGCCGACCACTTGACCGTCGTGGTCAAAAAAGCGTTGGACATTGTGGCGCTCCACCGGCAGGTCGATGTCCTTCGTCAAGAAGTCGATGATCGATACGATCACCTTGTTGGAACCAATGCCAAACTGGCCACGCAACTCACGATTGCCAAACAAGCCGCGTCAGCCGATGTGACCGTCCTTCTGCTCGGTGAGACCGGTACGGGGAAGGAAGTCGTGGCTCGCGCCATTCATCGTTGGAGCCCGCGCCGCTCGAAACCCTTTATCGCGGTCAATTGCGCGGCGCTGCCGGAGCATCTACTCGAGAACGAACTGTTCGGCCATGAAAAGGGCTCATTCACCGGAGCGGTCAAACGGGAACCAGGCAAGATCGAGGTGGCAGAGGGAGGGACGGTGTTTCTTGATGAAATCGGAGACATGCCGCTTCCGTTACAAAGCCGCCTCCTGCGGGTCATTCAGGATCAGACGTTCTTTCGTGTGGGCGGAACCCAGTCGGTTCGCACCAATGTGCGCTTCATCGCGGCCACGAACAAAGACATTCGACGGGCGATCCAGCAGAATACGTTCCGTGAAGATCTCTATTACCGGCTCGCAGTGATTACCGTGACCCTCCCGCCCCTGCGAGAGCGGATGGACGATATCCCTGCACTCGTCAAACATTTTCTCAAACGCGCAGCCCACATGGGAACACGCGGCCCCTGCGATTTGAGTGACCCCGCCTTGCGGGCTTTGCAACTGTATCAGTGGCCGGGCAACGTCCGCGAGTTGGATAATGTACTCACACGCGCGCTCATTTTATGTTCCGAAGATACTCTTGAGCCAGGACACCTGCACTTAGCCGATTCGATTTCCCATTCGCCAGGCGATGCCGAGACAGGATCTGCTCCTCGGCACTACCATGAGCGCATGGACGCCTATAGCCGGAAAATCCTTGAAGAGACGTTGCACAAACATGGATGGAATCAAACGAAAGCAGCCGAAGAACTCGGCCTTCAACGAACCTACCTCACGAAACTGCTCCAAAAGAGAGACGTGGCGAGCAAACCACCCGGAGAAAGCAGTTCTGAGTTTTGAGTTCTAAGTTATGAATTAGGAATTCTGAGTGAGGAGTTAATTCAGGACAACTCAGAACTCAGAACTAAACACTCACAACTTATGGCCCTTCCCCATGGCTCGCAACTGACCAGGCGTCAACCACCAACGAAGAATGCCTCGAACTGGCTTGGCCGGGATCGACAGGTCGATCAAACAAGCCCCGGCTTTCTTCAGGGGAAACGAGGCAGAGACTCGCCCGGACAGCAAGACAGTTGCAGCCATCCCGAGTTGTGGTTCATGACCGATGCACAGCACGCAGGACTCCGGCGGAAGTTTGCGCAGAATGGAGAGGAGCCGATTGGGCGGCGCATCGGGCAGGAGTTCATCGATGATTTCTATCGCAGAGCGGACGCTCAGCGCGCTGTGCACGATCTTCGCCGTCTCAATCGCCCGAGCCAAGGGGCTCGACAAGACGTGAGTCGGCAGCACGTCGAGCCGGTTCAATCCAGCCGCCGCCTGCTCGACGCGCTTCACCCCGCGCTCAGTCAGGGGGCGATCCCCATCCGGCCCTTGCCATTCATTTCCCTCTGCCGCAATACCATGCCGTAACAATACACACTCCATCATCCCTCCGCTTCATACCCATTTCTTGACAGATACCGCCCGAGACTGAACACACGCAAATTTGTGTCTCAACCTGACATTACTTGGTTAATTTCCACGGCGCTCGGAGTGGCATCCGTCACAACAGCCGCGCTAAACCCAAACAAATCAACTGCTAACCGTGCAAATAGCTCGAACTGACCTTCTGGCACGTCGATTGCTGATGAGCAGTGGCCTAGAGGACTCAATGTAACCAATTTTAGGGAGGGAGTCATGGATAGGAAATTTGCACTGCTCTCAGTCAGTGCTGCGCTATTGTTCTCACTCTTCTTTTTTAGTACAGGCTATGCGGTCCAGATCGATTTGAAGAAGCAGGCGCGGATGAAATCAATGGTACACACACAAACCACTCATGTATCGAATACGTCTAAGCCTTGTGGTGGAAGGAATATGGCAGCATGCAGGAAAGCCTACTAACACCGATCAATGTTCCGCTCAAGAGCGTGCACCATTTCTCTTGATGTAGGGAAGAACGACGAGCTACTTGATGGGCTCGTCGTTTCTTTGTTTAGTCGTTAGCGCTGTTCAAGCTAACGGCATGCGCGCCGACAATCCAACAGCAACAAAGCGCGCGTCGATCACGTCGAGAATATGTTGCTGCAGTTCATCCCGAAACGCCGCGAGACTCTCATCGTGAAGATAGCGATCGACCGTACGAGGCAACCGGCGCCTCCAGGACTGTGCAGCCTGCCGCGCACCATCAGCGGCGGATCCTCCATGCACAAGAATGGCGCGGACTTCATGTTCGAAAAAACCCACATGCACTTCTTCATCTTCCAAAATCGAGGTCAGATCGGGCCTCAAGCCGACTAGCAGTCTCGCAAATTCTAATCCCAACGCTTCATATCCGTAAAGATGCACCGCGAGCACCCTCCATTGATTGGGCATACGAGGAAGGACCGTCTTCCCGTGCGAACTCGTTCCTAGCAACAGTTCAAACTGTTTGAGATGCCGCGCTTCTTCCTCCTCATGACGGCGCAAGAACTCCAACACCCCGCAGGGAACGTCTTGCGCTTGAGCAGAACGTACCGCCCACAATGCCATGGCCTCCGCCTTGAGGAATTGTTCCAGAATGGCCTGTTCGCAGGAAGAAGGAAGCGGGTGAGTCATGCGGCGAGTCTACCGGAACGGTGGGACAGAACCAACCAAGCAGTGGTGAGTGCTAAGTTGTGAGTTAGTTTCATACAACTCAGAACCCAGAACTTTTAACTCAGAACTTCTTTGCTCGTCTCGCGCTTGTTGCGCATCGGGCTAGACAGTCTCCAAATCATTCCTGTATCCTGTCAAGATTGCGTACCATTCTTCCTGGCGGTGTAGCTCAGTTGGTAGAGCAGCGGACTCATAAGCCGCGGGTCCCCCGTTCAATCCGGGGCACCGCCACCAAATTTCCTTGGCGTCTCAACCCCATCGCGGGCAGAGCGTCACATGCAAGTCGGCAACAGTGCTCGCCCAGCCTTTCTATCCACAGCACCCACCTGCGAAAACCTGCCGCTGCTGAGAGGCACTCCAACAGCGCTCGCACAGTTCGACTGTTGAATGGGTCATCCCATCGACGCAGACGATTCGGCGCTGGACCACCGCTCCACAGTCAGAACAGGCGCCGGCAAGCGACATGTCCGTCCTACGCTCTTGGGTTAACATTGGATATCATCTTCGTGTTCGGACGAACGCGCCGATTGCACACGGCTGACATAAACTCTTGACCACCTTTGCGACTCACCAGATTTCGCCACAAGCGAACAGAAAGCCGTTCCACCTTGGCCCGATACAACTCCCTTTGCATCTTGCGAACCTGCCCCTTCAAGAAATCCACTGTTCGCTCCAAGTCAACGAGCCGGTCTGTCCTCAACGATCTCCCTGTTGTGAACATCATGTCCTCCCTTTTTTCATTGGCAGAATGCTGAAAAACCCCGTCAGCATCGTTCTCGCATCGCTTAGAAGCTCAACGTTGAGGGGCACCCCTCGCTCTTGTGCTTGTGTGGCCTGATCACCGGCTGTTCCAACATCATCCGCACCGGGCTCATGAACAGCAACACCGTGTTCCTCGATCCCAGCACACAACGAACCGCGTATCTGCAGCTGAGAAACATTTCCGAAAATCAGGCCGTCACACTCAGCGATATCCAGACCAAGCTCACGGCGAAAGGCTACCAGCTGACCGCCGACCCGCAACAGGCGAACTATTGGATCCAGGCCAAGGTGGTCTATTGCCACAAAGCGGCCGATGAGGTCGCACCGGAATCGGTGGCCAAGGCCGGATTCGGCGCAGGAATCAGCAGCGGCGGAACAGTGATGGCCTCGGCCTCAAACGCAGGCAGGGAAGGCATGGCCGGGATGCCGATGGGCGGAGGCATGCCGGATATGAATGCGATGATGGCGCAGGCCATGAGGGGCATGGGTGGAGGAGGCGGCTTCCCCGGCATGCAAATGCAACAAGCTCCGAAAGAAGAAGGCGTCATTTATCTGTGCGTCACCGACGTGCAGATTACTGATCGCAAGATGGGCAAGCCACTCGGCCAGCCCGTGGGAGGCCAGGCGTCGGCGGGGCCGAAAGTTCAGCAGATGCGCATGGTCGGGCACGTGCGACAAAAAGATCTCGATATTCCAGAAGCCACGCCGATTATTCAGGAAAAAATCTCTACCGGCATCGCAGGTATGTTCTAGGCTGATCTCGACACCAGATGCACAGCGCCGGCTTTGATCGCCGCCACAACCGTTGAGCCTCTTTCGAGGCCAAGGTCTTCCCTAGCTCCCCTCGTAATCATCGCCCGCAGAAGAAACCCGCAATCGACCGTGACCGTCACCAATACACCTTGCGGCAGTATCTCGGTCACCAGGCCGAACAAGTAATTGCGCGCGCTGGTGATGCCACTCCCTGCCTGCTCAAGCAAGACATCGTCCGCGCGAATACACACGTACACAGCCGAGCCGCTCACGTCCGCGCCTAACCCCTTGAGCATCGTCCCGTTCACCGACACCGTCGCTAGCCCATTGTCGTTCGCAACGACGAGACCCTGCACGACGGTCTCAATCCCAACAATCTGTGCCACCTCTGCATTGGCCGGCCTTGAGAAAACCTCCTGAGGAGAGCCGACCTGAAGAACCTGTCCCGCGTTCATCACGGCAATGGTGTCCCCAAGCGTGAGGGCTTCGGCCCAATCGTGCGTGACGACGATCGCCGGAATGGCCAGTTGCGTGAGCAGTACACGCAGCTGGCCGCAAAGCTTCACACGTGTCGGCGCATCCAAAGCCGACAGGGGTTCATCGAGCAACAAGAGCTGCGGTCGTCTGGCGATCGCGCGCGCAAGCGCGACGCGTTGCTGTTGCCCACCGGACAACTGCGCCGGCTTGGCTTGTTCCAGTCCTTGAAGTTGCAACAACGCAAGCAGCTCACGGACACGTTCCTGTCGCACCGCAGTCGGCAGATCGCTCAATCCATATTCAATGTTGCCGGTCACCGTATGCGTAGGAAAGAGCGCATAGTCCTGCGGCATGTAGCCGATCCGCCGCGCCTGCGGCGAAAGGCGAATGTTCGCAGCCACATCGATCCAGGTTGTCGAACCGAATTGAATTCGTCCCTCATCCGGCCATTCCAGCCCGGCAAGACAACGTAACAAGGTCGTTTTCCCAGATCCTGATGGCCCGAAGAGAATCAAGACTCGTGGATGATCCAGCGGGAGGACCAGCTGCGCAGCAGTCGTAAACCGGCCGGGAAAGGTCTTGCGGCAATCAACCGTCAACGCTGCGGCCATACCGCCCAGACCTTTCGATTCATTGCATAGACCAGCAACAGCACGCCGTATGAAACCGCGAGGAGCAACAGCGCCGTCTTGGCGGCCCCAGCATAATTGAGCGCTTGCACCTCATCATAGATATCGATCGAGACCGTTCGCGTCTCTCCCTCGATGTTGCCGCCGACCATCAGCACGACACCGAACTCCCCCAAGGTATGTGCGAAACTCAGGACCGCCCCGGTGATGAGGCCCGCCGTCGACAACGGAATAATCAAACGGAAAAATGTCTTGAGCTTCGACACCCCGAGCGTCCAAGAGGCTTCGATCAACCGATGGTCGACTTGTGCAAAGGCTGCGGCAATTGGCTGAACGGCAAACGGCAGACTGTAGAGAATCGACGCGAGGAGCAGACCTTCGAAGGTAAAGGGGAGCGGATGCCCGACCAGGTCGCTGTAGAATCGACCAACCGGGCTATGCGGGCCGATCGCGACCAGAATATAAAAGCCCAATACCGTCGGAGGCAACACAAGCGGCAACGCGACCACCGACTCGACAATGAACTTCCATCGCCATTTGGAGAACGTGAGCCAATAGGCGATGGGCAATCCGACAACCAGCAGCACCGCCGCCGTCAGCAGCGCAAGCTTGAAGGTAACCGCTATCGCAATCCAGTTCATCGCTTACTTCGCCGAGGGAACGACGAATCCATAGCGCTTCAGAATCTCTTGCCCGTTGGGGCCTTGGATGAATTCAAGAAACTGCCTCGCAACTTCGGGGTTTCTCGACTGTTTCAAAATCACGGCACCCTGTTCCAGCGGCGCATGCGCCGTTGCGGGAATCTCCCAATACTCCCCGGCGGCCTTCATCACTGGCGCGAGCGCCAGGGACAATGCCACAATTCCTGCGTCACAGGCACCGGACTCAATAAATTGCGCCGCCTGCGAGATATTCTCTCCGAGAATGAGCCGGTCTCTCACCTGGTCATAAACTTTGAAATACTCCATCGCCGCCACTGCCGCCCTGCCATAGGGAGCATGTTTGGGATTGGCGATGGCAATCTTCTTGATCGTCGGCTCTTGCAGAACCGCGAGTCCCTTGGAGAGATCGAGATGCGAATCCTTGCCTGCCCACAAGACAATCCGCCCGATGGCATAGGGATAGAGCGAGCCAGGAACGGTCAAGCCGGCTTCTTCCAATTTTCTGGGATAGGCAATGTCGGCTGAAAAATAAAGGTCGAACGGCGCGCCATTTTGAATTTGCGCAAAAAAATTGCCGGAGGATCCAAGCGTCAGCCTTACCTGATCGCCGCTCACTTTTTCATACTCCGTCACAATTTCTCTGAAGGCGAAGCTCAAATCTGACGCCGCCGCAATCATGAGTTCTTCGGCTGTCGCGACATTCACGCCCACGACAACGAACAGACACAACGCGATCATCATTCGAATCATGGGCCGACCTCGCTATACTCTGACTTTCATCTGAAGATAAAAATAATCCGTATCGTGGTTCCCACCGACAGGTAAATTGGCTGACACAGGGAGTCGATCAAAGTACGATCCCTTGAACCAATGCACGAACCCGGCATCAATGTATAGGTTGTGACTGACAGCCCATTGGGCGCGCAATTCCACATCATGCCCAAGGTTGTTTCCAGATCCTCCGGTGGAATCCCTCAGTCCGGAACTTCCGAAACTGTCTTCGCTTTGAGCCAAATACCAGAATCGCTGTTTGAGTTGGATGGTCCAGCCTTGTGACGGTGTCACAATCGCCCGCCACCCTGGGGAACTGAGGTTAGTTCTAAAAAACGGGCCGAAGGTTCCCGTCGGCGCATATTCGAATCGTCGAGCCCCAAACAAGGTATCGAATCCTTCGTCCTGGCCGTCGCCAGGGTTGCGGTCTCCGCTGGCATAGTCGTAGTGAACCAGGAATCGAGGGGACCATGGAGCATCGAACGTATACCCCAAATCCAGATGCTGAAAATGAGCGAAATGGTCCGTGACTCCACGGGTACCAGTCTGCCAGGCACTCTCAAGCTCGTAGTCCATCTCGGCTTGCTTGGGGTCTTTATAGAGGCGAAGGCCGTAGGTGGAATACGTGCGATGGTCGGCAACGGCGGCCACACGCTGGTCATTCAAACCCAAGTAGTAGGCATCCAACTGGAGCCAGGGGATATGCCTGCTCTCCAAGTAGGTTCCCCAAAAAAGAGACTTGTCGTGTTGTGTATCGAGCCTTACTTCGTCCCGAATGACCGGTTCCACAAAAAAGGCCCTGAACCGCCAGGTCTTGTCCTGGCCGATTTGCCAATGGACTCCGTCGAACGCATTTGAGGTATTTCGAAAATCATTTCGCGCGATCAGCCGACGACGACCAAAGTCCATCGTCATGCGACCGAAATGCACGTCCGTACGCAATCCACTTCCCCCCACATTGTCCAGGGTCAATGATCCGAGTAGCTGTAAGATGTCATATTCGTTCACGGTCGTAGTATCTCTGAAATCTCCTCGCTCCCTGTCCAAATAAGCCCGCGCATCCTGCCCTTCAAAAAGGAACCGCACGGGACCATTACCTCCCAATCCAACACGCAGCCGGGACCGGAGAGCAATTTGGGGGTCCGTGCTCCCATTTCCAATACTCTGGCTCGTTCGCCAGGGATGATCATATGATTCAAATCGAGTCCGGTTTTCGATGCCCAGGTCCACCCAATCGGGTAAATGCATGGCGGTCTTCAAATACCTACTCCATTCCAGTTCCTTCGATTGATTGAGGATCGCGTCGACAGGCTCAATCCGGTTTGTTCCGGTCTGTGCGTCAGCTCGCTCTTTGATGCGATGCATCGCATCAGAAAAACCAGAACCGTGTGCCTCCATCGTGGGCGAAGGCAAGTCCGACGGTGGCTCCGACGCCAACGCTGCACCGCCAGCTAGTAACATCGCCAGTACGAATCCCAGCATGCCTGGTAAGGACTGTCTCCCGTCAGCCGACTCGTAGCGCATGGAGCGTTCCTGTTTCGCTGGTGTCATACCCGCCCAATGATTCGATCTCATTTCGAAACGGGCGGCTGACGAGTGTCTCGAACAAATGGGCCAAGGTGGGATGTGATTTCAGATAGGCTTTGGGCACGACAAGGTCGTAGCGCGCCGCTTGAAGCGGGACGAAGTCGAGTCCGAAAAGTTGCGCGGCGGATCGAATCCCGATCCCGACATCCGCCTGACGGCTTGCAATCGCGCGCGCGATGTCGAAATGCGACGCGACGATCGTATTATAGCCCTTGACCTGATCCGAAGCGATTCCCGCCGCGCGTAACCGCTGATCCAACAACAGCCTGGCTCCCGCCCCTTCTTCTCGATTCACAAGCGTGACATTGGGATCGGCGATGTCGCTGACTGCCCGGATAGACTTGGGATTGCCTGCTCGAACGAGCAAACCTTCTTCCCATGTCGCAAATGTAACGACATCGTAATGCGAACTTTTCAGCGTACGCCGGAGAACCGGCAGATTTGACTCACCCGTCGACGGATCATAGAGATGAAGCCCCGCAACATGCACCTCACCCTGCTGCAAAGCCCGAAGCGCCGCCATACTTCCCATCGTCCAGCCAACCACGGAGGTCTGGTCCTTGTGCCGCCGCATATGTTCACCCGCAAGAAAGATCGCAGGGTCACAGCCTGCCACGGAGATGGCCTGTTCAATCGCCTGACGATCGCGCGCGAGCTTCACTCGCACCATTGCACCAGATGTTTGACCATGCGCCTCGACGACGTACCCATCAGTTGGAACGGTAAAGGAAAGCATCTCGCCCAATCCGGTTACCGGTCGCACGACTGTTTTCGAACCCACCGTGGATACTTTGACTCGGATCGGTGAAGCCTTCATGTCGCTATGCGGAAGATGGCCGATCAACTTGCCCTCAACAATGTCCTCGGCTGTTCTAAAGTTGAAAAGATCTTCAACCCGGCAGGCCAGCACCGACGCCAGATGAAGCGCAACGGCCGTTGTCGGCAGGTACAGATTCGACTCAATTGCAGAGATCGCTTGCCGAGTAATACCTGCACGTACGGCAAGTTCCCCTTGCGAGAGCCCTTTCTGCGTACGAAGCGATTTGAGGTGATTGGAAAAATTTGAGGTCATTTCGGTCGGCTGCTTCGGGGTCTTCATGGCCAACGAATAG
The DNA here is from genome assembly GCA_005116885.1 of Nitrospira sp. GTDB lineage: Bacteria > Nitrospirota > Nitrospiria > Nitrospirales > Nitrospiraceae > Palsa-1315. Next base: position 243,322 of record SWDP01000034.1, read on the forward strand.
CAAGTTTAATTGCCTTATGTCAATCATAATGGCTTTCCATTGCCTCGCCTGTAGCCAGGTTATGGGGGACGAAGACCCTTCCCTTCTTCCACGCATGAGATTGACATTGACACTCTCAGTTGCCTTCTCTAGGGTCAGGCATCCGCTGTCTCACTCCTACGATACGTGCGCTCAAAGGAGGCCTACGATGCCTATTCAATGGAGCAGCATCACTACACTGCTGTTCGGACCTTCATTGCTCACGTTGATGCTCACAGCCACCTATCCTGCCGGCGCAGACCAATTCGGCACCCCAAAGGGGGATGAGGGTACGCGCATCTTCAAAGCTACGGAGCATCCGCACTACGGCGGGCAGTTTCATCTCTCCGGTCAGAAGGCAACTCTGATCGGAAGCGTCAACGATCGCGCACCGTGGGACCACCTCGACTATGCCGGCAAGTACCTGATACCGGTTCAAGGCTCCATCGACATCCAGGTGAATGAACTCACGAACAGCGGACAGGTCATTGCCGAATTCGTCGAGGGCGCGGACCGATATCGAATCGTCTTCGATCGGTTTTCCGCAAAGGCTCCGTTCCAAGACGGCGGTATCGCGACTAGAATTTATGAACATGGTGACTCTGGAAACGGCGATCCCTTGTATCCAAAAACGTGGCTCTATCTCGGCGGCTGGGGCAAGGCCACAATGCACAAAAACGATCAGGTGCTCTACAACGATTACGATGCCCATTTCATGGTCATGGAACGGTCCCGCGATCCCAAGACCCATGAAGTGCGCTATCCGGTCAAGCGAACGCTGCCTGGAGGGGAAACCGATCCGGCGGGCATGGAAATCGATCTCTGGGTCCGGTCGAAAGAACAAAACACGAATAATTTTCCTCCCTTTGAAACCTTCGTTCATCTCTGTTGGGATGAAGTGACCTGGAAGTAACTCCTATGAATCCGTCGTGGCTGATTGTCGTGAGTTTCATCGCCTCCTTTCAGCTGGCCATCGGAGCGGTGGCTGCCCATGCAGAGACCGCCGCTCATGCGCCTGCATGGAGCTTTGATCGTGGGCAACCAGGTACTCTTCCCAGTGAATTCTCAATTGGAAAGTTGTACGACGGACGAATGGCGGGAGAGTGGCAGATCCTCGCAACTGAGCGCGCGAAGAGCCCCCCGCATGTACTCGCCCAGCTCATGGCCAAGGGTGCGGAACATGCCTACAAGATCACGCTGATCAAGGGAATCGTCGCCTCTGACCTGAATCTTCAAGTCTCGTTCTTGCCGATCCAAGGACAGGCAGACATGGGGGGCGGCCTGATTTGGCGGGCAGCTGATGATCGCAATTACTATCTGGCAAGGGCCAACCCATTAGAACAAAACATTCGCGTGTATCGGGTCGAGAATGGCATTCGACACCTATTAGAAAACTTCAACCAGACTATTGACGTGAGGCAGTGGCACACGCTGCAGGTTACCCATCAAGGCTGTCACGTGAACATCTTCTTTGACGGCAGGCAAGTCCTGGATCTCTGTGAGAAGACGTTCCAAACCGGGATGATCGGACTATGGACCAAGTCGGATGCCGTCACCTACTTCGACGATCTCCGCCTGCAGCATGTGCAATGAACGCAAACGAGAGAATGCACGACCGGATGCAATGGGCTGCTGGCGAGGCTGAGCGCTCGAGAAAGTAGCCTGTCCCATTTTGTTTTTCTTGGGTTTAAGAAAAGACTCCCGACCCCTTTTTGTTCTGTTCGTCGGGCATGACATCACTGACTGTGGCCATTGATGAGAGGGGGAATCAGGCGAGCCCGTGGAAGGACGCTTACTCTGGCTTACGCTTCGCCAACAACTTTTGACGCCGCCGTTGCGCCTCAAGCTGCTTGGATTTCTTTCTGACGCTCGGCTTTTCGTAAAACCGCCGCCGCTTCAGTTCGCGGAAGAGTCCTTCCCCCGCGAGTTTTTTCTTGGCAATTTTGAGAGCTTTCTCGACATTATTATTGAAGACTTTAATTTCCATGCTTTCAGTCTACGTGCTTTCTCAGGCGATGCCTGTATAGGTTTTTCTCTCGTGCCACACTGACCAAGGGGTGCAGTGTAACATAGCCCCCTCAATTCCTCCAATAGTATGTCATGCGAATCGATTAGAAGGAAGGACCTAAGCCGGTGAGGGTGGAGCCAGCTAGAGATCGTTTCGACTCTGCACTAGCCCGAGCGAGAGACGCAAGACGAGCGGGAAACGCGTGGCGAGCAAGAGTTCATCTGGCCTATCTGGTTCAGCTTCACACGAGACAGACCGGATACACATGAGAGACTTCCCCGTTCTCAAGCCCGCCGCGCGACTTACTACTTCTTCTGCTTGGCCCGCGCCAGCGCCATGGCCATCGCCATCGTACCGGCTGGCTGTGGTTGACGCTCCGGAGCACGTGGGGGAGTCGGTGGGCGCCGGTCACGCTGGTTGTGTGATGGGTTTGCTGAAACCTCGGCAGGCACACGGCCCGAGGTGGACGTACTACCTGGTGCATCGTCGAGACGCATCGTCAGAGAGATGCGCTGGCGCTTCACATCGACCTCCAGTACCTTTACCTTCACGATCTGGCCGGGTTTGACGACCTCATGCGGGTCTTTGACAAATTTATTGGCCAGCGCCGACACATGCACGAGCCCGTCCTGATGCACCCCGACATCGACAAAGGCCCCGAACGCCGCAACGTTCGTCACGACGCCTTCCAGCACCATGCCTGGGTGCAGGTCAGTCAGAGACTCAACGCCCTCTTGGAATGTGGCCGTCTTGAATTCCGGGCGTGGATCACGGCGCGGCTTCTCCAACTCGGTCAGAATTTCGCGCACCGTCGGCACACCGAACTTTTCATCGGTGAAGTCGACGGGTGATAATCCCTTGAGCACCGCCGACTGCCCCATGATATCCACAATACCTTTGCTAATGCGTGCCAGGATGCGCTCGACAACCGGATAAGCTTCCGGGTGGACCGAGGAGCGATCCAGCGGATTGTCGCCACCATTGATACGCAGGAAGCCGGCAGCCTGTTCGAACGTCTTGTCGCCAAGACGCGGCACCTTGCGGATCGTGGCACGGTTCGCAAAAGGACCATTCGCATCACGGTACTCGACGATGTTCTTCGCGAGCGCCTTGTTCAGACCCGACACCCGTTCAAGCAGCGGGACCGACGCCGTATTCACGTCCACGCCCACCGCATTGACGCAATCCTCCACCGTCGCATCGAGTGACCGCGCCAGCGCCTTCTGGTTGACATCGTGCTGATATTGGCCGACGCCGATAGCCTTGGGATCGATCTTCACCAACTCCGCCAACGGGTCTTGCAAGCGACGCGCGATGGAGACGGCGCCGCGTAGGCTGACATCCAATTCTGGAAACTCAGCGGCAGCAAAGGCCGACGCTGAGTAAACCGACGCGCCGGCTTCACTGACCATGATCTTCGCCACTTTCTGCTCAGGTTTATGTCCTGCAACTAATTTGATCGCTTCGATCGCCAGCTTGTCGGTCTCCCGACTTCCCGTCCCATTGCCGATCGAAATCAGTTCGACACCATGCTGCACGACCAACCTGGCCAGGGTCGCCAGCGATCCCTGATCGCCTCGGCTTCTGCTGCTTCGCGCAACTTCACTAGCAGTTCCACAGAAAGTTGCAGATGCATCTTGACGCGCCAGGCCCAATCGCAGACACCCATCAGCCACGTATCTGCGCGACGGTCCCGGTCTTCGATGCCGACATGTGCCGCAATGGTGGCGATGCAGGGATGCGGCACAACCGCGTCCAATGCCTCACCCAGGCCCAAGTCAATCTTCAACACGCCCAACGTGCGGCCTCGGAATAGCGCCAGCGCGCGATGCGACGGAATGGTGCGGATGGTTTCAGAATAGGCGTAATAGTCACGAAACTTTTCTTCCTCAGCCGTTTCCTTGCCTTTCATCACGGTAGACGTGACGACGCCCTGATCCCAGAGGCGGGTCCGCAGCGTGGCGAGTAACTCGGCGGTCTCGGCAAACCGCTCAACCAGAATATCCCGCGCACCTTCAAGCGCAGATTTGGCGTCCGGCACATTGATCGCCTCCACACCCTCAGACGCAGGCTTCACATTCAGATACTTCGCAGCCTCTAGTTCAGGATCGAGCGTCGGATCGACGAACAGACCATCGGCCAACGGTTCCAATCCAGCTTCTCGCGCAATCTGCGCTCGCGTACGGCGTTTGGGCTTGTACGGTAAATAGAGGTCTTCCAATGTTTGCTTGGTCGCGGCGGCCTCGATGGTGCCGCGAAGTGCGTCGGTGAGTTTGCCCTGCTCTTCAATCGAAGCCAGAATCGCCGCACGGCGGAGCTCCAATTCCCGTAGATAAAGCAGGCGTTCTTCCAACGTGCGCAGGTGGGTATCGTCCAGGTTGCCGGTCACCTCCTTACGATAACGCGAGATAAACGGCACGGTTGAACCCTCATCGAGCAGGGCGACCGCAGCTGCGACTTGATGCGGTCCGACGCCGAGTTCCTTGGCGATGAGTGGAATGATCTTCAGTTGCGCTGCGTCTGAAATTGTCTGGGTCGTTGGAGATACCATCTGTGTCCGTTACCGATCTTTCCGAAAGCGGCACCGCGCTGAGTGCTCGACACTCACAGTTACACGCGCTTTCTGGTTGTGTTGTTAAGGTGCGTTGTAGATCGTGGTTCGTGGAATCAGTTTATACCGTGCAGGCAGTAGGAAGCTGATGTCGAGTGTACTGCAAAAAGATCCGCGTATCCACCCCCGCTTACTCCGAACCCGTACAAACCACTATCGAGCACTATCCGTCCGCTACGTGAAGGGAGTACCTACGGCAAAGATTGCTCTCTTCTTGTGAAATGTAATGCACAGGCGCAAAGTCGCGTCATTATCGGACTCCAGAACATCACGGACACTCAGCATTCTTCTGAGTGTACATTCGGCCACAAAGAACACGCCTACTTCCTGTACTGAGGAGTATTTTCGCCTGAATGCCCTTACCTGCATGTTTGATCCCATCTAAAGTCAGACCAAAATCACCTACTCGGAAAGAAAAGCCCCTGCATCTCTTTAGATTCACCACTGAATCATTTTCGATTCACATGGACCGCGTTCTAGTAAACCTGGAGCACCCGCTCATGCGCAATTCTTGGAAAAACCGAAGGCAACGGCAGAGCACATACGCAGTTCAGATTAGGTACGAGGCTTGCTCTATATTCCTATAGCTAGGATCTTTCATGAATGCTGCCGCAAGGTTTTCGATGCCGAAGCGAGGGGAGGCCAAATGAGAAAGGCCCTGCCTGACGAAAGCACGTGCTCGAGCCGATAGATAGATGGCAAGGCGGAATCAACCAGTAAGAAAGTAGAAGACTCACGGAAAATATGAGCGACGACAAGAGCGACAAAGCCGGAGACTGGTTTGGCAACCCCCTACCCATCGTAATGGTGGTACTGCTGGCGGCTGGCATAGTAGCCGAAACCGTGCAGTTGGAAAGTGCGCGCCCAACCGATCCGGAGCGCGTAAAGTTTGTGCCGACCAGCCAGCAGGATGTCGAGGCTCGACTGTGGCAGGACCCATTTGCCGCGGTCGAGAAACACAAGAAGAGCCCCGACCAGGCCATCGCGCTTACGGGAAACATCGTCAAGAAGTTTTCCCGGCCAGACTTCTTAAAGCCGCCACCCAGGCGGCATACTCCTGATGTGCTGCTCAATCGCATCAAGCATCTGAAGGGTACCGTAACGATCCTCGCCGTCAGCCTCTTTGGTACTTCCTATGCCGAGGAAGCCGAAAGCCGACGCCGTTCACGCTTTGCTGTAATCTCGGCGCTCGACTTCCATGGCTATCACCCCGAGGACGCAGATACGATCGGCTATTTCCACCTCGACGCATCAAAGCCCCAGTCCAGTGACAGCGAACCAGCCTATGACGATGACGTGCCTTATGAGTGGTTCGGGAAAGAAGATACGTTGCCCTCCGTACTTGTGCTCTGGCTGAAAGATGAAAAACTTACCTCTAAGCCGCTCACAACACTGCGCAACCTGTCCAACAAGCTGAAGCCGTCATCTCACGAAAGCATCATCAACGTTAAACTGATCGGCCCGGCGGGGTCGGCGGTACTAAGAACTCTCGGTGATGAACTAAAAAATGATGCCCCACTACAACAGGATGACAGGGTGATCGAGGTGTATTCACCTAGCGCAACGATCTCTGATTGCGATTTCCTCAAAGAACAGAAAATCGGTTGTTTCAAAAATTCTCTCGCACTGCCGAATGGCAACGGGCGGATCATCCGCACAACCGGCACAGACGACGCCCTTGCGGCTTCGCTGCTATGGGAGCTATGGCTACGCGGCGTCAATCGAGACCCAGGCTATTGGGGGCAGCTGTGGAAATGGGTGCGTGGACGGGACGATAAGTGCGAGGACGGTCTAGTTCTGATCGGCGAGCGGGACACGAGATACGGACGCACACTATTGCAATACCTCACCCAAGGATTCACTGATCGCTGCGGCACTGACAAACAGATACGCACATTCAGCTATCTGCGAGGGCTGGACGGCATGCTGGCAGATGCCGACAAGTCGGGTAACAAAGCGCCACCCAAAACCGATAGCGGTAAATCGAAGGATTTGCGCGAGCACCTTGAAGATGCGCCACTGGAACATGCCGAGGGGCGTAGCCAGTTCGACTACCTGCGTCGGCTTGCCGACGAAATCGATCGACTCGATAAGGACAAGACCTTCGCGAAACACGGCGTCAAGGCGATCGGCCTCGTCGGTTCCGACCTATACGACAAACTCCTCATTCTTCAGGCCTTACGCAACCGCTTCAAGAATACGATCTTCTTCACCACCGACCTCGACGCACGCTACCTGCACGCCGACCAAAAAAACTGGACACGCAATCTTGTGGTTGCATCTAACTTCGGTCTGTCATTGGACTCGAAGCTGCAGGACCATACGCTACCGTTCCGAGACAGCTACCAAACTGCACGGTACCTCGCCACACTGATGGCACTCGAAAAGCAGGACTCACAGGCTGGCTGGACCAAACAAATGGAGGAATGGATACGTCCGCAAATCTTCGAGATCGGGAGAACCGAGGCAGTGCATCTCGCCTCGCCATCGGTCTCGCGCCTCAAGAGCTGGAAAAAAACTTACACCGAAAACAACCCTCTCTCTGAGACAACCGCCCTATGCATGAGCGATTGGACGGAGTGCAAGAGCATCGAGCCATACGGGCTATTGCGAACCCTCTCGCCTATGCAACTGCTGGGCGGAATGCTGTTGCTCCTCGGCATCGGCACTCCGCTGATCATCTTGGCGAACCAACACGTCAACAAAACAGTACGCGCCGCTACCGGACCACCCTCGCCAGAGCGTGTGGCAGAGCGGAAAGCAATAGCCACGGTGGCTATCGCAGTAGTGGTGGTGGCATTCATACCGCCCCCTCTGGTCCTTTATTACATGAATGATTCACTCACGAAGGGCATCGGCGAACCATTCGTATGGCTGGAGGGTATCAGTGCGTGGCCCAATCTGATAATCCGTTTCGTCGGCCTCTTCGCCGTGCTTGGGCTCTGGTACCTGTTCGCGAAAAACATGCGACATCAGAAAAACCAGATCTCCAAAGACTTCGAGCTTTCACTGACAACAGTCGGGGTCCTCAATCGTAGCCGCTGGTCTGCTGTGTGGACCGGTCCATACCTCGACCTGGCATCCTCCAAGAAGAATGGCGAGGTCACCACGTTATGGCACAACTACCTCTGGGCTACCAGCGTTCGAGAAATGAAATGGTGGATTGGAACCTCAATAGTAATCACCCTCGCATCGGTTTTCACGATAGTCTCTCTCTGGGGTGAGCCGTCGTTTCCACATCGAGGCACGCTCGTACTGGACCTGCATAGATTTCTTTTTATTTCCCATACCATAGTGTTCTGGCTAATCATTTTCTGGATCGGATATGAGATGCGCGCCTGCGTGCAATTCATCGACACCCTGAGTGGTGTGCGCAATACATGGTCTAAACCGCTGCTCCTTCGCAAGGCAAAGGAGACCAGTATCTCACCCGCACATCTCGATGACTACCTCGACTTCCAACTGATTGTACGAACGACGCAGCGTGTCCAATCGCTCATCTACCTGCCATTCGTTTCGATCTTTGTCCTGGTGCTCGCACGAAGTAACTTCTTCGCCGCCATGGACCTTCCTCTACCGTTTGTCCTCATCGTAGGCTTTGCGCTCGCCTATCTACTCTACAGCGCGCGGCTGCTTCGCAAGCGTGCAGAAGCGATGCACACCACAGTGCTTAAGAACTACGAGACCCTGCAGTCCATGCCGACCTGGCCGCCGATCTACACGGAGAAAATCGATCGCCTCATAGGCCGTATCAGGAATACCAATGCAGGGGTGTTGGCGCCTTTCGCTCAGCAGCCTGCACTGCAAGCATTGCTCTTACCATTCGGCGGCTATGGAGGCGTACAGATTATCGAATACCTGGTCAAGCTCTTTGGAGGCCCTTGAACAATCTCGCAAGCCTAGAGATAGTGGCCTGCTAGACCTCCATCTTTTTCTCCGCTACACTCCGTCATGTTCGCCATTAGTCGACGGAAAGACTCGGTTACTTCACGATACCTGCTGCGAGAATGCTCAGGGTGATGGCCCATGAATGTCGTCAGGATGCTCAAAAAGGCCGTTCAGCAAGGCCACAGACGATGGAAGCACCGGAGGTGTAGCCTCTGGGCTACGTTGAGGATGCTTTCGAGGCTAAAACGAAGCTGGCGGGGTTTTTCAGCATCCTGCTAGGGGAGACCGATGCGGGAGGAACAGACGACCAACTACTATGCGCTGCTCGAACTCTCGCCCACCGCAACGGACGCAGAACTCAAGAAAGCCTGGCATGAACAGGTTCAGGTCTGGCACCCGGATCGTTTTGGCCATGCGCCGACCCTGCACCGCAAAGCCGAAGTCCGGACACAACTGCTCAATCAAGCCTATCAAACCCTCAGCGATCCTACAGCACGAGCGCGCTACGATGCCACGATCCAATCTTCGGTCTCCCCCAGACCACCCGCGCGTCATACTCCGACAGCGAGTCCATCGTCTGGAACCTACGCCTCCACCCCGCCGCGCGCGCACGAGACCGCTCGATCCAGCCAGAGCCCTCGCGGACCACAATCGCTCATCATGTTGCTTTCTCCGCAAGGCCAACCCAAACTCATGGTCCCGGCCATTCATCTCTACGTCGATCCGCGCGAGTTCCAGCCCTACGACTTTCACGGCTTTGTCCGCATCGCCGGGACGATGCGAGAAACCTTGCCCCTCAGCGGCTATGCCATTGCGGAAATCCCTGAGCTGTTGTGTATCAAACGCATGGGCGTCGAAGAACTCTATACGGTTTTCTCAAACCCTTCGCACAACCGCACGCTGTTTCTCCAGGAACTCGAACAGGTTCTCTCCTTCCCCGCTCGAGTCCTCGTCATCGAAGGCATGCTCCAACACCGCAAAGCCGGAGGACGGCTCAACCAATATCACAAGATTGGGCTGATGGATTTTTTGGACGCCCTCACCGCCAGATATGGCATCCACATCATCTACGCCGACACACGCGACGAGGCCGAAGAGCGCATCGCCAATCTCGCGGCGCTGCACTATGCCTATTATTTCGCCGAGCAGCAGGGACTTGGGAGATGTCTGAAAGAAGAGGAGCTCTAGCAAGATGCTGAAAAAGCCTGCCAGCGGCGTTCTCGCGTCCCTCAGAGGCTCAACGTACCAAAGCGTACGCCTCACCTCTTCGCTCGCTGCGGCCTTGCTGAACAGCCTTTTTGAGCATCCTGCCGGTAATCCGGCACTATCAACCTACCTATACCAGTGGACCTTGCCGCGCAAAAACTGAGTTTTTCAGCCCACTGCTAGCCAGCACAAGCTGATGGCGTGGAAGAAACGCCATCACCGCTTCACGCTTCACTCTATTCCAAATCCAACCTGCCGCCAGGCTTCGTAGACCACCACCGCGACCGCGTTGGAGAGATTGAGGCTTCGATTTCCAGGGACCATGGGGATACGAATACATTGTTGAACAGGAACGCCTCCCAGAATATCAGCCGGCAACCCACGGCTTTCCGGGCCAAACACAAAGGCATCGCCGACAGCATAGTTTACCAGGTCGTATCGCTGGGTGCCTTTCGTGGAGACGGCGAATATGCGGCGATTGTGGAAGCCGGCTGCGAAATCGTCCCAGCTTTCATAGACCGAGATTGTCGCGAATTCGTGATAGTCCAGCCC
>SWDP01000034.1:253614-255785 GCA_005116885.1 Nitrospira sp.
GCTCGCAGTAATTGTTTGTCGTCCAAAGAAAACCCCAGCGGCTTCACAAGATGCAGCTTCGCGCCCGTATTCGCGCACAGCCGGATGATGTTGCCGGTGTTCGGAGGGATCTCCGGCTGATAGAGAATAACGTCGAACATGAGGATGGGAAGTGTATCACGGCGGCACTCGTTTACACCGGTGGCGGCCAACGAACAGGAGACGCGAACAAACCGGTGGCGCATTTCACCATCACAGCGCTTCTTGGTATAGTGAGTCTCAGTGCACGGATGTCTCCACGTTCATGAATAGATCGTCGCCATCTCCCATGCCAAAGCCTCTCGTGCAACTTCGACAGGGTGCTATCGCCCTGCTCGTTGGCATACCACTGTGTGTGACGCTGACAATGGGATCCCTCTCGCACGCAGAGGATCGATCGCGACGTTCAGCGGAGCACATTGCCGAACAGGCGCGAGTGGTGTGGGAGCATGGAACGTCGGCCACCGCACTGGAGATCCTAAGCCAAGGCATTTACGACTATCCTGACGCACTGACGCTCCAGAAATTACGCGCCGATATTCTCACCACATCCCGAGGCCCCCGTGAGGCGGTTGAGGCCTATGAGACGGTCCTCGCAAAAATTCCGACCGCCCTGGATGTCCGATGGGCCAAGTGGAGTGTGTTGACTCGGTCAGGACAGGGTGAGGAATCCATCGCAGAGTTAGGGCGCATCGCACACATCGATAGTCAGAATCCCTTGGTTCATCTTCGGCTGGCGCAAGAACTCCGAAAACACAATCGTCTCGAGGAATCACTAGAATCATACAAAAACGCCGTGGCGCTTGCCACGAATGTGCTCGGCTGGCGATTAGCGTTGGCGCGCGCGCGGTTCGACGTCTTGGACTATGACGGCGCAGAGCGTGACGTGCAGTACGTGTTACACAATATCTCCTCCGGCTCTCCACTGGAACTCCCTGCCAGAAATCTCCTCGCACAAGTGAATGGCAACTCCATCGATCGTGGCCGGCGCTTCGACCCCGTTCTCACCAAAGAGATGACAGGAGCACAGCGCAAGGAGTGGGCTTCCATTCGCGCGGAAGCCTGGCAACTTTTCTCGACGGGCCGATATCAGGAGGCCGAGCCGATCTATCAACGAATGCTGACCCTTAATCCCAATGATGCGCTCGCCAATTATCAATTGGGACTGACCCTCATGCAGCTAGGCCGGTGCAAAGACGCGCTGACCGTGTTTGGCAAGGTCTCCAACCTCGACCCCAACGACGACGACTACGCAGACACGGTGTTTCGGATGGGCCAGTGTTTCGTGGAGTTGGAACAGTGGGAAGATGCGTTCGTTCATTTCCACACGCTCTATGATGCCGCGGTCGAATTTGAAGAAACCAACAAGCATGTGCGACTCCCATCTGACGCCCGTGTGTTAGATAAGAAAAAGATCGCACGATGGCTCGAAAAGGTGCGGCCCCATGTTCCTAAATTGGCCACGCGACAGGCAGATGCGGCTGCAAGCCCTACCCCCTCGGACGAGTCACCCGCTCCCTTACTCTCTCCGGAAGAAGAGCTGTACGCCAGGGCCAATGAGCGATTTAAACCCCAGAAACCACTGGACCCGCAGGCGTCTCTCATGGGGAGGGACGCCGATTTCAGTTGGTTTCGATTTGTGATTCCCGCAAGCAAGGTCGTACGGGACGATTTCCCCACCGGCGCCCATGAATTCATTCCCATATATCCGGGCGACAGCTTTCCCAGCACACAGGCAGAGGTCTACCTCGTCTTTGGCCTGGTGTCCGCCTCATTTGATGCCGTGCCCCTCACAGCCCGCTGCTTTGTGGAAACATCTGAGATGACAGGAGAGCAACCCGCCGTCGCACAGGACCGAGTCATGACGACCATGAACGATCAGTCCGGCTATTTTATGTTAGTCCCTCCAAAGCCTGGCTGGACAGCAGGGCTCTATCACTGTGGGTTGTTTGTGGGAGAGAAGACGTCTGCCGATACCCTTGTCGATGAAGTACGATTCCGCATTATCGCACCACCCCGGTCCTCGTAAAATACGCGGCACACATGCGTGCGCATCTTATTTCTTGCTGCGCCCTGGGCGCTCAGGAAGTGGCTTAGCCCGCATTATTCATGATGGTTCGTTGCGAAATCACTGAGCTGCGTCGCGAGACCGA
>SWDP01000034.1:255885-284697 GCA_005116885.1 Nitrospira sp.
CTGCGATCCGGACACCGTGAGACCCTACGCTCGGAACGCAGGCACGTCAAGAATGTATGCGGCGAAGTGAGGCGCGAATGGCGGGCGTGGTAGCGGGCAGGAACAAACAGCTCCCAGACTCAGCCGTTCAATACTCGGCAAACTCACTCGGCCCTCTGATTCAGAGCCTCCCCTGCCTTCCCTTCTGAAAACTTCATGGCAGCCAGGCGCCACCAAGAAATACAAGTGCTTCAAACAGACAGGCTGGACAATTGGCCGAGTCCGGGAAATCGTTATTCGTGAAATGTGTTCTGTCCAGAAGAGATACGACCAATGAACCAAGGTGCGCGGTGGGCGACGGCTGGCTAAAACAGCTATTGAGACCGAACTGATTCCTGATCACTATTCTGGGCTACCGTTGGGACACAGTCGGCTGTGCGCCTGTCAGAACTTGGGGGTTCAACCAGAGGCAGATAGATTGTGAACGTGGTGCCCCGCCCTACCTCGCTGGTCACAGCCACATGACCATGGCTTTGCTTCACGATCCCATGGACGATAGACAGCCCCAAGCCGGTTCCTTTCCCCGGCGCCTTCGTGGTAAAGAACGGCTTGAATAATTTGTCCTTCGCCGCCTGATCCATGCCGGACCCAGTATCGGTGACCGAGAGCCGAACATACCATCCGGGGGAGAGGTCTGGCGTTTGACGGGAATACTTGTCATCCAACTCGACCATTGCCGTCTCGATGGTGAGCGATCCCCCCTTCGGCATGGCATCACGGGCATTCACACACAGGTTCATGAGGACTTGCTCGATGTGAACAGGAATAGCCTTCACCTGGCCAAGACGCGGGTCTAGATTCATGGATAGAGCAATCCCCTTCCCGATGAACAATCGCAGTATCTTCTCCATACTGGACACGAGATCATTCAGATTGACAGCCTGGGGTTCCAATACCTGATTTCCAATGTAGGCAAGCAACTGCTTGGTCAGGCCTCTCCCCTGTGTCACAACTTTCATTACTTGGTCCACATACTGCCTCGAAGCGGCATCGGGGGCCAGAGTCTTCGCAATCAATTGGGTGAATCCTTTTATGCCAGCAAGAAGATTATTGAAATCGTGGGCGATGTGTTCCGCCGACCGACCGATGATCTCCATTTTTACCGATTGTTGCAGTTGAAGGTCTTTCAGACGCAATGCCTCAGCACTGTTGGTGCGTTCAATGGCGGACGCGGCAATAGAGGCGATGATCATCAACGCGTCGAGATCGTCACGGGTGATCTGGCCTGTGCCTCTGCTCAGAACCTCGATGACGCCAACCGGGGTTTCAGCATGGCGCTTGAGTGGAACCACGATCATGTCTCGTGATTGATACCCGGTCATTCGATCAGTCGACGATTCATGCCGAGCGTCCGGCTGAACAGCGGGGATTATCTCTGTTCGACCGCTGCGAAAGACGCCGCCGACTATTCCGCTGTCCCAGGGAATCGACACACGGTGCAGGCCGTCCACATGCGCTCCCACTGCACAGCGGAAGACTAATTGCTTGGTGTGTCCGTCTGCCAGGAGGATGGATCCCGCGTCAGCTCCTATCACCTCGAGGGCGGCGCGCAACACGTGACTCGCCATGTCGTCGACATTTGAATACTGATAGAGAGTTTCGCTGAGATGACGGATAGATTCCAGCGGCGATGGCATTGGTTCAGTCCTAGGGCATCCCCATGATTGGAGTGGCACCTCATGTGAGGATACCGATCTACAGTATCCCCTCGGTTCGACATTTGACCAAACATTATCGAAGATTGTGAGGAGAGACTCACCGCGCAGCTCTTGGCATCCCTGATACGCTGGCGCCGGGGAAGAATGAACAGCGTACACACCTCACCCCATGTAGTGGAGACGACGAACATTCTGTGTCCTTCGTAACTATGCCGTTCACCATCAGCTCCATGACATCTACTCTGCAACGCTCAGACACGGTAGGCAGCTGGCGAGGATTCTTCTGGTGACGCCTCAGACTGTATGGGCTTTCCGCACGGGATGTGACGAGATGGACTACACTGCTGGGTAGACGCTGAATGCTGACCGCTTCGGCAACAAGAGGGGAACGACGCTCCACACACGAGCCAGCACATCGGCAACTTCAGTAGACGCGCGTATGGATCGTGCGGGCTACCCTCCCCAATTGAGCAATTCCAGCGATTCGCGTCTTTCTGAACGGGCCTTCAGGAATTCGATGAGTTCAATTCGCAGCATGCGGTTCAGACGTTGCCGTGCCTCAAGCGGCAGGCGAAGAAACTCTACTCCAAACTCACAACCCCGAACCCATTTAATCGTCCCGAGATCGATTGATAGCGCCAGCGTCTGATGAGGAAGCAGGACACTCACACGTACATCACTGCCGCACAGAACCTCTCGATCGCACAGCACGGAGCATCCCATCAGCGACAGGTTGCTTAAGATACCTTCACCCACAAATGGAGCCCCACCGAAGATGACTGGATAGAAAAGCGGGAACCGATGATAAGTTCGGGAATATCGAAGTGGCACCATCACAGCCTCCGTGACGCCGGATTGTACCGAGAGAGGTGCTGTGAACGGTATCCTACCTTAGGAGGGGAAGCGTTAACTGGTTGCTACGGGTTGAACGGCGAGACGGCCCGTCACAGCCGCGTATCCACGCTTGCAGCAGAAACTACATAAATCATGCAGCGAGCTATCCCATAAATAGTAATTTTCTTTCGACGAACCAGGTCATGTCCTACACTGACTGTGCAAGAAGGACAGCGTGTTATCAAAGGAGAGCCCATGACGAGCCAAGAGAGGCAGGCCGAGACCATCAAGGTGTTGGTCCTGTGTGTCTTAAGCCTCTGGGCCTTCATGTCGGCAGAGCCTATTGGCCTCTCACAGGCTGCGAGTGGAACGGACGAACCTCCCACATTTGTGACATGGCCTGAAAAAGGCTTGGGGCTTTCGATCGACTTAGCCGGCTTCAAAAAAGACATCGACCAGGTCAAACCAGACGGTCGCCGCTATCTCACGGCCTTACATCACAAGACAGGACTGACTGTGTCGGTCTCTCTTGAGAAAGTTCCAACCCAAGCGACAGCGCCAGGATGCATCGAACAGCTCCAACTGATACAGAAAGATTCGTCTGTCACCCATGGGCAGGACATCGCACTCAATACCACCGCTGCGATACCGACCCTAGAATATACCCTCCACAAGTTCCGGGGAGTCCGATTGGACCAAAAACATGTGCATGCCTGCCTCGCACAAGACAACGTCTATGCTGACATACATCTTTCCAAGGCACACTACACCGCCGCCGATGCGCCGCGCTTTCAATCAATTCTCAAAACCATTCGCTTGCAACCAGAACCCTCAACGATCATACAAGCCACGCAACCAACACCGCCAAAGATCATACCGATCCAACCACCAGCCCCGCCCACCAGTAGAGAATTACTCGAAATAGGAAACGTGCTCTATCGGCAGAACAAATTCGCCCAAGCCATTCCGCCCTATTCGAAAGCGTTTGATCTTGAAACAGCCGAGCCGCAACTCGACCGGGCTCTTTGGCGCGTCTTGATCGACCATTTAGGGCTGTCCTACCGAATGACCGGTCGTCTCAAGGAAGCAAAAGCCCTGTTTGAACAGGGGCTACAGGCCGATCCTGCCTACCCGATATTCCACTACAATTTGGCCTGCACGTTTGCAGAAATGAATGAGCTCGATCATACAATACAGTCCCTCAAGACAGCCTTTCGCCATCGCAAGAATCTCAATCCTGGCGACAAGGGCATGCCAGACCCACGTCAGAACGTATCCTTCCAGCGCTTCATGAAGAACGAGACGTTCCGCAACTTGGTCAACGACCTCACCGCAGCAAAGAGCTAATCAAACCGACGCTATCCTTGATACCTTTTTAACTTCTGCGCGTCATTTCTCAACTGTGCGTGAGCGGAAGCTACGAGAGTGTATCCAGACGCAAGTCAGCAGTACAATGACGCTATGT
Organism: Nitrospira sp.; assembly: GCA_005116885.1. GTDB lineage: Bacteria > Nitrospirota > Nitrospiria > Nitrospirales > Nitrospiraceae > Palsa-1315. The sequence continues at coordinate 259,882 of SWDP01000034.1, forward strand.
ATAAGAGGGGTGTCTTTCTCGCAATGGTGGGAATGTCGTGGGCAAGTATGCTGCTCGCCGCTGAGGAGCCACCGCCTCAAGTGCCGGGCTTTAACGAGCGCTTAAACCAAGCGCTGGGATCCGAGGGTGGTGTGCAAGTGTACAAGGACCCTGCGGGGAACGTTGGAACCATTCTCGATATACCGGGAGGCGAGCGTCGCGTCACGGTGCAGCCACCGCAAAGTCCGTCAATGAACCTCGGCCCTCCTCTTCAACTACACAACCAACCACTACAATTGCCTCAGGCCGTGCCCCCGGCTCACCCACCTACTCCAAGTTTCCCGCAAAAGGTCCGTTAGCCAGTACCCTCAGTTCCCCGGTCTCAGCCATACGCTTAGTGGGTCCAGATCTTTGCGGGAGTGACTTCGAAGGGATATACATGAATCATCCATCCACCAGCTTGCGGAACGAATCGACCACCGGCCTGCTGACACTCTGATTCCGTGGCAATCGTCCCCTTTAGCCCGAGTTGCTTCCGGGTCATGCGGCGTCTACTGCCGTCAGGCTGGAAACAGATGTTGACGTGGGCATGCCACTGCGCGACGCTCAACGGAACGCGCTCGTTCAACTGGTCTTCACTCATGCCCTTCGGCGCAGTGTACATCGCCCCCTCGAGCTCATAACCATCTCCAGCTTTCTTGTACAAAAGCGCGGTCGGTTCAGCCGGGTCAAAGCGAACCTTGGCCAGAAATCGGCGCTGCTTATTGGCGAAATGATAATGCTTTGGCTTTCGCTCGGGATGAAGCGAAACATATCCGTCGTCCATGGCCACCCGGTAATCTTTGTACTTGGCAAGGGCCTGTCGCAGAATCTGAGCGATCTGATCGGCACGCCCGGCGTCTTCGGCATTCGCCGTTCGCAACCGCGTCCATTTCATGTGGGGCCCGAGATGTTTCTGATGGGGAACCATCATGTCGACAGTCCCCTCCGCGTGATCATGCTGATCCATATCCATGCTCTGGCCAGTAGACTCTCCCTGCACCGACTCATCCGCCTGTGCCGGACACGGACCATCCATAGGAATGAGCAGGCTTACTGAAAAAGCCAGAACCCAGCTGAGGGAAAACCGGAGGTGCCACATTGACGTTAGTACGCCTTAACCAGCCATATCTGCCATCAATTTCATCTTGCGTACGGACTCAAAACCAGACATCCAGTCCAGACAAACATTGTGGATCTCAGACACGGTGGGCGGCGCGCCGGGCTGAACTTTCCGAAAAATGCTAGTGCCCTATTTCCCCCTTCTGCGTGAGAGTCTATATGCGGCAGTATATCTGGTCTTCCCGGGAACAAGCTCAAGCAAGCCGTTCGCGATCATAGTTTGGATAATGCGTTTCATCTTATTTTCTGATCCTATAAAACAAATATCTCTCGCTTCCTTATTTCTGATCTGATCATGAGTCTTAAGAAAATCCAAAATAAGCTCATCAGGTGTTGCCAATGCTTCGTGCTTAAGGATTACCTTCACATATCCTCCATCCTGAGACACAACTGGAGGCTTCAGCTTCATCTCCCTCATTGCGTTGAAAGCTGTATTCAGCCCTTCCCCCACGTCCTTATTGGGAGGATTCGGAAATTTGTTAATGAGGCGGACGATTGCTCCGTTTCTAGCGAACCTTTCATTTAGTATATTCTCTGGTGTGATATGCGCCGGCAAAGTTCCTGGGCTCAGGACTTCTACGCGATTATCAAATATCCTAATGTGAATATCGTCAGCAATACTGTAATCACGATGAAGGACTGCATTTGTAATGACTTCATGCAGGGCAGTTGAAGGGTAGGCGACCGTGGCAAGACCACTAGGAGTATTGATTCGAACCGACTCAATAATTTCTGTAGATTTTTGGACCGCGGATTTTATCTGATCGTAGGCACATCCTTCGATTGAGATGGGGTCGAAATCCAAAGTTTCACGAGACCCCTCATCGTCCTTGGTCTTGTATCTATAGATCTTTAGACCACAGCGTTTTGGGATTGCTGCCTGCGGTTCGTCTGCGAATAACAGCAGACCCGCTACTGTCGAAGAGGCGAGGCGTACGCTTCAGTACGTTGAGCCTCTGAGCAAAGCGAGAACGCCGCTGGCAGACTTTTTCAGCATACTGCTAGAACTGGTTCCAGAGTAGTTGATTGGTGACTTCATGATGAAAGAGCACTTCCGAAGCTTTCACCCTCGTCCCCAGCTCTTTAGGAGAACGATCTGCCACCAACTGTTTGAAGCTCGCATACTTTTTCTTGCTGTCCTCGCCGAGGATCTCGGCGATAAACTTCGATGATTTAAACAGCGCGATCGCTTCATTGATGTCACCCGGAAGGTATGGCACAGAGTCAGGTGTCGTCTCGTCCTTCTCCAGACGCTTCCCTTCAAATCCGGTCTTGAGCATCGTGTACAGTACGAGGTAGGGGTTGGCATCGGGGGCAACTGAACGCAGCTCGATGCGCGCCGTCTTTTCGTTGGCCATCGGAATGCGGATCATAGAACCACGATCGATCGCTGAGACCTTGACCTGGTTCGGCGCCTCGAAATGCGGATCTAGACGGCGATAGGCATTCACCGACGAATTCAGCACGAGACAAATCTCGGATGCATGATTGAGGAGTTTGAGAATGAAATCCCAGGCCACTTCGGACAGACCATCTTTTCCCTTCTCATCGTAGAAGATATTCTTGCCGTTCTTGGCTAACGAGAAGTTGGTATGCATGCCGGAACCGTTGATCCCGACAAATGGCTTCGGAAGGAACGTCGCCGTGTGCCCCATGGATCGGGCCGCTTGGCGACAGATCAGTTTGTACAGCTGCACATGGTCTGCCGCACCCCAGTCGGGTCCCAGAGAACCATGTACTGCTCCTCACCCTCTTTGATCGGCGAGAATTGTAGATTTCGAAGCGCGGGGTACTGCTTGGGATCGTTGGCAGTGCTGGTGGTAGTGGTCATGACGCTCCTTTTTTGAGCGCCCATTGTAACGAGGGAATTGCGCTCGCTGCAACCAGGAACTGGTTTGTTTGGTTCATCTGGTTTGTTTCGTTTGTTTGGTTGAACGAAACTAACCAGATGAACCAAATAAACCAGACAAACAAGACAAACCAGAGAAACCTACTCTTCTTCTTTGGGCTGCTTGCCGCTGGAACGGCGAGCCATCACGACTAAGGTGAGGATGGTCAGACCCAGGAGCCAAAGGCTCGGACGGCCATAGGAGGGATCGGTGAACTCGATAAGATCGGTCAATCGCCCGATCAAGAGCGACATGCGGGCCATGACGGTGTAGCCGAAGGCTGCGCCGAAGGCGATCATCAAGAACATGATGCCCGTGCGGGCGACGACCTTGCCTGGACCCGTATGCTCAACAGAGAAAAAGAAGTAGAACAACACTGAGCTGACGCCGATCAGGAGGCGATGAAGAATGCGAGGATGGCGAACATCGTACTCTGCAGAGGGACCATCATGAAGTTATAGACCCACCCAAAGGCGGTCATGGCGCCGTCGACGGCTTCTTTGCCGTTTGCCCATAGGCCGACCGCGATGGTGGCCAGCATGCCCACATAGAGAACGAAGCTATAGCCCCATCCCGCTTCTTTGCGTCGAATCTTGACGGCATGGACGTGGAACAGACTGCTGACGCCCAACACCAACGCAAACCCCCCGATGATCTGGAGCCACTTCGTGACGGAGGTCAGCATCTGCTCCGAAGCCGGATGCGGCACATAGTATTGCCCTGCAAACACCAACCCGGTGATGAGCGTAATCAGAAGCGGGACTTGCCGTCGAAGGAAGATCATTTCACGTCTCTGAAAAAGTCCAGAAATAATTTCGGCCACTGCGCATCGAACATCACCCCGAGGGTAGCCAACACGGTCCCAACACCAATGACGCCGAGAATCAGCGCTTTGCCGATGTCTTGTCCGCGCAACGTGCCGACCTGTACCGGCTCTCTGGAGAGATAGGCGCTGGCCGCGTAGAGTTCCTCCCCGATCAAGGTGTAATCGCAAGTGGTGACGAAGAACGGCAACTGGTGATCCGCATCCGTTCCAGCGATTTGGATCGCGCCGGTACTCGCACCCGTTTCCGTCAGTAGTAACGCCTCGGCGAAATAATGCCCCATATAGAAGTTCGCCGCCGGCTTTTTGCGCAGCATAATGCCGTCCACCGCCGCGGTATAACTGAATTGATCCGACGTAATGAAGAAATTGGAATCTTCCTTGTAGAGATCGGGCTTGCCTGCTTCCAGATAGGCCTGTTTCGTAATTTCCTGACAGACGGCCATGGTAATCGGCTCGCGGTGGGGCACGAGCAAATCGGTCTCATAGGCGGCCGTGCGTTTAGCCACGCGCCCGAGAATCACTGCCGCCGCAATGGTGGAGGGATCGCTCATATCATGGGCACCGGTCATATAGAGGATCGGCTTGCCTAACTCCGTCGCACGGCCGATCGCTTCATCCACGGCATCCAGACCTGGAATACGCCGGAGGAAGATCTCCCGTTTTCTGGCGGTACTGATGGCATAGAACACGATGCCGCCGAACAGGAGCGCCAGCAGTAGATTGTTCATCTGATTCCAGTTGATCCAGTTCGGTTCCGGCGTGGCCTGAACCGGCGGGGCCATGACACGATCCCCGTTCAGGACGGCAGCCACGGTAATACTGTAGGCGTTCCCGTTTTTGAGCTCGACGCCCTTCCCATTCCTCAGCGTGAACTGGTGCTGATCTCCAGTCGTGGGCCTCGTCCACCAGGGCCACTTGGATTCATGAACATAGCGCTGGTTCGCGGGAAAATCTGCCACCACTTTCATCGCAGCCGGATCGGCTACCGCAGTTCCCTCGCTGAGCAAGACCTGATACCTGGTCGCAGCACTATCGTAGGGAGCGGGCGACCAGAGCACCGTCAGGCTGCCTCCGCCATCGCTCGGGGTGTCGAACACACGAAGATCTTGCGGGGGAGAGAGAGTTGTTTGTGCGAAGGCCTGCGAGATAGATAGAAAAAAAGCGGCGGATAGCAGTACCACACCCCCGCATACTGAACGAGCCTGCTCACGTTTCACGTCTAACGTTTCACCTTTCACGCTTATGAGCCTTCGATCAATTCAATATTGGTTCGCGGAATAACCGCCTTGCTGCCGTCGGCAAAGCGAACTTCCATCACCCGCACCTCACTCTCGGTCGGAATCTTCTGGAGGTCGGCCGGCATGCTCGCGACTTCGCCGATTTTTCCGAATAGGGGGTCTCGAATGATGCGCACCTGGTCGCCGATCCTGATGCCTTCGCGCTGCGGTATGGTCGCTGCGTCGTGACCGCCTAATACACCGGCCTGCCTGGGAATGATGATCTCTGGTCGAATGACGCCGGCACGAATCTGCGTGGCTCCTGAAATAGATGCCTGTTGTCCCGCATGGGCGGAGAGCAACGCGAATGTTTTGCCGGCCATGGGAATAGAACCGAACCCTTCAGTGAGAATGAGAGTAAAGCCGACTTGTTCCGTACCAGTGATAGCCACACCCAAGTCGTAACCTAACAGTGCGCGCAAATCCTTATCGTGAATGCCCCCGATCACCACACAGGCAACCCCTACCTCTTTTGCTCGTGCCAACGCGTCGGAAGAGATGAAGGAGCCGCCCACCACGACTTTGGCTTTCATGTCTGCGGTGAGATGGGCCGGCGTGAGCGCTTCGTCCGGTGACGTCACTGCGATCACTATCTCGCCCCCGGTTTCACCGCCGATGCCGAAGATGCCCTGCACCAGGCTGCAATCCGTTTCAACCACGACGCCCTGCTGCGGAATCACCTCGACGATGCGTCCGTCCACATAGCCCAACAACTCCAGCACGCGCGGCGGCTCCCGCAGCAACACCTGCCCCGTGACCGTAGACGCAGACTCCACGACGCCGGTGATCGGCGAGCGAACTTCTGTCTTGAGCCACTTGATGAGCGGCTTGTTCTCGGCCAGGACCTCGTCCTTCCGCACTGGATCGCCGGCCTTCTTGATCAAATACTCGTGGATCTCATCCGGCGCCACGCCCAGCTGATTGGCGAGATTCAGAGGATAGACCTTTCCCGGCAGTTCCGCGCGAGCGACCGCCTGATTCGCACGCACTACCTCCCCGGTTGTGACCAGCACGCTGCCAGGCAGCGACAACATCCGTCGACGACGGACCGTGGTGTGCTCTGTCACGGTTAAGCCTGGTGTATAGGAATGGGCCATACTCTTAATACCGTGATCGGTGATCAGTGATGCGTGACGGGTACGGAGAATACATTCTCATACAACCCCTCTGGCCCATCACCCTTCACTCATCACACATCACTTATTGGATACAGATCCACGGCCTGGTACCACTTCGTGAGAGCTGCCACTCTGGCCGCGTGGTCGGTCGGCAACTGCAACGGCCGCCCGCGCCCGTCGAGCATGAGACCCACCACACCGCCATGCACGTCTCGTGTGATCGACACTCCAGCCCCTGCTCCGAGATTCACCTGTTTCACCGGCTGGATCGCGATCGAAGCCTTCTGATCGCTGGCCAGGGGAATCAGCTGTAAGTCACCGAATGCGAGCTGCCCCTTATCTACTCGTCCATCTGGAAACGTGATGACATAGTCCGCGCACCGTTCCCCGCTCTTTCCCTGTCCGATTGGCGCAACACACGTTCCTAGATAGACCATGCAATCACGGACGAAGACATCGGTCGCCGCCTTCTCATTGATTGTCGAGAGCACACCGAGGTGCGGCATCATAAAGATGCTGTCCACCGAAAGCTTGGTCACCCCGAGCGGTTCATAGGCATCCACCATCATCAGCATCGACTGCACACGGCGTGGCGCATGGGATAGAATCCCCCCGCTTCCCACGATCAAATCGAGCTTGAGCATGTCGATCAGCGTCTTACCGGACTGCTGCTGCTCGAACACATCTGAGATCGTGCGCTCTTGTTGTATGCCCTTGAGCGTCGTTGCGAGGGACTTATGATGGATCAAGGCGAGCCGGAGCGCCTCGCGGGCAATCGCATGTTCGATCTGGAGCTCATCCAGCGTCTGTGGAATCGTCGTCGGCCGGACCATCTTGTTCTTGATCCGGTTCCGAAGCGTCTGTTCGTCGATCGTAAAGGGTACCCAACGCATGATATTCGCAAGCCCGGCTTCCGCCAGGACGTTGGAAATACTGTACGACATGCCAAGATTCGCGCTGACGGTTCGATTGAAGAGCCCCTCGAAGACCGAGAACACGTCCGTGGTCGCGCCGCCGATATCCACCCCGATCAAGTTCAAATGCTCCCGCTTGGCAATCGTTTCCATAATCACGCCGACTGCCGCCGGTGTCGGCATAATCGGCGCGCCGGCCATCTCGATCAGTTTTTTGTAGCCCGGCGCTTGTTGCATGACATGTTCAAGAAACAGGTCATGGATCTTGTTTCGCGCCGGCGCGAGATTCTCCCGCTCTAACACCGGACGAATATTGTCCGTCAGCACCAGCGCCGCTTTCTCACCCAAAATCTTCCTCACTTGCGGCTGCGCGTCTTTGTTGCCCGCATAAATCAACGGAAGCTTGTACGTCGCCCCGAATCGGGGGCGTGGCTCCGCAGCTGAAATATACTCGGCCATCTCGACCACATGGGTGACCGCCCCTCCATCCGTCCCACCGGACATCAAGATCATGTCGGGCCGCATCGTCCTGATACGCTCGATCTTTTCATGCGGCAATCGACCGTCGTTCGACGCCAATACATCAATGACGATCGCGCCGGCCCCGAGCGCAGCCCGTTGCGCGCTTTCACCCGTCATGTTTTGCACGACTCCGGTCACCATCATTTGTAACCCACCGCCCGCGCTGCTGGTAGAAATATAGATATCGACACCGGTTTTCTCATCGCGACAGGGCGAGATAATCTTGTCACCGTCAAGAATTTTCCTGCCGGAGAGTTCTTCAATTTCTGCAATCGCATTCAGCACCCCGCGCGTCACATCTTCAAACGGCGCTTCCACCGTCGTCGGCGCTTCACCGCGATAGGTTTGTCGATATTCGTCGCCGACTTTCTCAATCAAAATGGCTTTGGTCGTGGTACTGCCACAGTCAGTGGCCACGATCACGTTGAGGGGATGGGTGGTCACCGGCTTGGTAGGTGCTGGACTCGGCACACTCATTGAGCAGAGGCTCCTTGAGGAGCCGGGGGAGGAGATTGGGAAGCAGACTTCGTGTCAATAATGGCAATGAGACGGGAAATCGTATCGCGTCGTTCAAGTAACCTGGCCACTTGCTCGACTTCCTTCGCCTGAAAAGCCCATTCCACGATGGGGGTCAGGAAATAGAGTGCCTGGCTGCCGAGAAAGTTCATAGGACCAAGCGATTCCAGAAACACCGTGGCAGGAGCAGCCATACCTCGTTTCACCACCGCATCAGCTACCCGTTCAAGCAGCGCGAAGTCTTCGGTCGTGAGCACCTGGACCTCGGACGTGGTTGAAAAGGCATGGGAAAGTTCTGCACGAACCTTCTCCCATGTTTCTCCCACTGATGTCTTGGAGAAAGAAGCCATAACTGTCTGGAAAGGCAGAAAAATATACTATCGAGCGGCATTATATGGAGGGGTCGGAGGAGAGTCAATAAATGTGCGGCTTGACACGTGCGAGAGTCAAGCCTTGGAGGAACGCAACACCGCAGTCGTTCGCCGATCACCTTCCCCTAACTTGCGTCTAAACAACTCGATCGCCATGTCGTAGCAAATCCTGGACGCAACCGGATCGTAGCGGGGACCTTCGTCGCGAAGAAAGGCATGCGCATTGTTGAACTCATGCCACTGGAAATGTGCCCCGACATCACTCAGTGTGTTGTAGATCAGCGCTCGCCCATCGCGGGGAATGTGTGGATCCTGCCTACCCCAGATCATCAGCAGCTCGCCTGTGATCTCCCCGATTCGGTCCAGACTGTTGTCGCGCATGCCCTCGCCCAGACTGCGCTTGTGAATATCAGTCGCGTAGAAACAGGTGCAGGCAAGAACGCCAGGCTGCATCGCCGCGCGAAACGCCAAATGCCCCCCAATGCACATCCCCATGACGCCCAGCTGACCTGTGCAGTGCGGTGAGGACTTAAGAAAATCCAGCGCAGCTCTCGCGTCGCCATCGTAGCTCGATAATATCTTGGTGGTCTTATGCCGGTTGCCGCGCTCGGCGCCGGCCTCGTCGTAGGTCAGCACGGTCCCGGCCGGCTCCAGTTCATGGTAAATCTCCGGAACCGCCACCACAAATCCGTGGCTCGCCAACATCGCCGCAGTGCGCCGGATTGGCCCCGTGACCTGAAAGATCTCCGAGAATAGCACCAGGCCTGGATACCGCCCCTCCGCCACCGGACGAAAGAGATACGTGCGCATGAGCCCCGTGGGAGTGTCGATATCAGCCGACTCAGTATCTGTGATGATCATCCCGGTCTCCGATTGATTGACAGGAACGACTCTTCATCACTCACATGTGGGGGGAGCCGGTAGACCCTGATAGACAAATTTAGTATCCCCGCCCGGTGCTGCCACCACGTCCCATCCGATCCAACGGAAGCGCTTCGTATCGTGTCTTCATGTCTGGATGCTCGTTGAGATAGCCCTTCACTGCCACATCATCGGCGAAAACCTCCGGACTGCGCTTTCGATACTCCTCGACCGTCAGATCATACTTTTCCAACAGCGTGCCGAGTTTCGCATGGATGTCCGCGCCCATCTCCTTCATCTGTTCTGCCGACGGGCGTTGCCCATCCTTGAACTGCCCTCCACCTTTAAAATAGACCTAGCACGACGGGCTGATCTTCCCCTGCTCGGCATCTGCGGAGGCATGCAGACTATGAATGTCGCCTGCGGCGGCAGTCTGTTTCAAGATATTGCATCCCAAGTTTCGACATCCCTCACACATCGGCAACACACACGAGCAACGAATCTGAGCCACACCGTCGCAGTCGAGCCAGGCAGCCTGCTTCGTCGCATTGTACGGTCGGTCTCGATGCGAGTGAATAGCTCCCACCATCAATCGGTCAAAGCCGTCGCGCCATCATTGGTCGCCAGCGCTCTGGCCCCCGATGGTATCGTGGAGGCGATCGAGTCTCCGACCCACCGCTTCTGTCTTGGCATCCAGTGGCATCCGGAATTTCTCTTCGACCGACACCCTCTCCACCGGCGATTGTTCGAGGCGTTTCTTCGCGCCTCCCGCTCGACCGGCCGTAGCGCGTGACGGTGAGTGCGAGATACAAACAATGCGTGACGAGCGAACACGGCCTGCTATGCTTGAACTCGTATCGAATAGAAGTTTGTCGGTCCTACGGCGCCCTTCGCCATCTTCTCGGCCTAAGGAACTACGGTGATCAGCCGACTTTTCAGAACCAAATCTATTGAACAGATCCTCGCGGACGCAGACCAGCCCGAACATCGGTTGAAGAAGACCCTCACAGCCTGGGATCTGACGGCCCTCGGCATCGGGGCGATCATCGGCACTGGGATCTTTGTCCTAATCGGCACTGCCATCGTCGGCGATGCCCACCGACCAGGAGCAGGTCCTGGAATCGTGCTATCCTTCGTACTCTCCGGCCTCACGTGCGCGTTCGCAGCCCTCTGCTATGCAGAGTTCTCCACCATGATTCCCGCGGCGGGTTCTGCCTATACCTACTCGTATGCCACGTTGGGAGAATTCCTGGCCTGGATCACCGGGTGGAACCTCATTCTCGAGTACGGCGTGGCCTGTGTCGCGGTCGCCATCGGCTGGTCTGGCTATTTCAACAATCTGCTCAGGCTGGCCGGAATCGAACTACCGCACTGGGCGACCCATCCACCCGGAGGACCTGACGGGGGTGTCGCAAACTTCCCCGCAGCCATTATCGTGCTACTCGTCACCATCATCCTCGTTGTTGGGATTAAAGAAAGCGCCCGCGCAACCGGTATTATCGTGTGCTTGAAGCTCGCGGTCATCGTGTTCTTCATCGCCGTGGGCACGCCGGCCGTGAATAGCGACAACTGGACGCCCTTCCTGCCGCAGGGATTCGCCGGCGTCGGCGCGGCAGCGGCGATCGTGTTCTTCGCCTATATCGGATTTGACGCCATCTCGACGACCGCCGAAGAAGCCAAAAACCCTCAGCGGGATCTGCCGATCGCAATCATCGCCTCACTCAGCATCTGTACCGTGCTCTACATTGCTGTGGCCGCGATCTTGACCGGCTTAGTCCCCGTTACACAGATCGATATCCATGCACCGGTGGCCGATGCACTGAGCAAGGTGGGCTTCAAGTGGGGAGCGGCGATTGTGGCGATCGGAGCCGTAGCTGGCATTACCAGCGTGCTTGTCGTAATGATGCTGGGTCAAATCCGTGTATTCTTTGCCATGTCACGCGATCACCTCTTAAGTCCGTGGCTCTCAACCGTGCACCCGCGTTATGGCACACCTCACTATGCCACCATTCTCACCGGTGTCGCTGTGGCCACGCTCGCTGCGCTGATCCCTATCGGCGATGCGGCGGACATGACGAACATCGGTACGCTCTTTGCTTTTGTCCTAGTCTGTATCGGTGTCGTTGTCCTCCGCTACACAAAACCTAACCAGCTCCGCCCATTCCGACTCCCATTCATGCCGCTCGTCCCCATTCTTGGCATGCTGGCCTGCCTCGGCCTCATGAGCTTCCTCCCATGGTTAACCTGGATTCGATTTGGCGTCTGGACTGCCATTGGCATTGCGGTCTATGTGGGATATGGCTTGAAGCATAGCAGGCTAGCCGGCCCTTCCTCCTGACGACCGCCTTCCATAATGTTCCTCTAGCAGGTTGCGGAAAACTATGTTGGCACGCGAGAACTTTGATGGTTCGCACAGATGGCATAATGGAAAAATGCTAGGCAGGATGCTCAAAAAGGCCGTCCAGCAAGGCCGCAGCGAACGAAGGGGCGAGGCGTACGCTTCGGTACGTTGAGCCTCTGAGTGATGCGAGAACGAAGCTGGCGGACTTTTTCAGCACCCTGCTAGTCCGTTAGCTCGATTTGTCTGCAGGCTGAGCCGTTAAGGCTGGAGCAGGCGCCGGTGTGGTGTCAGGAGAAACCACCGGAGAGGCGGCAGGCACGATAGGCTGACCAGTAGGTGCTGATGCCGCAGCTGGCACGGGGGGCTTAGGAGCGGCCGGCGGCTTGGGAGGAGCAGGCCGCTCAGGCTTGATGCCTCCTTCCCACGAGGGACCGGAATACATATCTGCCGAGAGACCCTTGGTTTTCCACTTGTCTTCGAAGTCTGCAGCGGCCTTATTCGGCGTCTCACCACTCCCTACAACGTCATTCCACGGATAGGCTTTCGGGCCGATCTGGCACCCAATCTCCGTCCTCTTTAAATACAAGGAGATCGGATTCCCACGGTATGGTCCAAGGTAAATATGTAGGGAGCCAACAAATTCGAGCAAATGTGCCATCCCCGTCTCCAAGAGGGAGGCATGATGCCATAAGAGGCGAGAAGAGGGCAAGGAGGGCGCGGGGATGGAGACGACTGATCTTCCGTGCTCGCGCAACGCGCGGTCGCGGACTCCCCTCGTTGGACGCGCGCAGTGGAAGATCACTCAGCCCCCATCCCTGAAGATAGAACGAGCAAGATTGGAAGAATCTTTAGTATAGATGACGGTCGCGCGACGCGTGCGGGACAGGACCACCTTACTTACGCCTTTACAACGCTTCTCGATCAGCCTCTGCACCCACAGGAGCACATGCAACCGGAAGGTTTTCGAATAATAGGTTTTCACGTGGTTATTTCTGCTAGGATGGAGAGGTGTGGATAGTTGACCTGTGACATTGATAGAAAGGACGCTACCATGAACACCACGAAACTCATTGCCGCGGTGATCGTCATCGCTCTGATCGGGCTCCCGTCCCTATCCTTCGCAAGAGCGCGAGGGGGCGGATATGGTGGGGGATATTCCAGCGGGTCAAGGAGCGGTAGTCCTTCAGGAAGTATCGGTAGCCGTGGATCGCGCACCTATGACCAGAACGGCTCAAAGCCGATTGAACAGTCGACAACACCCAAGCCATCCGCAGCCACTCCACCGTCAACGTCGAACGCCCCGTCTGCTGCATCCCAGCCGGCGCCGGCCATGCAGCCCTCGTTTATGCAGCGCAACCCCATGCTGACTGGCATCGCTGCCGGCCTCGCCGGATCATGGATCGGCCATATGCTGTTCGGGGCAACAACCAGTAATGCTGCGAGTACCACCGAAACCGGCGAGACCGGCGCGGCGGCTGGGGGTTCCAGTTCCACGGGGATACTCCTCCTTCTTCTACTTGCAGGCGCAGGAGCCTTGTTTTATTTCCTGAAAGTAAGGCGACCCGTTCCTGAATTTTCCGGTCTTTCGCGCAGTAGCGCAGTCAACGGCAGTCTGTCGCGAGAGCCTTCCGCTACGACCCTCCAAACCACCGCGGTAGTCAGCGACATCACCTCGGCTGACAAGGCAGCCTTTCAACAGCTACTGACCGATATTCAAACAGCCTGGAGCCACCAAGACCTGGCCGGACTACGGCGATTCGTGACACCGGAAATGCTGTCGTATTTCAGCACCGCCTTAGCCGAACAAACCAGTCTCGACATCTCCAATCATGTTGAAGACGTGGTGCTCGTACAGGCAGATGCCCGGGAAACCTGGATGGAAGACACGACGCACTACGCAACGATCGGGCTTCGCTGGAGTGCCCGTGATTACACCGTGTCCTTGACCAAGCAGCGGGGAGAACCTGGCTATCTTGTCGAAGGCAGCGAAGAGACGCCGACCGAGTCCAGCGAAGTCTGGACATTCATGCGATACCAGAATGGAAAGTGGTTGCTCTCTGCGATTCAGCAATAGGAAGGTGAGAAGCGGACAGATGCCCTCTTGCTCATAGAACGCACGCCCTGAGGAGTGCCTCGTTGAACGGCAGCACGTCAAGTAACATGGGTGGATCAGGACCTGAGTGACCACTATGGTCACTATCATAATTGGCTATCGCTGGTGGGGGTATGCTAGAGTATCAAGTTGTTGCTGAGCGTGCGTTCTGGATTGATTTGAGGCCACGTGCGAGAGAACGGCGCCCCGACCTCTCCGCACCGGCAGGGTGGCAATGAACAACCGGAGTGACGCTTCACTCCTTAACAGATTACAGGGAGAGATCATGACCACGAAACCCATAAAGCCCGTGCATGCAAGACCAGACACGGCTTGGGTCCGCATTCCTGATGGCACGAAGGTCAAACACCGGCATGAAGGACACATCGGATTCATCGATGGGCTTACCGAGATCGTCAGTGGACCGAACCGGAATCCTGACGGGAAGACACAATATCGCATGAATATCGGGGCGCCGGATCGACAGCTCGTGACCGAGAGCGATTTATCTATTTTGATCGATGATGAAGACCTCGTCATCATGCTACGGCAAAAGGCACCCTATCGCCGTGCGGTGACTCAATCATTGCACAGCGTACTCGCACCGGATCGCTTCGTGAAGCTGGACTAGCAGTTCTCGAAACGCGATTTTGAAGCCGCCAAATACTCAGGATTATCGCGGCTGGGACAAGAGAGAACATCCCCGTAGGGTGCTCAAAAACTCCTTTCCAGCAATTCCGTAGGCGAACGGACCCCTCACCAGTGCTGCAGACATCCGGGAATCATTGGTACGTTGAAGATTTCGATGAGCTGAGCGCCAAGCTGGAGGAGTGTGTCAGCGTCCTTCTCGAATCGTAGGCAACCATGACAGAAACCTGCTACGCCAAAGGCAAAAAAGTCATCTTGGTCACCAGCCAGATCAAGAACGGTAAATGGCTATGCACATTTTCTATTCCGGAGTTCAGTCATCTTGACGGCGGCCTCCAAGGCCAGGACCCGTCGAAAGGCCACAAGACGGAATGGGACGCGAGAAGCAACGCGTTTCAGCGTGCCAAGTTGTTCCTGGATCGGTCACAGGACATGACGCAAGGGCTTGCGCCCGAGAAAATCTAGCAGGTTGTTGACACACTACATGATTACGCCGAAACCACGAGCACATAAAAACCCACAGACTCTTTCAGAGTTTTTCGCAGGCTGTTCAGAAAGGCCGTCCAGCAAGGCCGCAGCGAGTGAAGACCGGAGACGTACCCTCTGGGGCGCACGGTGCGACGAATAAGGAGCCCCACGTCTGTGCGCGCCGCCGAGTTGGTGAGGCGGCCGGGGTCCCCGTTGAGGATTTCGTTGAGCCGAGAACGTCGCTGGCAGACTTTATCAACAGCCTGTTACGCCCAGGTCCGGTGAACTTCGCTCACATGCTCTACCCCGCCCACCGCGCTAATAATCCATCTGACATCGTCAGGGATCGAAACCACCCGCAACTCTGCACCGTGGCCGTTGGCTGCTCCGCCAAGTTCCTCTACAACTTGAGCCAACTTTAGATCATCGCGTGGGATCAACATTCCGCACTGATTGAGACTCGGTTCATTCGGCGTCGCCGAGTCCGGCCAGTACGCGCCAAGGTCTGTTTCTGTCAGCGCCTCCTGTTGGCCCAGCTCACGCAATCGTAGAAACGCCTGATGGCTCACGCAAAAACCGTTGTAGCTCTTATTGATCACAATCTTTTTCATCGCCCAATCCCTTTCTCTTTTCCGTTATCGTTCTCGATGTCACGTACGCATCAAAGGGCTACGTATCACATGCCCCCTTCCCGCGCGTTCGGTCAAGCGACCTTGGCCGGATCCGCGTACGCACTCGTATAGTTTCCGGACCAATGGGAATAACGCCGGTTGGCCCAGGTGTTGACCTCGCCATTCTGGGTTGTGCCATAGCGCTTCGCCAGCACGGCCGTGAATGTGCTCAGGTTCCCCCCGATCTCCAGAAGATCCGCATCCGTAATCTTCTCCCACTTCGCTTTGAGTGGCGCCTTAAGTTGGATCCAAAACGCTTTAAATTGTTCTTGATTCATGTGGCACTCCTTTCTCACGTGACTGATCGTATCGGTAGACACAGAGTGACTGCCCTGTCCTATCGGTTGGACACCACCCCTGCACTCGTCAGAGACAGCAGTAATGGGCCACACACACGTGGCAACCAATGGGTGCTCAGGCGTAGAAGCAGCGAAGACCGAGGAATCAGACGCACGGGAACGTGGGAGAGAGTGCTGTGCGAGAGATGGGACAGTCGGCGTGGCTCAGTACGTCACTTCATAATTTACAGGGCACAGAGGGGCAGAGTCAATGCAAAGGACACAGGGCTGGCTATGGCGCAAGAGCAGCTCGCAGGATGCTCAAAAAGGCCGTCCAGCAAGGCCGCAGGCGAGTCGAAACCGGAGGCGTACCCTCAGAGGTACGTTGAGGATTTCGATGAACCGAGAACGAAGCTGGCGGGCTTTTTCAGCATCCTGCTAAACATCTGGAATCTGCCAATCAATAGGTGGCAGATTAGCGCCCTCAAGGCCTTGATTGACGCGCGAGAAGCACCGGCATCCGAAAAACTTCCTGGCTGACAAGGGCGAGGGGTGTGCCGTTGCGACCACAGTATGATGCGATTGCGTGATTAATGCCCGCTTCTTCTGAGCTTCTCGTCCCCACAGGACGAAGACCACCCGAGTCTGCTTGGCGGCAACCAATTCGATAATTCGATCGGTGAATCGCTCCCAACCGCGTCCATGATGCGAATTGGCCTGGCGAGCCCGGACGGTGAGAATCGTGTTGAGCATCAGCACGCCCTGCCTGGCCCATGGGTCCAGATACCCGTTATTGGGGACCTGGCATCCCACATCGTCATGGAGCTCCCGATAGACATTTCGCAACGAAAAGGGCAACGGCCGAACGGTGGGTTGCACGGAAAAACAGAGGCCATGGGCATGACCAGGCCTGGGATAGGGATCCTGGCCAACGAGGAGCACCCGGACCTGGGCATAGGATGTTGCGGCCAAGGCGTTAAAGATATCCTCGCGGGCCGGCAAGATCGTCTGCCCACCAGCCAGTTCCTTTTCAAGAAACGCATTGAGCGCCAGATAATAGGGCTTACGCGTCTCCTCTTTGAGCAAAGATCGCCAACCGGGAGGGATTGGAGGCAGCATGGAGAAACTGATACCACACAACCGAAGGTAATGCTCTCCTAAAATGAAGCTACCACAATTGGAGCACCCGCCCGGTTGCCGCTGAATGCAATACTAAATTTATTCTTAAGGGATCGTTCTCAAAAAGTTGGCAAGCCGCACAATAGGAATTCCCTCGAACTCTCCGAGATCCAGAAGATGGTGGTCGCCAGTCACGATGAGATCGGCCTCAGCCGTCACTGCACACTCGAGAATGCGGCTATCTAGTGAATCCTCAATCTACGCGACGGACGCACAATAGTCGCCGCGCGACCAATCATTTTGAGCGCAGCTGTGACATCTTCTTCAGACTGACCGAATTTTGCTCGGAGGATACGAGCGGTTTCGGTAAGGATAGGCACCGAGCTGTAAAGACCGGCCTTGTGGCGCTGCGCAAGCAAGAGTGCATCTTCACCCTTGCTGCCCGGAACGATAAATGCCGACACAAACACATTCGTATCAAAGACCACCTTCATCAGCGATCCTCAAACACAATCCGTTCGACCTCCTCCTCAGTGAATACACCCGTTTTGCGAGCACGGCGGGCCATCTTCCACTGAAGCCCGACAAACTCTGCCTCCTCTCGCTCCGCCTTATAGGTGGTCACCATGCGACGAAACAAGTCGCTCTTGGTCGTCCCCTCACGCTCCGCGAGCCTTTCGTACTCCTTCGCCAGAGCCGGACTCACTGAAAAACCCAATACTGACGTCTTGCGCGCCATGATCATCCCCTCCTTCAGAGTTTAACTGAGTAAAACTCAGTCATGGCTACCCAAAAGCCGCAAGAAGGGCTGACCGGGAAGGCAACCAAGCCTCGGACAATACATGTGCCGTTAATAGCGACTCCCCTCGCCTTTCGATCCTCCACCAGCACTTCCCGGCAGAGATGAATCAGTTTGGATTCATCCATGAGTCGAAAAGGATTCACCCCAGAACTGAGTTTCGTCCTGTGCGATTCAGAAACTCTACATTTTTTGCCATGAGTAGAGGCCATTAGGCGTGGCTCGCAATTTGCTTTGCATATCAGACATGTATCACAGCAACCACAACAGTATGCAACAGACACACGACATCGAGACTGTCCCGCGCATCACGGATCCACAAATGATTCTTGATGCCCTGTCACATCACACACGATCATCAATCAGAGCGTTACAAACCTTCCTCGGAATAGCCATTCTTGCCGGCAGCTGCACCTTGCCTATCACGTCACTCATATTCGCCTCCGAGCTGTTTGATCAAGGTGCTGCGATACGAGCCAAGGTTGACGAGCACCTGACCGCCGCCACAGGAGTACTAGGCGCCATCGCCGGCAATCTGTTTGGCAAGACACCTAAAAGCCCTGACGCTGAACAGAAGCCAAACACGACGGGCACAACGTGACAGAGGATTTCTTGATGGAAAAGCTAAAGCAAACAACAGAGAGTGACCATTACGATAATGGTCCGTAGCAGCTTCATCGGGTTTTCACTCATAGAAGCCTTTATGCGACTTCTTAAAGTGGATATAGTGGGGTCGTATAGTGGGGTCGCGTCTTGTATTCATACATTCGAGTGACTGCCTGATCGGTGCTTGCGCTCGACCAAAGAAGCAGGCCGCGAATCGGCATTAATTTGCCGCGTAAAGAGTCATCCGTGAAGCGCAGGACTACATGAGGGGGTCTGATCGTTGCCCGTGAGGTGCGCCCTTCGAAGGACCAGGCCGATCATCCTTCACAATCCAGAAAACGATGCGCAATTTGTGTCCAACGATGGTTTCTGATACCTTTCGCGGGTCCTTAGCCCGAGACATTGCACTCCGGTTATCTTAAGGGAGGAACCTCATGTTATTCATTACAAGCAGGCAACCGACCAATAACACTGAGCCGGAACTCAACACAAATTTCGTGTTTGATCTTGAGAATAATTCGTCGAGCCGTGGATTTTTCTGCTGCCGGCGAATCAAGAAAGATGTGCATGAAGAAATTGGCAGCAAACAAATGCTGTCCGCCATTAAGGAGTCAAAATATCGACAGGTGCTGATCTATATTCATGGCTTCTCCAATCTTCCGGAACATACATTTGAAAATACCCAGGAATTCCAGTCGCTCTGTAACAAAGAAAAGAATGGCGAGGTGTTGGTGATTCCGATCATCTGGCCCTGCGATAACGATCTTGGCCTGGTGAAAGACTATTGGGACGATCAAAAGTCAGCGGATCAAAGCGCCTTTGCATTTGCCAGAATGTTCCAGAAGTTTATGGCCTGGAGAAGTTCGGCTGATTCCAATCCCGAAGACGATCCGTGCTTGAAACGCATCAATGTGCTCGCGCATTCCATGGGCAATCGCGTCCTTCGTGAAACGCTGAGCAACTGGCACAAGTACGATCAACCGAACGGATTGCCGCTGTTATTCCGCAATACGTTTCTAGTGGCAGCGGACATTTTGAATGAATCGCTGCACAAGGGGGAGCCAGGCGAGCTGATCAGTCATGTCTCACGAAATGTGGTGGTCTACTACGCATCTGACGACTTGGCGTTGCGTGCGAGCAAGGTAGGGAACTTGAAGAGCGCGGAGGCGTCTCGCCGTCTTGGACATTCTGGTCCTGAAGACATGGACTTGACGCCAAAAAACGTGTACGCCATCGATTGCGATGAGGTCAACACGGTCTATGACCCGCCGAAGGGGCATTCCTATTTTCGATCAGGCAAAACAAAGGGCACACCCGGCGTGGTGTTCGATCACATCTTCGACACGATGCTCACAGGCCGTGTCTTCCCAAGTGAAGAGTTCAGGAAGTCGAGTATCTTAGCGTTACCGAAGTCCAGAAAATCATCCTAACAAGTCGGGGGATGGGGGCTGATGATCTTCTGTGCTCGCGCAACGCGCGGTCGCGGACTCCCCTCGTTGGACGCGCGCAGTGGAAGATCCATCAGCCCCCATCCCTGAAGAGACAACGAGCTAGCTTGGAAGGATCATTTGTATCGTATCGACGCGCGCACTCGAGGATCGACCAAACTACCCTTGAAAATGAAAAGGGGAATTGGGACTACGCGCGCAGTGGGGGACTCATCCAGGCCATCCTTGGGAAACGTCAACGAGCTAGCTTGAAAAAACTATCGTTAGTCGCTTCCTGCGGCCTTGCTGAACGGCCTTTTTGAGCAGCCTGCGAATGACCACGTTCGGTCAGGGACGACATTAAGTAGTATGTCCTGCACTTGAGGTTACATCCACTGAACGACATCGCGTTCGATTTATTAGTTACTGGCGAATCAAGCGTTAGAAGCCTGACGGAAGACCTTGGTCAGAGGAGCGCTTGAAGCTTGCTCAGGGTCTCTGCGATCACGTCGCTCGGCGCTGCCCCCTTCTTGACGGCCTTTCTGACTTTCCAATCGAGGCTCTTCACTTGATCCGCAAGCACCACGCTCGCGTGGTCTGGCGCGTCAACTATCACGACTTCAAACGGATAGCCCTTCTTTTGGCTGGTCATAGGACAGCAGAGCATCAGTCCACTCAAACGATTGTAATTTGCCGGCGACAGCACTAGCGCTGGCCGATGCCCGGCCTGCTCGTGGCCCGCTTGCGGGTTGAATTGCAGCCAGACGATATCGCCACGGTCCGGCACATACGACCGCCGACTCATTACAGCGCCTCCCGACCGACAGGCTCACCGAAGCCGAGTTCGTGGTGTACATTGCGAGGCGTGATGCGCTTCAGAAGATCCTCTAGCCGATAGACACGGCGGAGATGCGGACGTACAACAAGCGTTCCTTCTCGGACTTCGATATCGACAGGATCCTTCTCTCGGAGACCTGCTTCTTCGGCCACGTGCTTAGGTACCCGTATGGCCAAACTGTTTCCCCATTTTTGAGCAGTGGTTTTCATCTGTGCGGTCCTCCACATCCGTGTCGTAGATACGGTGTCGATACTATACAAAATCTCGGAGGCATGTCAAAGAGAGTTGGCTAGTCGATGCGCAACAACGATCGCCACGGCCTGACAGCTACTGCAGGCGGGCACGAAAAGAATCGGCTGGTCACCCCTGATTGACCAGCCCAATGCAGGGCTAACGAAAGCTGTACGGTTCCCGTCCAAATACAGCTTCAACGGAGCAGGCATCGCCGCCCCACTCGACTACGGGCGTCTCTCCCTCCTCACCCACCTCTCAAAGGACTGGCAATTGAACAAGGCCTTTTCACTTCTTTACGCATCTCGTTACGAAGCAGCCAAGGCCGCCTTCGATTGCGCGCGTCGAACGAGCACATTCTGATCGTGCACGTTCCGCGAGCAGGAGGATGGCCAGGCGACCCTCCCTCTCTATTCTTCTAATTCCTGCTTCTTTTTCCCCATTTTGCTCTCCGTCCCTCGCCAGAGCCGGACAATGTTATCCTTGTGTTTGATCCAGATCAGCGCGCTGATAACCAGGGAAAAGATGAAGAACTCCTGTCGCTGTTCATTCACAATCGTCACGATCGGAAAACATCCAAAAGCGGCTAGCGCGCCGCCGGATGAATAGCGCCAGATCGCGACGGCCCCCAGCCAGATCAACAATAAGAGGAGTCCGATAGAAGGAGAGAGGCCCAGCACCACTCCCACGGCCGTCGCCACACCTTTCCCTCCTTTGAACCCCAGAAACGGCGAGAACATGTGCCCAAGGATCGGGGCGAACGCGACGACCATGATGTAGGATTCAACGGTGAGCCAATGCATCGCAACCCAGGCACAGACCCATCCCTTGCCGAAGTCGCCAAGCAGCGTGAGAATCCCTGCCTTCTTGCCGGACACACGCAGCACGTTGGTGAAGCCGATGTTCTTGCTCCCGACCGTTCGTGGATCGGGCAGGCCCAGCGCCTTCGATACCACGATACCGAACGGAATGCCTCCCAGCACGTAGGCAAGCACCGTCATCAACAGGCAGAGGAGTTCTTCGTTCATGGATCAGGAGGTCGTGAGAGGAGGTGCGCACACCGAGTACACTCGGTCTATCTGGTTTGTCTGGTTCATCTGGTTTATCTCGTTTGTTTGGTTTGTCTGGTTCACCGACCGGAGGAACGAAACGAACAAAACAAACCAGATAAACCAAACAGACCAGACAAACCAGAAAAACGAGCTAGAGTCCCTTCGCCACGACTTGCCTCCAGAAACTCCACACATATTGACCACCTGAGAGGTAGCCGAGCACCAACGAGAGGTACAACGTCACGATACCAGCCAGGTGTAAATTGCCGAGATCGGACACAAACGTGTCTTCGAGAATCAACAGCACGATCGCCACGACTTGCAACGCCATCTTGTACTTGCCTGTCGTCTCTGCCGCAATCACCATGCCTTCGCCTGCGGCAATGGCACGAATACCCGTGACCGCGACTTCGCGCGCGATGATGAATATGGCGACCATCGCACTCACACGATCGACGTTGACCAGGAGAATCAAGGCGGAGAGGACCAATAACTTATCGGCGATGGGATCGAGGAGCTTCCCGAGCGTGGTCACCTGGCCGTTACGGCGAGCCAGGTAGCCATCCAACAAATCGGTCACCGCGGCGACGACAAAAACGATGGCGGCGATGAGAGATCGGTCCGGAGTCGGCGTGGCAAACAGCACCACGAAAACAGGGATCATAAGAATGCGTGAGACCGTGATGAAATTCGGCAGGTTGAGCGATTCCTGTCCGACCGATCTCCATGCCGCTATTACCCGATTCATCAGTAATCCATTCCGTTAGCCGGTCATCAAAAAGAGCCCTATCGTAGCATCATGGAACAGTATTCCGTCACAGAATGCTCAAAATGTTCGATCGCAAGGCCGCAGCGACCTATCACTTACCAAGGGGTGGCTGGGATGATCCCAACTGCGCGCATCGGACGAGCACCGTTTTATCGTGCGCGTTCTGCGAGCACTGGGATCGTCCCAGCTACCCCGCTCCCTTTTTCAGCATTCTGTAATTAGACGATGCCATGTTTGAGCAAGTCATGCAAATGCACAACCCCGACAATTCGCTCGGCCGTGTCTGCAACAACAAGCGTGGTAATGGAATACCGTTCCATCATTTCCACCGCCTTCGCTGCCAGTTCATCCGGGCCGATCAGCTTCGGATCATGCGAAGCCAAGGACCCGGCAGTCGTGCTGGAAAAATCTCCCCCTTGTTGGAGAAACCGCCGCAGATCGCCGTCGGTAATGATTCCCGTCAACGCGCCAACCTGGTCGACGACTGTGGTCATACCAAGCTTCTTCGCCGACATTTCGAGAATGGCCTCCGATGCCAAGACCGTGTCTCTCACCTGAGGGAGTTCTTTCCCGACATGCATGACATCCCGCACTTTCACCAATAGTCGGCGGCCAAGTGTCCCACCTGGATGGAATTGGGCGAAGTCCTCCTCCTTGAACCCACGCTTCTCGAGCAGCGCGACGGCTAACGCATCGCCCATTGCGAGGGTCGCGGTCGTGCTCGCCGTGGGGGCCAGTCCCATCGGACAGGCCTCTTCTGCGACGGATACATCCAGCGCAACGGTACTATTCTTGGCCAGCGTCGAACTCATTCGACCGACGATAGCCATAATAGGAATGCCCATGCGCTCCATGAAGGGCAACAGCTGCAATATTTCCTGTGTTTCCCCGCTGTTTGAAATCGTAATGAGGACATCGCCGCGCGCCAACATACCAAGGTCACCGTGAAGCCCTTCGGCAGGATGGAGAAAAAACGACGGCGTCCCCGTACTTGCCAACGTCGCAGCAATCTTCTGCCCAATCAACCCAGACTTGCCCATGCCCGACACGACGACTTTACCCTTACAATCGTAGAGCAGGTCCACGGCCTCTGAGAACCCGCCATCGAGCCGCTGAACGAGGGCTTGAACGGCACGCGCTTCGATATCTAACACGCGCCGGCCTGCGTCGAGACTGGTTCGGCTCTTCGGTGTCGCCGATCGAGCGCCGCTTGGCTTGGTTACTTTCGAGGTTGTGACGCGTCGCATATCCGCATGACCCGTTCTAGCAAAGCTTTGAGCTGATGGAGTGGCACCATATTGGGTCCGTCCGACAAGGCCTCATCGGGATTGGGATGCACTTCCATAAAGAAGCCATCGACTCCAGCGCCGGCTGCCGCGCAGGCCAATGGCTCAACGAACTCACGCTGGCCACTGGACTTCGTGCCACCGCCGCCCGGCAACTGCACACTATGGGTGGCGTCGAAGACCACCGGGTAGCCGAAGCTCCGAAGGACCGGAAAGGACCGCATATCGACGACGAGATTATTGTAGCCGAACGATGATCCCCGTTCGGTCAGGACGATTTGCCGGTTTCCGCACTCCTCCACTTTTTTCACCGCGTTGCCCATTTCTTGCGGCGAGAGGAACTGGCCCTTCTTCACGTTCACGACTTTGCCGGTCTTGGCCGCAGCAATGAGCAAGTCGGTCTGCCGACAGAGGAACGCGGGGATCTGGAGCACATCCACGATCTTCCCTGCTTCGGTCGCCTGCTCTTCAGTGTGGACATCCGTCAACACAGGAAGGCCCAGTTGATCCTTGACCTTCTTCAGCACCGCCAGGCCTTGTTCCAGCCCCGGCCCTCGATACGAGTGGATGGAGGTCCGGTTCGCTTTATCAAACGACGATTTGAAAATATAGGGCATACCCAACGCCTGCGCAATTTCAGCAATGCGCGCCGCCGTCTCCAGCACGAGCTGTTCACTCTCGATGACACAAGGCCCGGCAATCAAAAACGGCCGGTTCCCTGCGCCGACTTTAAAATTTCCTATCTCAACTTCATACG
>SWDP01000034.1:284797-290932 GCA_005116885.1 Nitrospira sp.
CCAGCCGCATCGTCCCACCCTTGTCACTGACGGACTGCTGATCCGACATTAAATGGATGACGGGATCGGAGCAGGTTTCGTCGAATTCCGCGCTATTGGCGCCTGCCAGCCCTGCGACGTTCCGCGCAAACTCGATCGTTGCACACTGCATGCCTAGACACAAACCGAGGAACGGAATCTGGTGTTCTCGTGCATAGCGAATCGCGGCAATCTTTCCTTCGATCCCGCGCCCGCCGAAACCGCCGGGAACCAAAATGCCATCGACTTCGCGGAGAATGCGCTCGGTCCCTTGCCGTTCAATCTCCTCCGATTCGATCCACTGAATGTTCACCCGCGTTTCATGGTCGATGCCGCCATGCACCAGCGACTCCGAGAGACTCTTGTAGCATTCCTTCAAGCCCGCATACTTGCCGACCAATGCGACCGAGACTTCATGCTTGGGATACTTGATCTTCTGAACCATCGCATCCCACTCGCGCAGATTCGGTGGACCGGTCTCAAGCTGCAACTGGCGCACGATCAACTCATCCAACCCTTCCTTCCGAAATACGATCGGCACTTCATAAATCGTCTCGACATCCTTGGCCGTAATCACCGCGTCTTTCTCGACGTTACAAAACATGGCGATCTTGCCTTTGAGTTCCGGCGGCAGATACCGATCGGTTCGACAGAGGAGGATATGCGGCTGGATACCGATCTCTCGGAGCTTATTGACGGAGTGCTGCGTTGGTTTGGTCTTCAGCTCACCGGCTGTGCCGATGTACGGCACCAGCGTCAGGTGGACATACAGCACATTCTCGCGGCCGACATCGTACGGCATTTGGCGAATCGCTTCGAGAAAGGGCAAGCTCTCAATATCGCCGACCGTGCCGCCGATCTCCACGATCGTCACATCCATCCCCTGGGAAATACGCATGATGCACTGTTTGATCTCGTCGGTGACGTGAGGCACCACCTGCACCGTCCCACCAAGGTAGTCGCCACGACGCTCTTTCGTGATGACCGAATGGTAGATCCTGCCGGTCGTGTAGTTGCTTTCCTTGGTGAGTGTCAGAGACGTATATCGTTCATAGTGGCCAAGGTCCAAATCGGTTTCCGCACCGTCGTTCGTCACGTAGACTTCCCCATGTTGATAGGGATTCATCGTGCCGGGATCGACGTTGATATAGGGATCGAGCTTGAGGAACGTGATCTTCAACCCTCGACTTTCGAGCAGATTGCCGATCGAAGCCGAGGCGAGCCCTTTCCCCAATGAGGACACCACTCCACCTGTGACAAAAATGAATTTGCTCATTGCCGCCCCCATCTTATCGGACCGCATAATTCTGACAGGCCTTCCATCGTTACCTGACGTGTAAGGGCTTCAGCCCTTCCAACTCTTTCTTGATGGCGTCGAACTGCTGGAGCTTCTCCGCCACCAACTCGACATCCTCCGGCGTATCAACCCGCAAGGAGGCATGGGTGGTTTCCCAGACTCTGACCGGAATGCCATATTCCAACGCGCGCAACTGCTCAAGCTTCTCCGCATCCTCCAATCGTCCGGTGGGAAGGGAGGCAAACTTCAAGAGGGTGTCGCGCCGATAGATGTAGAGACCGAGGTGAATATAGTGCACCCCTCCGACCGCTCCCCGGCTGGCGTCGTCCCGCACCAATGGGATCGGTGCGCGTGAAAAATAGAGCGCGTTGCCAAGATCGTTCGTGACGACCTTTACCACGGATGGATTGTGGACATCCTCCGTCGAATCGATCGTGCGCTTCAATGTGCCCATTCCTGCGCCGCTCTTGATGAATGGCTCAATGAGATCCGTCAGTAAATCCGGCTGCAGCGGGATTTCATCTCCTTGTAGATCGACAAAATATTCTCCGTCGAACATGCGCGCGACGCCGGCGACCCGATCGGTGCCTGTCCGATAATCTCCGGCGACCATCGCGACGCGCCCACCGAAACCTTCCACAGCCTGCTTAATCCGCTGATCGTCGGTGGCAACCAACACCTCCGTCACCACGCGACAGGCCGCCGCTTGTTCATAGACATGTTGGATCATGGGCTTCCGTCCGAGCATGACCAGGGGTTTTCCTGGAAAACGCGTCGACCCATACCGGGCAGGGATCACCACCATGACGGATGGTGTAGCCTTACTCATGACCGAGCGTCTCCGAGAGCTGCTGCGCCGAGAGCGTCGCCGTGCCGACCATACCGACGACAACACCAGCAGCATGGTTGGCCAACGTCGCGGCATCTCTCATTGAGGCGCCGGTCGACAGCGCAAGGGCCAACGTCCCGATGACGGTATCGCCCGCGCCAGTAACATCGTAGACTTGGCGGGCGAGTGCGGGAATATGCCAGGAGACGTCTTCTCCCTCGTACAGACTCATCCCTTTTTCACCGCGCGTAATGACCACGGCATGACATCCTAACCGCTGACGGATGATCGCACCAGCCTCGTTATTGGCTTGATCGTCATCGCCATGCACCCCGGCGGCCTGTGTCGCTTCAAGGTGGTTCGGTGTAATGACCGTCGCTCCCTTATAGTAGCTGAAGTGTTCGACTTTTGGATCGACGACCAGGGGAATGCCACGAAGTCCTGCGAGTCTGGTGAGTTCCGACATCAGCGTGGCGCTCACCACCCCCTTGGCATAGTCCGACACCACAAGGCAGGAAAGCTCCCGTAACCGCGATTCCACATAACGGAGAATCCGCCGTTGCATCGCCGGCTTCAGTTCCGCTCGGCGCTCCACGTCGTATCGTACGATCTGCTGATTATGGGCAATAACGCGGGATTTTCTGGTGGTCGGACGATCCTGGTCGATCACGACGCCTCCGCGCCCAGCACGTGTCGATCCCAGCTCCTTGAGAAGCATCCGGCCGCTTTCGTCCGAACCGATGACGCCGCAGAGGTCCGCTTTCCCTCCCAGAGCAAGAATGTTATTGAAGACGTTCGCCGCGCCGCCAAGCCGCAAGGATTCGGAATCGACATGGACCACCGGCACCGGGGCTTCCGGCGAGATCCGGCTCACACGGCCCCAAATATAATGGTCGAGAATGAGGTCACCGATCACGAGCACAGAGGCCTGCGAAAACCGAGCGATGTACTGCCGCAGGACTTGCGGGGACGCCGGACTTTCGCTGCTCTGAGACCGAGAGCCTGCCGAAGTCTGCCGCGCGGCTTTTCCTATTGAATGGCTTTTCCGAATCGTTCCCATCGTACCCACTCCGTCATTTGACCCTGCCCGTTCCACGACCAGTAAATACGGAACGCCTTCCCTCGGATCTTCTCCTCGCGCACGAATCCCCAAAACCGGCTGTCCAAACTCTGATCGCGATTGTCGCCCATGACAAAATACGAGCCATCCGGAACCGTCACCGGCCCGAAATTGTCTCGTGGGTTGATCGCGCCATCGATGACCCCCGGATCGATCCGCTGGGTGAACGATTTATCGTCTAGGACGACTCCGTTTACCAATACGGCTTTATTGCGAAGTTGGATGGTATCGCCCGGAGTCCCCACGACCCGTTTAATGAAATCCTTTTCCTCGTCTTCGGGAAACCGGAACACGATGATGTCTCCCCGCTGCGGCTTGCCGAATTCGATCAGGGCCTGCGAGGCATAGCAATTGATGGGGGGAAAACTCGCTGAAAATTTGCACTGACTTGGCCATTGAATGCCGTAGGTTAATTTGCTGACGAGGATATGATCCCCTATCAACAGCGTGGGAATCATCGAGCCAGAGGGAATCTTGAAGGCCTGGACGACAAACACCCGGATCGCAAAGGCCAGGAGCATCGCCACGATAATGGCTTCTGCATACTCGCGAACGAGCGACTTCCTGCCCGCCTGTCCCACTGCCGACTGTGCATCGAACACGGCCGGTCCACCCGCCGTATCCGTCCTCCCCTGTGGGGCCACGGGCCTGAGATCGTCCGATGGGGGGCGCTTCGTGTCTCCGCTCATTCCTCACCGACTTTCAAGATGGCGAGAAAGGCTTCTTGCGGCACCTCCACATTCCCCACCGATTTCATGCGCTTCTTTCCTTCCTTCTGCTTTTCGAGGAGCTTGCGTTTCCGTGAAATATCGCCGCCGTAGCATTTCGCCAGCACGTTCTTCTTCATGGCGCCAATCGTCTCGCGCGCGATGACCTTGCTCCCAATCGCCGCCTGAATGGCGATCTCATACATCTGCCGTGGAATGAGTTCCTTCATTTTCTCGGCGAGCTGACGCCCACGCTGAATGGAACGATCTTTATGGGTGATGAACGACAACGCATCAACCGCTTCGCCGTTCAAGAGAATATCGAGCCGCACGAGATCGGACTCGCGATAGCCAAGCAGCTCATAATCGAGCGAGGCATAGCCCTGCGTGCGCGACTTGAGCTTATCGTAAAAATCGAGAATCACTTCGTTGAGCGGCAATTCATAACTGATCGTGACCCGCGTCGGATCGAGAAAGTGCATGCCCTGTTGGATACCGCGTCGTTCCTGGCACAGCTGGAGAATGGCCCCCATGTAGCGCTCAGGCGTAATGATCGACGCCAGAATAAACGGCTCCTCAAACGAGTCGATACTGCTGGGAGGCGGGAGCTGCGATGGGTTATTGACTTCCATCACCTCGCCCTTGGTCGTCAGCACGCGATACACGACGGTCGGTGCAGTGGTCAGCAGCGTCAGGTTATATTCACGCTCGAGCCGCTCCTGAATGATCTCCATATGCAGCAGACCCAGGAAGCCGCATCGAAACCCGAACCCCAAGGCAAGGGACGTCTCCGGTTCATACACGAACGAGGAGTCGTTCAACCGAAGCTTCACCAACGCATCGCGCAAATCTTCGTACCGACCCGTGTCGGTGGGATAGAGCCCACAGAACACCAGCGGCTTCACTTCTTTATACCCAGGGAAGGGCGCACTCGTGGGCGTCACGGCGTCCGTGAGGGTATCGCCGATTTTGACGTCTGCGACTTCTCTCATGTTCGCGCAGAGGTATCCGACCTCACCGGTCAACAGCTCAGTCTTTTTGGTCCGTTTCGGAGTAAATTGGCCGACTTCCATCACTTCAAACGTCCGCTCATTCGACATGACTTTGATCTTCATCCCGGGCCGTAGGGAACCATCCACCACTCTCGTCAACACGATCACCCCTTGATAATTGTCGAACCAGGAATCGAAGATCAGCGACTTGAGCGGCGCATCGGGATTGCCGGACGGTGGAGGAACTCGATCAATGACCGCCTCCAATACCTCCGGCACGCCTTTCCCATCTTTTGCACTGATCGGTAACGCATCGCTGGCATCAAGCTGCAAGATTTCCGAGATAGAGTGCTTCGTCCCCTCGACATCGGCGCTCGCGAGATCGATCTTATTGATCACAGGGATAATGGTCAGGTTATTGGCCATCGCCAGGTTCACATTGGCGATCGTCTGAGCCTGAACCCCCTGCGTCGCATCGACGAGCAAGAGCGCACCCTCGCAGGCCGCCAAACTGCGCGACACTTCATAGGTAAAGTCGACGTGACCCGGCGTATCGATCAAATGCAAGGCATAGGTCTTCCCGTCCTTGGCCTTATACCGGACTGCTACCGCATGGGCCTTGATCGTGATCCCGCGTTCACGCTCCAAGTCCATCGCGTCGAGAATCTGGTCTTTCGATTCTCGGGCCGTAACTGCGCCTGTAGCTTCCAGAAACCGGTCAGCGAGGGTTGATTTGCCGTGATCGATATGGGCGATAATCGAGAAATTGCGTATAAGGCTTTGCAAATCCTAACTCATTTCCCAATAAAATCGGTTCATTATAGTGAGCGCCCCCGATGTTGTCAAAGAAATCGCCCCCTCGTATAATCCGCTCCGCACCGATTTCTCGCTGGCTCTCACGATCGATACCCTCACCGATTTTTGCGTACGAGTATGAACAAATCCAAAAAAAATCGCACGACCACACTCGCCGATTGGGACCGCACGTACCTCTGGCATCCCTTTACCCAAATGCAGGAATGGGAGCAGGAGGAGCCGCTCATTATCGAACGAGGAAAAGGGTCCTATCTAATCGATACAGACGGGAAGAAGTATCTCGATGGCACTTCCTCCATCTGGGTCAATCTCCATGGCCATCGTCATCCAACACTCGACCGGGCGATCAAGCAACA
>SWDP01000034.1:291032-307983 GCA_005116885.1 Nitrospira sp.
GATTACCGCGAGACCCGGACCCTCTACCTGCCTGGTCCACCAGGGCCGTTGATGCTGCCAGGGGTGTTCATCCCACGCACCTCCGGGGAGGTGGTGCAACTCGCGTTCGACGCGAAGGGCTGCCAACAGTAGCCGTTGATAACGTCGTCCGTGTGCGCTCATGCAGTTTCTCAATCTCTCACCATAAGGAAATTTGTACACTAGCAGGATGAGTTTGGTTTAGTGCTCGGGTGCCTCGGTCTGATCGGCTGTGAGTCCGTCAATATCTCGAAGGTCGAAACGGTTCATGATGTGGAGGGCGCGTGGATACTCGCCTGGTCCCTACAAGGTTGATTGCAACGTTTTCGACGATCTTACTTTGCTCGATTGCGAGCGGGCACACACTCAATGATCTGACGCAGGACGGAGGAGAGGTCTCTGATTCTTTGGCGAGGCTCACGCGGGCGTATGAAGAGACTACCGATGGCCCGCTCCGTGCCCAACTGCATGCGGCCCAGCATGAGCTGCTGCTGATCCGTCAACGGGGGGCGATGGACCGCAAATGTATCGAACTGCTGACCAAGATTCCGGCTCTCGAACGCAAGTTCCAGAAGCTTGAAAAGGCTGGCAAGGCTGAAGAAGCAGAACAGGTGCAAGTAATGATCGACCAGGCCAAAGCAATTACAACAGTCGCATGCCCTACACCGCCTAGATGAGTTGCAAGTGAAGTTGCAAATAGAGAGGAGCAAATAGGGGTCACGTCTTGCAATATGATACTTGGTGGCACGTGGAGTCCGGCTCTCTAGTCCGTCGCTCGTCTGTTGTTTCTCGCGTTAGCGAAGCCTCCCTGACCGGACATTGCGTGGCGTCCGGAATACCATCGCGACACAGAGTCCGTTACGTGTGCAAGCCGGCCATCTTCGTCATGTGCACATCGTCCTTTGTCCGAATCATTGAATCTTCAACATTGGACATTCCCCCTTCACCCCCGACTTCCGCCTCATAGGCGATGGGCTAGACCGGCCTCGAAAAGTCCCCTGTTGTTGCGTTAGGATGTACGATCCCGAGATCGGATTCCTGTTCCACTGGGCTCGCGGGAAATACCCATGTCCATTATACCGGAGCATCGAGCATGGAGACCCATTATACTATTCTGGAAATTCAGGATACGGCGACTCCCGAAGAAATAAAGGATTCGTACCGGCTCTTATTGCAAGTGTGGCATCCGGACCGCTTTCACCATCGGCCCACGCTGATGGAAAAGGTGGAAGAGAAGTCCGGAAAAATTAATGTCGCCTTCGAAACGCTCAGTGACCCTGTCTTGAAACAACGGTATGACGACTGGCTCCGTGCTTCCGGCGGACGGAGTACAAAGACGGTCGAGTCTGTGACGTGCCCTTCCTGTCACACAACGATTCGCCCCGCTCACGAACAGAGCAAAAGCTGGGAGGTTTACGAGCGCCAGCGCCGAGCAACAGAGGAGCACAACCGTGCTACCGGCGCGACGGCTCAAGGAAATCAGCCGTTCCCCCGTGCCAAAACGGCCATGCTGGCCATCGGCGCACTCTTTACCCTCGTTATCGTATTCGTACTCACAAAACCATCAAAAATCCGTATTTCCAACAAGCCCCCTCAGGTGGTTGCACAGGAATCACGTCCGGACAGTGAACCGTTAGCGGGAAACGAGATGGATCCGGATTCCCAAGCCGAGACCGCCCAAGAGGGTGCGTCCAACAGCCCTGTTCAGGCGGATGACCAGACGGCACCTTCGAGGGATACACCTCCGACAACGCCTCAACAGGAGGGCCAAGATCGCCTTGCGCTCACGCAACGACTGATGGCGAAGGCCCCTGCGCGCATACAGGCTCCCCCGGGAGAGATAATCTCAGACGTGGACCAACAACAACTGATGAAGCTGGCCACCCAGGGTTATGCATCGGCGCAAAACCAACTTGGGCAGATGTATGCCAATGGACGAGGCGTGCCACAGGACTATTCGACCGCACGGAAATGGTATGCGAAAGCCGCCGCTCAGGGCCACGGGTGGGCGCTGACCCAGCTTGGGCAGCTGTCTGCCGACGGGCTGGGTGTGCCCCAGGATTATAAACAGGCCCACCACTGGTGGGAACAAGCGGGAACCCAGGGTGTAGCCCAGGCGCAGTACAACCTTGCCCAATTGTACGCCACCGGTCGTGGTGTGCCCCAGAACTATGCGACGGCTCGAGCATGGTACGAGAAAGCCGCCACCCAAGGCCACACATGGGCGCAAGCGCAGCTCGGGCAACTCTATGCTAATGGACAGGGTGTGCCGAAGGACTACGCGGCAGCCAGGAAATGGTATGAAAAATCCGCCGCCCAGGGTAACGCGTGGGCACAGGCGCAGCTCGCAATGTTATAACTGAGAAATCTCTGCCGGCGTGACAGCCTCGCAGGGGCAATCGGAGGATGCCCTCTTCGACGACGCGAAAAAAACCTTGAAGAATTCCTGAAGGGACTTAGCCCGCATTATTCATGAAGCTTCTGCTACAAGCGTGGATACGCGGCTGTGCCGGGCAGTCTCGCCGTTCAGCCCTTCGACATACTACACGAGTATGCCTCAGGACCTCACAGCTCCAAGTGCCCGTCTCGCTTCGCGTCTGCACGCGCTCGCGACGAACCTTCATGAATAATGAGGGCTAGGGTGAAGTCGCGCCATCACATACCTGCCTGCCGAGGTTCACATACGACCAGAACCTCCCTACGACACTTCGATTCGCTCTCCCTTGCTCACATGCAGGAGATCGGCAGCGGAGGCTTCCTTTAGAAATACTTCGAGCCGGCCATCGCTGTTGATCAGCGCACAGGGCTGCCCTGCCAATCCGTTACTATAGCTGTCGACAAGGTCTTCGATGATCCGGTCGCCAATCCGAATGGACGATTGCCGACGCGTTGTGGTGGAGCGCCTCTCTTCGAGATGCTGGGAGGTGAGGTTAGAAATCAGATTCCCGAACCGATCCACGTAGACAATCTCGCCGATCAGGGCGGTGAGTTCCCAACGTGGTTGAGAGATGGAACACCTCCGGTAGTCTTCGATCACCGGCCCGTATGACTCAAACGGTTCGTGCTTGGCAAGCCTGGCCGCAGCCGGAGCAAAAAGATCCCGCCCATCGAAGGTGCGGCCCGGCGATCCATGCCGAAACGTCTGTTGGTCGATCTCGCGTACTTCAACCGGCTGTTCGTCGTGAAATATGTAGGTGAGCACACCGTTATCCGGGCCCAGAAAAAAGTACCGCGCACTTTTGACGGCAATCGCCCGCCTGGCGCTGCCAACGCCCGGATCGACGACCACGACATGGATGGTGCCTTCAGGAAACTCGCGATAGCACGACTTGAGGAAGTACGCGGCTTCATCGATTCGATACGGAACGATCTGATGGGTGAGGTCGACGATACGAGCGTCCGGGTATGTCGAGAGGATCACACCTTTCATGCTGGCGACGAACCAATCGCGATCGCCGAAATCCGTTAACAGTGTGATGAGTCTCAAAGAGTGCGGCACGGTAGCCCGCATGTATTGGGCAAGAAAAGAATATTTTGCAGGATGCTCAAAATGGCCGTCCAGCAAGACCGCAGCGAGTGAAGACTGGAAGCGTACCCTCTGGGGCGCACGGTGCGACGAATAAGGAGCACCACGTCTGTGCGCGCCGCCGAGTGGTGAGGCGGCCGGGTCCCCGTTGAGGATTTCGCTGAGCCGAGAACGACGCTGGCGGGCTTTTTCAGCATCATGCTAGAGCTCCTCGAACTTGATCTCCACGACTTCATATTCGACCATCTTCACCGGCGTCTTCACTTCCACGAAATCGCCGACTCGCTTGCCGATCAGCGCCTTGCCGACCGGAGACTGAATCGAAATGCGGTTCACTTTCATGTCGGCTTCATCCTGCCCCACCAGCGTATACACTCGTTTCGACTGCGATTCCTGTTCAATCAAGAACACCGTTGCGCCGAACACGATCGTGTCGGACACGCGACCGGTCGTTTCGATGATGCGGGCCTCGGCTAATTTCGACTGCAATTCCACAATGCGTGACTCAATGAATCCCTGTCGTTCTTTCGCGGCATCATACTCGGCATTCTCGCTCAAATCGCCATGAGCACGCGCTTAGGCAATGGCCTCGATATTTTTGGCACGCTCAACTTTGCGCAGCCGATCTAGCTCGGCTTGGAGCGCCTCGTGCCCTTTTCTCGTTATCGGTGTCGGCATAGTTCCTCCAAACTACAAGACTGAATGATGAGCCATGGCCTCCTGTTCAGGGATCGGCAATCACCGTTCCGGACTTCCTATGCCGTGGTATTCCTGTAGCGATCGAATGGTGAGTTCTTTCTTGAGAATCGCTTCAATACCCATGATCGCCGCGCGTGCCCCTCGAATCGTCGTATAGTACGCCAGCCCTTTGTTCAGCGCCTCTCGGCGGATCGACAATGAATCAGCATGTGACGACGCAGTACTCACCGTGTTCACCACTAATGCCACCCGCCCGTTCTTGATATGGTCCACAATGTGCGGGCGCCCCTCCTTCACCTTGTGCACAGTTTCCGCATCGACCTCATGACTGCGCAAATATGCGGCCGTTCCACTGGTTGCTTGAACGGTGAACCCCAGCTGCTGAAGTCGCCGCACCACATCCAGGCTTGCCGGACGATCGCTCTCCTTGACACTAATAAAGGCCGTGCCTCCTCTCGGCAACGGCGCACCGGCTCCTGCTTGAGACTTCGCAAAGGCCCACCCAAAGTCCTGGTCGATGCCCATGACTTCTCCGGTGGATTTCATTTCCGGTCCCAACAGAACATCGACCCCCGGAAACTTATTAAAGGGAAAGACCGATTCTTTCACAGATAAATGCATGGGGGTCGGGGCTTCGAACAATCCCAGTTCTGGAAGGCTCTTGCCCACCATGGTCTTCATCGCCAACTTGGCCAGTGGCACACCGATGGCCTTACTCACGAACGGTACCGTACGCGAACCGCGAGGATTGACCTCCAGCACATAAATCGCGTGGTCCTTGATGGCAAATTGCGCGTTCATCAACCCGATCACCCCAAGCTCCAGCGCCAACGCCTTCATCTGCAGGCGAATCTCTTCGATGACATCTTGACCGAGCGAATAGGGCGGCAATGAACAGGCCGAGTCACCTGAATGCACGCCGGCTTCTTCGATATGCTCCATGATTCCGGCCACAACGACGTTCATCCCGTCTGAAATAGCGTCGGCATCGACTTCAATGGCATCCGACAGATACTTATCGATCAGCACGGGATGTTTCGGCGACGCCTTCACCGCCGATTTCATATACTCAAGCAACCCGGATTCGTCATAGACGATCTGCATGGATCGCCCGCCCAACACATACGAAGGCCGCACGATGACCGGATAGCTGATCCGGGTAGCGATCCGAAGAGCCTCGTCCACCGACCGAGCCATACCACTCTCTGCTTGGCGGAGCCCAAGCTTGTTCAAGAGGTCGCGGAATCGCTCGCGATCTTCCGCGCGATCGATCGCGTCAGGGCTCGTCCCCAAAATTCGTACCCCAGCCTTGGACAAGGGCAGCGCAAGTTTGAGAGGCGTCTGCCCACCGAACTGTAAGACCACTCCCAACGGCTGTTCTCGCTCTACGATGTTAAGGACATCCTCCTCGGTCAATGGCTCAAAATACAGCCGATCTGAAGTATCGTAGTCCGTACTCACCGTTTCCGGATTGCAATTCACCATGATCGATTCGATGCCTTCTTCCCGGAGTGCCATCGCCGCGTGGACACAACAGTAGTCGAACTCAATCCCCTGTCCGATACGATTCGGCCCCCCACCGAGAATCATCACTTTCTTCCGATCTGTCGGGCGAGCCTCACATTCGCTTCCATACGTCGAATAGAGATACGGGGTATGGGCCTCAAACTCTGCGGCGCAGGTGTCGACCCGTTTATAGGTCACCCCTCTTTTACCCTGACTGGCCTTCGCCCGCTGCTTCCGGACCGAAGCTGGAGTCGCACCGATGAGCTGTGCAATACGATCGTCTGAAAAACCAAGTTCTTTAGCCTCCCACAAGAGCGATTCCTCAAGCACCGCTGGTTTCTTCCCCGCATGGCCAGCCAACAGGGTTTCAAATTGCATGAGCTCTCGAATCTGCTCCAGAAACCAGGGGTCGACATTTGTCAGCGCAAATAGGTCGTCATTGGAAAGGCCCAGACGCATGCCATCCGCAATATGCCACAGCCGCTCGGCAATCGGAGTCCGCAGATGTTGGCGGACCCGTTCCAACGCCGGTTGTCGATCGAATCCCTCTGGAATGCCGCGATCCAACCCTTCTCGCGACGAAAGTCCGCTCATATTCAACTCCAGCGAACGGATCGCCTTCTGCAGGGATTCTTTGAACGTGCGCCCGATCGCCATCACTTCGCCCACCGATTTCATTTGGGTCGTGAGGGTCGGATCGGCCCCTCGGAATTTTTGGAAGGCAAACCGCGGGATCTTGACCACCACATAGTCGATCGTGGGCTCGAAAGACGCTTTCGTCACACCGGTGATGTCGTTGGTGATTTCATCCAACGTGTAGCCCACAGCAAGCTTCGCGGCAATCTTCGCAATGGGAAACCCTGTCGCTTTCGATGCCAGCGCAGAACTCCGCGACACGCGCGGATTCATTTCAATGACCACCATGTCGCCATTTTGAGGATCCAAACCGAATTGCACGTTCGACCCGCCAGTATCGACGCCGATCTCGCGCATGATCCGAACCGCAGCGTCCCGCATGCGCTGGTATTCTTTGTCTGAAAGCGTCATGGCCGGCGCGACGGTGATGCTGTCGCCCGTATGCACGCCCATCGGGTCCAGGTTTTCGATCGGACAGACAATGACGACATTGTCTTTGAGGTCCCGCATGACCTCAAGTTCGTATTCTTTCCACCCAATCAGGGATTCTTCAATGAGGACTTGGCCGACCGGACTCATGGCCAACGCCCAATCGATCAACTTTTCGAACTCATCCCGGTTGTACGCAATGTTCCCACCGGTTCCGCCCATGGTGAATGAGGGTCTGATGATCGACGGAAATCCTGTCTGTTCAAGAATCTTAATGGCTTCTTCACGGGTGTGCGCCGTCCCGCTGGCTGGTACGCGCAACCCGATTCGCTGCATCGCGTGCTTGAACGCTTCGCGATCCTCGGCCTTATGAATCGCCTCAGCAGACGCGCCGATCAACGTCACCTTGTACTTCTCAAGCGTCCCGCGCTTGACCAATCCCATCGTCGTATTCAACGCGGTCTGCCCACCCATGGTTGGAAGCAGTGCATCTGGGCGTTCGCGCTCGATCACTTTCTCCACAACCTCGACCGTGATTGGCTCCACATAGGTCCGATCCGCCAACTCAGGATCGGTCATGATCGTCGCAGGGTTGCTGTTAATGAGAATGACCCGGTAGCCTTCTTCTTTCAGCGCTTTGCAGGCCTGCGTGCCGGAATAGTCGAACTCGCACGCCTGGCCGATGACAATCGGCCCTGAGCCAATCAGTAAGATGGACTTGATATCTGTTCGCCTCGGCACATCGACCTCGTTTCAGAATCAGCTGACGTCCTGCATTGGCCCAATCATCGGCCGGTATGGTGTCGGTAACGGGGGAGCCGTCCCTCCACCGGACCCATGATAGTGCTGAAGCGCCTTGGGTAGCCACGCTTCGATCTGATTGATACGCGTCAAATCGGACGGATGGGTGGACAGGAATTCAGGGACCGCCTGCTGGGATCGAAAACAGACCTTCCCGATCATCTGTCTTGGACAGCCGCTCATGCGCTCCCAAAACGGCACGGCTTCACGCGGATCGTACCCAGCCTTCGCCATCAAGAGAAGCCCGATCTCGTCAGCTTCCGATTCTTGCTTCCGATTGAAGGGCAATGACACATTCACCCCATAGGCCCCCAACAAGCCCTGGATCGCCCCGGCATTGGTACGTCCAGTTGCTGCCGCACCCAATGCCGCCACTTGCGCAATCTGGTCCAAAATGCTCCGGCTCATCCGCTCTACCCCATGACGCTGCAACGCATGCGCAACCTCGTGGCCCATCACCGTGGCCAATCCCGCATCATCTTTGGTGTGCTTAAGAATCCCGGTAAAGATCGCAACCTTTCCGCCCGGCAGCGCAAACGCATTCACCATCTTGTCGTCTTGAATAACCGCGAACTCCCACTGATACTCCGGCTTGTTCGCGGCTTCAGCAATCTTCCGCCCCACGCGATGCACCAACTCATTCACTTCCGCGTTGTCGCTGAGCGGCGCGGCGCGCAACACCTCACGGAATGCGCTCAAGCCAAATTGTAGCTCCTTCTCCTCAGAGAAAAAGATGACCTGATCACGAGCCGTGCCCGGTGCGCGATAGCACCCGGTCATGCTACCGAACAGACTCAGCGCTGCCCCAGCCCCTAGAGCTGTGCACAGGCGCATTACCCCCCGAGCCCCAAGAGCCAGCATCGCCCGGCGTCCAATCGGCGTCGAGAAGACTGTATCGATGTGGCGATCTGACGATTGAATCATGGCGGATCACGTCAATGAAGCTCCCCGCAGCAAGCTGCGGGGTATTCGGCGAAGGAGAATAAACAATTCGGCACATCAGTCACTGGAAAATTTCGGTTATGGCATCCAGAGGTACATGAATTGCGGTGTGCCACCCCGCACCATCGACAAGACATCTAAATTGGCTAACCCGGTGAGGCCTGTACTCGTCCCGAACAGACGCGAGTACATATTGTTTTGATACTCCCCTCGCCGCCCATAGGTCACAACCCGTGCCTCTGTGAGGCCCGCTTTCTTCTTGGCCAACTCAACCGCGTCCTCGAGATATCCGATTTCGTCGATCAAGCCTGCCGCCTTGGCCTGATCTCCGGAATAAATCCGTCCATCCGCAAGTTTCCTAATTTGTTCGGCCGACAGGTTGGGACGGCCCTCCTGTACCACCGCCAGGAACCGTTGATAGAACGAATCGATCACGCTTTGAAAAATCCCTCGCTCCTCCGGTGTCATCACTCGGAACGGTGAGCCCATATCTTTACGGGGACCGGACGTGATGGCGCTGGCTTCGACGCCCACTTTTTCAAGCAATCCCCTCGCATTCACGGTCAACATAATGACGCCGATACTGCCCGTGACCGTTGAGGGATGGACCAGAATATTGTCCGCGGCCATGGCCAGATAGTAGCCCCCTGACGCCGCCACATCCATCATCGAGGCGATCACAGGAATCTTTTTCTTGAGCTTGAACTCCCGCAACTCGTGATACAAAATGTCCGAGGCGGTCACGGTTCCCCCCGGACTATTGATACGAACGACCACGGCCTTGATCTTCTCGTCCTTCGCGGCCTTCGTCAGCTCTTCCTTGAACGTCGCCAGCATATTTGGATGCGGAACGAGGCCCTCTTTGTCTTGCGAGCTGATGACCCCCGACAGATCGAGCAACAGGACTTTTCCATCGCCCGTGCCGCTGAGCTGCGTTTCCTTCACTGGCCCCGAAGGCTCGATGAGATTGACTGTCACACAACCAGCTTGCAAACCGATGACTGCAAGAAGGCAGAGCCGAACAAATAGTGCGCCAACTCTATACATGCTGTTTCTCCATCAACTGAGTGAACCGGGTGAATAAGTAGGCAGAGTCATGGGGCCCGGGGGACGCCTCGGGGTGATACTGCACGGAAAAAATCGGGTGATCGACAGAGGCTAATCCTTCAATCGAGCGATCGTTCAGACTGAGATGTGTCACCAGAACTTGACCGAAGGACGTCTCGATAACGGGCAGTTGTTCGGGCATTTCACTGATCGGATGAGCCATGGCGACGGCGAAATTGTGGTTTTGCGACGTGATCTCGACTCGTCTCGTGAGGAGGTCCATGACCGGATGGTTCGCCCCATGATGGCCGAACTTCAACTTATAGGTCTGAAGTCCCAGCGCGAGACCGAGAATCTGATGCCCTAAACAAATGCCAAAGATCGGACGGTGTCCAATCAATTGCCGCATGGCCTCAACGGCATAGGGCACTCCCTCCGGATCCCCAGGACCATTCGACAGAAAAATCCCATCGGGCTTGAGGGCTTCAACCTGCGCCGCAGTGGTTGAGGCCGGCACGACGGTGACGTCACAGCCCACATCGACCAGCCGACGTAGAATATTCAGTTTGACCCCGAAATCATAGGCGACAACATGCCACCGCTTCGTTACGTCGGATCGAGGCTTGTCGCCGAGCGACGGTGCCCACTCGCCTGTTCCCTCCGTCCACCGATAGGCCTCTTTGCACGTCACCGCTGTCGCCAGATCGCGCCCAACGATGCTCGGAGCAGACTGCGCTTTCGCAACGGCTCGTTTTGGATCTCCATCAATATGGGTAATGAGGCCCTGCTGTGACCCATGTTCGCGCAAATGGCGGGTCAAGGCCCGCGTATCCAACCCCTCGATGCCTACAATTCTTGCCTCATGCAAATAGTCTTGCACCCTTTGCCGGCTGCGCCAGTTACTGGAAAGTCGGCTGGCCTCTTTTACGATAAATCCCTCAGCCCAAATCTGCCGCGACTCGGCATCCTCCGAAGTGACCCCATAGTTTCCAATATGAGGAGCGGTCATCGTGATGATTTGCCCCTTATACGAGGGATCGGTGAGGACCTCCTGGTAGCCGGTCATAGCCGTGTTGAACACGACTTCTCCTACCGTCTCCCCTTCGTATCCGAGTGCACGGCCCTCGAACATCGTGCCGTCCGCCAATGCCAGCCAGGCTTTTTTTACGCGAGTGCTCCGTCCCGGTGGAGAGACCGTTTTGCTTTGATGCCGATTAAGAGAACCCCTAAGACAAGATCAACCATATAGATCCAGCGAATCGGCTTCAGTATACGAAACAAAGCTTCGAAGGCTTCTTTCTTCGCCGCCGCCTCGTGCGTCGCGAAGGCCTGAGCTTGAAGGGCTGCAGCAGTGGGATGTAGCCACAGAATAATCAATCCCGTAATCACTGCCATCCCGGCCAATACGATCAGCTCACCCAGACCAATCGCCATCGCCGGGTTCCCACTCCATCGTCGATACCCCAATGCCACCCCTAACACAACCAGTGATCCAATCATGAAGCGATGAAAGCCCTCAAACGCCCGCGTCACAAATAGTCCGCCTAAATCCTGCCCGCCGAACGTGTTAAACACTGCGGGGATCACCGCTCCAATGAGCACCACGCCGCCGCCGACCCATACGCCAAGGGCCAGCCATTCGAGCGTGAGGCAGCAAATCATCCCCCATTGGGACGTACGCAACACAATGCTACGGCTCTGCCTGGGCGGCCTCGAATACGACTCGGCCACCCACGATCGTCGTCGTCACCCGGCCCTTCACCTTCCATCCGGCAAAGGGGGTATTTCGGCTCTTTGAACGAAACTTGGCTGGATCGACCTCCCACTGTTCCTGCTGATCGACAATCGCCACATCGGCATCGGCTCCAACCGCCAGCGTGCCTTTGGCTAACCCAAACGCCTTCGCCGGCGCCGTACTCAACTTATCGACTGCCAACTCCAACGATAAGACCCCTTCATCAACCAGCGCGAAGGTCAATGGCAGCGCCGTCTCCAGTCCGACGATCCCAAAGGGCGCTTCGGTAAATCCCAGCTGCTTTTCCTGGGACGCATGCGGAGCATGGTCCGTGGCAATGGCATCGATCGTGCCATCGCGGAGACCGTCCTTGATCGCCTGCACATCCTTCCAGGTCCGAAGCGGAGGATTCATTTTGGCATAGGTGTTGTAGCCTCGGACTGTTTCCTCCGTGATGGTAAAATGATGCGGGCAGGCTTCGGCTGTAACTTTGAGCCCGCGGGACTTCGCCTCCCGCACCATCCGAACCGATCCCTCTGTGCTGATATGCGCCAGATGCAGCCGAGCCCCGGTCAGCTCCGCCAAGGCAACATTGCGCGCCACCATGACATCTTCCGCCGCCGCCGGCATCCCAGGGAGCCCCAACTCTGTGGAGATGGCTCCTTCGTTCATACAGCCACCCTCGGCGAGATGCAAGTCCTCGCAATGATCGACGACCGGTACATCGAAGGCCAAGGCATACTCCATCGCCCGCCGCATGACCAGACTGTTCATCACCGGCTTTCCATCGTCAGAAATCGCCACACAGCCGGCACGCCGCAAGTCGCCGATCTCCGCCAATTCCTTCCCTTCGGAACCTTTCGTGATTGCGCCGATCGGAAAGACATTCGCCAGCCCAGCTGCTCGTGCGCGATCGAGCATGAATTCCGTAATCGCCTGATTGTCATTGACGGGATTCGTATTGGGCATGCAACAGACCGAGGTGAACCCACCGGCCACCGCCGCCGCCGC
Source organism: Nitrospira sp. (assembly GCA_005116885.1). GTDB lineage: Bacteria > Nitrospirota > Nitrospiria > Nitrospirales > Nitrospiraceae > Palsa-1315. The sequence continues at coordinate 303,383 of SWDP01000034.1, forward strand.
ACCGCTCTGGATCGACTCTTTATATTCGAAACCTGGCTCCCGGAAATGAACATGGAGATCGACAAATCCCGGAAGAACCAATCGTCCTGTGGCAGCGATCTTGGTGGCTCCTGCGGGAGTCGTGAGGTGAGGCCCCACCGCAACGATCCGCCCTTCGTCGATCAGCACATCGGCCACACCATTGAACCGCCCAGGATCGATCACGTGCCCGCCTACAATGTGAATAGCCACGATTCAGTTTGCTCCTGACATGAGATAGAGTATGCCCATGCGAACCGCTACGCCGTTCGCCACCTGATCCAAAATCACCGACGACAAACTATCAGCCACCTCCGGCGCGATCTCGACCCCGCGATTAATCGGACCCGGGTGCATGACAATCGCGCCAGGATCGGCCAACTTCACCCGTTCGGCTGTCAGCCCATAGAGCCGCGCATATTCGCGGATGGTCGGAAACAGCGCAATCCCCTGCCGTTCAAGCTGCAATCGCAACATCATGATGACCTGCACACCGCGCAACGCCTCGTCGAGATTGTAGTAGACGCGCGCGCCCAGCTTCTCTACACCACGAGGCAGCATCGTCGGGGGCCCGACCAGCCGAATCTCCGCGCCCAACTTCGCGAGCGCGTGAATGTTCGAACGCGCCACACGGCTATGCGCCACATCGCCGACGATCGCCACCCGCAGCCCCTCGAACGACAACCCGCGCTCACGAATCGTATACAGATCCAAGAGAGCTTGGGTTGGATGTTCATGCCACCCATCTCCGGCATTAATCACAGAAGACTTCACCCCGACTGCGAGGGCCTCGGCCGCGCCGGCTGAAGGATGACGCAAGACGATAATGTCCGCCTGCATCGCCTCGATATTCCGCGCCGTATCGAGCAACGTTTCCCCTTTGACGACGCTGCTCGACGACGGTGAGAAATTGATCACATCTGCGCTCAACCGTTTCGCCGCCAACTCGAACGACGTGCGCGTCCTGGTGCTGGGCTCAAAGAAGAGATTCACCACTGTACGCCCACGGAGCGCCGGGACTTTCTTGATCTCCCGGCCGGTCACTTCCTTGAACGAATCGGCGGTTTCCAAAATCAACTGGATCTCATCCACCGACAGAGGGGCGAGGCTTAAAAGGTCTTTGCGTTTGAGGCTCATCGTTCCCTCCACACCTACGCGCGCATAACCTATGCGGACTCACGCTTCAAGATCACCACCCGATCATCTTCGCCTTCTTCTTCCAACAGCACATGGATATTTTCCTCTCGCGACGTCGGAATATTTTTCCCGATGTACGTCGCCTTGATCGGCAACTGACGATGACCCCGGTCGACCAGCACGGCTAATTGAATTTCTTCTGGCCGCCCCAAGTCGATCAATCCATCCATCGCCGCGCGAATAGTTCGCCCTGTAAATAGCACATCATCGACCAACACAATAATTTTGTCGGACACATCGAATGGGACCGATGTCTTGCGGAGGATTGGCTGCTCCTTCCGCAACGAGAGGTCGTCCCGATAGAGGGTAATGTCCAGCTCGCCGATCGGCACCGATGCCGCTTCGATCTCTTGGATCCGCTTCACCAACCGATGGGCCAAATGCACCCCTCCGGTTCGAATTCCGACCAGCGCCAAATCTTTGATGCCCTTGTTGCGTTCGAGAATTTCATGGGCAATACGGGTGACCGCTCGCGCAATATCTCCCGCGTCCATGACTAACCGTTCAAGTTGTCGGTCGCTACTCGGCATTATCCCCTCGTTCGCATCACAGAGCATCCATCATGCGTTTCACTTCTCACGTTTCACCTTTCACATCTTCGAGCGGGCATAAAAAAACCCTCTCGTCGCGATCCGACAAGAAGGTTGAGAGCGACCGATGCGCACCCACGTGAAGCCCATGAACACTCCTTACTCACCTCGCAGGATGAGCATTAAAGGTTCTGGCATAATACTGAGGCTGAGGCGGCACTGTCAAGACAACATGTGTGAACTGTAGATAGCACATCATCTGTCCGGTTTTTGTAGCACGTGATCTGTCCGGTTTAGGGTGGCTCCTCAAGGAGGGCCACTATGACGTGGGCAACCGTACGGCAGGAGGTGAGACCGATGCGATTTGAAGCGTGGTACGAGCGACGACACCGGCGCGAACTCACGATGGCCGAGGCAGCAGCGATGCTCGGGGTCAGCGAGCGGACCTTTCGCCGGTGGAGTGGGCGCTATGACACCGACGGGGCCGCGGGGGTGCAGGATCAACGGATCGGGCGGGCCTCCGTCCGTGCGGTGCCCGTGGATGACGCGCTGCGCATGGTCACGCTGTATGAGCGCCGGTACACGGGCTGGACCGTCAAGCACTGCCATGAGCACTGGCAGGCCGAGCATGGCGGGACACGGTCCTATACCGGGACGAAGAAGACGCTGCAGGCCGCGGGACACGTGGCCCGGGCGCCCCGGCGGGGGGCGCATCGCAAGAAACGACCGCGCAACCCCTTGCCCGGCATGATGCTGCACCAAGACGGCTCGTCCCATGAGTGGGTGCCCGGCTGTCAGTGGGATCTGATTGTGACGCTGGATGATGCGACCAGCGAAGTCTATTCGGCCTTCTTTGTGGACGAAGACGGCCCGCTGAGCCGTCTCCAGGGCCTACGCGAGGTCATCGAGACCCCGGGACTCTTCAGTTCGCTCGATACGGACCGGGGCTCGCACTACTGGTACACGGCGGAGACCGGGGGGACCGTCGATAAGACCCGGCTGACGCAGGGGCACCGGGCCTTACCGCACTTGGGGGTGACACTCATCCCTGCCTATTCGCCGGAGGCGCGGGGCCGCTCGGAGCGGGCCTTTCGGACCCTGCAAGATCGGCGGCCTAAAGAATTGGCGCTGGCGGGAATCACCGACAGGGCGGCCGCCAACCGGTATCGGACCGAGCGCTTCCTCCCGCACCATAATGCCCGGTTTATGGGGGGGCCACAGAGCCGGGCACCGCCTTCATCCCATGGGTCGGGCCGCACCTCGCGGAAATCCTGTGGGTGCAAGAGGCGCGGGTTGTGGCCCAGGACAACACCGTGCGGGATCAGGGCCTGAGCCTGCAGATCCCACAAGACCCCCACCGGTTCCATTAGGTGCAGGTCACGGTACGGGGCCACGCCTATCCGGATGGGACCTTGGCCGTCTTTCAGGGGCCTCGGTGTCTGGCCCGCTACCACGCGGAGGGTCGGCTGATCGAGGCGGAGGTCGATGCACACCGCCGCAAGAACCCGACCCCACCGATCACGCGCCCGTCTGATCGTCGATCCTAGGCCCACGGTGCGCGAAGTATTTTCGGCGCGCCGCTGAAATATGCGGAAGAAAGAACCGGACAGATCACGTGCTACAAAAACCGGACAAGTTAACTTGCTATCTACATTACTTCTTGCGGTGAGTTGACGAAGCGCGTGCTCTTGCGACACAATGGTCTATGAACCTCAAAACCTTTGGCAAGTATCTTCAGCGGAAATCCGTTTCGCGCCTGCTCCACCAAGCCCGCAAAGACAGTCACGAACGACTGTCGGCGTCTCACGAACCCAGCCGAACGTTTCGCCGACGCCCTGCCCCCAAACATACCAGAACGGCCTAAGTGTTGTACCTCGACACGTCGGTGCTGCTGGTCTATACGTTGACGCAGTCAGTCGAACGGGTGCGGCATGCCGCAACCCGTGTATTTTTCGCCCAGGTGAAATCAGGAGCTCTCTCGGCTGCCACCTCGTTTCACGCGCTGCATGAAGTACATCTTTTCGCGCTGGCCAATGCTCCAGATCAGGCTACCGGGGCGGCCTACGGCAAAGCAGCCCTTGCACAGATTTTGACATTACCCCTGCAGATTCTCCCTCTGGTCTCGCGCGTGGAACGCGCCCAGCATGCGAGGATCTTTCGTGACCTGCGTGATCCCGCTGATGTGCCCCATGCGATTGCCGCGTGGGTGGCTCAATGTGAGGCCATTGTGGCGTATGACTCGCATTTCAAGGCGATCGCGCATCTCATTCCGTACCGCACACCCGAAGACTTTTTGGAGTAATCCGGCTGTATTATGCTGCCGCTCCTCACCACCACCGACCCGTTGAGGATTTAAAAGGGGTCGGGAGTCTTTTAATTAGAGAGCTTTGCCGGGCCAGGGTAAAACCTACTTCGCCGGCATTGGCAAACTCTATGTGTCTCACTAGCCCGCATTATTCATGACCGCTTCTGCTGCAATCGCGGATTCGCCGCTACGACAAGCCTGGACGCGGCGGCCCGGCGTCCAGGCAGGCGGGCTCGCCACTCGGTCGGTCAACATACTGTTTCAAGTATGCCTCCCTCCCTCGCGGCTCCGCGCGCCTGTCTCGCCTGGCGACTGCGCGATTTCGCCACGAACCGTCATGAATAATGCTGGCTAGCGAAGTCCCGCGACCCGCTCCCAGCGGGTGGCACAGACTGTTCGACGCTCGCTCAGTTTTTTCCTCAAAGTCGCTCGGGAGGATCGTCGCCGCCGATGACCGGATGAATCGGGACACAACTTGCCGCAGCGCGCGACCGTTGCTCTGCAGTTGCAACGGCGAAGCCTGTACTGTTCGAGGCTCGGCGAGTTTACAG
>SWDP01000034.1:308083-333000 GCA_005116885.1 Nitrospira sp.
CGCATGAAGCCCCTTGATGTCGTAGGTCAACAGGCGCGTGACTGCCGGATGCCCCACAAACAGATCGGCCACAGCCGGTTTCACTAAGAGTGTCACCTGCGCATCAGGAAACAGCCCTCGCAATCCACGGAGCGCGGGCTCACACATCACCGCATCGCCCAACCAGTTGGGCCCACGCACAAGAATGCTTTTCACGATATCTCGACCCACAGGTCTCCGATCCACATTCAAAATTCCAAATACTTCAGCCCTTAGCCTTCAGCCCCATCCCAAGCACCAACTGCCGTAATCGATCTTCCCCCTTGACCACGTGCGTGGACAATCGAACTGCCCACCAATTATCGGTGGGGCGAAGCAGCGATGCCATCTTGCAGGCATCTTTCTCGGTCGTCACGACCAACTCAGCCTGAAGTTCAGCCGCTCTGGTGCGCACCTGCTCGACATCCTGCCTCGTGTAGGCATGGTGATCGACATAGGCCACTTCACCCAGAATTTTAATCCCCATTCGTTCGACGAGCGAACGAAACGATCCAGCATGGCCCACCGCACTGCAGAGCAGGGCTGTTTTTCCCTTGGACCAAGAAAGCGGTTGCACCGCACCGGTCACTACCGACACAAGACTTTCCGGACGAAAAACCGCCTGGATGGGGTCCGTAGTCGAACCGAGCTTTGCCTGTAGTCTGCGGCACACCTCATTCACTTGAGCCGATACGTCTGCTCTCGTTACGATGATTGCGGTCGCACGTGCCGCCGCCTCCAGCGGCTCCCTGAGCCGGCCTGCCGGTACCAAAGCCGCAAGCCCCGCCGCATCGGTGGCATCGATCAATAAGAGATTCACGTCTCGATAGAGCCCTCGGTGCTGAAATCCATCGTCGAGTAGGAGACAATCGATCGGGAATCGACCTAAGACCCAGTCACCGAGTTGGTAGCGATCGGCGCCAACGGCCACGATCGCCCTGGGACAACGCTGCGCCATCAAGAAAGGCTCATCACCCGCCTCCTGCGGACCGACCAGCAGGCGCTCGCCATTTGACACTAACAAATACTGAGCCGTACTTGTCCGCCGATAGCCACGGCTGAGAATCGCCACCTGCTTCCCCTGCGCCAGGAGCCAGTCGGCAAGCAAAATCACCACCGGCGTTTTCCCTGTCCCGCCAAGCGTAAGATTCCCGACACTGACGACCGGGACCGGCAATCTCTTCTGATCAAACCAGCCCCAGTCGTACAGGAGCGCGCGCAGCCGTGCAACCACCCCATAGGGGATTGCGGCCCACATCAGCCACCATCTGACCTTTGTCCCAGGGTTCAACACCGTGCGTTATGATCGTCCGGCCATGAGAGGAAGCGACCGATCTGCAAGAGGAGACCCACTGGCGCCTTGCTGCGGCGTCAAAAGCCTCTCGATGGCCTCCAGCGTCCGTTGCAAAGCGCCCTGGTTCTGTTCGACCACCTGACGTGCCGACCGGCCCATCCGCTCCCGTTCCTCGTCATCGGAAAATAGGGCTATGACTTGTTGTGAAAGTTCCTCCGCATGGAGAACCCGACGCCCCCCCCCTGCTTGGATAAGGAGATCGGCAATCTCCGCACAGTGGTCGGTATAGCGACCGAACAGCACCGGTTTCGCCCACTGAGCCGGCTCCAGCAAATTGTGTCCTCCGATCGGCACGAGTGTGCCGCCGACAAACGCCACCACTGCCTCACGGTAGATCGCCGCCAATTCACCCCGCGAATCGAGCACCAGCACACGGGGACCGGTGGACCGCAATACACCGACCTGCCCCATGGTACTCCGTCGCTGCACCGCAAGCCCACGCGCCCGAATCATCGCCTCCACTGACTCCGCGCGTTCAATATGTCGGGGAGCGATGAGCAAGACTGCAGAGGGACAGCGAGCCACGAGCGCCCGATAGCATTCCACAAGGATCTCTTCTTCGCCAGGGTGAGTACTCCCTGACACAAACAGCCGTTCTGTATCCTGAAGCCCAAGATGAGCCCTGGTGATTCCACCTTCCGCAATGACCGGTATCGGCTGGTCGAACTTGATATTCCCTGTTCGCCTGACTCGTGACGCCTCCGCCCCCAACGCAACAATACGGTCGACATCCCGATCTGACTGCATGAGACAGAGGCTGAGCGTGTGCAACATCGTCCGATAGAACGATCGCACAGGCGCCCATTGCTGCCGCGCAAAAGACCTGGTCGAAAGCCGGCCGTTCACGAGGATAGTCGGCACTCCCTGCCGACGCAGGTGCCACAAGAGATTCGGCCAGAGTTCGGTTTCGACGAACAGATAGAGACAGGGTTGCAGCCGCTCAATAAACCTGGAAACGACCCAGGGGAAATCGAGTGGAGCATAACAGTGCTCAGCCACACCAACCAGCCGTTGTTCCACCGCTTCGCGCCCAGTCTCAGTCACGGTCGAGACCACCAGGCGGTACGTCGGGTGCCGGCGATGTAGCTCGTTGACAAGCGGGGTCACCGCAACCACTTCACCCAGAGAAACCGCGTGAATCCAAATAACGGGTGGTGTCGGTGCGGGTGGAATATTGTGTGAGGCAGACCGACCGGGTGAACCTTCTTGCAATCCTAGCCGTTGAAGCAATCCGGGACGGCACCGAGGCTTGGACAACAAGACTGCCACGATGAGCGGCGAAAGAACCAGTAACACGACATTGTAGAAGAGACGCCACATGGCTTTGCGCCCTAGGCGTGAGGCTTGAACGGTGAACGGTGAAACGAAATCATTGAGCCCCTTACGTCTAACGTCTCACCTGTCACGCTGCACAACCTCTTCCGCCTGATTCGTCAACCGATTCAAGACCGACTCCAGCTCCTGGCACGCCGCTGCCGCCGCCTGTTCATCTGCTTCCCGCGGAACCCAGATGGGAGCGCCCCATAGATACAGCCCACGGGACCATGGATACGGAACCATGAATCGGTCCCAGCTCGCAAAGAGTTTTTTTTTGAGCAGCTAAAGGCCAGCGGCACAATCGGAAGCCCAGTCGCTTTCGCCAGCTGAACCACCCCGAGTTTCGCAACCTGGCGAGGCCCCTTGGGTCCATCGGGAGTCACGACAAGATCGGCGCCGGATCGCCCCAGGCGAATCAATTCTCGTAACGCAAGCGCTCCCCCCCTCGTGCTCGATCCACGAACCGCTCGATGCCCGAATCGGGAAATGATGCGCGCGATGATCTCACCGTCCTGATGCTGACTAATCAACACATTGGCTCCTGATCCGCGATAGCCTGTGGGAATCATCAATTGCTGCGCGTGCCAAAAGGCAAGGATGATATGCCGGCCCTCACGATACAAGGCATCCACCTGCTCATGGCCCTGTGAATCCATTCGCATCGACCGCCCCAGCCCTCGAATCACTGCGGCTCCGATGGGAGGGAGGACAGAGAGCTTCAACCAATTCTCCACCCGCTTCATCGCGGGGTTACGCATCGGGAATATCCTGGAACTGCATGGCATGAAGCCGCTGGTACTGTCCTCCACGGCGCAGCAATTCATCGTGTGTTCCCACTTCGACGATCAAGCCTCGAGCCAGGACCATAATCCGATCGGCCTGTTGAATCGTCGACAGCCGATGGGCAATGACGACCGTCGTTCGATTCTTCATCAAATTGCCGAGGGCCAGCTGGACAACCCGCTCAGACTCGGTGTCCAACGCCGACGTCGCTTCATCGAGAATAAGCAAGGGCGGGTCGCGCAAGATCGCACGGGCAATGGCCAAGCGCTGCCGTTCCCCACCGGAGAGTTTTACCCCTTTCTCCCCCACGACCGTCCGATACCCTTCCGGAAGGCGTTCGACAAAATCATGGGCATAGGCCAGTCGCGCCGCATGGATAATATCTTCGTCAGTCGCGCCCTCACGCCCAAAGGCGATGTTGTTGCGAATGCTGTCGTCGAACAAGACCACATCTTGCGACACCATGCCTATTTGCGATCGAAGGGAGCGGAGGGTGTACGACTGAATATCGACCCCGTCGATGAGAATGCGGCCGGCCGTCGGTTCATAAAAACGCGGGATCAAGTTGACGAGCGTCGTCTTTCCGCTGCCGCTGCTACCCACAAGGGCCACCATTTCGCCGGCTCGAATCGTCAGGTTGATGTCGTTGAGCGCCGGCACCGATTGGCTCTCATAATGAAACGTCACCTCGTCGAACGTCACTGACTGCGCAATCCGTGGCAATTCCAATCGGCCCTTATCCGAATCCTGCTCGGTCTTGAGGTCCAAGACTCCGAAGACCCGCTCTGCCGCGGCCAGTGCCTGTTGAATCATATTATTAGAACCAGACAACTTCCGAATCGGCGTATAGGCCATGAACATCGCGGTCAGAAATGAGAAAAAGGCCCCCGGCGTCATCGATCCGTTGATGACGAGGAAACCACCATACCAAATAATCGCGGCGACCCCCACGACACCGATCACCTCCATGTGCGAGGACCCGAGGGAGGAGACCTGAATCGCCTTCATCGTCGTGCTGAGGAACGAGCGGTTGCTCTGTTGAAACCGCGCCGCTTCCGACTCTTCACGCCCATAAGCCTTCACCATGCGAATGCCGGATAACGTTTCCTGAAGTGTGGACGCCATATCCCCCATCCGCTCTTGACCGCTTGCCGCTAACGCCCGTAACCGCTTCCCCATCCGCACCATCGTGAATACGGCCAAGGGAATGACGATCACCGAGAGACTCCCCAGCCGCCAATTCTGATAGAAAATCACGCCCATCATGGCCAGGAATGTGAGTCCCTGCTGAAAAATATCCTTCAACACTCCCGCCACCGCGTTGGCCATCAAGGTGACGTCGTTCACGACACGGGACACCAGCCGCCCTGACGTATTCGCATCGTGGTAGGGAACAGGCAGCCGAATGAGTTTGCCGAACAACTCCTGTCGAATGTCGGTGATCACCTGGTTCCCGACATAGTTCATGAGATAGTTTTGCCCGTAGTTGAAGATGCTCTTGAGCACCGCCACGGCAAAGAGCGCAAGCGGAAGGATGAGGAGGAGGCTTTCGTTCTTGTTGATAAAGATCTCGTCGAGGACCGGTTTGACGAGCCAGGCATAGGCGCCGGAAAAGGCCGCTACCAATCCTGAGCAGGCGAACGCGGCGCCTAATCGAATCCGATAAGGCTTCAGGTAGCGAACCAATCGTATCAGACGATCTAGAGTCGACATTCGGCTAACACCACTTGAGCTGCTCGATGCGACCCACCCGGCTCTCCCAACGATTGCCGAACCTGTCGCAGCCCTTCTTTCATCGCATTATACGCCGACAGATCGCGCAAGAGGTGCAAGACTTCCTGACACAGCCGCTCCTCCGTCGCCTCGTCCTGAATCAGCTCAGGCACGATCGATCGGCCGGCCACCAAGTTCACAAGCCCAATCCATTTCACATTGATCAGCCAACGCGCCAGCCGATAGGTCAACGGCGACGTCTTGTACAGCAACACCATGGGTGTTCCCACCACCGCCGCCTGTAACGTCGCAGTTCCCGACGCGATGAACAACACATCGGACAGGGCCATCACCTCACTGGCTCGATCATGCGCCACTCGAACCGGCACAGGGCTGTGCTGCAACAGGGCCTGGATCAGATTATCGTCAATTGAGGAAGCCTGCGCCAGGATAAACTGCGTTCCCGGCTCAGCCGCGACCAATTGAGCCGCCGCCTTGAGGAGCACCGGCAAGAGCATTTCGACTTCACTCTTTCGACTTCCCGGCAACAATCCAACGACGCGAGCGGACTCCTCAAAACCGAACTCCTTCCGCAGCTCCACACGATCATACTGTGGCGCGACCGAATCAAGGAGTGGATGGCCCACAAACGTGCACCGAACTCCTGCCCGACGATAGAGTTCCATCTCAAATGGGAGGATGACGACAACATGATCGACTCGGCGCTGAATCCATTTCATACGCCCTGGCCGCCAGGCCCACACTTGCGGAGCGATATAGTAGAGGACTCGCCGGCCGGCAGCTTTGGCGACCCTGGCGAAATGAAAATTCAGACCTGGATTGTCGATGAGCACGACAAGATCCCAGGCCTCTGCCTTCAGCACCCTCCGAATCGCGCGCACGCGCTGCACCATCGCTCGGATAGCAGACAACCCGATCAATCCCATCACATCCAACTGCGGGACACCTGGTACAAGACTGACTCCGGCAGCCCGCATCCCAGACCCGCCAATGCCGACCAGCTGAGCCGTCGGGTCGAGTGCCATGATCGCTTTGGCCAAATGCGCCCCGTGGAGATCACCGGAGGCTTCGCCTGTGACAATCAGAATTCGCATGGCCTCCTATGGAAGGAGCTCGGAGGGAAGAGACCACGCCCTATCCTGTGATCCCCCTCTCTCGCGATCCCGTGAATCCCGGATACCTCCACGATCTCTTTATCCCTTACGATCCCCTGCTTCATGGCGAACCGCAAAAGTCTCAATGGCTTGCAAGACCTGGTGCGCGAGACCCACTGCCGCCGCGCCGTCCTCACCCGATACCACAGGCCTCGCGCCTGTGCCGGCTGCGTGAAGAAACGATTCAAGCTGGAGCTTCAGCGGTTCTTCGTCTCCACCCTGCAGCTGCTCAACCTCAACGGTGGGCCGCTCCCCTGTCTTGACGTTGCGTCGGCAAATCATTCCTTGCCTGGTCTGGAAATCGATCGACAGATAATTATCTCGCTGGAAGATCCGCAGCCGGCGCATCTTATTCGTCGAGACACGACTGGATGTCAGATTGGCCACACAGCCGCTCCGGAACTGAATGCGGGCGTTGGCGATATCGATAGAAGAGGACAACACCGCCACCCCAGCAGCATGCACCTCCTCAACAGGACCTGGATTCAACGACAATACGAGGTCCAGATCGTGAATCATCAAGTCCAACACTACATCCACATCCGTCCCTCGTTCACTAAAACTGCTGAGACGATGACTTTCAATGAACACCGGTTGCCCGATATAGGGACGCATCAGCGCCATCACCGGATTGAACCGTTCACTGTGTCCCACTTGCAAGCAACAGCCTCGCTGCTTGGCCACGTGCACTAACTCCTGCGCCTCTCCAAGTGTGACGGCAATCGGCTTTTCGACTAGGACATGTTTCCCTGCATTCAGACAGGCATGTGCGACGGTATAGTGGCCTGACGTGGGCACCGCCACACTGAGGACATCGACCTGTGGCAACAATTCATCAACTGTACGAAAGACGCGCACACCATGGCGAGCTGCGACCATCTGCGCTCGTTCGACCGATTGATCCACCACACCGATGAGCTGCGATCCGGGCAAAGACGCATAGAGACGTGCATGGTGCTGCCCGAGATGTCCAACCCCGACGACGCCGGCCCTCAACGGTGTCATACTTCGAGCCTTACTTCCTACCCGGTTCGAGTTTCGTGATCCCGACGATCGCGATCCGAGCAGACCGGGCCTTGGCCAAGACAACCTCGCGATCCAATAGAACCGTACGCCCGGCCTCAATCGCCAAGACAGACGCCTTCACCGAGGCCATCACCTCGATAGTCCGAGGTCCCACAGCCGGGAGGTCGAACCGTAAGTCCTGTTGCGGCTTCGATCGCTTGACTACGACCGCGCCGTCTTTGGCCAAATCGCCTCCGCGCTTGATGGCTCCGTCGGTCCCTTCGACAGCCTCGACCGCCACAACGACACAATCTTTGATCACGACACACTGCCCGATATCGAGACGACCGATGTCATGGGCCACATCCCACCCATAACGGATGTCTTCCCACTCTTTCTCCGATGGCGCTCGCGTCGTCAACGTCCCTTCCTCAGCGAGGATCCCTTCGAGACCAAAGGTCGATTCACAGATCGCGATCCCTTCCCCTTCAAGTTCCTTTGCGAGTTCGCGCAGAATATCGTCGTCTTTTCGAAGCGCCAACCGCGTCGCCATGGCTAAGGTGCGGAGATCCGGCCGCAGGGTGGTAAACATGTGGGTCTTCTTGATCCCACCCAACATCACGGCCTGGCGAACCTTGTCTTCCTTGAACGCTTTGATCAGCTTGCTGAGCTGGCCGATTTTGATCCAATGAATCCGATCTACATGACCGGCTAACTCGGGTTCCGTCTCGCCTTCGTGCGCCACAGCCGACACGTGATAGCCTAGCCTTTTTGCGTTATCTGCAAAGATGATCGGGAAGCGGCCATTGCCGGCAATAAGCCCAATCCGCTCGCCATTAGTAACGTGAGGTCGCGATGCCACGATGTTTACTCCTCATCCTCTTGGTCTTTACCGACCGACCGGCAAATGCCTCGTTTCGTCCCCTCAAGAAACTTCACGACCGTCATGACGTCCGGTTGATCTCCAAACTCGGCCTTGGCAAGCTTGGCGGCTTCAGCGGTTCGATGTCCAGACCGGAAGAGCATATCGTACGCCCGTTTCAGAACCGACACCCGATCCGTTGAAAACCCCTGCCGGCGCAATCCCACCGAATTGAGACCATACATCCGCGCGCGATAGCCACCAGCAGCCCGCATGAACGGTGGAAGATCCTGCCCAAGCGCACAACAACCACCGACCATGGAATAGGATCCGACCCGTACATGCTGATGGATACCGGTCAGTCCGCCGATGATGGCATGGTCGCCGATGGTGATGTGGCCGGCTAAACTCGCGGCATTGGCCATAATGAGGTGACTCCCGAGCCGGCAATCATGCGCCACATGCACATAGGCCATCAGAATATTCTTTGACCCGAGCGACGTCACCCCTCCACCCTCCACAGTGGCACGGTTGATCGTGACATATTCGCGAAGGATATTGTCATGGCCGATGATGACCTTGGTTGGTTCTCCCTTATATCCAAGATGCTGCGGTGGCCCGCCTATCGAGGCAAATGGATGCACGACATTCCGCTCACCGATCTCCGTCCATCCATCGACTGTCACATGGGACAACAATCGGCTTCCTGTTCCAATCGTGACATGCTCACCGATCACACAGAACGGTCCGATCTCCACATCATCGGCCAGACTCGCCTTGGGATGAACAATCGCTGCTGAATGAATCTGCACGTATACCTCCAGTGATGAGTGATCAGTGATGGGGTCAAGTAACTGCTATCTCGTCAAGACTCGTCACGCATCACACATCCCCCTTCACAGCTTTCTCTTCGGTCACCATGGCCGTCACTTCAGCCTCACAGACGAGTTCCTCCTCGACAAACGCCTTACCCTGCATCTTCCAAAACGGCGCCCGTTTCTTGACCACGTCGATCTCAAACCGTAACCGATCACCAGGCACAACCGGCTTTCGAAACTTTGCACCATCGATGCCGGTCAGATAGACCACCGGGCGCAACGCGTGCCCCATCGACTTCAATGCCAGAACTGCGCCGACTTGCGCCATGGCTTCGAGGATCAACACCCCTGGCATGACCGGGCGTCCCGGGAAATGGCCTTGAAAGAAGGGTTCATTGATCGTCACGTTTTTAATTCCAACGATCCGCCTGTCGGGGTCCAATTCTTGAACGCGATCGATCAGAAGAAAGGGGTACCGGTGAGGCAGAATAGACTGAATTTCGGCTTGTTCCATCACAGACATCGTCTAGACCTCCTACTTCGAAGCTTCAGCCACTAGAAAGCGGTATCTCCTCAAACGAGGATGCTCAAAATGGCCGTTCAGCAAGGCCGCAACGAGCGAAGAGGCGAGGAGGTACGGACCGCACTTTGTGAAGCCGTTCGCCCGTAGAATTGGTCTTGGCGAATGGAAAATCCCCTTCAGTGCTTCTGACCTCCGAAAAACTCTCTTCAACGTTGAGCCTCTAAGCAATGCGAGAACGAAGCTGACGGACATTTTCAGCATCCTCATTTATTCTGTCGATCGAACTCTTTCACCACCTGATCGGTCACATCCAACGCAGGTTGATGATAGAGTACAATCCTCATCATGACTGTCTCGTTTCCCTTGTCGATCACCGCGACATACTCATTTTTTTCCACGACGGCTTGCGCAGCGGCTTGCACTTTTTTTGAATATTCCGCCACCATGTCGCGCTGCTTCTGTTGAATCTCGCGATTGAAGTCGGATAGGCGGCGTTGATAGGCGTCTAGTTTGGCCTGGAACTGACTTTGCTTCTCTTGCTTTACACTGTCGGACAACTTCTCGTCTTGAGTCGCCTGTTGCAACTCTTTCAACTCTAGATCGTCGGCATTGATGATTCTCTGTCTGCTCATGGAATACGCCTTCAGCTCTTCCAAGGCACGTTTGCCGGCCTTCGATTGCTCAACCACCGTTTGCTGGTTCATCACGGCAACTTTGAACGTGTCATCCGACAACGCCGGCGACACCATCGCCAACCACAATACCGCTGCACCGATCAGCCTCATCACTCCCCTTCGTTCCATTGAATCCTCCTCTTCTCTGTAGAATATCTCGTTTAATTGGTTTGTTTGGTTTGTCTTGTTTATTTGGTTCATCCGATTAGTTTCACTCAACCAAAAACCAAATAGACCAAACAAACCAGATCAACCAGACAGACCGGGTTACGGATACTCACGATTGAATTCATCGATCACCTGACCGGTTATATCGAGGCCTTCATCGCTATAGAGGGTAGGGCCCCCTTTCCCCTTATCGATGACGACCTGCAATCCAAGGCGTTTCGATACGTTCCCCACCATGAGTCCGACCTTCTCACGGAACCCTTCAAGTACGTCTTTTTGTTTTTCTTGAACCTCGCGGTTCATGTCGTTCGCTTTCTGCTGATATTCTGTGACACGACGTCGAAACTGCTCTTCGCGCTCCCGTTTCGCGGTTGGGCTCAAGACGCTCGCCTGCCTCCCAAAATCTTCTTCCATCCGGCGAAGTTCTTTCTCATCCATCTCGATCAATGCCTGGCGATTCTTCGAGAAGATGGTCAAGGAGTCCTTCGCCTTCTTACCGACATTCGTTTCGCTGAGAACACGGGCCGCATCAACGACTCCTATCTTCCCATCGACCTTAGCCACACCGGCAGCACAGCCGGACACAGCGAGGAGCGCTGCCAACAGACCGGCTACACTGAACATCTTCTTCGCAACCGCGTCAACCTGGATCACACTGCCACCTCCACATCCCAGTCAAAGACTTGGCTTGTTAGAACAACGTCCCGATCGTAAACTCGAAGACCCCTTTGCGCTCTCCTGGGTTGGGATCGATATTGATCCCGTATGCGGCACGGAGGGGGCCAAAGGGCGAAATCCACCGCCCTTCGAGTCCAACTGTTTTCCGCAACTTGGATGAGAGCGGCTCGTCGTCGTCGAAGCCTTTCCCATAGTCGAAGAAGATCACTCCGTTCAATTTCGCATCAGCGGAAATCGTAAAGATAAAATCGTTATTGAAGATCAACTGCTTGCTTGCCCCAAGAAGGGAATTAGTGTTGGTCACCGGCCCCGCGCGCCCGAAAGCGAACCCACGCATTGTATTGATACCGCCGACGAAATATCGCTCAGTCAAAGGAATAGGTTGCCCCTCAAGGCCGACTGCTGCGCCATAGCGAGCGCGAAAAGAAAACCGTGTATCGAAAGGCAGTGGAATATATTGAATCACATCCACATAATATTTATAGAAGTTATTCGCCCCGCCTAGGTAGGGCGTCCCCACGTCGAAGCCCACAGCGGCTCGCCAACCAGTACGCGGATCCATATAGTAGTCCCGTGTGTCGCGAGCGAACGAGGTTCGGAACCCGGTCGACGACTGGCTCCCAAGTTGCCGACACACAATCGGAAATCGATCTGGGCAAATGCCCACAGCCGGATCTTTAAAATTCAATTCTTCCGCGAACAGACTCACGCTTCCAGAGGTATATTCTGAAAGATATCGACCTAACGTCACGCTCGCGCCGGTTTTCTTCTCGAAATAGGTGATATAGTTCGTCGCCGTGGCGTAGACGTCCAACTGCATGGAGGTCAGGGAATCGTTCACGTAGGGGTTGCGAAATGTGATCAACCCGATTTGCCGCCGCTGGCCCAACTGACCGCGGACTCGCCCCATCCAGCCATTCCCACCAAGATTTCCCTCCGTAATATCGGCGATGGCGACCACCTGATCCAGCGTGCTGAATCCGCCGCCGACGCTAAACTGGCCGGTGGGTTTTTCTTTCACGCGAACATTCAGATCGACCTTGTCCGCGCCAACCTGCGCCGGAAGGATTTCCACCGTCTCAAAAAAGTTCAAGTTATTGAGACGTTGAAAGCTCCGTTTCAAGGCGGGGGTATCGATGACATCTTGTTCATCGACACGGATCTCACGACGAACCACATTGTCTTTGGTCTTCTCGTTCCCACTGATATTGATCTGACGGATCCGCATCATCTCTCCTTCCTTGATGGTCAGAATGATACTTGCGGTCCGCTCCGTGGTGTTCGGAACCACATTGGGAGAGACATCAGCAAACGAATAGCCCTTACTCCCATACAGATCGTTCAATCGTGTAATCTCGTCGCGGAGTTTCTGACGCTGAAAAATTTCCCCTTCCTTCATCTTGAGCCCCTGGCGAAGCTCTGGATCTTCGAACACCGTATTCCCGCGGAACCCGATTTCACCGATGGTGAATGGCTCTCCTTCCATGACCGCGTATGTCACAACGAACCATTTCTTGTCCTCACTAAGCTCCACCGTCGGCAACCCAACCCGGGCGTTTAAATAGCCTTTGTTGAGTAGGACCTCTTTGACCCGCTCCACGTCGTTGTTCATTTCTTCCCGCTTCAAGACCCCAGCATCTGAAAGAATAGACGGCAATTTGAGTTGCGTGATCAGTCCGTGCCAAGGAATCCATTCTCGCGTCGCCATCACCTTAAACATCTCATCTTTGGTCGCCGCATGCAGACCGTCAAAGCTAACCGTTTTGACGCGCGCCTTGTCCCCTTCTTTCACGAGAAATGTCAGGCGCTTCCGATCTTCGTCCAGGGTCTGCACGACCGGGATCACACTGCAATTGAAATAGCCGTCCCCTTGGTAGGCGAGACGAATCTTCTCCGCACTCTCTTTTGCCTGTAACTGATCGAGAAAGGCTTGACTCTTGATCGTAATCTTCTCTTTGAGCTTATCGTCACTGAGCGCGGTATTCCCGTCAAATACGATCTCGGTAATAAACGGTTTTTCACGGACCAAAAACGCCAGGGCCGTACCTCCCGTCCCCGCTTCCGTGTCGACCTGCACCTCTTCAAAGTATCCGGTTTCGTAGAGGATCTTGATCTGTCCGCGGACGTTTTCAGAGGTATAGGGATCACCTGGTTTCAACGTCAATCGACCGAGAATCGCCGGTAACTCGATCCGTTTGTTTCCTCGAATTTCTATCGTCGTCACTTTCACTCCGGCTGGCTCCGCAGCGAATGCAAACACCGGCAGTAGACTGCAGACCAGAGCGATGAATACCATGATGACAAGCCAGCGTGGCCCCGCCCAACGGCAGACTCCCTTCACTGGATCTGTATCCCATAGGAACACGGAAGAAATAATACTGGCATTATGGGCAACCCTAACTTTGGCCGTAACCGTACATGCTCCCCCTCACCACACATTCGCACACACGATGGACCTGGAACACTTGTGCGCCGCTGGCAGCAGGAGTGACGGGCGTGAGCAACTCGGGCGATCAACGCACACGTGCCCCTCACGGTCACCTACGTGCAAAACCCCCGGATTATATTGGGCAAGTATTTGAATGTAAAGCTGATAACCCATAATTATTCACGTAGGCTCGTTGCAACCTGGCTAGGCAAGCGCGGCAGACGACGATTCGAGGTTCGACGCTCGCTGTCGCGGAACGTCGTGCCTCAGATTATTCGATAGAGTCATGCATGGCTCGCCCACTCTCGCCCTCGTAAGCCATCACGTCTCCCTTCACTCTGAAACTCCGCACCTGAAATCTGAAAACGCTTGACAGACACCTGCACACTCGACAGATTTGTTGAGGCTGGCGGGGTCTATTCTCACTCACGTTGCGCGAGCACTGCAGGGGTGTTCACGCATAGGAAGGAACCCGAGTCAGAATGGATACTCAGCGTCACTGTTGCGGATGAGTGCCATGGGCAATATGAGAAGCGGATATTTCATCGTCACCTGTGTACACTTGGCGTGTACGAGTCCTCCTTTGGCACTCAACATCAGCCACGCAACCGTACGATCGCTCCTGCATTCCTTGACATCGTCTACCTCATCACATAGTATCGAACCATGTCACGTTATGATGTCCGTAAAGCTGTAATTCCCGCCGCTGGCCTTGGCACGCGCTTCCTTCCCGCGACGAAAGCGTCTCCCAAAGAAATGTTGCCGCTCGTCGACAAACCACTCATTCAGTATGCCGTGGAAGAAGCGGTCGCCTCCGGAATCGAAGATATTATTATCATCACCGGAAGGGGCAAGCGCGCGATTGAGGACCATTTTGACCGGTCCGTCGAATTAGAAGAAAATCTCAAGGGCAACGGCAAAGCGCAGCTCTTGAGCCAGATGAGACACATCTCCACGCTTGCAAATTTCTGTTACGTCCGTCAGTCGGAGGCCCTTGGACTTGGCCATGCGGTTCTCTGCGCCCAACGGCTGATCGGCGACGAACCCTTTGCCGTCATTCTCGGGGACGAAATCATTGACGCCCCGGTGGCTGGCCTTGCGCAACTCATTCATGCTTACAAGAAACGACACGGCGCCATCCTCGGTGTGCAGGAGGTCCCCCACCATGACGTCAGCCGTTATGGAATCGTGGCGCCTCGAACCCTCTCAGCAGGGCTCCATCGAGTTGAGGGCCTTATTGAAAAACCGGCACCGGCCGACGCCCCATCCAACCTGGCAGTCATCGGTCGCTATGTCCTGCCGCCGGACATTTTCTCTATCCTGAGAAAGACACGGCCCGGTAAAAACGGCGAGATCCAATTGACCGATGCGCTCGTGGAATTGGCGAAGAAGTCCCCTATGTTTGCGCTGGAGATACAAGGACAACGGTACGATGCCGGGGATAAGCTGGGCTTTCTCATTGCAACCGTCGAATTCGCGCTCAAAAACCCCTCCCTGGGACCGGAATTCAACGAGTATCTGCAGAATCGGATGTCGCCCTCCGGCGAACGCCGCAAGACAAGGGCTGTCAAAGCCTAACACGCGACGTGAAATCCTTTGTGAGCGAAGAATTACTCGGGGCTGTCCATTGAAGATACGCCCAGTCGGTCACTGTATCCGGTGAGTACGCTTCAAACCGACCACATCACGGCCCTTGTTGCATGCGACTATTTCACTATCCTGACGCCCTGACACGCAGCGACGAGAGCACCGCTTCTCTCGCTCACCATTGAGCACACACTGAGACCATACCGATGAACGACCCAATCGAACAAGACTTGCAGCCGCCCCAAAACGTCGAAATCCCCGACCAACTTCCGCTATTGCCGGTTCGAGATATCGTCATCTTTCCCTATATGGTGCTGCCATTATTTGTCGGGCGAGAGATGTCGATCAAAGCGATTGAAGCCGCGCTCGCCGGCAATCGCATGATCTTCCTGTCGACACAAAAAGCCTTGGACGTCGAGAATCCTTCACCGGAAGATATTCATACCATCGGCACCGTGGGCATCATCATGCGGATGCTGAAACTACCCGATGAGCGCATCAAAATTCTCGTGCAAGGGCTCTCGAAAGCCAAGATTACCAGTTATATCCAGACGGAGCCCTATTACTCCGTGCGCATCGAAAAACTCATCGAACACAAGCCAGCGAGCGCCGCCCTTGAAACCGAGGCCGCCATGCGAACCGTCAAGGAACAAATTGAACGGATCGTGAGTCTCGACAAAGTCTTAGTCCCGGACGTGATGATCGTCATCGAAAACCTCGAAGACCCCGGACGTCTTGCGGACATGGTGGCCTCCAATCTTGGCCTCAAAGTCGACATCACCCAGGCAGTGCTGGAAATTCTTGATCCACTCAAACGCCTCCGTCGCGTCAGCGAGATCCTCGGCAAAGAGATCGAAGTCCTCTCCATGCAACAGAAGATTCAGGCGCAAGCCAAAGGGGAAATGGACAAGACTCAACGCGAATATTTCTTGCGCGAGCAACTCAAGGCGATTCAAAAAGAGCTGGGTGAACTCGACGAACGCGCGGAAGAAATTACCGAATTTCGCAAACGGATTACCGAACTGAAGATGCCGGAAAAGGTGCTGAAAGAGACCGAAAAACAACTCAAGCGCCTCGAGAAGATGCACCCGGATACCGCCGAGTCCGCCACCGTCAGAACCTATATCGAATGGATCGTGGAATTACCCTGGTCCAAGAGGTCCAAGGACAACCTCGACCTCAAAGCCGCGGCTAAGGTCCTCAACGAGGACCACTACGACCTGGAAAAAGTAAAAGAGCGGATCCTTGAGTATCTTGCCGTGCGGAAGCTCAAAGATAAAATGAAAGGCCCGATTCTCTGTTTTGTCGGACCACCAGGCGTTGGAAAGACCTCTCTCGGGAAATCGATTGCCCGCGCTCTCGGTCGTGAATTCGTCCGCATTAGTCTTGGCGGCATTCGTGATGAAGCGGAAATCCGAGGCCATCGACGCACCTACGTCGGCGCGCTCCCAGGCCGCATCATTCAAGGCATGAAACAAGCCGGCACGAATAATCCCGTCTTCATGCTGGACGAAGTCGACAAGGTCGGAATGGATTTTCGCGGCGATCCCTCCGCCGCCTTGCTCGAAGTGCTCGATCCGGAACAGAACAACTCGTTCACAGACCACTACCTAGGCGTACCCTTCGACCTGACCGAAGTGATGTTCATTGCAACGGCAAATCTGATCGACCCCATTTTGCCTGCCTTGCGCGACCGGATGGAAGTGATCGGGATCCCCGGCTATACCGAAGAAGAGAAGTTAGGTATCGCTCAGAAATACCTGATCCCTCGACAACTCAACGAACACGGGATCACCGAGAAACACGTCCGCATCGCCGAGCCGGCGGTGCGCCAAATCATCGCCAACTATACACGCGAAGCCGGAGTCAGGAACCTCGAGCGCGAGATCGCCAACGTCATGCGCAAAGTGGCAAGAAAAGTGGCAGAAGGCAAAGGCGTCGGGTTCCCCGTCGATCCTGCCAACCTGCACAAATATCTCGGCGTCCAGAAGTTCGTGCCCGAAGAAGAATTGACGATTGACGAGATAGGAGTGGCAACGGGCTTAGCCTGGACGGAGTCCGGCGGCGATGTGCTCTACATCGAAGCCACGGCAATGAAGGGCAAGGGACAACTCACCCTCACCGGCCAGCTGGGCGACGTCATGAAGGAGTCTGCGCAAGCGGCCTTGAGCTACGTCCGGTCGCGCGAACACACTCTCGGAATCAATCCCGATGTCTTTACCACGCAAGACCTCCATATCCACGTACCGGCCGGAGCAATTCCCAAGGACGGGCCATCGGCAGGCATTACCATGGCCATTGCGATTGCCTCAACCTTGTCGCAAATCCCGGTGCGCCGAGACCTCGCCATGACCGGTGAGATTACCCTCCGAGGCCGAATCCTTCCCATCGGAGGATTGAAGGAAAAAATTCTGGCGGCCAAACGGGCCAAACTCACGACCGTGATTCTTCCGAAACGCAACAAGAAGGATCTCGACGAAATTCCCAAACACATCTTAAAGGGCATTCACCTTGTCTTTGCCGATACGATGGATGACGTGATGAAGGTAGCGCTCCGGCAGGGTTCAAAGCCCGCGCGCCCAACCGGCAAGCCCAACCGACAGCACTCACATTCAAAAAAACAGGCCCCACGCACGAAGGCCAAGCCAGCCGCGCGCTCGTTGCCGGTGCATGCAACCAGCGCGACGACACCGCTGCTAGCAGAATGCTAAAATAGTCAACTAGCGCTCTATCATATTACATCTAAGGCCACGGCTGAGATGAGGAAAGTCCAGTCTTTGCTCATGCTCAAGGGAAGCTTCGGCCTCAACCCGTTTCACTCGGCTATCCCATAGAATATTTTCCTTCTACTTTTGGATGTGCTAGTCGTTGATTGATTCGTGATGGTTGTGTAGGAGCTTGTTCGCATGGCGCCCACGTACCGGCTGAAGACCAGGTCTACGGTTCACGAGTTCGATCTTATTCACGCCCTCCGCAAACAGTATAACCTCCGCACGCCCTCGGTGATTCGAGGGATCGGCGACGATGCCGCCGTCATCACATCGAAGGCCGGCCAATGGACGGTGCTGACGACTGACCTCTTAACAGAGGGAATCCACTTCGACCTCCGAACCGCCACGATGGCCGATATCGGATTTCGCGCTGCGGCCGCAAACCTCAGCGACATCGCCGCGATGGGAGGGACCCCACATTATCTGCTCGTTGCCTTAGCCTTCCCCCGCACGGCTTCCAAACAGCACGTACTTCAACTGTATCGAGGAATGATGGCCGCGTGCCGCCCACACCGCATACGGCTCATCGGCGGAGATACGTCGGCTTCGAATGGCGGATGGTTCATCAGTTTGACGTTGATCGGGACGGTACTTCCCCGCAAGGCCCTCTTTCGGAATGGCGCACAAATCGGCGACAGCCTCTACGTGACCGGTACCATCGGCGACGCCCTGGCCGGCTTGAAACTGTTGAACGAACCGCCGGCCCGGGTCAAACGACATTCGCGGACCGCCACGCTCTCAGTCAGGCACCGGCAATTTTTGATCGGACGACACTTGCGCCCAACTGCGCGCGTCGCGGAAGGCCAGTGGCTCAACACCCATGGCTTCGCGACCTCCGCGATTGATATTTCAGACGGTTTGTCTGGAGACCTTCGCCACATCTGCGAGGAAAGCCATGTCGGGGTGGAGGTGAATCTCAGCGCACTCCCCTTATCGCCGGCCTGCCGCGCCTATGCCGCCTCTCGAAAACTCGATCCAATGAACCTGGCGATGACCGGAGGAGAGGATTATGAATTGCTTTTTACCGTATCGCCGCACCAGCGTCGGCGACTCGAACGGGCCTCGCTCACGCGAGGATTCCCTCTGACCTGCATTGGAGAAATTCATCCCTCTCGCTTCGGACTACAGGCCCTCTCCCATCAAGGCAAGCGCCACCGATTGGCCAACACCAGTTACACCCATTTCACATAACCGGCTTCATCCATCACGGCTATGCCCAAGATCCCTTCATTTCGATCACTGCTCAAACAGGTCCTTCATCTTCGCGAATCACCACAGCGAACGGCCTTGGCCTTCGCCATCGGAGTCTTCATCGGCTTTTCTCCTGCTTACGGCTTGCACACCGCGATGGTGTTCTTCTTCGCCTGGGCATTGCGGCTCAACCTACTCTCACTCATGGCAGGCGCATTTCTCAATAATCCCTGGACCGTAGTCCCCATCCTCGGCGCCACCTACTGGGTCGGTGCGCTCTTACTCGGCCGATCCGATAGCCCCTCCTTCAACTGGCAGGACATGAGCTTCAGCGGAATCTATGAACAGGTCATGCCCTACGCCATGCCGTTCTTTCTTGGTGGAATGGTCTTAAGCCTTCTCGGTGCGGCACTCGCCTATCCTCTGGCCTATTTCTTCGTGGCCAAATATCGGCGAGCACATCCACTCACCCAGACAGAGCCATTGCCGCCCTCTCAAGATGTAGGCTAAGATGATCGCTCACCATGCCTGAGTTCAGTCATCAATCTACGGCTCCCTACGATGGATCGGCGCTGATCGCCGATCCCATTCACCAATACGTCTCCTTCACCGTACCCTTCACCACAGCAGATCCTCACGAACGGACGGAAAAAGACCTGATCGACTCCCCCTGGGTCCAGCGCCTCCGATACATCTATCAACTCCAGAGTGCCCGATGGGTCTACCCCTCGGCAGAACACACCCGCTTCGTCCACTCACTTGGTACGATGCATGTGGCAGGCCGCTTTGCCCGGCATCTGTATCCGTTTCTTAAAAAAGCTCTCAAAGAGATTCCATCAGCGAACTATGTCGAAGAATTTCTCCGCGTGACGGCCCTCGCGCATGACATCGGCCACGGCCCTTTCTGCCACTTCTTCGACGACAACTACCTGCATGCCTTCGGCGCCAGTCACGAAAAACTCGGGCAGATCATCATCCGAGATCATCTCGGCCCCATCATCCGCAAAATCAGGCGCAGTCCGTCCGGTCCATTCGCCAAAGGCGAGGAACTCAATCCCGATCAGATTGCGCATGTGATTCTCAAGGAAAAGGGCAAAGATAACTCCCGCATTCCGCGATGGCTCAACATGCTCCAGCCGGTCATTTCCGGTAGCTATACCGCAGATAACCTCGACTATGTCCTGCGCGACTCTTATATGTGCGGCGTGGCCGTCGGCCCGGTTGATCTCTCCAGGCTCATTCACTACACGATCATCACAGACAAAGGGTTTACGATTCATAAGACAGGTCTCCCCGCCCTGCAGATGTTCCTCAATACCCGCATGTATCTCTATTCCAACGTCTACTATCACCGGACTACGCGCGCGATCGACATCCACCTCCGTGACATCTTCGGCGATACTATGAAGCTCTTGTTTCCCCACGATCCTCGCAAGAAGATGGACGATTACCTGACACTGACCGACTGGTCCTTACTTGAACAGGTACGTGGATGGAAGACTTCACGCCATGCCACCGAGCGGCGCCTCGGCGCAGAATGGCAGCGAATTCTGGGACGAGATGTGAAATGGAAGATGGCCTACAGTGCCGTGCTCAAGGAAAAGGGCCAGGAACGCGGCATGGACTTTCCCAGCCACGAGCACTTCCAAGAACAGATTAAAAAAGAATTGCCGGCGCGACTCAAAAAAGTGGAATTCCGCGTTGATATGGCGCCGCTCGACCCGCGGCCAGATCCGAAAGACCGGCGCGGCAACCCCCTTTACGTCTATGACCCAGGCACCAAGGGCATTTCGACCGAACCGTTAGAAGAATTCCTCGACCTACTGCCGACCCGCTTGGTCCAATTCCGAGTCTATACCCTCGACCACGCACACGACGAAGCCCTCTCGCGCGCCACTGCAACCGTACTCAACAAGACGCCGTCGAGCCTCGAGTCGAACGACTAGCCCACCCTGCGGCTCGTGAAACGTGAACCGTAAAAGGTGAAAGGGTTCACAAAAGAGCTTTCGCCATTCCTTCGTTTTACATTTCACTTTTTACCTTTCACGCTCTTGAGGCAACTTGCCAGGATTTTACTGACAGACTGCCTATAGACTGAGATACTTTCCCTGTTTCTACACACATGGGAGAGCCACATGAAACGACCTACACGTTCGTTCGTCATCGCAATGAGTCTCATTGCCGTTGCTCCAGCGTGGGCCCAATCGACTGAAGGCCATCCCTCCGATGACGCTGCTGGAATCCTGAACTCACTCCCACCGGACCTCCACAAGAAACTCCAGCAACTCTCTCAACTGATCGATCAGAATATCAAGGCAGACACACTCACCGAGGAGCAAGTTAAGCGGGAGCTTATGTTGGGCCGTCTTGAACAGACCATCCGCTCTCTAGGCCCAGAGGCAAATCAGCTGTTCGAAGAGATCAAAACTGATATGAAGAACGGCAAAGGCCCAGGCGAAGACGCACTGGCGCCCCTGCTTGGAGGGCTGGGCGGGATGGAAAAATGAGGTTCCCCGAACAGCCTACTCTGCCGAGTTAGCCCCTTCGACTAAGAAGACGAGAAACTTCTGGTAATCCGGGAAAATTCTCCGGAACCTTGGCGAAGGAGAATCAATCACTACCCCCCGCTCTTTCCTTCATCTGCTCCAAAGCGTCAAGACAAGCAACGACCCCGTCAGATTCGTGATCCACTTCTGACAAGTACCTATAGCTCCCTCCATGAGCCGAACATCTCCACTATTCGGCTCATATTTTCATCCTGCATGAGCCAAATAAGTATATAATCGGCTCATGCCCTATAACTGGCAGCAAAGCGACTGGCCTGAGTTCCGATACGATCTCTCTGGAGTCGAAGAGGTCCTGCTTACATTAGCCGAGAGAACCGGTCGCGCAAGCGGGCTCTTGAAAGGGCTGACAGCTGATGCGCAGCTGGAAACCACCATCGAGATGATGGTCGTAGAGGCGCTGAAGACTTCCGCCATCGAAGGGGAACTGCTCAGCCGCAAAGATGTCATGTCGTCAATCCGGCACAATCTCGGCATCGAAATAGGCTCTGCGGCAGGAGACAAAAGGGCTAAAGGCGCGGCAGCCCTCATGATCGATGTCCGCAACAGTTTTGCGGCCCCGCTTTCCGAGGCAAAACTATTTGAATGGCACCGCATGATCATGGCCGGACACCGACGCATTGCGCCAGGCCAGTGGCGGACGCATGCCGAACCGATGCAGGTTGTGTCTGGGCCGTTGGGACATGAACGGGTGCATTTTGAAGCGCCGCCGTCGGCAACGGTTCCGGAAGAGATGACACGTTTCATTCAGTGGTTCAATGACACAGCCCCAGGCGGGAAACAAGAGATTCGAAAGGAGGCAGTACGCTCGGCGGTCGCACATTTCTACTTTGAGTCGATCCATCCCTTCGAAGACGGCAACGGCCGCATCGGACGAGCCTTGTCCGAGAAGGCGCTCTCGCAGGGGCTCGGACGGCCCGCATTGCTAAGCCTGTCGAGGGCGATCGAAGCAAACCGGAAGCAGTATTACGAGGCGCTGCAAGAGGGGCAACAGTCGAATGAGATCACCGCCTGGGTAAGCTGGTTCGTTCACATGGTACTGGAAGCACAGATTCAGGCTGAAGAACAGATCGAGTTCACCTTGAATAAAACGAGACTGTTCGACCGGTGGAGGGATCAGCTCAATGACCGACAACTACAAACCCTTCGCCGCATGCTGGACGAAGGCCCGACCGGCTTTGAAGGCGGCATGAGCGCCAAGAAATACATGGTCATCACTGGAGCCTCCAAGGCCACGGCGACACGTGACTTGCAGGATCTCGCTGATAAGGGCGTGCTTGTGCCAGCCGGGGGCGGACGCAGCATCCATTACAAGATCAATCTGTAGAACGGTTCACCCGCGGCAACACGAGGGACTTGGTCCTGGGGGGATCGGCCAGGTGCCTTCCTTGCTCGCGGAACGCGCACGATCAGAATGTGCTCGTTCGACGCGCGCAGTCGAAGGCAACCTTGGCCACTCCCCCCAAAGGGAGGTTGAGAAAGAACACCCTTTGCTGGACGAGCGCATCCAGGTATAGACCGGCCAAGCTTGAAAACGTAGAATGACCCCATTATATTCATATTCTCCCGGCACGGAATGTCTTAGAAAACCCGTCGATCGCAGGTAACGTATGCAGCCTTTTTCTATCCGTCACGGCAAAGCACTATTGGAACAGCGTGTTCGTGTCTCAATGAAAAACCGTTTGCGTGCGCGGCTGTGGATGACTATCCAAAGCTTCAATGAGAATTACTGGCATCAGCCCGACCCCTCGGACAACTGGTCAGCCAAAACGAATCATGTGGACCAGACAGAATCTAAATTGAAGCGGCTCCTTGGCTTGCTTGAACTGTCGTCACGAGCTGCTGAGGGGGCAGTAGGAATTGAAGCATACTTTTTAAAAGGGTACCCCTCGTGCGCCCTGGAAGTGATCGAGCAGTTTGCTGAAGAAATAGCAGAATTCGGGGAATCTGGGAAAGATAACGCAGTAAAATTTCAAGCGGAGGTGAACGATGCCATGTTTGCCTTTGAGTGTCCATGGCGGCTTTCCGACGGCCGTTTCTTCCAAATTGATGCAGACTTCTTTCATAATGAAATCGTCCAAAAGGGCGAAGATATGCTACGAGAGAAGGGATTTGAGGGAGCGCACGATGAATTCCGAGAAGCCAGGGAAGATCTGTCGGACGGAAGAACCAAGGATGTCATCTTGAAAGCGTTTAAGAGCTTCGAGAGCAGTTTGAAAACTGTGCTAAAGCAGCATAGTGGAGATGTAACTGAATTGCTTCGGCTATTCCGAGAAGCTGGATATTTGGATGACATACCGGAAGCACAAGCAAAGGCCATGTGTAAACAAGTGCTTGCATCAATCGCGACTTTAAGAAATGAACTCGGAGGCCATGGCCAGGGCAATGCCGTGGTAGATGTGCCTCGTCCTTATGCCGCGCTTGCAGTGCACCTAGCCGGGTCGCTGAACCAGTTTATTCTCGACCAATATCTGCGTAAGACAATGGTGGCGCCGATCACATCGGCAACCAATGAAAATATTCAATAAGACCATTTCACCTCTCAGTTCATTCTGTGCATTAAACGGATACCTGCAAAGATAAAACAATGAATAGATATGGCCTCCTCAAAAGCCAGTTGAATGAAGTGTTTGAGGCAATCAAGGAGGCGGGCATGAGTCCGAGTGAATTTAGATTCACTGAACCTGAAGACGAACACGACGACAAAGGAGAATGGTTTACACCCGATCATTATCCCAGGCTTCTTCATTTACCAAGCAAGTATTGGTTTCGCTTTGGGGATAATTTCACATCGTATACACCTGGCTCTGAATCCATCGAGCAAACAGATGACAAACTAATCTGGGTTGGCAAAAGAGCGGCTTTAAGGAAGTGGCTAGGGAACCTTAAGCGAGAGATCGATGCACCAGATCTATGGGCATCCTTCTCGCAGGAGGATGAGTTACTGAGCCTGGAACCGACTGAAGCAGTTAATACACCCTTCTCACCAGAAGAACAGATTCAAATAAAGGTAGCAATAGAAGAGTTTCGTATTTACATCACCTCCACATATTCTCTGTCGCCAGAACCTCTGGCCAAAATCAACCGCAAACTGGATTATTTGATTGACGCCTCGACCCGACTTGGTCGCATAGACTGGAAGAATTTATTTGTTGGCGCCTTGATTAGTCTTGCACTCCAACAGTTGAGTCCATCAGGGCCTGGGCTGCGTGAGTTGTTCGGAGCGGCCGGCCACCTGCTCCGCCATGTGTTAGGCGGAATCACTTCACCACCTCTTCTGCATTGAAG
>SWDP01000034.1:333100-361753 GCA_005116885.1 Nitrospira sp.
GCCTGTGCCTTCATCGGTGAAGGCGGCATATACAGCCCCGCCCACGTGGCCGGCTGGACACGAGTGACAGAAGCCGTACATGCCAAGAGCGGCCGCATCTTCATGCAGATCTGGCATCCCGGTCGTGCCGCGCACTCGTTACTGAACGAGGGCGAGCAACCGGTCTCCAGCAGCGCCACAGCAATTCGTAATGACGTGACCCATACCCCGGAAGGCGCCACACCCTACGAAGTCCCGCGCGCGCTCCGCATCGATGAAATCCCGCGATACGTGGACATGTTCCGGCTCGCCGCGCTGAACGCCCACAAGGCAGGCTTTGACGGGGTGCAGATCCACGGCGCTCACGGGTATTTGATTGATAACTTTCTACGCGACGGCGTCAACACACGCACGGATGCCTATGGAGGCTCTGTTCCCAACCGTGCTCGTTTTCTGCTGGAGGTGACCGATGCCGCTATCGGCGTCTGGGGCGCCGGGCGCGTCGCGGTACGGATCTCGCCCCTGGTCCCGTTCAATGACATGAGCGACAGCCAGCCTGACGCGGTGATGACCTATGTCGCGCAGGAATTGAGCCGACGAACGATCGCGTTCCTCGAAATACGGCACGAGAGCCACGCGCTGCCTGAGGAGCAAGCAATCTTACAGGTCGCCCGCCGATATTTTCAGGGGGCACTGATGAGCAACGGAAGCTACACCCGTGAGAGCGGCGAATCGACTGTGGCACGCAGAGCGGCCGATGCGATCGTATACGGACGGCCGTACATCGCTAATCCTGACTTGGTCGAACGCTTCGCGAAACAGGCCTTGCTCAACGAGGTCAACTACGATCGGCTGTATGGGGGTGGGCCCGACGGCTACAGCGACTACACGGCCCTGGCCTCGCACTGACTCCAGGCAGAACCATCGTGACTAGCAGGCAGGAGTCTGAGCCAAACAACGGGAACATTCTACATTTCTTAGCGCGGGACTAGGGCACGGAGCGGATGTCGCCGGAGGAGCGGAGTCCCGTCGAGACTCGGCTGAGGAGGAACTCGGACACGAACAGAATCCGAGGCTACACATGCGCCGGAGCCTCTTCTGATCTCTCGGCATGATGAAATGCCGGCCTTCCCAGTTTTTCGGCGCGAGTCAGCTTACCCGATTACTCATAAGCGCTCCTGCTGTATTCGCCGATCCACTGCTACAACAAGCTTTCACCCGGCGTGCTCGCGCTCCGGGCTCCTAAAGTACAGGACGAGTAGGCATCATATTCTCAGGGTTTCCACGCGCTGGTCTCGCGACGCGGCTCAGCGATTTCACGACGAACCGCTGATAAATAATGCGGGCGAGTTGCGACACCATACTTCTCGATGAATTCGGTGGACGCCTTCTGAATCATGCTAGCGAATCACTCCTACCAAAGCCGCTGAACAGCAGTTTCAAGTTTCGGTAAGCAGGGCTCCGATTCAGGCGTTGAGGCTCTAGTTACGACAAACGCTGCAGGCACATGCTCCCAGTGCCGCAAGTCCGGTTGCAGCGCGCCTTCGAGCACATCCGGTGCGGTACGCATCAAGGCCATCCCCCCGATGACCGAGAGCTGGCAGAGCGCCCCTTTACCTTTAACTGCCGCATCGAGCACACAGCCTCCAACCATGACGCCGGCTCCTGCCGCCAACGGGACCAGGCTGTAGGTCAGGCCAATCGGCAATCGGACCCATGCCTGTACGTTGAGGAGTGGGTGATATCCATGGTTATGGCGAATCGCCACCTTCTCAAACCAACTTTGCGTGGACAACCGCACGCCGGTGTCGGACTGACAAGCCGGAAGAAATTCTCCGCTCGCCTTCACGGAAAAATATCCGTTCGTGGATCCAAAGAATTGCAGATCCCACGTGAGGTCAGGAAATCGGCGAATGCCATAGACGTGCCACGGCTCACTAAGCTCTTGCCCTTCATCGATCCGACTTACTTGTCGTCCAGCAAATAGTCTAACCGCATCCTGCTGGCCCTTCCACATCACACCCAGGTCTCTTAGCCTGAGCCAATCGACACGCGCCTCATTCACCTCCCCAACCCGCTCCCACAACACAGCGGACAACAACAGATTCACCGGATCTTCGCCGTAATTGTAGAGCGGTGTAAAGAGCTCATGATCCAATTGCCTGAGCTCAACCTTCGCCTCCTCCGGTTTCTGCACATGTGCATAACTCGCCGCCAGCAAGAGACTGAGATAGCCACGTTCATAACTTTCCAACACATAATCGATGAAGGAGCCCTCCGGAATGAAGACGTTGGTGGTCTCCTTCAAGAAGGAAAAAGTCTTGTGCCTGAATTCAGACCGGGCCTTTTCGCCATGAACGATCACGAGGTCATAGCACTGCTCCGCAAACGCATCGGCCAGTCGGTTGAGTGTGCCGATCCTATCTGAAAAATTGATCTGCCCTTCAATCTCCGAACAGGGCAGCCCTTTCAGGATCTTCCCGCCCCCTGCCTGACAGCCAGCGAGGCTCATCAACAGACCCATGGCTAACACGGCTATGCACCGCACAGGATTCTCAAAAAACCAAGCCTTCTCCCCTGCCCAACCCTGGCGCGCCGAGACGCGCTTTTTCTCAAGCAAGACCGCAGCTCCTCGGCTCATGCTCGTGTCACGTTTCACGCCGCACGCCTCACGATTGCTGGGAGCGAAGGAAGAATGCCGCTGGCGGACTGTTTCGGCATCGTGCGTACAGCTCCAGACTTATCGACAAACCGCTGAATAGATCTGTGAAATCTCCCCACTCGTTACACTCCGCCAGTCGCCGGGTTTGAGGTTGCCCAGCACAATCGGCCCAATTGCCACCCTCACCAGCCGCAACGTCGGGTGACCCACTGCAGCGGTTATGCGCCGGACCTGTCGGTTCAGCCCCTCACGCAACGTGATCTCTACCCAAGCAGTCGGCACGTTTTTACGGAATCGGATGGGCACAGGGCGATCAGGTAACTGCGGATCGTCCGGCAGCAGATGGACTTCAGCAGGCTTGGTCTTCTTGCCGTTCAGCACCACTCCTGTTCGCAACTGCTCCAAGGCCTCCTCGCTCGGGATGCGCTCGATTTGCGCGAGGTACAGTTTTGGCAATTTATGCTGCGGGTCCGTGATGTGATGGGCCAACGTACCGTCCGACGTCAGAAGCAGCAGCCCTTCACTATCCAGATCGAGACGGCCGGCAGCATAGACTCCAGGCACATCGATATAGTCCGCCAATGTTGGACGTCCGTTCAGATCGGTAAAACACGGCAACACGCCATAGGGCTTATTGAACACGATGGTGCGGGAAACATTTTCACTGGAAGATAGGCCGGATGCACTCACAAGGGCTCTTTGAGGCATGAAGCTCCACGAAGAAACCGATCAGAACCCGATGCTGAGCCCACCGCCGCCACGAGATCCACCACCGATTCCCATGCCGCCAAAGCCTCCGATAGAAAACCCTGGTTGCCGTTGACCATAGGGTTGAACCCGCCAGACATGTAGATGCTTCACGATCAGCGTGGGATATCGATACTCCACATCGTCGAGGTGGTCGGTCTTTGAACCAGAAACTTCGCCAACAATCGTCACCCGTGTCCCTTGGGTCATCGTGGCCGGATCGAGAAATTCCTGCTGCATTGCAAAGAATCGCCCCTGTGATTGTTGGCGATCGTGGCTCGGTCTCTCTCCGTCCTCAAGCGGAAGCTGTAAGAGTTCGATCTGCGTGCCGACGCGGAGTCGCTTCGCGTTCAGCACCTCACCGCCAAGCACAAGCAGACGTCCCTTGTAGGATTCCGGTGAGACGAGGAGGTCTCGAAATGAGACCGTTCTATCGACGAGTGGTTCCATCGACTCGGGAACGATTCGTTGAGATGAGCAGCCTACGAGCAGGATACATGCGACAAACCAGCCCGATAAAAGATATCGCCTACCCATGCGCACACTATACCTCATGCGCCAACCCCACGGCGAGAGCCGTGACTGCTGCGCAGGTGCTCGCCTACAGCACTTCCCAGCTCCCTATTTCTTTAAACTAGCCGACTAGGCCACATCACATTCTCGTCGGAACCTGTATGGTGAACCCTACAGCGATTGCAGCCCCATGCACCAGCCCCTGTGCTGTAACTACATCCAGGCAACGGTTGTTTTTCCAACCCCATGAGAAGTAAGCCATTCTCTTCACATGTATTTCCAAGTCATTGGCATTGAGCTTGCTCATCTTCACGATATTCCGCTCGCGACATTCAGAGGAGGAAACTATGCGACGAACCTTGACTGATCGAACCATGCCACTCCTGGCTCCCGCATTGGCCATACTGTGCGCTGTGGCAGTGGTGGGGTGCGTAAGCACGGGAACCCACACAAAAACCCTCACCGAACTTGAGGCCGCAAAGAAAGCATCCGCCCAGCTGCAAATGCAACTGAACCAGGAAGCCACGCAGCGTAAAGCCGCCGAACGGCAGGCTGCTGAGTTGCAGGCCCGCTTGGACGGGCTCGAAAGGGAAAAAGGGCAACTGAACAGCGAACTCGGGACTGTGCGCGGTCAAATCACCGACCTCGAACAGAAGTATGCGAGCGGAAATGCCTCATCGCAGGAAGAAATCGCCAAGCTACGGAATCAGGCTTCCGAGCTGGAAGCAAACACCGCTCGCATCGCGAAAGAGCGCGAACAACTTCGGCAAGAGCAGTCGCAACTTGCAGCAACGTTAGAACAAGAACGGCTGGCCAAAGAAGAAGAGATCACACGGTTGACGCGGACACAAGAAGAACTCTCCAAATCGCTGCAAGACGAAATTTCCAAAGGCAATATCACTATTCAACAAGTGCGTGACCGCCTCACCATCAACATGGTGGACCGCGTCCTGTTCGATTCCGGCCAAGCACAGGTGAAACCTGCCGGAGTGAAAGTTCTGAAACAGGTCAGTGACATTTTGAAAACCGTCACGGACAAACAGATTCGGATCGAAGGCCATACCGATAACAAGCCCATCAGCACGAAACTCCAAGACCGCTTCAAAACGAATTGGGAGCTCTCGACTGCGCGAGCCACGACCGTGGTGCGCTACCTGATCGATCAGGGCAGTGTGGATCGCCAGCACCTCTCCGCAGTCGGGTACGCAGACACACAACCCCGCGCCTCCAACGACTCCGAAGAAGGGCGATCATCCAATCGTCGAATCGAAATTGTACTGTATCCCAAGAACCTCAAAGAAATTGCCGGCCAAGTCGGAACCACGACGGCTTTATCGAAGTAGTCTTCGCTCTCTGGAGGTGCTCACGTGAGATGAGCACCTCCAGCGTCAATCAGACCTTTCCCCCCTTCCCCACTTCAGTTATGATGCATCGTGCGGTCTATCTTGCAGATCACTGCGGAGGAATTCATGCGACGTCCAGCTGAGGTGCCTATGTCGAAATTCTTCATGATGGTCATACTCCTGGCAGTGCCTCTCGGCTTGTCTGCCTGTGACACCGTCTATATGGCCACGATGGATAAAATCGGTTACGCCAAACGCGATATCTTGAGCAGCCGCGTCAAATCGGCCCGTGATGCGCAGGAAGATGCCAAAAAAGACATTCAAAGCACCTTGGAGAAATTTGGAAACGTCGTGAGCTACCAAGGCGGAGACCTGGAAGCCACCTATAAGAAGCTCAGCGGCGAGCTGGAAAGCAGTGAAGACAGCACCGAAACGGTGCGGAAACGCATCAGAGACGTCGAAAGCGTGGCCGATGCGCTCTTCTCGGAATGGGACACTGAACTCGGCCAATACTCCAGCGCGGACTTGCGCCGGAAGAGCGAATCGAAGCTCTCTCAAACAAAATCCCGCTACAAAGAGATGCTCGGCGCCATGAATCGAGCTGAGCAGCGCATCGATCCGGTGCTGAAGCCACTGCGTGACCAAGTGCTGTACCTCAAGCACAACCTCAATGCGCGTGCATTGGCCGCCATGAAAGGCGAACTGATGAAAGTCGACGCCCAGGTTGATCGACTGGTCCGCGAGATGAACCGCTCCATTGCTGAAGCCGACAAGTTCATTCAGGCCATGGAGAAAGAACCGGCCTAGTCCGCCCGTTCGATACACCACGTCCGATCAGGAGGTCCTCATGCGCTGGGAAGGACAACGAGAAAGCGACAATGTCGAAGATCGTCGTGGGATGAGACCAGCCAGGGTTGGCGGCGGCGTGGGAGGATTGGGACTAGGCGGTATTGTGCTAGTGCTGGCCGTCAGCTATTTCACCGGCATCAATCCCTTGACCCTCATCAACATGCTCAATGGTGTCCAGAGCATGCCGGAAACTTCCGCGCCCTCCGAGCCCGCACCAATTGGGTCGCCCGACGACAAACTGGGAAAATTCGCCTCTGTCGTCCTCGCCGATACAGAAACCACCTGGAAGCAACTCCTTGGGCCACGATATGAAGACCCGCGTTTGGTCCTCTTTACCGGCGCAGTCCAATCTGCGTGCGGAACCGCGTCGTCGGCTGTCGGTCCCTTTTACTGCCCCGGCGATCACAAAGTCTATCTCGATCTCTCCTTCTTCAACGTCATGGCCCAGCAACTTGGCGCAGCCGGCGACTTTGCCCAGGCCTATGTGATTGCGCATGAGGTCGGCCATCATGTACAAAATCTGATGGGCACTGCGGAGAAGGTGACGCGCCTCCAGCGCCAGGCCTCTGAACGAGAGAGAAATGCCTTGTCGGTGCGAATGGAACTGCAAGCCGATTGTTTCGCCGGCGTCTGGGGCCACCACGCCAAACGAGAGCGAAACCTGATCGAGCCAGGCGATTTCGAAGAAGGATTACGCGCAGCCTCAGCCATCGGCGATGATCAACTTCAAAAAATGTCTCGCGGCGCGGTTCGTCCGGAAAGTTGGACACACGGGTCCTCTGAACAGCGGATGACATGGCTCCGAAAAGGATTAGAGACAGGCGATCCCAAGGCCTGTGATACCTTCGCAAACAACCGGCTCTAGCCCTTTGGGGGAGAGAATCGGTTTTTGTACAACACGGTTGTGAGAATACGCGGAGTGAGAATGCCTGAATAGTCAGCGGGTTGCTCAAAAAGCCCGTCCAGCAAGGCCGCAGCGAGCGAAGACCGGAAGCGTACCCTCGGGGTACGTTGAGGATCTGAACGATGCGAGAACGACGCTGGCCGACTTTTTCAGCAACCTGCCCTTCATTATATGGACATAGACCACTATCAGGAACCGCCACACGAATCGGCCTCCCAGGGAATATGGGCAGCGCTTCTGGCCGAAGCGCCCTGGAATGCAAAATCCGTCATCGCCGCTGGGATTGCAACCGTCGGAGGCCTCACCTCATGGGCAGCTCATTGGTCATCGCCCGCTGTGGCAGGCATCGGAAGCAGCTACCTGGCTGGGTTTTTCATTGGATGGGCCTCCCGGAGATTTCTGAGAATGGCCGCGCTGCTCACCGGCGGACTGCTCGTCGGCATCGCTGTACTGGAAGAAACTGGCTGGATCAATCTCGACTGGACGTCCGTGGAAACGCAAATCCACCACGCCATTTCAGCCGCACATCGGGAAGCTGAAGGGCTCAAACACCTCCTCTCCGGGTATCTCCCGTCAACGGGAGCATGGGCAGTCGGCATGTTCTTCGGATTTCGGAAAAAGTAACCATGTGCGGCGGTCAGAACGGCACAGGCCAACCCTTGCCATCTCGCGGTAATTCAGGAAACAGGAATGCGGACCCGCGAAGCACACACAGGGAACATTCAACCTGAAAACACACCGGGTGACTGGCGATCGAGGGACGTGGATTCTCGACGAAGGTCGGCGAGTCTCGATCCAGAAGCGACGCGTGGCGGCGGCTCCGACGTTTCATATTGTATCGACCGGAAGGCGAATACACTCAGTGCGGTATACTCTGCCCAGGCAGCGCTTGATACCACCCATTGGCTTGGACCAATGATACCGGGCAGTCGAACAACGCACTGAGGTTGGTTTCTGTGAGAATCGCGCGTTTTTTTCCATCCTGCAGAATTTTTCCCTGCTTCAAGAGCACCACACGCTCTATTTCAGGAGGAATCTCGTGAATGTGGTGGGTCACCAGCAACAGCGTTTTCCCTTTGCGCATATGCTCCCGCACCAGATCCAGGTAATGAAACGTCGCCGTCAAATCAAGTCCGCTCGTGGGTTCATCCAGCACCAACGCAATCGGTTCATGCACCAACGCGCGCGCCAGCAAGCAACGCCGCTGTTCGCCGGTCGACATCTCGGAAAATTTCCTGTCGGTCAAGAACCCGACACCGAGTTCTTCCATCACGACACGAGCCCGAGCAATCTGGGCATCGGCAAAGTCTTGGTGACTGTATATCCCAATGCTCGAATAATAGCCTGACAGCACGACTTTCAACCCAGTCACATGTTCCATGTACTGATGCTGAAGATCGTGCGACACCATACCCAATCGTTTACGCACATCCCAGACGTTCCACTGCGCTTCGCCGAACACACGAATGGATGTCTCGTCCTTGGGAAGGCAATGCACTTCACCGGACAGCAGTTTGAGGATCGTCGACTTGCCAGCGCCATTGGGGCCAAGGATCGCGGTGTGAGCCCCTGCTGCGAGCATGAAGGACAGGTCATCGAACACGCAGGTGTCCCCCCGATAGACTGTCGCATTCTTGATGTCGAGGATTGGATGTGAATGAACCGGACAGACCGCTTGCGTGACGATCCCACCGACTGCCTTGCCGGCGCGACGAGACTGTTCAAGGCCGGCACGAGCCAGTGCGTCCACACGTTCGTTATCCGGGTGGCCAGAGTGTCCCTTCACCCAGCGCCATTCAAGCCTGTGACCGACAGCCAAGGCATCGAGACGGCGCCACAAATCTTCATTTTTGACCGGCTCTTTGCTGGCAGTTTTCCAGCCGCGTCTCTTCCAGTTATGGATCCATTCGCTGATGCCTTTTTGCACATACTGAGAATCGGTGTAGACATGCGCTTCCACAGGCTGAGTGAGCGACTGCAACGCCTCAATGACCGCGAGCAGCTCCATACGGTTGTTCGTGGTTGCCGGCTCCCCACCGCACAGTTCCGTTTCGACATTGCCGCTACGCAGCAAGGCGCCCCAACCCCCAGGCCCAGGGTTCCCGCTACAGGCCCCATCTGTATAGATTTCCATCATTCGTCCACCCTCCTCGTGAGGCGTAACAATGCCTTGATGTCGGCCATGTTACCCTAGGGACCGAAAATATGTATGCGCACCGAGTTTACGCTTCGGCAGGATCCGGATTGATCTTCGCGGTGGACTTCTTGCTCGTGGAGGAGACACTCTTCTTCGAAGACCCAGCAATTTTTGGTGTCGCCGTCTTCACATCAGCATTCTGAGCACGATGGAGCAAGGCATGGTCCATCAGCACCAGCGCCATCATGGCTTCGGCAATCGGCGTGGCTCTAATACCGACACAGGGATCGTGGCGGCCATTGGTCTCCACAGTCACCAGCTTGCCCTGCTTGTCGATCGACCGACGTGGAACTCGAATACTCGACGTGGGCTTAATGCCGATCGTGACGACGATATCCTGCCCGGTTGAAATGCCGCCAAGAATTCCTCCGGCATGATTGCTCACAAAACCTTCCGGAGTCAGCTCGTCCCCATGCTCTGAACCACGCTGGGTGACTGAGGCAAAGCCTGACCCTATCTCGACGGCTTTCACCGCATTGATGCTCATCATCGCGCCGGCTAAATCGGAATCCAGCTTGGCATAGACTGGTGCACCCCACCCAACCGGCACGTGCTCCGCGACCGTCGTGATCCGAGCGCCGACCGAATCGCCAGCTTTCCGCAACTCATCCATGAAGGACTCGAGCTCCGGCACGATCTCGGAATTCGCTGAGAAAAATGGATTCTTGCTAATCTCGCCCCAGTTCTTAAACGGTGCTTCGATTGGACCAAGTTGGCTCATGTACCCCCGAATCACGACACCATACCTTTCATGAAGCCATTTCTTCGCGATCGCTGCGGCAGCCACTCGCACCGCTGTTTCACGCGCTGAGGCACGCCCGCCACCGCGATGGTCGCGAATCCCATACTTCTGCCAATAGGTATAATCCGCGTGCCCGGGCCGGAACGTATCGATGAGATTGCCGTAATCCCTGCTCCGTGCATCTTCGTTTCGAATGAGCAACGCGATCGGCGTGCCGGTGGTCTTGCCTTCAAAAACACCGGAGAGAATTTCGACGGTATCGGATTCCTGCCGCTGCGTGACGTGGCGTGAAGTGCCTGGCTTGCGCCGGTCGAGATCCTGCTGGATATCATCGACGGAAAGGGCCAGGCCGGGAGGACAGCCATCCACGACACAGCCAATCGCAGGCCCATGGCTTTCGCCGAACGACGTGACGGTAAAAATGTGACCGAACGAATTGCCTGCCATGATGAGACTCAGTTTCCTGGCCGAAGGCGCTGAAGCATTGCATCCCACACCGCGCGTAGGCCCAGACGGTCTGCCCACTCGCCGATGTAGCGTTCGTCGATCTCACCCGCACTGATTTTCATGATGCCGGCAATATCGCGCAAGTGCTTTTCAGACCCCCCTTCGCGATAGTACTCCATCTTCTTGAGGATGACATCTTCGGGAGCGGCAAAGCGCGCTTCGTACGAATCTGCGGGATGAATCAGCCGTGCCCGCTTGAAGCGGCTCTGTTCAAATGGTGTTCCCTTTTGAATCATGACATCGATCTTGAGCCCCGACGCGGGATGAATGATATTAAATTGTCCCTTGCGAAACAGCGCGTCTTGGATCGCTTCGTCACTCAGGTAGTATTCGTCATGAGGAAATGCCGCCGCAAAGGGGACCGCACGCGCTTCATCCAGATCGACCACGACGTCAATGTCGTTGGTCAGCCGCGGTTCGCCATAGGCCATCGCTGCGACGGACCCCGTAATGAGATACGGAATCTTCAATCGTTCGAGCACCGCCACAAGCCGTTCCAGCAGGTCATGTAGCTCCATGCGATAGTCTCCCGGCCACCTCTCTCGCAACACGCTGGGAGTCCCAGCCCGGATGTGTACAGGTCAGGTGGGCCCGAAGCAGTCGCTCGGCGGATCGTCTCAGGGCAAATCCAATCGCGAGACGCTGGGCAGGGGTCTTGGTCCGAAACACCTCAGCCATACGGTCTTCCACGACTTCGATTTGTCCCGCATCCAGGCGAAAGGGTTGGGTCATTCGATCACATCCAGCTTGATGCGCAACTCCTTTAATTGATCGGCACTGACGGCAGACGGCGCGTCGGTCAACGGACATTGTGCCCGTTGCGTTTTGGGAAACGCGATCACGTCACGGATCGACTCCGTATCCCCCAGTAACATAATGAGCCGATCGAGCCCGAAGGCAATGCCTCCATGAGGTGGAGCGCCATAGTCGAGCGCGTCGAGCAAGAACCCGAACTTCGCCTGCGCTTGCTCCTTGTTGATGCCGAGCAGATCGAGAATATGCAGCTGAATGTCACTCCGATGGTTACGGATACTCCCAC
This sequence comes from Nitrospira sp., assembly GCA_005116885.1. Classification (GTDB taxonomy): domain Bacteria; phylum Nitrospirota; class Nitrospiria; order Nitrospirales; family Nitrospiraceae; genus Palsa-1315. The sequence goes on from SWDP01000034.1 coordinate 344,583, forward strand.
CGCCGATTTCGCTGCCATTCAGCACCATGTCATAGGCCTTCGCCCGCACTTTGAGCGGTTCCGAGTCCAAGAACACCACATCCTCATCCATCGGTGCAGCAAAGGGATTGTGCATGAAGATGTATCGCTTTTCTTCCGGCGAATAGTCCAGTAAAGGAAATTCAATAACCCATACCGGTTTCCAGGCAGTCGTATCGATCAGCTTCAGTTCTTCACCCAACAAGAGCCTGATGCGGCCCAGCACATCGTGAACAATCGCAGCCTTGTCGGCGCCGAAGAGAACGAGATCGCCCGGCTTGGCCTCGGGAAGAGTTGCAGCAAACGCTTTGGCATCCAGGAACTTGGCGATCACAGATTCGAGCTGCCCCTCTGGAGTGATTTTCAACCAGGCCAGCCCCTTCGCACCAAAACTCTTGGCCATTTCACCCAGCGCATCGATCCGGCTTCGCGGCGTGACCGCTCCGCCTTTGACGATCAAGGCCTTCACAATTCCACCCTTGGTTGCCGCCTCCTTGAACACCTTGAACTCGCTGGCCGCCGCAAAGGCAGTCACATCATGCAGCGGCATGTCGAAACGCAGGTCTGGCTTGTCTGATCCGTAACGGCCCACTGCCTCGGCATAGGTCATGCGCGGGAAAGGAGTCGGCAGTTGGACCCCGCCCGCATCGCGAAACACCGTGACGATCATCTGCTCCATCACACTCATCACGTGCTCGCGATCCACAAAGGACATCTCTGCATCGATCTGTGTAAATTCCGGCTGCCGGTCGTTGCGCAAATCCTCATCACGGAAGCAGCGTGCAATCTGATAGTACCGATCAACGCCGCTGACCATGAGCACCTGCTTAAAGAGCTGCGGCGACTGCGGCAACGCATAAAATTGACCAGGGTTCACCCGGCTCGGCACCAAATAGTCCCGCGCGCCTTCCGGAGTACTCTTGGTCAAAATCGGCGTTTCCACCTCAAGGAAATTTTCGGCATTTAGAAATCCACGGACGGCCTGCATGATGTTATGCCGAAGACTCAGGAGATGCTGCATCCTTGGGCGCCGAAGATCCAGGTAGCGATACTTCAGCCTGATCGACTCCGTCACTTCGGCCTCGTCTTCAATCACGAACGGCGGCGTCTTCGACTCGTTGAGAACCTCCACGGCATCCACAAAAACTTCGATCTCACCCGTGGGCAGATTGGGATTCTTCGACTCCTCAGGACGGGCCATCACTTGGCCCGTCACCGACACGACACACTCGCTCCGCAAGGCGTGGGAGGCCTGGTGTACTGCTGCATTGCGCTCGGCGTTGAACACCACTTGCGTGATCCCGGTCCGATCCCGCAGATCGATGAACATGACCATGCCGTGGTCGCGCCGCTTCTGGACCCAGCCGTTCAAGACAACCGTCTGCCCTACGGCTGCGTTCGTAAGCTCCCCGCACCGATGAGTTCTGACCTTCATACCACCTTCACTTTCTTGGAACGAGCCCATCCAGCCCGACTGATTCGTTTCTTTGGCCGTGGAGCCTGTTGCTTGCTATCCTCTGCTGAAGCCAGCTTCTGGTCGGCAAGTTCGCGCAACGCGTTCGCTTCACGGTCGGTCAGGTACCTGAACTCGCCGGGCCCCAGATCGCCCAACAAGAGCGGACCCATCTTTATCCTCGTCAACTTCAAGACCGGGTGCCCCACCGCCTCCATCATCCGCTTCACTTGATGCTGGCGCCCTTCGCGAATCGTAATCTCCAGCCATGAATTCAACTTGGCCTTCTTCACCTTCTTCACAATAGCCGGGCTGGTCATGCCGTCTTCCAGCTGCACGCCTTGTTCCAACTGCCGGATATGGTCATCCGTCACCACCTGCTTAACCTTGATGAGATAGGTCTTCGGCACATGGTAGCGGGGATGGAGCAACGTCTGGGCTAAGTCTCCGTGATTCGTCAAGAGCATCAATCCTTCGCTGTCGAAGTCTAATCGACCGACGGGAAACACCCGCACCGAAATCCCGCGGAGAAAATCCTTCACCGTCGGCCTGCCTCCCGGATCGTTCAACGTTGACATGACGTTCTTCGGCTTATTCAGCAACAAATAGACGTAGGGTTGAGCAGAGCTGATATGTTTGCCGTCCACCTTGATGTGGACGCGATCCGGATCGACCTTGGTGCCGAGCTCTGTCACCACCTTGCCGTTGACGGTCACGCGCCCAGCGGCAATCCACTCCTCGGCCTTCCGCCGTGAAGCCAATCCGGTTCCCGCAATGATTTTCTGTAATCTAACTTCCATAGCCAGTGATCAGTGATGTGTGACGTGTGATGAGCAAACCATCGGACTTATATCCGACTCGTCACTGATCACTCATCACTCGTCACAGCTTTACTCCCATTCTATCGTGGCCGGCGGCTTCGAGCTGATGTCGTACACCACTCGGTTCACGCCCTTCACTTCATTGATGATACGGTTCGACAACTTGCCCAATACGTCATTGGGAATCTTGGCCCAGTCGGCCGTCATGCCATCCACACTCGTGACGGCGCGGAGCGCGATGACATGTTCATACGTCCGCTGATCGCCCATGACGCCCACGGTCCTGATCGGCAACAGCACGGCAAGCGATTGCCAAATCTCCCGATACAACCCAGCGGCGCGAATCTCCTGATCGAGGATGGACTCGGCTGCGCGAAGGATAGCCAGTCGCTCCTTGGTGACCGCTCCCAGCACTCGGATGGCAAGGCCAGGCCCTGGGAATGGCTGCCGCCACACAATGTCGTCCGGCAGACCGAGCTCTTTACCCAGTACCCGCACTTCATCTTTGAAGAGTTCGCGCAACGGTTCGATCAATTTCAACTTCATCCGCGCCGGCAACCCACCGACATTATGATGGGTCTTGATCGTAGCTGACGGACCCTTGAAGCTCACGCTCTCGATCACATCGGGGTACAGCGTTCCCTGGACCAGAAACTTGACGCCACCCGCCTTTTTCTTCGCCTCGGCATCGAACTGCTCGATGAACTGCTTCCCGATAATCTTCCTTTTACGTTCAGGATCGATCACCCCTTTGAGCTTGGTAAGGAACGACTCGGACGCATCGATGAGCCGCAAGTTCAGGTGAAGCTGGTTCGCAAACGTCTGCTTGACCTGTTCTTTCTCTCCCACTCGAAGCAGCCCATTATCGACGAAGATACAGGTCAGCTGGTTGCCGATGGCCCGATGAGTGAGGGCCGCCGCCACCGACGAATCCACTCCACCGCTCAACGCACAGATTACACGCTCTTTGCCGACTTGCTCGCGAATCTGCTGCACCGCCGTCTCCACATAGGACTGCATTGTCCAGGTCGGCTGACAGCCACAGATATCGTAGACGAAATTCTGTAAGATTTGCGTTCCCTCCGGCGTATGCACGACTTCCGGATGGAACTGAAGACAATAGATTCGGCGCTTGTGATCATCGCGCTTCATCGCCGCAATCGGTGAATTCGCTGTGTGCGCAATGGATCGGAAGCCCGGCGGCATCCGCTCGATGCGGTCTCCGTGCGACATCCAGACAACGGTCGATCCGCCTTCGCCGATGCCCTTGAAGAGATTGCTGCGATCGTCGATGGTAAGATCAGCCCGGCCATACTCCCGGTGCTTGGATTTGGCCACCTCCCCGCCCGAGAGATGGGTCACCAGTTGCATGCCGTAACAAATACCGAGAATGGGAATCCCTTGGTCGAAGAGTTCCTTCTGCACGCTCGGCGCCTTTTTCTCGTACACGCTGGAAGGGCCGCCGGACAGCACGATACCTTGCGGACGATAGGCTAGAATGGTCGCCAAGGAGGCCGTGCAAGGGAGAATCTGTGAATAGACGTGGGCTTCGCGAATACGGCGTGCAATCAGTTGGGTGTATTGCGACCCGAAGTCGAGGACCAGAATTCTATTATGCCAGAGTTCCATGGAAGCGTGAACAGTGAAACGTTAGACGTTAAACGAGGGAGATGACAGAAGCACGAAACAACATTTCACGTTTTACCTTTCACGTCGGCTACTCCCAATCCATCCGGTAATTCGGCGCTTCCTTTGTGATGATCACATCGTGCACGTGGCTTTCGCGGAGACCTGCGACCGTCTGCCGGATAAATGTGGCCTTCTGCTGTAAGTCCGAAATCGTCTTGCACCCGCAATAGCCCATGCCGGACTTCACGCCGCCGATCAATTGGTAGATGACCGCCGAGAGTTTCCCCTTATAGGGCACGCGCCCTTCGATGCCTTCTGGAACCAGCTTCTGCACCGGACGCCCACCTTGCCCGTACCGATCTCCACCGCCTCGTTCCATCGCGCCAATTGAGCCCATGCCGCGGTACACCTTATAGGTCCTGGCTTGGTACAGTTCGGTTTCCCCCGGCGATTCTTCCGTGCCTGCTAAGAGTCCGCCCAGCATGACCGAGGAAGCGCCTGCTGCCAAGGCCTTGGTGATATCGCCTGAATACTTGATCCCGCCGTCCGCAATAATTGGAACCCCGCTACCTGCGAGGACTTTTGCGCAATCGGCTATCGCCGTCAACTGCGGCATCCCGGCGCCGGACACAATACGGGTTGTGCAAATAGAGCCAGGCCCCACACCCACCTTGACAGCATCGACGCCGGCCCTCAACAAATCCTTCGCCGCGTCGGCGGTGGCAATGTTTCCAGCTATCAGTTCGAGATCTGGATGACGTTTCTTGATCATCTTGACCGTATCCAGCACCGCTTGAGAATGCCCGTGAGCCGTATCGACCACAATCACGTCCACTCCGACTTTCTTGAGTCGCGCCACTCGATCTTCTGTCTCCGGCCCCACACCGACTGCGGCGCCCACGCACAGCCGGCCGTGTCCATCTTTGCAGGCGTTGGGATACATGATACGTTTTTCGATATCCTTGATGGTGATCAATCCCTTGAGCTCGAAATGCTTGTTGACGACCGGCAGTTTCTCAATCCGATGCTCGTGCAGCACTTCGCGGGCCTTTTCTAAGCTGGTCCCTTCTGGCGCCGTGATCAGCTTGTCCCGCTTCATGATTTGCGAGACCTTCAAGTCCATCCTGGTTTCGAACCGCAGATCACGATTCGTGAGAATCCCGACCAATTTCTTGTCTTTCGTGACGGGAATCCCCGAGATTCGATATTTTTCCATTAACGCGTGGGCATCGCGAATCGTTTGATCGGGCGAGATGGTGATCGGATCGAGAATCATGCCGCTTTCTGATTTCTTCACCCGGTCCACTTCGGTCGCTTGATCCTCCGGCGACAGGACGCGGTGAATAATCCCAAGGCCGCCTTCGCGGGCGATGGCAACAGCCAAACGGGACTCCGTGACGGTATCCATCGCGGAACTGATGATGGGAATGTTGATCTTGATGTGGCGAGTCAGTCGCGTCCGCATGTCGACGTCACTCGGCAAGATCTGAGACTTGGCTGGAACCAACACCACGTCGTCGTAGGTCAGTCCTAAGCGGGGTTCTTTATCGAGCATATCGTCCCTCACTTGCTGGATGCTGAAAAAGTCGCTCTTCTCACCCGCCCAACCCCGGCGCGCCGAGACGCGCCTTTCACCGAGCAGCGTTCTCGCATCGTCAGATCCTCAACGGGGACCCGGCCGCCTCACCACTCTGCGGCGCGCATCGACGTGGTGTTCCTTATTCGTCGCACCGTGCGCCCCAGAGGCTACGCCTCGGCCCTTCACTCGCTGCGGCCTTGCTGAACAGCATTTTTGAGCATCCAACGGGAATGTTTTCCTGTTGTATCACACACGCTGACCATCAAAACTCTAACGTCACGAATTCGTTTCTCCGCAGTCTGTCAAAGCTTCGTGGCTGCTTATGCCCGTGATGTGCCTTGCGGGTTCTCAATCTCTGCCACAGACTCGGCAACTTCCTGAAGCCGCTCGCTTCCCTCGTCTGCCGGCATGAACTGTTCGACTCTGGTATTCCCACTATCGACGACGAACACACTTCCTTTTACATCGACTGCGAGACCATAGGGAAAATTGAATTGCCCTTTGCCGTTCCCGAACCCGCCCCACTGAGTGATGAAATTTCCTTCTTTATCGAACTTTTCGACACGGTGATTGCCGGTGTCCGTCACAAACACATCACCGGCTCCATCCACCGTAATGCCCCAGGGTGATCGCAGCTGACCGGCCTCCTGCGCGAGCGGACTGCTGGCATGACCTGGTTCGGCACTGCCGCCCCACTTGGCCAGCAACTGCGGGAGCACGTTGGTGCTGGTGTCGAACTTCTGAATCCGGTGATTCCCCATATCGACGATGTACACGAACCCATCTGTCTGGTCCACGGCCACGCCGCGCGGGAAGTAAAATTGGCCGTCTCCATTCCCGAAGCTGCCCCAGGACATAATGAACTCGCCATTCATGTCGAACTTCTGGACGCGGAAGTTGGCGCTGTCGACCACGTACACATACCCTCGCACCCGATCGACCGCAATGCCCCAGGGTGAGTTGAACTGCCCTTCGCCGTTACCGCGCGACCCGAACTTCATGAGATAGCCGCCGAGCTTCCCGTCGAACTTCTGGACGCGGTGGTTGTTCGTATCGACCACCCAGACATCACCCTTGCCGTCGCACGCGATTCCGGTGGGGTTATGGAAGTTCGAATTGGCTGAACCGAAGTTCCCCCACAAGATGATGAAGTTGCCGGTATTGTCAAATTTCTGCACTCGATTGTTGCCGTTGTCGACGACGAACAGCGAGCCTTGTTGATCGATGCAGAGTCCGTAGATCGGAGCCATGAACTCACCGCCATGCAGCAACGATGCGCCACGGCCTGTGCGGCCCCATTCAGCCACGCAGAGATACCCCGACGTGTTGACCAGAATGGTGGCGCTCGCGGGTGTGGAGACGTTCCCTCCCACATCCTTAAACCACACGTAGATCGATTTCTGCCCATCTCCCAGCGACAAAATAAACGGGATCGTCGCGCCGAATTTGGTGGCCGGCGTCACCTCCACCCATCCCGGCGTTCCCGCCATGGGAGTCATCGGCGCCTCGGAGACAAAGTAGGCTGCCACTCCAGTATCGACATCGTTGGCTGAAACCGTGACGATGACTTCCGGCGTGTTCGTCATGAAGGCGCCATGATTGATGACGGCATAGGGATTTTGCGGTGCCGTGATATCGATGAGCACCGGCGTCGCCATCACTTCATTCGACAAGTCACTTTCGATGCCGGTCTCGAAGACTGCGGTCACAGCATAGTGGTAGGGCGTATCGTTCGAGAGGCCGGTATGCGTATAGGGGTTCGTCACACCCTCGATTTTCGTCGCTGTCTGGGTCGTGAGCTTCGCGACGGTATTGAAATACAAATTGTAAGACTGAGCGCCAGGAACCTCCATCCAACTCAGGAAGGCTTCCGTATCCCCGGCCTTGACCGCGACGCTGCGGGGCGGCGGAGTCTCACTCGGCGCCTGACTGGTTGAAGCCTCATCCTTCCCTCGATTGAGTTCTTCTTCCGTCGGCACATACTTGAGCACGCGGCCATTGCCGCTGTCGACCACATACACCGCACCTTCTTTGTCGACCGCGATCCCATAGGGATAATTCAACTGCGATTCTGTTCGTCCACGGTTCCCCCAGGCGCAGAGGAATGTCCCGTTGCCGTCGAACTTTTGAATGCGGTGGTTGCCGGTGTCGACGACATAGACGTTGCCGAGCGCATCGCAGGCAATCCCCCAGGGAGACTTGAATTGACCTGGTCCAGCCCCTTCTCGGCCCCACTTGGCAAGAAAACTCCCTCGAGCATCGAACTTCTGAATGCGATTGTTGCTTTCATCGGCGACGAAGATGTTACCGACAAAATCGACCGCCACGCCGCGAGGGAAAAAGAAGGCGCCGTCGAAACTCCCGTCTCGGCCCCACTTGAGGAGGGGCTGCCCATCAGACGTGAATTTCTGAATGCGCGCATTGCTCGTATCGGAGACGTAGAGATTCCCATCCGCATCCGTCGCCAACCCCCAGGGCACATCGAACTTGCCTAGATCGGCCCCGCGCCAGGCAAATCCAAACTTACCCCACGCCTGCATGGGATTGCCGTTGAGATCGAACTTCTGGATGCGGTTATTGCCGCTGTCTGCGATGTAGAGCACATCGTTCGGCCCGACTGCCAATCCACGCGGATAGTAGAAACTCCCTTCCTGCGAAGAAGGATCGCCGCCCCATCGCGCCACAAACTTCCCGGACTTGTCGAGCTTTTGAATCGAATGGTTGTCGGTATCGGCGACGTAGATATTGCCGTCCTTGTCCAGCGTGATCCCCGTGGGCGAGCTAAACTCCCCGTCGTCCACCCCTTCCCGTCCGATGCACATGGCCAACAGATAGGGTGAGGGAATCGCCATGACCTCTTGCGATTCGAGACTCTCCCCCTTCTGTGTTACCACAGTCACGACATAGTGATAACAGGTCCCGTTCGCCAGATCGTCATGGATAAACGGACTCTGAACGCCTTCTAGGCAGGTGCCTTTCTCTTTTTTCACTCCAATGACGGCTTTGAAATCCTCGTCGCCGGCGATCGGACGCGTGAGATCGGAGAACTTGATCATCACGCCCTTGGTGGTGAGGAAATAGAGATTGTAGTACATGGCATCGGGAACAGGATCCCACGTGATGGTGACCCGACCGTTCCCCGATTTTGCGGCCACGTTCGCTGGAGGAGATGGAAGTTCTTCTTCAGCGGCGATCGAATCGCCGGCACCCCATTCTTCGCCCAGGATTCCATCGATGGTCAGATGCGTTCGATCAAACCGAAACATCTCGTCGAGCAGCCAAGCTTTGATCATGTGGTGCTTTCTGTGTTACAGCAGCTCATTTAGAAGAAATGAGGGGTCTTTCAACGACTTAGAATTGGATTTCAGAGTCTAACAAAGCGGCGGAAAGAGAGTCAACGGGGGACGGGGATGGAGCCTGATGATCTTCTATGCTCGCGCAACGCGCGGCCTCAGAAGGCCCTCGTTGGACGCGCGCAGTGGAAGATCATTCAGCCCCCATCCCCTTGAAGAGAAAATGAACGAGCTTGGAGGGATCTATTCGAGATGTGGCATCGTTCGATGCGCGCAGTGAAGAACAGTCTGCCGACTCCCTGCCTGAATAGAGGGCCCTCGTTGAACGAAGGCAATTCAAGGAGCGACTCAGGCCACCATTTTGGGAAGGGTGTGGGGGAAAGAGGGGGCGATCAGCTAGCCCTAGTACACATGTCACGCGCGGATGTACTGAAGTCCGAAGGAGCGGCAGCTCTATGCCATTGCGGACAGGCGGACGGGACAAATCCCATACCGGACACACGGACGGGACACCTGACCCCTTCTGTTGTGACGGATGCCGTGGCGGGTGGCGGTCAATCAGCCGGCTTGATTTTCAAGACAGTTGCTGACCCCACTTCTCCCAGTGCTAAACATAGATGCTCTTTCCCTCGTTACAGATTTGGTATGCTTCGTAACCTTCGGTATCAAATACCCTCACCAAATCGCCATTCGAAAACTCCAGAGTTAGCGTTCCATCTGGGACTCCTTGCACCGAGACTACTGATGAGCCTAGTAGTCCCAGCAAGCTGGCAGCAGAAAGTGGCATGTTTTCATCCCCATCCCACTCCTTCACAACTCCTTTCGAGCTATGCTCCACCCGGCTTTGAACAGTTAGCGACACCAGACTTTGAACAACAGATGGCGACGGCGACACTGGGCCGTCAAAGTTGAACTGGATGTTGTATGGTGCCACAGAAACTTGAGTCAGTTCCCTACCCACAAAAAAACTCAAGTCAACATCAGGCTTTAGTCCGTACATCGATCCTCCTACTTGAACTACTCCAGGTCAGAGACATGGGGTCGTTGCTTGACTTTGCACTACTTTACCTCTTTGAATATTGAAGTCGAGGCAAAACTGATTTGACCGATCACGGAAGATTGTTCTTGTCGAGGTGCACGGTTAAGCGACGCCCCCATATCTTTTCCTCCTCCGCTCGTCTGGCGCGGTAGCGGCCCAATGTGGTATGTTCCGCCCAGTGGAATTCGAATGGGACCTCATCCGCCTCATCGGCTCAGCCGAATGGAGAAAGTTTCGGAGGTTCTACCATGAAACACCCAAATCTCAGTCACCTGAGAATTGACCGAGTTGCCACGAACAAGATCCGTACGGCGTTCTCAAAGAAAAGCCGGGTGACCATCACAGTCAATCTCGACTCGGGTAGTCTCAAACGAAGCTGGCGGGCTTTTTCAGCAGCCGACTAAGATTGTTCGACCGGTTCGTGGACAAGCTCCCCATTGCTCTCTGCCTCGAAGGCCACAGGGACCTCACCTTCTGCAAGATCATTCGTGAGGGGGAGTTCTCCGGAATATGCAGGCTCGGAGGTCTCGACTGCCTCCGGTGACTCATCTTCGATCGGCAGGAGGGATTGCTCGGACTCGCCGAGTTCTTTAAATTCACGCAACGGCGGGAGCTGGCTTAAGTCTTGTAATCCAAAATGTTCGAGGAAGAACTTGGTCGTTCCATACATGATCGGCCGGCCGGGCACGTCTTTTCGCCCGACGATTCGCACCAGCTTACGCTCACACAACGTGCGCAGGACGCCCGATGTTTCTACGCCACGAATCTCTTCGATCTCAGCCCGTACGAGCGGCTGTTTGTAGGCGATGATGGCCAGGGATTCGAGCGCGGAGCGAGAGAGCTTTTGTGTCGTTTTAGCTTTCTCCATCCGTTTCAGCCAGAGCCCATACTCCTGCTTTGTCACCAGCCGATACCCGCCGGCGACCTGCACCAACTGAATACCTCGCCCAGGCTGATCTAAATCGTGACTGAGAATCTCCAGGGCCTGAACCACTTCGGCTTTTGAGACCGTCCCTACGATGGACATCAGCCGAGCGACCGGCACTGGTTCGGGCGACACGAACAAGATCGCTTCGAGAATGGCTTTGAGTTCTCGCGCATCGATGGCCGCGGCTTGGCTATTCATCGCCTCGACGACGACATCTTTTGCTGCATCGTCCGACATCCCGTTGCCCTGAATCGCCGACTCAGCCTCTACGAGAACGAGGTCTTCTGTTTCTTGTTCTACGACTACACTCATGCTCCCCTCCATTCGGCATCGTCCAATTCTGCCGGGTCTGGTACGAGTGAAAAGGCGCGCGATACGAGAATCGGTCCAAAATGTTCCATCTGAAACACCCGAGCCGTTCGAAGCCGCATCAGTTCCAGCAACGCCAAGAATGTGACAATGATGACGAGACGATGGCAAGCCGACTCGAAGAGCTCGACAAAATTCACCGACTCCTGCCGCTCCAATATTTCCAAAATTGCGTTCATCCGTTCCCGAACGGTCACGTTGTCAGGCAGGATCTCCATGAACTTCTTGCCGGGATTGCGATCGAGAATTCCCTGCAACACATCCACCAGTTCGAATAGGCTGACATTGTCCATCAGCGTCTCATCCGACTCTAATTCGACCGCCGGGCTCTGTGTTCTACTGTAAATCTCCCGCCACAACCGTTCATGTTCGTCCAACTGCCGAGCCGCCTCTTTGAATTGCTTGTACTCGAGCAGCCGCCGTACCAATTCCTCACGAGGGTCTGGCCCATCTTCTTCATCGGCGACCGTTTCATCGGCGGGAAGCAGCATTTTGGATTTAATCTGCAGCAGGGTAGCTGCCATGACGAGAAACTCTCCCGCAACCGTCAGGTTCAGCTCTTCCATCGCCTCGATATAGGTGAGGTATTGCTGGGCGATCAGATGGATGGGAATGTCATAAATATTGATCTCGCTCTTCTTTATGAGATGGAGCAAGAGATCAAGAGGCCCTTCAAAGTTCTCGATACGAACCTGATAGGGCAATTCGGTTTGTTCGTCGGCGTCAAGGTGGTTATCCACAGGCCAGCTTATACCAGACTTAGGGAGGCGGAGCAAGTATTCATCTATTAGTAGTGGTGGGTGAGGCGAAGGCTTACGCCTTTCCTCGACGAGTTCTATACACGATCAGCAGGGCGCCGAACGCCAGAAGTATGGCGATCACGGCATATTGTATGAACTCGCTCTTGCGACCTGAGGGTACCTGTGCGGGCGCTGATCTGTTGGCACTGGTGAACTGCGAGCCCTGTTCAAAGGACGTACTGGAGAAATCGTCTCGTCCCTTAAACTGGGCATTGGAAAAATCTGCCGTCGATCGAAATGTGGCTTGGTGAAAGTCAGCATCTCCACCGAACTGTGTAAAGGTAAAAAATGCCTGACCGTTGAACGAGGCCTCAGAGAAATTCGCCAGGCCTTGGAACCGGCTCCCGGAGAACCCGGTGCCCAATTTGAAAGAGGTACGCGACAGATTCACATCCTTCTCGAAGCCCACCTCCAAAAACTCCGCCATCCCGTTGAATCCCGACTGCTGGAACGTGACCGGTCCCTGAAAGACAGATCGATGGAATCTTGTGTGTGGGCCGAACGACGTTTTTTCAGCAACCACGTCGCGCAGAAACCGTCCCTCCACAAAAAAACTCTCTTGCCGAAACACCGCCCTTGACAGCGTCACCGGCTGAAGGAAGACCGACCGAGACAGATCCACCAACTGCTCAAACCTGGTTCCGCTGAACATGACAGGTCCCTGTACCACCAACAGCCCTTGTACCGATCTGTGCTTGATGGTTCCACGCACGACCGAATCCACGATCATCATGGAGCCGGGAACCAGACGTATTTCACGACCCTGAAGCTCCTTCATCCCGTCCAGCTCCGGTGGCAGCTGGCTCACAGGCAACGTGTCCAACATCAGATCGCCCCTCTCAGTTTCGGCGGATAATGCCATCGAACTCCCGGTCCTGGCAGCCATTCGCCAGAACAATCTAGGCGTGTTCGAAATTCTGATGATGTGGTGGGACAAGAAACCGGAGCCGGACCCCGTTCAACTGCAATGGCTTCTCGCCGGCGTGCGACTAGGGAACACGCATCTGGGAGCCATGGCGCAGGCCTTTGCCTATGCGGTCGAACGCACACCATCCGTCCAACATCGCGGAACTGTCTCGGTACAGGGAGTGGCCTACCAACCCATAGGGAGCGACGGCCCAAGCGCCGGGGCAGCGATGGCGGTGGGGTTCATTGCCCTGTTCAAGGGCGACCATATCCAGCGAGGCATTGCCCTAACCGGAACCATTGAACCGGGAGGACAAATCGGTCCGGTAGGCAGCATCCCGGACAAGATTCGTGCAGCCGTACGAGAGGGCTATCGCACGGTATTAGTTCCAAGCGGACAGATGCATGACCCGCGGTGGAATTTAATCGAATTGGGATTTCAGCTCAATGTGGCGGTGAAGGAAGTCGAGACGATCGATGAGGCGTACGTGCTCATGACAGGCCAACGAATTTAACAGGATGCTGAAAAAGCCCGCCAACTTCGTTCTCGACTCATCGAAATCCTCGACGTACCCCTGAGGGTACGCCTCCGGTTTCGATTCACCTGCGGCCTTGCTGAACGGTCTTTTTGAGCATCCTGCTAGCCTATGCCTTGAAGGTTAAGGCTCACGTAACGGCTGGGGACAGTCCGACTTTCACTCAACCGGGACCTCGACCTCAGCCTGCTACGCTGCCATTCCCTGCATGATCCCGTCGTACTCTGCTTGCGTCAGCCGGTGCATGCCTAGCCTCAGCCGTCGAGCGAGTTCGGCTTGATCGGGTATCTGCAATTCGTTGAGCAACAACGAGTGACTCGCAGCAGGCGAGCAGACAAACCGGCGCACTCCATCGATTCGCACATAGCCAAATCGTGCCTCAGTCCGCAGCTCGTCTCGGAGGAACGCGTCCAGTGCAGAGAACTCCAACACCGGCGACACAAGCTGAAACTCCGCACAGAGCCCGGCCTTCAGTATATACACAAGGCCACGTGACTCTGTATCGAGATAGGCACCCAAGTTCTTGCGAGTCAGCTCTGTACAGAGCCCCCAGAGACCGTGCCCGAGTTGAAGCTCAGCACTTTCCTCCGAGGTTCGTTCGCGCAAAGCCCCGGCTACAAAGAGAAAATGGTTCATGAGACATTTGTCGGAAAAAATTCACTGGAGGGCGATACACATGAGGGGACCACACGCCATGCTACAGGAACAGACCAGAGGGTCATCCACCCGGACGACTCGAACCGAGCCGTCCAGAATGGCATCTCAGGCGCGTATCAAGACGTATGGTAATCGTCAGCGTCGTCTAGCAAGACTTCGCGTTTATCGGTGAAATCAGCGTCTTCATCATCCCCGTCCAACGTGAGCTCTTCTTCCACATCTTCATCAGCTTCGACAGCGAGATCCACATCATCATCATCATCGACCAGATCGTCATCAAGATCCGCATCTTTAAGAATCGATGGTCCTCCCTCCTTCGAGAACATGGACTTCTGCTGTTTCTCATCCGCAAACGGCTTCACAGGTTTCTTGTCAAAAGCTGGAGCCGCCGGTTTGGACGAAACCACTGATCCCTTCAATGCCACAGGCTTCTTCTGAACGGCCTTGGGCGCTGCAGCAGCAGGCTTCTTGGCAGTAGTCTTTGCAGCCGATTTCTTAGCGACCTTCTTGACAGTTTTCTTGGCTGCCTTCCTGGTTGTAGATTTCTTGGCTGCCTGCTTCACCACTGGCTTGGCTTTGGCTTTCGCCTTCGCAGGTGTCTTCTTCGCCGGCTTCTTCTTCATCTTCGCCATCGATATTCTCCTCTCTCATCCGTTGGATGTCTGCTGTGATCTCCATCTAGCATAACGTATAGGATCTTGCAACTCACACCTCTTCAATCTCTCTTTAGAGGGCAACAGCCTTCCCCTTTCACCGTAATATCCTCAGGTCGGCCCATCTCACTGACCGCACCAGAGGTGAGAAACCGGAGGGACGGGTGTCCGATGTGAGGCAACCTGCAAGAACGACGTTCGGAGTTGATTCCGACGGATGGGAGAATCCTATAAACAAACCACGGCGTCAAGGGGGGAAGGCAAAGAATCTTATGGTACAATGCGACGCCGAGCAGGCACGACCATGAAAACACGGATGCTCATCGCGATATTGTCGCTGGGACTGTTCGCCGCCTGGCCAACCACTGCCACGCCGCCACACACCGCCATCATTATCGATAGCGGATCGCCCTATTTTGTCCCGAAGTCGGCCACAGTCTCCAGTGGAGCCTCGATCAGGTGGGACAACCCCACAGCCACCGATCATACAATCACGCATGTCGATTGCCTGCAAGGGGAAAACACCTGCGCCTTCGATTCTGGAATTATCCGACCAAACGGCGATTTTACACTTTCGGGGCTGGCTCCCGGCCAATACCCTTATCTCTGCCGAATCCATCCCATCATGTACGGCGTCGTCACCGTGACAGACGCGTTCACCCCCTCCCAGCTCTAGCAGGGTGCTGAAAAAGTCCACCAGCATCGTTCTCGCAGCGCTCAGAGGCTCAACGTACCGAAGCGTACGCCTCGTCTCTTCGCTCGCTGCGGCCTTGCTGGACAGCCTTTTTGAGCACCCTGCGTAATTGTGGCGTCAGCGCCATTCTGTGGTATTTTATCAGCATATTCCGCATGAATCGGGTATTACCGCAACCTGCTAGGATCTTGCGAAAGACGCTTCACGAACAGCGCTTCACCCCTTGAGGCTTGCGAGAATCCTGGCTTGCCGTGTAGGCTGCGTCGCGTAACCAGATCACGCTAATGATGAAACCTGCTGTCGCCGCTCACGAACCGCTTCGTCTTATCGAGGAGACGCTCAGCCTCCTGACGTGGCGAATCCCCGATCTCGTCGCTTATCAACACAACCACGACGAATGGTGGTTCGCCCCCCTCGATGATAACCTGCCGATCGTGCGACTGAATCGCACCGGTTTTGATATGTTACAGGCGATGAATGGACACACGACCGTGGGCGCATTGGTGGAAAAATATGGGGAGAAGATCTGCGGGCCAGATGGCCAGCCTGGGCAATGGCATTTGGAACATTGGGCCCTCCCTACTTACTCGTTCTGTTACTTCGGCGCAGAGCCCCCAGGCGGCCACCGTCACAAGACCAAGTGGGACCTGCTGCTCCAACAGGTTCGGGAAGGCTGGTCGGGACAGGAAGGATTCGAAGGCGAAGCACATCTCGAAGACTTTCATCATCATGCACTCACCGATAGCGGTGAAGACGACGGCCACTTCGACCTGATCGAAACCACGGTCTCACATCTCTTCCGGGAGCCAAACGACGCCCTCAACGGCTTGACCTATGGCCGGCTGCTCATGAAGCAATTGCGAAAGCTGGGCTGGTTCACACCCAAGCCCCGCGTCATTGTGGAAGTGGGCGGTGGACTGGGCTACCTCGCCCGTGAGTTAGGCAAGGAACTCTTGCCCTTTGAGAAACAGACCATCCGGTACATCTCTCTCGACATTACGCAACCGTTCCTCAACCTGCAAGTCACCCGCGCCAAGACCGGAGGCTGGGGCGGTATCGGTACCCGCGCCAACGGCGAATGGCTACCCTTTAAAGATCACTCCGTCGACCTCGTCATCGACAACGAAAACATGGCCGACATGACGCCGGTGAAGTTGACCAGGGAAGAACTCCTCAACGGAACAGGCACAACACCGCAACATAAGGAAGCGTTGGATTGGATCAGACGCGTGCGGCTGCCGCTGGGCCAGGATCTGCCTGAGGACGTGATTTTTAACCTCGGTCCCTTTCGATTCGTGGCAGAACTGTGGCGGGTGTTGAAACCAGGTGGCAGGGCGTTTCTTACCGAATTTGGGATCGAAGAAGGCTGGCCGGCTCCGGTCAAGTTACCAGGGCATACAGAATATGAAGTTCAGTACAGCCACCTGCGCCAAGCCGTGCGCTGGCTGGGCTTTCAAGAGCGCTATCTCTCACTGCCTCAATTCCTCGCCATCAAACCGGACACCAAAGTGCTCTGCACCGGCGCGGGCTATACCATTCAACGATTCTGCCAGGCCATGAACAAACCGTTTATCGTGCGAGCCTACACGGAAAAAGAATTGCAGCAGGCCCTTGGCGACATGCTCCCAAAACTCCACGGCTGCCACTATCACGACGTGGCAGATCCAGCCTGGTTCGGCCTCCTCGACTTCAAAGTCTTGCTACTCGAAAAACCCGGCGGAGCCCCGAAAGCCAACTTTTCAGAGAACAAAGGCTATCGCTGGTATTCGCAGCGGTAGGAGAATGGGATGAAACCT
>SWDP01000042.1:0-2297 GCA_005116885.1 Nitrospira sp.
GCTGATCGCATCGTCTCCTTTGAGGCCTTCAAGCTTGATTTTGAGCCGGAGATTATTGGCGCTGTCGGCATTGATCAAGGCTTGTTCGAGTGAAATTCGCTCTGCCTTATAGAGTTGGAATAGGACATGGTCGAATGTCTGGCACCCTTCGTCCACCCCTTGTTCCATCGCCTCTTTGAGCAAATCGACTTCGGCTTTCTTGATGAGATCCTTGACGCGAGGCGTATCGAGCATGATTTCCAGCGCCGGAGCCCGCTTTCCGTCTACAGACGGCACAAGCCGCTGCGAGATGATGGCGCGAAGATTGAGCGACAATTGGAGATAGATCTGCGCATGCCGTTCTACCGGGAAAAAATTCATGATGCGTTCGATGGCCTGGTTCGCGTTGTTCGAGTGGAGGGTGGCGATACACAGGTGTCCGGTTTCCGCAAAGGTGATCGCCGCTTCCATCGTTTCCGTGTCCCGGACTTCGCCGATCAGAATCACATCCGGCGCCTGCCGAAGAGTATTCTTCAGCGCATTTTGAAATGAGAGGGTGTCGAAGCCCACTTCTCGTTGAGTGATGAGTGATCGCTTATGATTGTGGACGAACTCGATGGGGTCTTCCACTGTCACGATATGACCGGGATGGATGGAATTGCGGTGATCGATCATGGCGGCAAGAGTGGTGGACTTTCCGGAGCCGGTGGCTCCGACCACCAGCACCAGCCCGCGCTTCGTCATGGCAATATCTTTGACGATCAGAGGCAAGCCGAGCTGTTCGACGGTCTGGATCTCGGCTTTGATATGCCGAAAGACCAAGCCGACGTTCCCCCGCTGCCGAAAAATATTGACACGGAAACGGCCGAGCTCCTTGTAGTAGAGAGCCAGGTTCATTTCCATTTTCTCCTCGAATTCCCCACGCTGCTGGCCGCGCATCAGCGCGAGCGCAAGGGCTTCGAGTTGTTCGTTGGTAAACGGTGGCGTGTCGGTTTGCTGTGTCGAACCGTGGACGCGATAGGCGGGAGCTGAATCGACGGTGAGGTACAGGTCTGAGGCCTCCTGATCCACCATAACTTTCAAAAGACTGCGAACATCCATGCTGCCCCCGTGTGTTCTGCCAGGTATCTTAGGCCGCGCCGCTCATTGCGGATCCAAACAGATTAGGATTCATGCTGCGCGACTGGGCTTCACCTTTTGTGACGATTCCGCGAGTCGCCAACTCGAACAGCGCCATGTCCATCGTTTGCATACCGTCTTTCTGACTGGCCTGCATGATGCCGGGAATTTGGTGCAACTTGCCCTCGCGAATCAGATTTCTGACCGCGGTCGTGGCGACCATGATTTCGAGAGCGGCGACACGCCCGCCTGTTTTTTTCTTCAGCAGGGTTTGTGTGATGACCGCTTCCAAGGCTTCGGCGATCTGTGTGCGAATCTGGGACTGTTGGTTTGGCGGAAAGGCGTCGATAATGCGGTCTATGGTTTTCGGCGCGCTGGACGTATGGAGTGTGCCAAACACCAAGTGGCCTGTTTCGGCAGCCGTTAACGCGAGCTGGATGGTTTCCAGGTCGCGCATTTCGCCCACGAGAATGATGTCCGGGTCTTCGCGGAGCGCAGCCCTCAGCGCATTTGCAAAGGAGAGGGTATGGACGCCCAGTTCCCGCTGATTGACGAGACACTTCTTCGACTTGTGGACGAATTCCACCGGATCTTCGATCGTGAGGATATGTCCTTCGAAGGTGTTGTTCAAATAGTCGACCATGGAGGCCAGCGTCGTCGATTTGCCTGATCCGGTTGGGCCGGTGACAAGGATCAATCCCTTTTCCCGATCGCAGACCTGTCGCACGATCGGAGGCATGCCGAGCTTTTCCATCGGAATGATCTGGGTGGGAATATTTCGGAAGACGGCGCCCAGCCCACGGCTTTGGACAAAGACATTGACGCGGAATCGGGCGATGTCACCCAATTCAAAGGAAAAATCGCATTCGCGTTTTTCCTCAAAATTCTTCCGCTGGGTATCGCTCATCATGTCATAGATCAGCGAGTGTGTTTCTTCTGTGGTCAGGACAGGATGATCGAGCTTCTTTAGATCGCCGTTCATCCGGATCATCGGTGGCTCGCCGGCGCTGATGTGACAATCTGACGCGCCCTCCTTAGCCGTGAAGGTCAGGAGCTTCGAAATATCCATGTAAGGGGACTCCTCGATAAGAAAGACTAGTCAGATGATGGCCTGTCGAGCGTCAAGACTACTTGGGAGCATCATGCCACAGGGTGATGGGAAAGCAAGGAAATAGCCCTAACCCGCATGATTCATGACC
>SWDP01000042.1:2397-35708 GCA_005116885.1 Nitrospira sp.
CTTCTTTGAAGAGGTGTTCGGCAAATGAGAGTGCCGTGTCGGCATTGCCGACGAGGATCGGCATGATCGGACTGGCGCTGGGGGACAGACTGAATCCCATGTGGGTCAATCCTGAGAACAACCGTTCACGGTTCGCCCACAAGCGAGCGCGTCGCTCCGGCTCTCGTTGCAGGATGCGCAATGCTGCCGTGGCGGCAGCAACCGAACTCGGTGGGGGCGCCGTCGTGAAGATAAAGGACCGGCTCGTATTCATGAGATAACGGATCAATATCGAGGGTCCAGTAAGGTAGGCACCACTGCTGCCGAAGGCTTTACCCAAGGTTCCCATCTGAAATGGGATTTGTGCCTCGATGCCGAAATGTTCGGCCGTTCCTCGTCCGTGCGGTCCCATCACGCCTGTGCCGTGGGCATCGTCAATATAGAGGTCAGCCTCATATTCCTGAGCTAACCGACTGAGTTCAGGCAACGGGGCGAGGTCTCCGTCCATACTGAACAGGCCGTCGGTCACAATGAGTGTGCGTCGTGCCTGGCGTCTTTTGACCAAAAGGGATTTTAGGTGGCTGGTATCGTTGTGGCGATAGATACGGAAGTCGGCTGTGCTGAGACGGCAGCCGTCAATGAGGCTGGCATGGCACAGGCGATCGGCCAGGATCAATCCGCCTTGTTCGACCAGTGCCGGGATCGTGCCAATGTTCGCAAGGTAGCCTGAGCCAAACGTCAGTGCGGCTTCAGTCCCTTTGAACTGCGCCAGGGCCGACTCGAGCTCCTGATGCGGCGGCAACGAGCCTGAGACCAATCGAGCGGCGCCGGCGCCGACGCCAAACCGTTGTGTGGCCTCAATGGCAGACTGAATGACTTCCGGGTGCGTGGCCAGTCCCAAATAGTCGTTTGAGGCGAGCAAGAGGATCTGGCGTCCTGCCATCTCAACGACCGGGCCGACGCCGGAATGGAGCGGAGTCAGGCGCCTGGTCAGATGTCGCGCAGCCAATTCGTTGAGCCGTTGTTCAAACATGTATGGTGGCCTGTCTGTCAAAATGGGAGACGCATACGTTCTACAAGCCAACCGGCAGATGCCTCATTGACAAAATCGTGAAATCCCGAGTAAGTATACGGTGCGTACACAACTTGAGGAAACCGTCTCCGCTCTCTCCGACGATCCATCCATGAGCTATCATATCAAGGTTCCTCCCAAGACTCTTACGGTCGATGAAGCCCACCTCTCGAGCTGGGTGGACCATACACTCCATGGGCCACGGAATTATCTACGCCCCCTGCTCGTGGGGCTAGGAGTCGTGGTGCTTGCAGTAGCCGTGGTCGGCGGAGTCTTTTATGTTGATCGCCAGACGACACAGAAAGCTCAAGACCTTGAGCAAGAGGCCATGCGTTTCTTGACCGCTCCCTCTGCCAGCGACCCTCAGAAGGCCGATCAGGCGCGCAAGGAAGCGATCACAAGGTATCGGCAGATCGTCGATCAATATCCACGAACCGCTTCCGCGCCACTGGCCTTGTACCATTTAGGAAATACGTTGGTCCAGGCCAATGAATTGGGTCCGGCGATTGAGGCCTATCAGCGCTTTCTTTCTTTATACGGTTCGAATCCTTCAATGGCTGGGTTAGTGCAGCAACGCCTGGCCTATGTGTACTTGCATAAGGGAGAACGGGATCAGGCGGTGAAGGCCCTCACCGGTATTTTGGAGACCCCCGGTACGTTGAATCGAGATCAGGCGCTATTTGAACTGGCGCGGCTGGAAGAATCTCAATCCAGGCCTGATGCGGCGTTGGCTCGCTACCAAGAACTGATCAAGGCCTATCCGAATTCTCCCTTCACCAGCGAGACCACAATTCGGACCAAGATCTTGGAGACGAAGAAATCGTTAGCCTCAACGCCTCCCTCGACATCGACAGCTCCAGTGAGTGCGTCACCGGAGAAAAGCCCTCCGGTTCCTCCACCCTCAGCAAACAAGAAAAAATCCTAACGGGCTGCTGTATAAGTCCGTCAGCGTCGTGCTCTCCTCGAACGCATCTTCAACGTAGCCCAGAGGCTACGCCTCCGGCACGCCAGGGTTGGGCTGGTGAGTCGTTTGTGCTGTGGATCAGCAGAATGGGAAATTGAGCTTAGCGGCTGATGATGAGAAAGTCGCCCGGTCGAATCGTCGGACCGGAAAGGCTATTCTTCGTCTTCAGGGTCTTGAGCGGGACGCGAAACCGCTTGGATACTTTGGCGAGCGTGTCGCCTATACGGACTTTATACCAGTGAGAGGACCCGGCGGTGGCAAACTGAGCTTTTGCCGGAAGCGGGGGGAACTTGTGGGTCGGGATCTGGTCAAGTTCCTGTTCCACGTTTTCTTTTGCTCCCACCGGAACCTTCAGGTGGTAGGTGTCGTCGCCGGGAGGGGTCGCGTCTCGCCGGAGCTCAGGATTGAGTAGCCGGAGGTCTTAATAGGAAATGTTGGTGGCCTTGGCGATCGCACGTAGATGGAGTGGCCGCGTGACGATCACTTCATCGAATTGATGCGGCTCGGCAGATTCTTGAGTGAAGCCGTATCGATCCGGGTTTCTCGCGATAATTGTGGCAGCCATAAATCGCGGCACATACTCTTTCGTCTCGCGACGAATCAATCGTGTCTTTGAAATTTCGGAAAAGCTTTCCGCCTTGGCCTTATGGAGGGCTCGCATCACCTTGCCTTCTCCGGCATTGTAGGCGGCCATTGCGAGCGGCCAGGCGCCGAAGAGGTCGTAGAGATCGCGGAGGTAGCGTGCCGCAGCCACCGTTGACTTAATGGGGTCACGGCGTTCGTCGACATAGGTGTCGACACGGAGTCCATAGGCCTTGGCCGTGCCTTTCATGAACTGCCAGGGGCCTGTGGCTTTGGCTCGTGAATATGCGTAGGGGTTGAATCCGCTTTCCACCAAGGAGAGGTAGACCAGATCGCTGGGAAGGTGAAATTCCGAGAAAATCGTCTCGACGAGGGGCTGGTAGCGACTGAGTCGCAGCAGCCATTGTCCGAAGCGATCGTGGATGGCCGTATTAAAGTAGCGGATGTGGGCCTGGACTGAAGGGTCCATGACAATGGGAACATTGTAGCTTGCATATTCCGTCTGACCTGCGTCAGTTCCGGACGGATCTTGTGTCTGCGTCAGCTCAGCCGGAGGATTGAAGGCGTCTGAAAACCGCGCCGTTGCCGGAGAGTTTCCGCTTGGGTTTGGTTGTAAGAGGTCTTCAGCTCTCGGAACGCTGCTCGTCGTGGATGTGCTTTGATCGGCGGCTTCCGATGGCGGACCTTCGGTATCGAGCGGGACAAGATTTGGGTCTGGATCGTCTTCTGATGCGTCGTTCTCGTCTATCAGTGCAGGCGGGTCGGTCGTATTGGGCTTAGAAGGAGTGGCAGTCTGCGCCACGAGAATGGTCGGGGCAAAGAGGCTGAACCACACACTGAGGAGGATGGTTATTGGGAGGATGGTGTACCCTGGCCCATGAGGCTTCTTCACAGTACGGCCGCCATCAGTATTGTGTGGAACATGTGTCATGTTGTGTGAGGCTAGACTATCGACGGACTGTATTCGTGTCAAGGAATTGCCAAAGGTATGACGTGCCTTCGTTGGTGGCGCAGGAGTAGCCGCCCCGCGTAAGATCGTTCACGTTTTATCCGCTAGGAGGTTCAGTCGATGCTGAAACGGTATTTGCTGGCTCCGGGTCCGACGCCTGTGCCACCTGAAGTGCTGTTGGCCATGGCACGGCCCATGTTCCACCACCGCGCCCCTGAGTTCGACAAAGTGTTCGCTGAGGTCCGTGACGGACTCAAGTGGCTTTACCAAACGAAAAACAATGTGCTCATGCTAGCGGCTTCCGGAACCGGAGGCATGGAAGGTGCTGTGTCGAACTTTCTCTCGCCCGGAGACAAGGCGCTAACCATTAATGGAGGGAAGTTTGGAGAACGATGGACCAAGCTTTGCAAAACGTTTGGCGCCCAGGTGACGGAAATCAAAGTGGAATGGGGGTATGCCGTCGATCCTCAATCGGTGGCCGACGCGCTCAAAAAAGATCCGGGAATCAAAGCCGTGTACGTGCAGGCGAGCGAAACATCTACCGGTGTCGCGCACGACGTCAAGGCGCTTGCCGAGATCGTCAAGCCCTATAGCGAGACCATTCTTGTGGTGGATGCCATTACCGCGCTCGGCGTGTTCGACATCAAGACCGATGAGTGGGGGATCGATGTCGTGATTACCGGGTCGCAAAAGGCGCTGATGCTCCCGCCGGGTCTTGCCTTTGTGAGTGTGAGCGATAAAGCCTGGCAGTTGGCGGAGAAAGCGAAGAACACGGCGTTCTATTTCAATTTTAAGAAAGAGCACGAGAACCAGCAGAAGAATCAGACGGCCTATACACCGGCTGTGTCGCTCATTGTCGGCTTGCAGGAAGTGCTGAAGATGATGAGGGCAGAGGGGCTTGATGGCGTGTTCGCTCGCCAAGCCAAGCTGGCAAAGGCCATGCGTGAGGGAATGCAGGGTGCAGGGCTTGAGCTGTTTCCGAAAGAATCACCCAGCGATGCTCTCACTGCTGTGTTGGCGCCGGAAGGCGTGGACGGGCAAGCCATTTATAAGAATCTGCGCGTCCAATACGGCATGACAGCGGCCGGTGGACAAGACCATTTGAAGGGCAAGATCTTCAGGCTCTCACACATGGGCTACATGGATCGCTTCGATATCATCATGGCTGTGGCAGCTGTTGAGATGGTGCTCAAAGGGCTGGGCCATCCCGTGAAGCTTGGAAGCGGTGTGGCGAAGGCACAAGAAATTCTGATGGCGTAGGGGTTCCGTTTCAATCGCGTTACGATAGGGCGAACACAATGGGTATGAAAATTCTGATCAGCGATAGTTTGTCAACACAGGGTGTGGAGTTGTTGGAAAAGGCTGGATTCACCGTGGTTGTGAAATCCAAGATGCCGAAAGAGGAATTATTCAAGGAGATTAAGGACGCCGATGGGCTGATCGTGCGGTCAGGAACCAAGGTGACGGAAGAACTGATCGCGGCCGCCGGGAAATTGAAAGTCATCGGGCGAGCCGGGTCAGGCCTGGACAATGTCGATACGCCGGCAGCGACCCGTCGAGGGATCGTCGTAATGAACACGCCGGGCGGCAATACCGTGACGACTGCCGAGCATACGATGTCGATGATCTGCGCCATGAGCCGGCGTATTCCCCAAGCCACCGCGTCTGTGAAGGCTGGTAAGTGGGAAAAAGACAAGTTCATGGGAGTCGAACTCTACAATAAGGTACTCGGCATCGTTGGTGCGGGACAAATCGGCAGCCATCTCACGAAACTCGCGCAGGGAATCGGCATGAGTGTGGTGGCTTACGATCCCTATCTGGCTGAAGAGCGGGCCCAGAAGATGGGCATCACCATGATGCCGCTGGATGAACTGTTTACGCATGCCGATCTCATCTCCGTTCATACCCCGTTGACGCCTGAGACCAAGGGCCTCATCAATGCCCAAGTGATCTCGACGATGAAGCCGGGGGTCATGATTGTGAATTGTGCCCGCGGCGGAATTATTCATGAGGGAGATTTGTTTGACGCGCTGAAGGTCAAGCGTGTGGCGGCGGCCGCTTTCGATGTATTTGAAGAAGAGCCGGTGAAGGCGGATCATCCGTTGTTGACGCTGGATAACTTTATCTGTACGCCGCACATAGGGGCCCAGACGACCGAGGCGCAAGAGAATGTCGCGGTTGGGATTGCAGAACAGATCGTCGATTATTTCACCAAAGGCATTGCCCGAGGGGCGGTCAATGTTCCATCGGTCTCTCCGGAGTTACTCCCACGTCTCCAACCCTACCTGTCGTTAGCCGAGCAGCTTGGGAAGTTGCAAACGCAGCTATGCGAAGGCGGGCTTGAGCGTGTGACCGTTGAATATAGTGGAGAGGTGGCCAGTCTGTCGGTCGCACCGCTCACGATTGCGGTGTTGAAGGGCCTGTTGGGCCCGGTGATGGAAGCACCGGTGAATTACGTGAACGCGCCGATTGTCGCGAAGGAACGTGGAATCGAAGTGAAGGAAATCAAGAGTTCCGACGCAGGCGATTTCACGAGCTTGATTCGCGTGCGAGTGGAGGCTGGAAAGAAGTCGTACCAGGTGGCCGGTACGCTTTTTCACAAGAAAGATCCCCGCGTGGTGGAGATCGATCAGTTCAATGTTGAGGTGGTGCCGGAGGGACACATGCTTCTGATCCACAACATCGATCGCCCAGGGGTGATCGGGATGGTGGGGAAGGTGCTTGGCGATAACCAGATCAATATCGTTCGGATGCAATGTGCGCTCGAAAAACGTGGTGGGAACGCGCTGCTCATTATTGGATCCGATGCAGTGTTCCCAAATATAGCTCTTGAGACGATCAAGTCCAGTAAAGACATTCTCTCAGTCAAAGTCGCGGCTCTGTCTTAATCCCGCGCCCTACCCATCAGGTTGCCATGGTTTCCGCTCCTCTGAAGCCCCATTCTTCGGGTCAGGTCCCGTCGTCCCGTGAGCGTTCACTGGTTCCCGTGGGCATGGCGACGATTCTTCCTCACGCGGCGAAGCAGGTCCGTCGCTTTGAAGAACAGCTGCTCGGTCAAATCAACCAGTGGGGCTACGACGAGATCATTCTTCCCACGTTCGAGTATCTCGACGTCTTGGCGCCAGGGCTTGAGCCGGAGCTGATCGAGCATTGCTATCAATTCGTCGATCGTACGACTGGGCGGACACTCCTTCTTCGCCCGGATGCCACGGCGCAGATTGCCAGGACGGTGGCCATGGGGCTGACGGGCATGACATTACCGCTGCGCCTTTCCTATCGCACATCCGTATTTCGCTATGAACAGGAACATGCCGGGCGTGGCCGGGAAATATTTCAGGTCGGAGCCGAGCTGATCGGCCTTAATGATGTTGCGAGCGACAGCGAGGTCATCGATTTGATGATCGAGTGCCTCCATACGATCGGACTCCAGTCCTTCAAGGTGGCTCTTGGACATGTGGGGTTCATTAAGGGACTGCTGTTGCGATCAGGACTGTCTGGGCAGGGGCAGAAGTTGGCTGAACAAGCGGCCGCGCGGAAAGATCTGCCAAGACTTGAGGAGATCCTCGCGAGTGAGCCTATTTCAAAGACAGCGGCCCGTGCCATACGGGAAGCGCCTGAGTTGTACGGTCAAGAGGAAGTGCTGGCACGCGGGCGAGTGCTCGCCGCCGGCAATCCGGCATTGGCGGCTCCTCTCGATCGGCTTGCCCAGGTCTATCACGCGCTGTGTGCAGCGGGTCATCGAGAGTCGCTGATTCTGGACCTGGGGGAATTCCGCGGGTTCGACTATTATGATGGTGTCGTGTTTGACGTATTTGCTAAAGGATTAGGGGCGGAGTTAGGCGGCGGCGGACGGTATGATCACTTGATCGGTCGATTCGGCAGGCCGTTGCCCTCAACCGGTTTTGCGTTGGACGTCGATCGGCTTTTTCGCACGATCGAGTTTCCCGAGGAGGGATCGGCCTCAGCTCGGGTGGACTATCTTGTCGCCGCGCCAAGCCGGGCTACTCGTCGATTGACGGCGGTTGCAGCCCAGTTGCGTAGAATTCGCGTTCGAGTTGTGCAACAGACGATGAAGGGGAGTGACGCGGCGCTTGTCTCTGCTGCCGTGAAGGCTGGGTTGGCTCAGCAGGCAGCAACAGTGGTGGTGGTCGGTGCGCCGGGCGTGGGTCCTGATGAGGTGCTGGTGGTTGAGTCCTTCGCGACCCAGCGGCAGGGCCGACGAACCGGCAATCTGGGTCGTCTCTCGAAGAAGATGGAGCTTGCCGAACTGGTGTCATCAGCTCGCCGGCAGGTTAAGGAGCGGTCATGAAATCGTTGTCAGCGGCCGATCTGTCCCAGCCTAAGCTGCCTCCTCAGAATCTGGAGGCCGAGCAATCTGTGCTCGGCGCGGTTCTCCTTGATAATAGTGCGATGGCCAAGGCGATGGAATTGCTGGTCGAAGAGAATTTTTATCGTACGTCAAATCGAAAGATCTATCGTGCGATGCTGGAGTTGTCGGACGTGGGAGAAGTCATCGATCAGATTACGCTGACGGAACGGTTGAAGGCGCAGGGAGAAATAGAAGCCGTCGGTGGTGCAGCGTATTTGGCGGAACTTGTACAGAGCGTCGCCAGCTCCGCCAATATCCGCTACCACTGCAAGATCGTGCGCGACAAGGCGTTGCTGAGAGAGCTGATCCATACTTCCACCGAAGTGCTCACGCGCGGGTACGAAGGCACTTCTTCGGTCGATGACCTGCTCGATTTTGCGGAACGGTCGGTGTTCAGCATCGTCCAGGGGAAACTGGACCGGTCGTTCACTCCCATCAATTCCATCATTAAGGAAAGTCTCGACCTTGTCGACAAACTGTCGAAGCGAAAAGAACATATCACCGGTGTTCCCACAGGCTTTTACGATCTCGACGACATCACGGCGGGACTCCAACCCTCGGATCTCGTGGTGATCGCGGGACGGCCCAGCATGGGAAAGACCAGCCTGGCGCTGGGGATGGCAGCCTATGCCTCCATCCACGCGGGCACCGTGGTCGGAATTTTCAGTCTTGAAATGTCAAAGCCGCAGATCGTTCTTCGCATGTTGAGTTCGGAAGCGCGGGTCGATTCGCATGGTCTACGAACCGGTAAGCTTCAGAAAGAGGACTGGTGGCGTCTTGCGGAAGCGGCTGGCCGGCTGGAGCAAGCGCCGATCTTTATCGACGACACCGGTGGTATCACGGTCCAGCAGATGCGGGGTAAAGCACGCCGGTTGAAAGCCGAACGGGGGCTGGATCTTTTGATCGTCGACTACCTTCAGCTGATGCAGGGGCGAAGCGACTCGGAGTCCCGTCAACAGGAAATCTCTGATATCTCCCGCTCGCTCAAGGCGTTGGCAAAAGAACTCAACGTGCCGGTCATCGCGCTGTCGCAGCTCAGCCGCGCAGTGGAAGCGCGAAAGCCGCCGATTCCCATGCTGGCCGATCTTCGCGAAAGTGGCGCGATCGAGCAGGATGCCGACGTCGTCATGTTCATTTACCGTGAG
Organism: Nitrospira sp.; assembly: GCA_005116885.1. GTDB lineage: Bacteria > Nitrospirota > Nitrospiria > Nitrospirales > Nitrospiraceae > Palsa-1315. The sequence goes on from SWDP01000042.1 coordinate 11,458, forward strand.
GACGTGTATAACCAGGATTCAGAACGGAAGGGCATTGCCGATATTCTCGTGCTCAAACATCGCAACGGCCCGATCGGGAGAAAGGAGCTCTTTTTCCACGACCGCTTTGCGAAGTTCGAGAGCCTCGACAACCGAGAAGTCGTTTGACCCAGTGCCGCCCCACTCGTATAATCTTTCTCACTACCACAACCGGATCTAAGTTTGCCAAGAGGAACGTGTAATTGTTCACGACACGAGTCATTCTGAGCGAAAAGGCGAGCAGTCGAGTCTCTGCATTGATCTCCAGCGTCATGTGCTGGTTACTTTCCCTGATGGTGGTGGCCTGCGCGAGTGCGCCTCAGACATCTGAAAAGATACCTGCCTCTGCCGATACGCCGAAGTCAGCATCCTCGACTCATTCCCCCAATGCGACTGCGGCCTATCATTTTATGCTCGGGTACCAAGCTGAGCTTGCACAGGACATGGATCGCGCGATTCAAGAATATCAAGCCGCACTGAAAGCGGATCCGGCGTCTCAGTCTGTGAAGGCCAGGCTGGCCAGTCTTTATTTTTCCCTGGGCGATATGCCGAATGCTGTCAACTATGCGGACCAAGCGGCGGTGGGTCTGAGCCAAGATGGTCAGCTGCTCACACAGATGGCAGGGATCCTTGCCAGCGCGGGGCAAGGGGAACGTGCAGTGAAATTGTTGGATCGCGCGATCGAGATTGATCAGACATCCGGCGATCCCTATTTTACGAAGGGACTGTTGCTGCTGAGTCTGAAGCGGCAGCCCGAAGCAGAGCAAGCCATCCGAGCCGGGTTGGCGCGGGCGCCCGAGTCCGCCGTCGGGTATTATCACCTGGGGCGCATCCTGCTCGATGCGGAGAAAGGGGAGGAGGCCGCAGCGAGTTTGGAGCGGGCGATTGCGGTGAATGCCTCGTTTGAACCTGCCTACCTCGCGCTGGCTTCGGTGTATGAATCGCGGAAGGCTCCAGATCGAGCGGTTGCCGTGTTGCGAAAATATCTCCAGACGGTGAACTCTCGGAGCCGGGATATCCGGCATCAGTTGGTTCGGCTCTATGTTGCGACCAAAGATTATCAGGGAGCCAGGAAAGAGTTGACTGATTTGCTGGCGGAGGACCCTTCGGACACTGATGCTCAGCTACGACTGGCGCTTCTGTATGGAGAAGAAAAAGAATATCCCAAGGCGATCGACCAACTCATCCAAATTCTGAAGGCACGCCCGACAGAACTCAAAATCAGAGATTATCTTGGGTATCTCTACGAGGAGTCCAAAGATACGAAGAAGGCCATCGAGACGTATACGTTTAACATTCAACTCGAGCCGTCATATTTCGAGGGGCATTTGCATCTCGGCCTGTTGTTCTATCGATTGAAGCAGTTCCCCGATGCCGTGACGCACTTGACGAAGGCCATCACGATTAACCCCAAGGCCCCTGAAGCCCACATTGTTCTGGGGTTGACGTATTTCCAGAAGGATCAGTTCGACGATGCGGCAAAGGTGTTGGAGGACGGGATCGGCCACAACCCAATGAATGCCGATTTGCACTTCAATCTCGGCACGGTCTACGACAAGCTCAATCGATTCGATGACGTCGTGCGCGTGATGGAGACGGCCATCAAGCTGGACCCCCATCACGCCGATGCACTCAATTATCTGGGGTATAGCTACGCCGAGCGGGGCGTCAAGATCGACCAGGCCTTATCTTTGACCAAGCGGGCGGTCGCACTCAAACCGAGCAATGGGTATTATATCGATAGCCTCGCCTGGGCCTTGTTTAAATCCGGAATGCTCACTGAAGCATTAACGGAAATAAAGCGTGCTGTGGCGCTTACCGAAGATGATCCGGTGCTCCATGAGCACCTCGGTGATATCTATGCCACGCAACGAAACCTCTCAGAAGCCCGTGAGTCCTGGCTTCGTGCCCTGGAGCTTGACCCATCCAATAGTAAGTTGATGGACCGATTCCGTGAAATGGGGATGGGAGATCCGGCCCAAGAGGAACGTATTCAACAGGCCAAACGGCGTGTGCCTGAGAAAGCGCAGGCGCACTAGCATATTCCGTCGCACCTCACAGAGTCCTGATTTCGCCTTGCGATCCACTGCTCCAATAGTGATCTGACCTCAATTAAGATCATCTCTTCGAATCCTCTTCTCGGCATCTGACGGACTGATTCGGCTCACTCTACTCACGCCAAACTGTTGTCTTTACTGGCCACTTCTCTCTGGAAGATGGTGCGCTCCACGAACCGACCTCCTCTGTGGAGAGCAAGTGGAAGCCAGCAACACCTGCACTGTGGATGACAAATATTGGCAGATCAGAGCAAAACCGTGAAAGGTGAGCCCAAGCATGGCTGTGAGTATGGCAGGCCTCAGACTCATAACTATGCAATATTGCGTGCGCCCCAGCCGTTCATGGCTTGGTCATGTGCCAGGCATCGAACCTGCTAGAGGGGTAGGTAACAACAATCGGACGTGAGTTCCGATAAGAGAAAGAAGCAAAGGTGTGAAGGGCCGTCAGTGAACCATCAACAAGGAGGCAGTACGATGTTGAAGTTATTTCGGAAACAAGAGGGTTTTACCCTCATCGAGTTGATGATCGTCGTGGCGATCATCGGGATCTTGGCGGCCATCGCCATCCCGAATTTCTTGCAGTATCAGATGAAGTCGCGCCAGTCTGAGGCGAAGACCAATGTGACGAGCATCAAGACCTCGCAGCTGGCTTTCCAGGGTGAGCGGGGTTGCTTTGGCTCCTTGGCAGCCATGCCAGCCGTGATGCCCGTTGGAGGGTCAGCAACCATTTGGCCGGCTGCTGAGTTTACGCCCTCTGCTCCGGCTGTTGGTGCCACGTTCTGTGTTGCCGGCGGAACCAGTACGCTCCCGCTTTGGTCAGACATCGGGTGGGTGCCGTCTGGCCCAACCAGATACCAGTATGTCACGAATGCCACTGCGGCTATTACCGCCCTAGGGACAATCTTGACCGGTGTTTGCCCGGCTATGCCTGCTGCAGTAGGTGCACCGACGAATGCTGGATTCGTTGCCTCGGCGTCAAGCAACCTGAACAGCAACGCGGTGGTTTCAATTTTCATGAATGCGGAAAACAGCAACATGGTTGACTGTACACCGGGCGAGTTCTAACCGATAGAACCAAACGGTCGCCACAGGCAGGGCTGGCACGCCAGCCCTGCCCTGTCTTGTTGAGAGTTCCTCGGTCCCGAAAGCTCAGCGCTATGGACATGTCAGCCAATTCAGCCGGGTCCTCCGGCCCTGCCTCAACCAGTCATGAATGGCACACCCACTTGTCGTCGCGTTCGTGGCTTGGAGGCATACTGCTCGGTCTCGCCGCCGCCGTCCTCCTCGCAACCGTCCTGGGTCTCCAAATGGAACTCGACCAACGACATGACGAGAGGGCCGGTCGCTTGGAAAGCCTTCGCATGCTCCCTCGAGGAGAGGTGTTGCGACCGGCCCTCATGGGGTTTCACCACCTGGGAGCCGACATCATCTGGCTGAGGATCGTGCAGGTGCTCGGGGAGCAAGTCGTCACCGAGCAGGACTACGAGTGGCTGTCCCACGCCCTCGATGTAGTGACGACGCTGGATCCACTGTATATTTATGCCTATGACGCCGGTGGAACGATCTTGGCTGAACTGGCGCATCGCGTCGATTGGAGCAATCGACTACTCGAAAAAGGAATGAAGGCAAATCCCGCAGCCTGGCGTCTTCCCTTCACCCTCGGTTTCAATTACTTCTTTCATCTGAACGACTATGTCAAGGCCGGGGAGTATATGGGCCAGGCGGCGAAGATCCCAGGCCGCCCCTTATATGTGGATACGCTCGCGGCGCGATTGTATGTCGAAGGGAAGAGCCCTTTGCTGGCGCTCCAGTACTTGGAAATCATGATTCAGCAGGCCGAGGATCCTCAGCTTCGCGCGATCTATGAGGACAAATACAAAGAAGTCCTCATCGCCCGCGATCTTGGCACGATGGATCTGGCTCTTGCGCGATATCGACAGACTCGCGGGCGAAATCCACAGACGATTGCTGATTTGGTCAAGGAGGGATTCGTGGCATCGGTTCCCGAAGAGCCCTTTGGCGGAGAGTATCGTGTGGACCCTGAGACCGGCGAAATCGAGAGCTCGACTCATCGGGAGCGGCTCCGTTTGCATCGCCCCCCTGGGGCCAATAGTTCTCAAGAATAGGTGTGAGGTGAGGAACTATGTCCACCACTGAAACGATTCTCCAGACGGAAGGACTCACGAAAACCTTCAAAGTAGGGTTCTGGGGGCGTCATGTGACGGTATTGGAAGGACTCAACCTTGGAGTTCAGCGGGGAGAGGTCTTTGGATTCTTGGGTCCGAACGGGGCGGGGAAGACCACGACCATTAAGATCCTGATGGGATTGATCTATCCGACCGGTGGGCGTGCGACCGTGTTTGGACGTCCGGTCGGCGACAGCCGGGCAAAGGCCCGAGTGGGTTTTTTGCCGGAGTCACCCTATTTCTACGATTACCTGACGGCAGCCGAGTTTCTTCAGTTCTATGGGCACTTGTTCAGCCTACGTGGAGCCGCATTGGAGAAGCAGGTTACGGAGTTACTTGATATGGTTGGGATGAGTCATGCCAAAAACATGCAGCTGCGGAAGTTTTCGAAAGGGATGTTGCAGCGGGTTGGGATTGCCCAGGCGTTGATCAACGATCCTGAACTCGTTGTTCTCGATGAACCGATGTCTGGCCTCGATCCTGTGGGGCGCAAAGAAATCCGAGACCTCATTCTGCGGCTGAAGGAGAGGGGGAAAACGGTCTTTTTCAGCTCACACATCCTCCACGACGCTGAACTGCTGTGTGACCGAGTGGCGATCATTCTCAAAGGGCGCATGGTCGCCTGCGGGCGTGTGAGCGAGTTGGTCGGAGAGGGAGCCACCCGGTCGGTTGAAATGGTCGTCGAGGGGCTCAGCTCGGAGGGGTTGGAACATCTCCGTCCTCTTGCCGAGAAACTCTTGATCCAAGGGAACCAGGTGCTTGTGGTCCTCAGCAATCAGCAACAGGTTGGAAACGCCTTGGAGATCGTCCGCATTGCGAAAGGCAGCGTGGTCTCGGTGACACCGCAGAAAGGTTCCCTCGAGGAGCTCTTTATCCGTGAAGTGAAGGGAACGCAATCGAGTTCTCGGGAGGGCCAATGAGAGTCCTGTCAATCGCATTCAACACGTTCCGAGAAAATATCAGAGAGAAATTACTCTATAACCTGCTCATCTTTGCGCTCCTGATGATCGGGAGTTCCATCTTGCTTACCCGCCTGACCGTAGGAGAGTGGGATCGCCTCATCATCAATCTCGGCCTCTCAAGTATCAACTTCTTCGGTGTGCTCATCGCCATCTTCGTAGGCATAAGTCTGGTCAGTAAAGAAATCGACAAGAAGACCATTTATACGATTCTATCCAAGCCGGTGCCACGCTATGAGTTCCTGCTGGGAAAGTATCTCGGGCTCATGATTACACTGTTTGTCAATACGGTCGTGATGGTGGCGGGTCTATTGGCGGTCATGGCCTATCTCAATGCTCCTGTGACCCTGCTGTTGTTCGAAGCGCTAGGATTCATCTTTTTGGAGCTAATGGTCATTACCGCCGTGGCCTTGCTGTTTTCGACGTTTACCAGCGCGACGTTGAGCGCGATCTTCACTCTGGCGATCTATGCGGTGGGACATCTATCGACCGATCTGAAACAGTTCGGGGCTCAGATGGATAGTGTAGGGAAGGCAGCCCTCAACGCGATCTACTATGTCCTGCCGAATCTCGAGCGGTTCAATCTCAAAGGCCAGGTCATTCACCATGTGAAAATAAGTGGAACCGATGTGTTGTTGACCACTGCCTATGGTCTGGCATACGCAGGACTCTTGCTCGTCCTTGCCAGCATTATCTTCCAGCGACGGGACTTTCAATAGACGCGCCGTTCAGTCAGCTGTTGGCCCTGCGCTTGTATTCGTCCTCCAACCCATGTATTGATAGTAAAATCATGTCCGGTCGCTCCAACGTGACTCATGGCGGACGACCAGTTAGGTATCAATGAACATCCCTCTCCTTGACCTCAAAGCCCAGTTCCAGCCCCTTCGCAATGAGATTCTCGCGGTGGTACAAACCGTTTGTGACGAACAGGGCTTTATTCTGGGGCCCCGCGTCGTGGCGTTCGAGGAATCCGTTGCCCGGTACATCGGCAGCCGCTATGCGATTGGTTGCGCGTCTGGGAGCGATGCGCTGCTGCTTTCTCTCATGGCGATGGGCGTGAAAGCTGGCGATGAGGTGATCACCATTCCATTTACGTTTTTTGCCACGGCGGGCGCGATTTCACGATTGGGTGCGAAGCCCGTCTTTGTCGACATTCAGCCGGATACGTTTAATATCGATCCGGCGCTCATTGAGCGAGCGATCACGCCTCGGACGAAAGCCATCATTCCCGTTCATCTCTTCGGGCAATGTGCGGACATGGCGGCGATCAATGAGATTGCAACGCGGAAAAAGTTATATGTCATTGAAGATGCCTGCCAAGCGATTGGCGCGGCGCAGCAAGAGCAGCGCGCCGGGATACTTGGAGACACCGGGTGTTTTAGCTTTTTCCCCAGCAAGAATTTGGGCGGGTTTGGAGATGGGGGGCTTATCACGACCAACGACAAAGCTCTTGCCGACTCCATGGCCATGCTTCGTGTTCATGGAAGTCAGGTCCGCTATCTTCACGAAGTTATAGGATTCAATAGTCGACTCGATGCGCTTCAGGCTGCCGTGCTTCAGGTGAAATTACAGTATCTTGATCAGTGGAACGAGGGGCGCCGCCGGAATGCCGAACGGTATCGGCAGTTGTTCGCCCGGACGAAGCAGGTAGACTGTGTCGTGCTGCCCCCGACGAGACCTGGAAATTTCCATGTGTACAACCAGTTCACGGTTCGAGTGCCGAAGCGCGACGAGTTGCGCGCATTCCTCAAAGAAAAAGGGGTCGGTACAGAAGTGTATTATCCGCTCCCGATGCATCTCCAAAATTGCTATCGTGAGTTAGGGCATGAAAAAGGATCGTTCCCTCTGTCAGAACAGGCGGCTGAAGAAGTCATGTCTATCCCGATCTATCCGGAATTGACAGAGGCACAGCAAGGCTACGTTGTTGAGACGATTGCGGAGTTCTATCGACGCGACTAGCCGTGCTCACGTCAGTGTTGCTACACGATGGTTGCGAGAACAAGGTGTGAGAGTGGAACTTGGTGAGGAACGTCGTGGCCTACCGGACAAATGCACCCGTGTCCGATCAACCAGCAATCCTGTCAGTTTAATCCAAAACCAAAGCCGTCCAGCTTCCTCCGCCTGATCTTTTCGTAAGCTCCCCAGAAAAGTAGGCAGGTCATAAAGAGAACTTTCTGGCAGTGACGTTGGCCCCGTTCTGAGACGGTTGGTAACGAGAACCGGTCGCGTCTTCGGCCATTTCGTTTACCTCACAAAGCCGCCAACGGATTTCTTCAGCGTCCTACTACGTCGTAATGGCTCCTTCAGAAGCCGACGAAACATGCCGCGCGTATTTTCCCATTACGCCTGAGGTGTAACGGGGCAACGGCTGTTTCACTTTCTTGAGCCGGGCCTTGATCTCTTTCTGCGAGAGCTCCACGGTCAGGGTCCGTTTGGCGATATCGAAGACAATCATGTCACCGTTTTTCACCGCGCCGATCGGGCCGCCTTTGATGGCTTCCGGTGCGACATGGCCGGCCATGAGCCCATGGGTGGCCCCGGAGAAGCGGCCGTCGGTGAGGAGCGCGACGGAGTCGCCCAGGCCTGCACCGACAATGGCCGCGGTGACGCCGAGCATTTCTCTCATGCCTGGTCCGCCTGACGGACCTTCATACCGAATCACGACAACATCGCCCGCTTTGATTTGACGGGACTGCACGGCGACAAACGCATCCTCTTCCCGGTCATAGACCTTCGCCGGGCCGCGAAATGTCATGATCGAGTGTCCGGCCACCTTCACGACGCAGCCCTCTGGAGCAAGGTTTCCCCGTAATATCACCAGCCCGCCGGTCTGCTTGATCGGATTCGCCAGAGGTCTGAGGACTTGTTGCCCGGATGTTTCCTTCGCGTTCTTGGCCTCTTCCCCGATCGTCCGGCCGGTTACGGTCGGTTGACCGGCATGCAAGAGACCGGCATCGAGCAGCCGCTTGGCGACTAAGGTGGTTCCTCCAGCGGCAAAGAGGTCTGAGGCTGTAAATCGCCCACCTGGCTTGAGGTCTGCGAGCAACGGGACCTTCCGATTGATTTTGTCGAAGTCGTCGATGCTTAATTTAATGTTGGCTTCGCGGGCGATGGCGAGCAAGTGCAAGACCGCATTCGTCGAGCCGCCGGTCGTTGCCACCGCGGCGATCGCGTTTTCCAGCGATTTTCGCGTGATGATCTGGCGAGGCCGCAGATCTCGCTTCAGCAGATCCATGACCATCTTCCCGCACTCGAAGGCCACGTCGTCCTTCCGCTGATCCATGGCCGGTACTCCGTTCCGTCCCATCGGCGAGATGCCGAGGAATTATCGATTTTCAAGACGCGTTGATGGGGCCGGTCACGTACGATCTCGCCTCGCTGTTGCGCGATGCCTATATCGAACTCGATGAGGCGCTGATCGACCGCTTGATCGACCGCTATCTCGATGGATTGGCAAGGCATCGGCAGGTATGGACTGACCGAGAGGCCTTCCGCCGCCTGTTCGACCTGACAAGCATTCAACGGAACCTCAAGGCGGCAGGGCGATTTGTCTACATCGATCGCGTCAAAGGCAATCCTAAGTTCCTTGCCGACATTCCGCGTGTCTTGGGTTATGTCAAACGCAATCTCCAGAAGTATCCTGAATTGGACCAGCTCAGGATACATCTCACCCCGTATGTGCCGGAGCTGCAGTGATGCGTGAGCTGTGATGAGTGGAATGCGGAGGGCCAAAGTGATTCCCATCGAGTCTGACCCATCACTCATCACTCATCACCGTTCACTTTCGTTATGAAGGCCATGATTCTCGCAGCGGGCTTGGGGACTCGTCTGAGACCGCTGACGAATACGACTCCGAAGCCGCTTCTTCCCATCGCGGGCACGCCGTTGATTGTCTGGAATCTTTTGCTGTTGAAGCGGCACGGGTTCCACGATGTGGTCATCAATCTGCACTACCTCGGGCCGATGATCGAGCAGGCGTTGGGCGATGGCTCGCGGTATGGCTTGCGGATCATCTATTCACACGAACCAGTCATTTTAGGTACGGGGGGCGGCCTCAAACAGGCAGAGCCGCACTTTTCAGGAGAGTCGGTGTTGGTGCTCAACGGCGATACGCTCGTGGATCTCGATCTTGGCGCGTTGTGTCAGTTCCATCACCAGCGCGAGGCTGTCGCGACGCTGGTTCTACGGAAAGATTCTGAGGCGGCACGGTGGGGCCTTGTGGAAATGGATTCAGGTAACCGCATCGTGCGAATCACTGGGCGTGGACGCGAAGATCTGGCGCCGACCCAGCCTCGTATGTTTGCCGGGATTCATGTGCTCCATACGCGGCTCTTGCGTGATGTGCCGAAGGGTGTGGCCTCGACCGTCATCGACCCCTATGTGGCGGCGATTCAGCAGGGAGAGACGGTGCTCGGGTATGATTGTGAGGGATATTGGTCGGACATCGGAACGCCGGAGCGATATGCGCAAGCCGAACAAGATGCAGCAGCCGGTCGTATTACTCTCGCCTCCAGACAGCTACCCGTATAACAGGATGCTGAAAAGAGATAGGGAGTGGCCAGGTGCCCTTCTTGCTCGCAGAACGCGCACGATAAGAATGTGCTCGTTCGATGCGCGCAGTAAAGGGCAGCCTCGGCCACTCCCTTAAAGAGAAATGGAGAGAATGCGAGCGGCCTTGTTTGGGTAAAGGAGAGTCTCGGCACGCATGGGTTGGGCGGGTGAGAAAGTTTGAACTTTTTGAGCATCCGGCGGGAATGTTTTTCCGTTATGCCGCGCCTGCGAACCATCGAAGGTCGAGAGTGCTACAGTAGATTTCCTGAAGCCTATTGGAGCTATTCCAGCTCCTCTTTCTCTTTTTGCTGCTTCAGCAATCGGGCCAGGTAGGTACGTTGGAGTTTGAGGCGGTCTGCCGCTTTGCTCTGATTGCCATCCGCTTCCTCAATTGCTCGTTCGATAATGTAGCGGCTATGTGCTTCAATTGACTCATGGTAGGGAAGGGAGAGATAGGGGAGGAGTTCACCCGGTTTGGTATGGCCCATGGCGTCCAACGACAGCATATCCGGTTCGATGGTATCCGATTGGTTCAAGACGACGGCCCGTGCCACGACGTTTTCCAGTTCGCGAATGTTTCCTGGCCACGGGTGCCGGCTCATGGCCGCCATGGCTGCGAGGCTGAACATCATGCCGGGGCGTTTCGCCTCTCTCGCGTGCCGATTCAAAAAAAACTTGGCTAAAGCAGGGATGTCCTCGGGTCGTTCGCGGAGCGGGGGCAGGGTCAGGTTGATGACATTCAGCCGGAAAAAAAGATCCTCGCGAAACTGACCGGCCTTCACGGCCTGTTGGAGATTTTTGTTCGTAGCGGCAATGATGCGAATATTGACCGACACGAGACGTGTGCCGCCGACTCGATGGAACTCTCTATCCTGGAGCACACGCAAGAGCTTGGCTTGTAGCGGGAACGACATGTCTCCGATCTCGTCCGGGAAGATCGTGCCTCCCTCCGCCATCTCCAATTTACCTTTTTGCAGGCGATCCGCGCCGGTGAAGGCGCCGCGCTCATGCCCGAAAAGTTCGTTTTCGAGCAGCGTTTCCGTGAGGGCGACACAGTTGATGACCACCAGCGGCATGTTCTGGCGCAGACTCCACTGGTGGATGGAGCGAGCGAAGAGTTCCTTGCCTGTCCCGCTTTCACCAAGCAGCAACACGCTGGCATCGGACTTCGCGGCGCGTTGGGCGGACTCCATCACTGCCCGGATCTTCACGCTCATCCCCACTATCGACGCGTAGCGGCCGTCGATTTCTGATTTGAGACAGGCCACCTGCCGTTTGAGGCTGTCACGCTCTATGGCTTTCCCGATCACGATGAGGAGGTGGTCTTTGTCCAGCGGCTTGGTCAGAAAATCGTAGGCGCCGGCCTTCATGGCTTCAACGGCGGCATCAATCGAGGCATGGGCGGTCATGACGATCACAGGGAGATCTTCCGCCGGCCTGACTTTTTGGAGCCGTTTGAGGACCTCGATGCCTGTCAGTCGCGGCATATCGAGGTCGAGCAACATGAGGTGCGGAGCTTCCTGCTCGACCAGATCGAGCGCTTCTACCCCATCTCGCGCGATCACAGTTCCATAGTCGGAAGCCTGCAGGCGATCCTCCAACATCGTGGCAATATCGGGATCGTCGTCGACGATGAGAATTTTAGCCTTCATCAGAGCCCCGTGAAACGTGAAACGTGAAACGCGGGTCTATGTTCAACGCGAGAGCCATCACGGTATGCCTACCCCTCACGGGTTTTCCATCACGTTTATTACAAGACCCGTCAGCGGTTTCGGAAAGAAGTATGTCGATTTGTGGGGCATGCGTTCGCCGGCCGTTGCGACGGCTTGCACTTCGGTGACTTTTGTTGCGTTGAGTAGCAGTGCCCCTGTTCCCGTTCCCTTCGCGACCCAGTCCAAGGCTTCATGGTCGTCCTTTGTATAGAGGATGGCCTCTTGCTCTTGTTGCGTTGGACACAGTGCTGCGACGACGAGTTGTTGGAGTAGCGATACATCGAGCTTGGTGCGAGGAGAGGCTTGCGCGGATGGACGATGGGCCGGTTTTAGGCTGAGTGTGACGTAGCGCAGATCCCCCTTCAGCGCCAGCCCGAAGACCGGAATGGTTCGTCCAGTCGAACGCATCGTCTCGATAAATTTCGCGCGAGTGGCTGCCTGCGTAGCCGCAGTAAAGGGAAATTCCTGCAGGTCGAATGTAGCACTCAGCAATGATTGCACATGGTCATACGGAGGCAGGGGTGTGGTTGTCACCCGATGTGTCGGGAGGACGGTTAAGCCTGGGTCTTCGAGGGCGGTCAGGAGCATCAGCACGCTGTCATATGGTTGCCGGTCGGCCAGTGATCCGTTCTGTTGCCGACGGAGTTTCTGATAGTTTAACGCGGTCTCGTAGCGATGATGACCGTCGGCAATAAACAGCGGTGTGCTGCGCAGGGTCTCGACGGCCTGCTTCAGCACGGATGGATCGGTCACGGCCCAGAGTTGCTGACGGAACCCCACATCGTCACGAAAATCGACCTGCGCGGGTTTCCCCTTCACAGCCCCTTCCAGTAAGCTCATCACGGCTCCTTGAGGGTCGGAGTAGAGCGACCAAATAGGGCTGAAGTTCGCCTTGCAGGCTTCGAGCAGATTCAAGCGATCCGTTTTAGCCGCCGAACGAGTATTCTCGTGCGGATAGATATGCCCCGAATCGAGTGCTTCCAGTTTGACCGTGGTGAGAATGCCCTTGAGAGTTTTGGTCGGTGAGCCGGGCGCAGCATAGGGCGCGGTGTATTCGATCGTATGATAGTAGAGGGTCGGCTCTGTGTCACGTTTCAGCGCCCCGTTCTTCAGCCAGTCGCAAAGGGTCAATGCGGCGCGGGTGTATCGATTATGGGTTGGACCGTCACCGGGTTGATCGAGTCCCAATTCGAGTCGAATGATGTTCTGTTGATGGCGATCGTGCAAGGCCTTCTGCCCGGCCGCATCGATAATGTCGTAGGGTGGAGCCACGACCTGTGTGATATCTCCGACAACTGTCGTATCGTATCGCACGCCATGAAACGGAATGATCGTCGACATAGCAAAGTCCTTTACTGCGGTAAGTGGTTGAAGTCGTGGTGGCGTAAAGATCTGAGGGTGGAACCTTTTCTGCTGCGCGTGTCTTCCGATGGCTCCGGAGGCATAGAATTCGCGGGGAGGGAGGTTATCGATCGCGGGTGACCATATAATCGGCGGCCACCGAGAGGGCTCGCTTGGCCGTACTGTCTTCGAATTGATTGAGATCTCGTTGGGCCATGGCGATGTAGGATCGAGCGCAATCCATCGCATAGGTGATTGAGCCGAATTCCTCCATCAAGCGAATGAACCGCCCGAGGTCTTCCTCTGTCAAGGTTCTGGTTTCCATCCGGTCGATAATCATCTGCCGGTCTTGTTCTGAACAATGATGCAGCAGATGGAGCAACGGAAGTGTGGCCTTGCCTTGGCAGAGGTCCTGTCCCAAAGATTTGCCCAAGTGTTCTTCATTGGCTGTATAGTCGAGGGTGTCGTCAGCCACTTGGAAGGCGATTCCCAGGTGTCGCCCGAACCGGAAGAGCGCTTCCTGCTGGGCCTCTGAGGCGTCTGCGAGCATGGCGCCCATGCGACAAGCGGCGGCAATCAGTCCTGCCGTTTTGTATTCGACGATTTTCAGGTATTCTGCCTCCGACATCGAAGGGTTGCCGTTGTAATAGAGCTGAAGGACTTCGCCTTCCGCCATCTTCTTGCAAGCCTCGCCGAGTACGTCGTTAATGCCATGGTTCCGAAAGTCGACGATCTGACAGAAGGCTTTGGAGTAGAGGTAGTCACCTACGAGGATGCTGATCTGGTTGCCCCAAACTTTTCTGGCGGTCGGTCGGCCCCGGCGGATATCGGCCTCATCGACCACATCGTCGTGGAGCAGGGACGCCGTATGAATGAACTCTACCAGGCTCGCGAGTTGGTGATGCTCGTGACCGGTATAGCCGCAGAGACGTGCAGAGAGTACGAGGAAGAATGGTCGAATTCGTTTTCCACCACTGTTGAGAATGTGCGCGGCGACGGTATTGACGAGGGCCACACTGGAGTCGAGGTTCGTTCGAGCCTGTCGTTCCATCCCTTCCAACTCATCGCGGTACGCCTCCCAGACGTCCGCCATGCTGTTGATCGTAGAGGTAATAATTGGGCTGTGGGGCATGGGGCGGATGGTAGGGCAGAAAAGGAAACAAAGTCAAGCTGTTGACCCCTTTAGGGGGCATGCCGGAACGGATCATGTGTGCGGAGGGAATCTTGACAGAAGAATCGTGCTTCTATTAAGGTGAGCACATTGGATACGAGCGGAATTCTCCTTGTGAGTGAGGGAGTTATCTATCGTGGTTGCCTTTCTGGTGTAGCCTCAGTCCAGTAGCGTACACGCCTCCATTTCTAACGAGATACGAACGATGAGCATCCCCGGGCTTCCACCGAAGCAAGGCCTCTACGACCCTGAACAGGAAAAAGACTCCTGTGGGATCGGTTTTGTCGTCAATATCACAGGCCAAAAATCTCATGCCATCGTTCAGCAGGGGCTTCAGATTCTTGAAAACCTGAGTCACCGGGGGGCGCAGGGCTGTGATCCGTGCACGGGAGATGGCGCCGGGATTCTTCTGCAAGTCCCGCACGAATTTCTCAAACGCGCGGCCGACGATGTGGGGGTGTTGCTTCCCAATACCGGGGAGTATGGAGTCGGGATGGTGTTTCTTCCCCCTCACACTGATACGCGGCAACAGTGTGAGGCGCTCTTTTCCAGAATAATCGAGGAGGAGGGTGCTCGGCTTCTGGGGTGGCGCGATGTGCCGGTCAAGAGCGATGCGATCGGCATCGTGGCGCGCAGCACCGAGCCGTTTATGCGGCAGGTGTTCATCGCCCGCGATGTCCTCAATGAGGGGCAGTTTGAACGCAAGCTGTATGTCATTCGCAAGCGAGTCGAAACGGCCGTCCGCGAATCGGCGATTCAAGGGCGTGACTATTTTTATATCTCAAGCCTGTCGGCAAGCACCATTGTCTACAAGGGGTTGCTGCTTCCAGAGCAGATGTCGGCCTACTACCAGGACTTGAAGGATGAGCGCCTGGCGAGCGCGCTCGCCCTTGTGCACTCCCGTTTCAGTACGAACACGTTCCCCACCTGGCCGTTGGCGCACCCCTATCGCTACATTTGCCATAACGGGGAGATCAATACACTCAAGGGCAACGTGAATTGGATGCGCGCGAGGCAAGGGCGGCTCAACTCTGAGTTATTTGGCCAGGATCTCACCAAGCTCTATCCGATCGTCTCCGAGCAGCAGAGCGACTCGGCGTGCCTGGACAATGCGGTGGAATTCTTGACCATGGGAGGTCGCTCGCTTCCTCACGCGATGATGATGCTGATTCCTGAACCTTGGGTCGCGAATCCGCAAATGGATCTCGATCGGCGGGGGTTCTACGAGTATCACGCGGCGATGCAGGAACCCTGGGATGGCCCTGCGGCGGTGTGTTTCACCGATGGGAAACTTATCGGTGCAACGCTCGACCGCAACGGGCTCCGGCCTTGTCGCTATCAGGTGACGACAGATGGTTTGGTAATTTTAGCCTCAGAAGCCGGTGTGCTGCCGATGGATGTCCGGAAGATCAGGCAGAAGGGGCGTCTCATGCCGGGCCGGATGTTCATGGTCGATACGGTGCAAGGCCGCATCATCGATGATGAGGAAGTGAAGGCCGAAATCGTGAGCCGCAAACCCTACCGCTCCTGGGTCACCCAATATCGGATTTCACTCGACGAGTTGCCCGATCCGAGCAATGTGCCGCAGCCGGACCACTTGACGATTCGCCAGCGCCAGCAGGCGTTTAGCTACACCATCGAAGAGTTGAAGATGGTCATCACTCCCATGGTGGTGGAGGGGCAGGAGACGACGTCTTCAATGGGTACGGATACGCCGTTGGCGGTGCTGTCCGATCGGCCGCAACTGCTCTTCAAATATTTCAAGCAGCTGTTCGCCCAGGTAACCAATCCACCAATCGATCCGATCCGTGAAGAGCTGGTGATGTCGCTGACGACCAGCATCGGGCCTAAGCCGAATTTGATGGATGAGCATCCGGAGGCCTGCCGCCGGATCAGGGTCAAACAGCCGATTTTGACCAATGCCGAGCTGCAGAAAATCCGTGAGATTGCCGATCCGCACTTTACGAGCAAGACGCTCAAAATGCTTTTTCGAGTGGCTGAGGGACCTGATGGACTCGGAGCAGCAGTTGACGATCTCTGCCGACAAGCCTCCCAGGCGATTAAAGACGGGTACAAGTTTCTGATCCTGAGTGATCGCGGGGTGAACGAAGAATGGGCGCCGATTCCGAGCCTTCTTGGTATCGCATCCGTCCATCATCATCTGGTGCGCGATTGCACGAGGACGGAGGTCGGCCTCATCGTGGAAACCGGCGAACCGCGCGATGTGCATCACTTCGCCTGCTTGATCGGCTATGGAGCTGGGGCCGTGAATCCCTATCTGGCCTTCGAGACAATTGTGGACCTGGACCGTGAGAGCTATTTCCCCGAGGGGTTGGACGCGCAGACCGCGGAAGGTAAATTCATCAAGGCCATTAATAAAGGCCTGCTCAAGATTTTCTCGAAGATGGGCATCGCCACCATCGGCAGCTATCGCGGCGGCCAATTATTCGAGATCGTCGGCCTGGATCGCGAAGTCGTCGATCTGTGCTTCACCGGCACGCCGTCGCGCGTCGAGGGGATCGGCATCCGCGAGGTCGGCGAAGAGACGCTTCGGCGCCATTGTTTGGCTTATGATCCGGCGCCGATACGGCAACTCGATTTCGGCGGGGAGATCCACTATCGCATTCAGGGCGAGCACCACAACTGGAACCCGGACACCATCGCTAAGCTCCAGCACGCGACGAAGGCCAACGACCCCAAGACGTTTTCCGAATTTTCCCAGCTTGTGAACGACGAGAGCAAGCGGCGCTCAAACCTGCGAGGGTTGCTCGAGTTCAAGTTTCTGCCGGAACCGATTCCTGTCGAGGAAGTGGAATCGGCCAAGGACATCGTCAAGCGGTTTACGACGGGAGCCATGTCCTTCGGCTCGATCAGCAAGGAAGCGCATGAGACCATGGCGATTGCGATGAACCGCTTGGGCGCCAAGAGCAACACCGGCGAGGGCGGAGAAGACCCGGCCCGATTCGTTCCCCTGCCGAACGGCGATTCGAAGAACAGCTACATCAAGCAGGTGGCGTCGGCACGATTCGGCGTCACGAGCCACTACTTGGTGAATGCGAGAGAATTGCAGATCAAAATGGCGCAGGGCGCCAAGCCGGGCGAGGGCGGTCAATTGCCGGGCCATAAGGTCGATGAGAACATTGCGAAGTTCCGCTATGCGACGCCAGGTGTGCAGCTCATTTCGCCGCCTCCGCACCACGATATCTATTCCATCGAGGACCTGGCGCAGCTCATTTTCGATTTGAAGAATTCCAATCCGGACGCGGCCGTGTCGGTCAAGCTCGTGTCGGAAGTGGGCGTCGGGACGATCGCGGCTGGAGTGGCGAAAGCCCATGCGGACAAGGTGCTGATCAGCGGCGACTCAGGCGGCACCGGCGCTTCTCCGCTCTCATCCATCAAGTATGCAGGAGTCCCGTGGGAGTTGGGCTTGGCCGAGACGCATCAGACCCTTGTGCTCAACGATTTGCGAGGGCGCATCCGGGTCGAGACCGATGGGCAGATGAAGACCGGGCGCGATGTGGCGATCGCCACCTTGTTGGGCGCCGAGGAGTTCGGGTTTGCGACCGCCCCCTTGATCGTCGAAGGCTGCATCATGATGCGGAAGTGCCATCTCAATACCTGCCCTGTGGGCATTGCCACACAGGACCCGGACTTGCGAAAGAAATTTGCCGGGCAGCCGGAACATATCGTGAATTTCTTTTTCTTCGTCGCGGAAGAACTGCGCCAGATTATGGCCAAACTGGGCTTCCGAACGATCAACGAGATGGTTGGGCGTGTGGATAAGTTAAAAGTCCTCAAAGCCATCGATCACTGGAAGGCGAAGGGGCTGGATCTTACGCCGTTATTGAAGGCGCCTGATGTCGGGCCGGAGATTCCTCGCTACTGCGTGCAGAAGCAGGACCACGGTCTTGCGGATGTCCTCGATAACACACTGATCGAATTATGTAAGCCGGCATTGGAAAAGAAAGAGAAAGTCACACTCGATCTGCCGATCAGAAATGTGAACCGCACGACCGGAACGATGCTCTCCAGCCGCGTCGCGAAACAGTACGGACTTGAGGGTTTGCCGGAGGACACCATCACGATCAAGTTCTCCGGTTCCGCCGGACAGTCGTTCGGCGCATTTCTGTCCCGTGGAATCACACTCATTCTCGAAGGCGAATCCAACGACTATCTGGGCAAGGGACTGTCCGGCGGGAAGATCATCGTATTCCCTCCGAAGCAGGCGCTCTATGCGCCGGAAGAGACGATTCTGATCGGCAACACGTCGCTCTATGGCGGAACGCAAGGCGAAGCCTATTGCTACGGTATGGCGGGCGAGCGGTTTGCGGTACGGAACAGCGGTGTCAGGGCGGTCGTCGAAGGGACCGGCGATCACGGCTGCGAGTACATGACCGGCGGAGTGGTTGTCGTCTTAGGCCGGACGGGGCGAAATTTTGCGGCCGGGATGTCAGGCGGCGTGGCGTTTGTGCTGAATGAGTTCGACAAGTTCCAATCGCGTTGCAACTTCGGCATGGTGGAGTTGGAAAAGGTCAAGACGGCAGACGACAAGAAGACGCTGCATCAGATGATCACGTCACACTTCATGCATACCGGAAGCCGCAATGCGAAGCGTATCCTCGACAGCTGGGATTCGATGCTGCCGAAATTCGAGAAGGTGATGCCGGTGGACTATAAGCGTGTCTTAGAAGAACGGAAAAAGAAGAAAGCCGCCGCGAGCAAATAAGACGTGAAGCGTTATTCGTGAAGCGTGAAACGTTTTGCGAGGAACGAGATACGAACGACGTACGACGAGTTAAGAATGGGTGATATCAAGGGTTTCATGAAATATGCCCGTGAGGGCCCCAAGCGGAAACCGGTCGAGCTGCGCGTACTCGATTGGAAGGAGATGTATGAACCCATCTCCGAAGACAAACTGAAGGCACAGGGCGCCCGCTGCATGGACTGTGGCGTGCCGTTCTGCCAGGGGAATACCGGCTGCCCAGTTGTCAACTTGATTCCCGATTGGAACGACCTCGTTTATCGTGGCCGTTGGAAAGACGCGCTCAAGGCACTCCATACCACGAATAATTTCCCTGAGTTTACTGGCCGGCTCTGTCCAGCGCCCTGCGAAGGGGCCTGCGTGCTCGGCATCAACGAAGACCCGGTGTCCATCCGCATCATCGAGTGGAATGTCGTCGACCGTGGTTTCAACGAAGGCTATGTCGAGCCGATTCTGCCGGTGGTGAAGACGGGCAAGACGGTGGCCATTGTCGGGTCAGGTCCGGCTGGGATGGCCGCGGCGCAGCAGCTCGCGCGTTCCGGCCATAGCGTCACGCTCTTCGAGAAGTCCGATCGGATCGGCGGCTTGCTGCGTTACGGCATCCCCGATTTCAAAATGGAAAAGTGGGTCATCGACCGTCGGCTGGAACAGATGAAAGCCGAGGGCGTCGAGTTCAAGACCGGTGTGACGATTGGGAAAGACATCACGGGTGAACAACTACGAGCGCAGTTCGACGCGGTGGGGCTGACCATGGGCGCGGAGCAGGCTCGTGAGTTGCCGATTCCCGGACGTGAACTCAAGGGCGTGCATCTGGCGATGGAATACCTGACCCAACAGAATAAGCGCACCGCTGGAATTTCCGTGACGGACGAGCCGATCACCGCCAAGGGAAAGCGAGTCGTCATCATCGGCGGCGGCGACACAGGCTCGGACTGTCTCGGGACTGCGCACCGGCAGGGCTGTATCGAAGCGCATCAGTTCGAATTGCTCCCGGAGCCGCCGCCGACCAGGGCCGACTCGACTCCTTGGCCGCTCTGGCCCATGCAGCTCCGCACCTCGCACGCGCATGAAGAAGGTTGCGATAGGCAGTGGAGTATCTCGACCACCAAGTTCACCGGCCATAATGGCCAAGTAACAAAGCTTCACGGTAACAGGGTGAAGTTTGAGAACGGCAAGTTCGCGGTAATCCCAAACAGCGACTTCGACATGGATGCGGATCTGATTCTGCTCGCGATGGGCTTTACTGGCCCGGTGAAGAATGGCCTGCTCGATAGCCTAGGCGTGAAGTACGACGCTCGTGGCGCAGTGGTTACCGACGAACACTTCATGACCAACCTCGACGGCGTCTTTGCCGGCGGCGATACCAAGCGCGGCGCCTCGCTCATCGTCTGGGCCATTGCCGAAGGTAGGAAGATGGCCGCGGGGATCGACCAGTATCTGCACGCCGGCAAGTCGGCCAAAGTCGGCCGCTGAAAACGGCCTCCAACTGCGTTCTCACTTCGCTCAAACCCTCAACGTACTTAGAAACAGTACGCCTCGCGCTTTCGCTCGCTGCGGCCTTGGGAACATTGTGTCCCGTTGACATGGTTTTCTATGCGACGTACCGTACTCCGTAGTTGTAGAAAAGGGCTAGGAATAAGGTAAGGAGAAGACCACCCTTCCATGTCGACAAGCCAGCCAGCGGGATCTACGATCGAAGACTTCATCAAGGTGCTAAATGGTGAGGACGAGCTTGGCGCTGTTATTCGAGCGCATATTCATATTGAGGCTCTTCTGCTTGAATTGCTCCGATTGCTAGTCAAAGACGAAGGGGCCTTAAGGAAACTGAATCTCGAATTCTCTCAAAGCGTTGATCTGGCGATTGCACTAGGGCTAGGTCCAGAACATGCCAAGGGGCTTCGCGCTTTTGGCAAGCTTCGCAATAAGTTTGCACACGATCTAAATTCTAAATTATCCGACAGCCGTATCAATAACCTGTATGAGTCTTTATCGACTACGGACAAGGAAGTAGTGCAATTTGCATACGCGAGAACCAATTCCCAGTTGGGTGTTAGTCCTCCAAGTTTCAAGGATCTGACTCCCAAGGGGAAGTTCGTCCTGATAGCTGTGGCATTGCGAGGCATGTTGGAGGTTGCACTCCTAGAAGTTCGGAAGGCTGGAGATAGTATGCAAGATAATAAGCTTCCAGGAGCCATTTAACGGCTTGGGCAGTTATAGTTTTCCTTCTCGGCTGAGTCTCGGTGGGCCCACGCTCCTCCTGCAAAGTTCGCTCTGCGCCCGAGCACACCTATCGAAGTCTGAAACAGTTCCAAACACCATTCGAATCTTTACACGCATGTCCTGAATCGAAGAGGGAACGGTATGTGCCGTCCAGCAGGCTGGTTAGGGGTGGGCGACCTGTATGCTTCCGCCCGGAAGAAATAGGCTGCGGGCCAATAGGGCGATAGGCCGTGTGAATGGCAGTGTATTCCTGTGGGCGGTTATTGACACAGATCCTTGAAATACGGATGATCTCTCAGCTTTTCAGTCACCAGAGTTCTGGCAGATCAGGGATAGGCTACCTGTAGCCATGTCTCTGCCGCCGTTCATTTAATAGTTAGATGGCCACTAAGCCGGAAGGTCCCATGAGATGACGATCCTTTCTCTCACTCCCGGCCCGGGGAGGTGGACCGACTACGGAAAGCGCCAGATTGCACTGGCGATGGTTCACCGTGGTGAACAGTTCTTGGGGGCAGCCATACTCCTGAAGAAGGAAGGCGGTAACGGATACGTTTGGCGGCACTTGGTATGCCAAGCCACCGAACTGATCATGAAAGGTAGTTTGTTGCTTGTTGATTACGACCGCTACCAGCCCAAGCTGAAGAAGTTTGGCCACCAACTCCTAGTACTCGGCGACGTGTGTGTAAAGGTCTTCAATCTGTCACCTATAGCTGGCGCGCTTCGGACGCAGACTGCCAATATCTCGGATCTGTATGAGCACCACGAGCTGCGGTACGCTTCAGGGATGGACATCCTGATTAACCCCGACACGATCGGGATTGAGATACTGCTGAGTCGCCTTTTTGCTGCATGTGTGGTCATTCGTCGGGCAGTGGAGCGAAGCAAAACAACCACATGAAGTGTGCCATCTAGCCCGCGCTTGCTGCTGAAGCGCAGGTCGTTAAACCCGCAAATGTGCACGTGAGACTGGCATCCGGCAAAGAGTAGGTTCTAAGCAAAGATAAGGGTTCTACGAACCGTTGATTGCTCCGAGCGCTGGCATGCTGCCGCGCGACCTCACCGGAAGAACGGGGATCCACCGAGGCGCGGCTAGCGCGCATGATTCATGGGGGCTCGTGACGAAACTGTGGAGACGCCAAGCGAGACGGGCGCGTGGAGCCCCGAGAGGCCGAGGCGTACTCGAAGCAGTACGTCGAGGTCGGGAGGGGCGAGCCCGCCCGCCCGCCAGTATGTAGATTATGAGCATGCTGGCTTGTCATAGCGGCGTGTCCGCAGTTGCAGTAGAGCCCTCATGGATCATGTGCGCTGGGAAAGCTGGAACTGACCAGAGCCACGGGACCGTGGCGGCGGGAATTCCAGAAGGCTTCCGCCCGGTGCAGCCCGGAAGGATCGGTCCGGGAGGTGGTGCGCACCCGCATATAAATGCTCCCTCCAAGCTTGCTCGTTTCCCTCTTCCCCACTGCTGCAAAATTTTCTTTGCGGGTGGCACTGACCTGGGCGCCCAACCGTTCAGCAAATGGTCATTCCAAGCTTGCTAGTCATCTCTTAGGGATGGGGGCTGATTGATCTTCCACTGCGCGCGTCCAACGAGGGGAGTCCGCGACCGCGCGTTGCGCGCACACTCATTCCTGGAGGGGCTATGCGTACCAACATCGTGATCGATAATGGCTTGATGCGGCAGGCGATGAAGGCCACTGGTCTCTCGACCAAAAAAGCAGTAGTTGAGGAGGGCCTTCGATTACTTATCAAGGTGAAGGGACAGGAAGGCATCCGCCGTTTACGCGGCAAGGTTGAGTGGGAGGGCGATCTCAGTGCGATGCGGGAAGGTCGTATCAAGGCTGCTTCATGATTATTGTCGATACGACGGTGTGGGTGGATTACCTCCGAGGGACACGTACTCCTCATGCCGATTGGCTTGAAGCCCAACTGACGAGAGAGCGACTCGGTCTCACTGATCTGATCTTGTGTGAAGTGTTGCAGGGGATCACCACTGACAGCCAATTTGATGCGGTTCAAGAGCAGTTGATGGAGTTGGAACTCTTTGAGACAGGGACTGTTGAATTAGCTGTCGAAGCCGCTTTGAACTATCGGCGCCTGAGGGCCGCTGGGCGAACTGTTCGAAAGACGATCGATTGTCTGATCGCGACGTATTGTCTGTTGGAAGGGTACGCCTTACTCCACAATGACCGTGACTATGATCCGTTTGAAGAAGTGCTTGGGTTGAAAGTTGTTCACCCTTGAGAGGAAATAGCGGTTATGACTAATCAAGTCTATCCCCGTAGCCCCAAAGCCCTCATCGGTGGCATGGCCCACTTGGGGCGGTTTATCGACAAGATTCGTTTGCGGGATGCAGGCAAGATTCAGGACTACAACTACATCACCGTGGGGTTCGATAAGTATCTAGTCGATTTTCTGCAGATCGATCCGAAGGCCTTTGAGCAGCGGGTGTTGGCAGGTGGAACTGATGATGAACTTCTCACTTGGGTGAAGGCCAATAGTCGAAAGCCATCGGAGCAAGAGATAGCGCAATGGTCGCAGGGTCTTTTGTCTTCCGGTCCCAAAGACGATGCAGCGCACCAGCGGTTTCAGGGGCGCGTTCAAGACATCGCGGCGAAGCGCGGCGTGCCGGTTACGTCCCTCCCTCCTGTCTCCACCTGGGCCGATGTGATCGAGCTCGACGAAGGCCGATTATAGCCAGACTTGGCAATGAGGCAGTCTGGTTTGTCTGTCTCCGTCTTGTCTCTGCATTCGAGCAAAGGAATCTACCCCCACGACAATACCTTCCACGTTCGTGAAAAGTAGACACGTTCTCCTCTCGTAGCGTTGGGCGTGCTTACGACGGGGTTCCTCTAGGGGCAGGGGCTGTATGACAGAAAAGGTTAAGAGCCGACGGCGCTGAGGGTTGATGTCGCGTGATCAGAATGAGTAGGTATCGGCATTGGTGGTAGGTCCGCTACAAGATCGGACACTCGTTCACGGTCTCCCTGACTGTACCGCAGAAACCCCACTCCGATATGCCCGTCTTTGCACCAGCGAACCACCGAGACCTCCACGGCCACGGGGGTTGGTTCCTGCGCCACCGCAATCCGTAGTGCGAGATAGCTTCCCGCATTCAGCGCGATGTCGCTGCGCATTCTACAGCCGGCAGGTGAGAGATCGAACAAGACTCCCTCTCCGGCTTCGGTATCGCTTTGGATACTCGCAGGGTAGTGGACCGGCACTCGCATGCGACATCGTGGTTGCATAGTTATAATCTCTCCGTAGATGAGTCTAC
>SWDP01000042.1:35808-60650 GCA_005116885.1 Nitrospira sp.
AACTTGTTCCGCCAGAATGAGGGCCTTGTGCAGACTCAAGAGGCTGCTCCGCACGTCGAGGATTTTCTCGCGGAGAGGAGTGGATTTCTTGGTTGAGCTCTTGTGTGAAACAGACGCCATAAAATAACTGTAGCAGGTTATTGTAAAAATGGTGACCTCTCACCCGTGATTCGGTTTGGAGGTCGATCTCCACCGCTGTGTCGATATCGGCATATTGAATCCTGTACTAAAGCACGCGATCGGTAAAAATTGCGTTTTTTCTTTCGATGCCTACACAGCGAGAAGGGACACGTATCTGATGACCTGTCGATCTGATGAACATCGAACGTTCAACACATCATCAGATTAATAGATTCAACCCGTTATGAACCATGCGGGCTAGTGTCTCACCCGAGAGGCGAACTGGGCGAAGAGCTGCCCTGTGAGGTGGGGGGTGTTGTCTGAATCTCGCACATGCTTGCGGCGAAGGTAGTCGTTGAGGATTCGACCGTCAGCGGTTTTGTGGACGTGGGGCAGACGGAGGTTCATATGGTAGCGTTCGACGGCGTGAGCCACGCGACTGATGAAGACGACTGTGCCATCCGGTTCCTGCCGCTCAACGATCCCGACGTGCGTCAGCGAGTCGTTCACCTTGCCATCTCCGTTGTAGTCCCATGTATTATTGAAGAAAACCAGATCGCCGGGGTGGGCGACAGGTCCCCGGTGGAACCTGCCTTGTTGCCGGATGTGTGCATGAATGATCCGGACGCCGTTGGCGTGAGGGGCGATGGGCTCAGCGTCATAGAGATCGATCCCGTGTTTGAGAAACACCGCACGGGTCACCCCTGCGCAATCATAGGCGATGTGCCGGCCGTTGCTTTCAATCGTGGTGGCGCCGACGAGTTGGGCTGCAGTCCGCACGATCGCACTCCGGCTCGGCGCTCGCTCGACGGATGGGCAACAGAGGCTCTCTGTTGGTATCGATGTGTGAGAGTGTTTGATCGGCTGCGTGACGCAGCCGACGAGCGTCACAATGGCGATAGTGGCCGTGATGAAGAGGAATCGCATCGCTTCACCGCACATTGACGAACCGGCCTTGGGCCGTTTCCCGGAGTTGATCGATGTCTTCACGCCTGGTGACGGAGAGTGGCACAGTATTCGTCAATTCTTCAATCAACAAATCGGTCGCTAGCGGTATTTTTTGGTGGAGCGCGCGATAGAGGGCTGCGACCACGGCCTGTTCGATTTCCGAGCCGCTGAAGCCGTCGCTGGCGCTGACAATCTTGAGCAGATCAAACTGTTTCACATCCTGCTTTCGAAGACCCAAGTGAATCTTCCAGATGGATTCCCTCTCGCTGTCGTCCGGCAGATCCACGAAAAAGATTTCATCGAACCGGCCTTTGCGAAGAAGTTCCGGAGGAAGCAACGACAGATTGTTGGCCGTGGCTATGACGAAGACTTCCTGTTTCTTTTCCTGAAGCCATGTGAGAAACGCGCCGAACAACCGGCGGCTCAAGCCCGCGTCGGCCTCGCCGCTTCCGCCTCCCGCGGCCATCGCCTTTTCGATTTCATCGATCCAGAGGACGATGGGAGAAAGCGATTCAGCCGTCTCGATCGCCTTGCGGAAATTCTTTTCCGACTCGCCGACGAATTTATCGAACAACCGGCCCGCATCGAGTTTTAAGAGTGGCAGTTGCCATTCCCGCGCGATGGCCTTGGCGGCGAGCGATTTGCCGCAGCCCGGCACGCCTACGAGCATGATTCCTCTGGGAGGCGCGAGATTGAGCGCCTTGGCTTCCGCAGTAAAACCGACTTTCGCGCGTTCCAACCAGGATTTTAGATTGGCGAATCCACCCAGTTCGAATCGGTTGTCTTCAAGCGGATAGTATTCAAGCAGGCCACCGTCTTTGATGGCTTGCACCTTGCGTTTCAGAATCTTTTGCACATCATCGGCGGAGAGTGTGCCGTCTTCGACAATACATTGTGTGACGACTTGCCTGGCCTGATGGAGCGTCAGCCCTTGCAACGCGCGGAGAATGGCCTCACGCTCGTTGGCCGAAGGGCTCCTTCCCACCGCTTTGGCTTCGCTGATGGAACTGAGGATGCTTTGCACGACCGTGGTTGATCGTGGGCGGCGGGCCAAGGTTCTAGGGCCGAGCGACTGCAGGACGCTCTGGAGCATGGACTGCAACTCGTCTCGATCCGGCAGTTGCAGGTCGAGTCGGACCACGATTTTTTCGAGATCGAGGGGCAAGGTCATGGGTTGGCCGGTGATCAGGCAGGTGGAACGCGAACGATTGTAAACGGCTGCGACTTCTCGGAGTTGGCGGGCGACTGCTGGATCTTGTAGATGTGGCGCGAGGTCCTTGAGCCAGAAGATCGCCTCCACAGTCAGGCCCTGCAGATGTTGGAGGACCGCCAGAGGTGTGGCGGTCATTTTACTGAGCGTCGGCCCATCGTCGTGTCTGGTGAGTCCCCTGGTGACGGACCATTCGAACAGCGGCATGCGTTCTTGGGCTGCAACCGATTGCAGCAAGGCCAGCACCCGCTCCTCTTCGACCGTCTCGATGGCGATCAGCGGATGGCAGGAGCGAATGAGGGTGCGGAGATCGTGGACACTGGTTGACGGAGCCATAGGAAGGAAATGCTAGCACGAGGCTCACGCTTCACCAAGGGAAGGGAGCTTTGCTGCGGGATCTTACTCCGCAACTTTTGACGGTCCACGTTTCATGGATCGATGGCAGCGTTCGCGTTAGCAGGTTGCCAAAAAACTCAGTATGCGCTCAAATCACGTGGTGGTCTTACAAGTGGCGTTGACGCACAAACAGCCTGCAGGATGCTCAAAAAGTCCTAGGATGATCCCACCTGCACGTGTCTTTCCAATTCCCTCTTTCATTTTCAAGAGGAGCCTGGTCGATTCTCGATTGCGCGCGTCGGACGTGCACATTCTTATCGTGCGCGTTCCGCGAGCAGGAGAACGGCCAGGCTCCCCTCACATCTTTTTTCAGTATCCTTGCTAGGTTTTACTGGGGGAAGCCAAAGCCTTGTTGACTTCCCGGAGGAGACTCCGCTCAATTTCCGCGACTTCCTCCGCGCTTACGCTGAGGACGCGCCCGCCCTGGGCTAGTTTTTCAAAGTCGGCTTTGACGTTGAGTCGGGTGATGTTCGAAGGGAGGCCATGAAGCGACAGCACATATTGATTTCTTGAGCCAGGGACTTCAAGTGAGATAGGAGGAGAGACCTTTCGCTCCGTCACGTAGACCGCCTTCTGATCGGTCTTGATACTCACTTTGATGTGGTACCCGTTGCGACTGAGGGTGTCTTCCACTACCTTGGCGACAGTGCTCAAAGGGCGGGGGATATCTTCAGTCTGGGTCCCTTTCTCCTCGACGTGGATTGTCTGCGCCGCTTGGGCGGCTACGGTTTTTTGGACATCGGCGCTCAGCTTTTTTGCCTGGGCTGCTTGTATTGCCAAGTCAGCAGAGGCAACTTTGGCCTCGGCCTTGGCCCTTTCGGCTGATTGCTGCGCGTCGCGCAACTCCTGGTTCAGCAGATCGATCTGTTGATGCATGACCTTGTTCCCGTCCTGCAGCGAGGTCACCACGGACTCCTGTTTAGCCAGTTGCTTGCGAAGCGATTCATTTTCCGCCTTGAATGGTGAGTCGTCAGGCTTACAACTACTGGCTAAGACACAGAGAGCGATTGCTCCGATCCATAACGGCCACTGGTTCGATTGAGTCGTGTCGCGCACGGTACGTCCCTCCAGTTTTTGGATTATCCACGCTTCGCCCCGACTTGTCCACGCCGGATTCCCTGAATTGACCGTGCGTCGCACCAGACGCTATGCTCGCACAATGATGAACCGCTTTACAGTCGTAATCGCAGCGGTGCTGTTCGTGAATGGTTTTCTCTGCCTGCCGGGAGCGATGGCGGCGCCAGATCAGAAGACCGATGCCATTTCTGCTGAAGACTATGCTTTGTACGACCAGGTGGTGACGAGTAAGTTTCTCACGTCATCGACTCAGTTGGTGGTGATCGAACGCATGACCAGGCTCCGTCTCTCTCCGGATCAGGAGGGATCGACGACGGTCGGAGTGTTTCAGGAGCAGGGCTACTTCAATGACGAGCTGCCGACGGATATGATTCGGGAATTTATTTCGGCCAACCGGCGAGTAAGCAGGCTTGAAGGGCGATTTCACTTTGCTGTCGGCTACCGGTTTGCCACAGAGGGCCGGCTCGAAGAACCGGAGGTGTCTCTGGCACGTCCAATCATGGTGGCCGACTCGATGCCGATTCAAGCGCCGTCGATCTTGGATCGTTTGGCGTTCTCTCGTGTGGCGCGCAGCCTGCGTAACGATCATGCGCTACTGTATGTCGAAGCCCTTCGCCCCGACGGCAGCGGAGCGGGATTTCTCGTGTGGTGCCGCCGTCAAGGGCGAAACTGGACGTTGTTCGATACGGAAGTTGCTTGGACGATTCAAGCTCGGCTAGATCCAGAAGAAGGGCCGTTGCTTGCACCCTAAGGGGGTTGGACGGTAGCATGCGTCCATGTTGACGGCCATAGTCCGAAAAACCTTTTCCGTCCCGCCCCTTGGTTGCAATTGCTCGATCATCGGCGATCCGGTGACGAAGCAGGCGATCGTGGTCGATCCGGGTGGAGCGCACGAGCGAATTCTCCACGAGGTGCACCAACTCGGATTGACGGTTACGCATATCCTTCACACCCACGCCCACTTCGACCATTTTCTCGCGTCCGGAGAAATGAAAAAGGCGACAGGGGCGACGATCTGTCTGCATCAAAATGATCTTGATCTGTGGAAGAATCTCGAATTGCAATGCCGGATGTTCGGGGTGGCCTACGTGCCGGTTCCGATGCCTGACTACTGGCTCAAGGATGAGGAGAAGCTGTTAGTCGGCGAGGTCTCCGCTGTGGCACTCCATACGCCCGGCCACACCCCTGGGTCCATGAGTTTTCATTTTCCAAGCGAGAACATTGTATTGGCAGGCGATACGCTCTTTCGCGGCAGCATTGGGCGCACCGATCTCTGGGGCGGAGACTTCGATGCCATCGAGCGATCTATTCGAGAACGGTTGTACACCTTGAAGGATGCGACGATTGTGGTGACGGGGCATGGGCCGGAGACTGAAATTGGGGTGGAGAAGGAGACGAATCAGTTTATCCGTATCTGGCGAAGAGGTTTTTTTTTTTTTTTTCATTTTTCTCGCAAAATCTCTTTACGCTCCGAGTCGGGGGGCATCAGATTAAACTAAAGAAACATAACGAATCATTGGAAACGTCGAGCCAGCCAACTCAGATGGTGCTTGCGTTCGATTCTCAGGAACGAACTGATCTATTCGGTGAAGTACAAAACACTAACATCCAGCTAGGATACATCCCTGATGGGCTTGACCTCATGAAGTCATCTATCTTGATTACGTGTCCTCGTGCGCACAAAAAAATAGACTGGGTATATGAATTAAGACCAGACTCCGGCGCTACTCTATCGCCTATACCGACAACAACCTTGCCTGATGGTCCATCCGCAAGGCCTTCGGTAACTCCGAAGAGACTTCCAAATACTGGCGAATCAAAGGAAAAAGAATGACGACCATGTCCGACAATGCAGTCAATCCAGCCATGATAACACTCGCCCGTGAATCTCAAGGTTTGACGCAAACGCAGCTTGCCGAAATGCTCAATGTATCTCAGGCGTTGTTGTCTAAGATGGAATCAGGTGTGAAACCTGTTACGGATGCTGTCCTGTCGCGTCTTTGCGAAATATTGGAGTATCCCCAGGAGTTCTTTTTGCAAACCGATACAATATTTGGTCCTGGCTTGAGTGAATTTTTTCACCGCCGTAGACAGGATGTGTCGGTGAAGGTTCTGGCGCGTGTACACGCTCAGATCAACATAATCAGGATGCATATAGCGCGGCTGCTTCGGTCAGTTGAAATTCCAGATACCAAAATACGCCCCATCGATATGGCTGATTTTAAAAATCAGCCAGAGGAAGTTGCGCGAGCGGTACGCGCAATGTGGCAGCTCCCAGATGGACCCATTGCTAATGTCATAAGGGTCATAGAGGACGCCGGTGGCATTGTCATACGGTATGCGTTTGGGACGCCACGAGTTGATGCAATTAGCCGTTGGGTTCCAGGTCTCCCACCGCTATTTTTTATAAACACAGGTCTTTCTACAGACCGTGAGCGCATGAGTCTTTGTCATGAACTTGGACATCTCTGTATGCACGATATGCCAAATGACCGCATGGAGGAAGAGGCGAATGAATTTGCCGCCGAATTTCTAATGCCAAGACGTGAGGTTTCACCGCATTTAGATCGGATAACGATTGAGCGATTGGCGGCATTGAAGCCATACTGGAGAGTATCGATGGCGGCTCTGCTATATCGCGCTAAAGAATTAAACAAGGTATCAAAACCGTCGGCAAGATTTCTCTGGATTGAAATGCAGAAGCGAGGATTGAAGCGGAGAGAACCGGCTGAACTGGACCTTGCGCCAGAAACTCCGACGGTCTTGCGAGACATTCTTGATCTCTATCGCACGCACTATGGTTACAACATTGAGGATCTCGCCAAAGCGATAGTCGCAACTCCATCGAAACTGCTCTCTATGTATGAGCTTGAACAGGGCCCTTCCTTCCCACCAAGAAACAAGCTGCGTCTCGTAAGTGCATGATAAACAGCAGTTTATTTAAATAAGCTTCGCTTGATATTTAAACTGAATCTTTATGCTTGACGATAAGCATTTATGGATGTATATTATGGGCATGAACAAATTAACCCATGAGAAGCGAGTCCAAGTAATCAACCTTCTTGTTGAGGGTAACAGCATGAGGGCTACGGCCAGAATCGCTGATGTGGCTTTCAACACAGTGGCAAAGTTGTTTATTGAGACAGCGAAGGTTTGCGCTGAATATCAGGACAAGGCCTTCCGCAACCTGACCTGCAAGCGTCTTCAGCTCGATGAGATCTGGTCGTTTGTGTATGCGAAAGCGAAGAATGTACCAGATGAAAAACGCGGCCAAGCGGGGGATGTCTGGACATGGGTGGCCATTGATGCCGACTCGAAGTTAGTTCCATCGTGGCGTATTGGAAGCCGTGACGGCGCAACAGCGTGTGAGTTTGTGGCCGATCTTGCGAGCCGGTTAGCCAATCGCGTTCAGATCACTTCTGACGGTCACAGGCCCTACCTAGAAGCCGTTGAAAAGGCCTTTGGGGGAGAGGTGGATTTTGCCCAGCTGATAAAGATCTACGGTGAAACCGTGGAAGGGCAAAAACGTTACAGTCCTGCGGAGTGCATCGGGGCTAAGAAGTCGAAGGTTGTCGGCAATCCCGATCTGTGCTGTGTCAGTACCTCGTTTGTTGAGCGGCAGAATTTAACGATGAGGATGAGCATCCGGCGCTTTACGCGACTCACGAATGCCTTCTCTAAGAAGATTGAGAACCATGCCCATTCTGTGGCCTTGCACTACATGCACTATAATTTTGTTCGCATTCACAAGACGCTGCGAGTTTCGCCAGCCATGGCCGCTGGGGTAACAGATCGCTTGTGGACTATCGGGGATATTGTTCGTATTGTTGAAGAGTCGGAGGCCAAGTCAAACTGATGCACTACCACTTTTTGAGCATCCTGCGAGAGTGTTCTCCCGTTGTGGTATATCTATGGACCAACGAAGCTCTCTCGCACCGACATGGTTTTTCCGTAGCCTCACAGCTCGCTGCAGGAGGTGTGACCATGATGCCATGCAAGCTGTTTGTCCTCTCTTTCTGTGTTCTCGGCACACTCGCGCTCCCGGTTGCACGAGCAGCAGAATCTTCACCGGCAACCTCAGAACAGGTCATGATCACGGACGTACAGGTTCGCGTCTCCGATCGCGGCACTGTGGTGCTTTTATCGGCGGAAGGCAAGGCCATCCCGATTTTTGTCGACCCGACAGTCGCCTTGTCGATTCAAGGGGCATTGAATGGCGAGAAACTCCCTCGTCCTCTCTCTCACGATTTGATGCATACGATCCTGGAGGCCTATGGCGGGACAGTCTTGCAAACGATCATCACGCTGCACGATGGCACGTATTATGGTGCGTTGACTGTTTCGGTGCAGGATCAGGTGAAGACGTTCGATAGCCGGTCGTCAGACTCGATCGCCCTCGCCATTCACTTCAAGGCGCCGATCATCGTGGGGCGGGATTTACTGAATTCAGCCGAAAGGTTGCCAGAGAAGCCGAAAGCCGACACATTATGAGGCCTTACTCTTTGGCCATCCGTTCTTTCAATCGTGCGAGGCGTTTCTCGGTGGACTGCTT
Source organism: Nitrospira sp. (assembly GCA_005116885.1). GTDB lineage: Bacteria > Nitrospirota > Nitrospiria > Nitrospirales > Nitrospiraceae > Palsa-1315. The sequence continues at coordinate 44,112 of SWDP01000042.1, forward strand.
AATGAAGGCCATGTTTTCTCCGAGGTGTTGCTCGGCGTTTATTTTGCCTTCCTCGCGCCGCTTCTGTTGGTCCAGTCCGAATTGCGCGATCACGGGGCCGTCTTCCTGGTACAGCGATTTCCAGATCGCCTCACATTTAGTCTGTAGGACAATGGGGTACTTGTCGCAGGGTGGATCGGCTGCCCAGGCGGTGCTCAAGCTCGTACCTAGTAGGATGAATACCAACGCCAGAACAGTCATCGTCCACCTACTCGCCGCATGAATGGCTCCTCTTCGTTCAGTTCACGATAACACAACGCAACTCGTTTTGCAGACGATCAATGCGTATGAACGGTCGGCGAAAAAATGCATGACCCGCTGGGACAAGCGGCGGCATCGCCGGCCACCATTGTTGGTCGAGTGGCTTCATTATCTCCCTGCCGGTGCGAGCCTGTTGGACCTCGGCTGTGGTGGAGGGCAGGATGCAGGCGATCTCGATCGGCGTGGGTATCATGTTGTCGGTGTAGATCGAACGAGTGCATTGCTCTCAGCAGGACGACGTCGATATCCTTCATTGCCGCTGGTCCGCGCCGATCTACGCGACCTTCCGTTTCAAGCGATGTCGTTCGATGGTCTTTGGGCTGCCGCCTCGCTGATGCATTTCCCGAAACCAGACGCCCGTCGCATCCTAGCCGATCTGTACAAGCTTGTTCGCCCAGGCGGCCTTTTTGCCGCGACGGTGACCTATGGTGTGACGAGCCGCCTTGTGACGGATGGATGGGTCCCCGGGCGCTATTTCGCTCGCTGGAGGAAAGACGAACTCGCGCGCGCGGTTCGTCGAGCCGGATGGACTATTCTTGAGTTGAACGTGGTGACCAACCGCGAGCGCAAGGGGCGGTGGGTGAATCTTCTCGCCCAGAAACGGGGTTGATGGTTACTTCGATAAGGCCGGGCTTGATGCCGTGCTGCGATTCAGCGTCACATAAATCTTGTCGTCGAAGGTGTAGTAACCGCCCTGCTCGATGTCGTTCATGATGCAAATAGGTGAAAAGATAATGAGGCAGGCGAAAATATCTCCGACGACCCACCAGGACCAGGTCCGGTCGATTTTGAGCGAGGTCGGTTCATAGCCGTCCTTGTTCGCCTGGGCAAGATGGTCGCCCTTACGGCTGAGCGTGACGGTGCCAGGCGCGGTGAGGTGGAGGTAGTCGTCGATGACCACTGCAGTTTCCGGCGGGGTGGTGAAAATGGTGACCGACTGTTTGTCTGAGTGCATCCAGGTTCCGCAGCCGGTGAGGGCCCAGGCGCATCCGATGACTGCTGCACCGAGCCAACGGTGTGATTGTCTCATGAGATCCTCTTGCTCGCTGGTGTGGACTGGATTATCCAGCGCGCGGCCTGATGGTGAATAGCTGTCGGCATTTTTCCATGCCGCCGGCCGTTCTTCTAGCGTTTTCAGCAATTCTACAGAGGACGGGGCGGGGCCGTTAGATCTTCATCGCCTCGTTTACTTCGGCGAGGGTGGCCTTTGCGACTTTCTCGGCGCGCTGGCTGCCGTCCTGTACGATCTCGTCGATGCGTGAGGGATGGCTCATCATCGCTGTGCGCGAGTCCCACATCGGTGTCATGCGTTCGACGATTCGATCGGCAACGAGTTTCTTACAATCGATGCAGCCGATGGCGGCCGTCCGGCATTCGGTATTAATCTGCTCCTGAATCATCGGCAATGAAAATATTTTATGAAAATCGTACACAGGGCACAGGTCGGGGTTTCCGGGGTCGTGGCGTCGGACTCGGGCAGGATCGGTGACCATCGTCTTGAGTTTCTGCCGCACAACTGGTTCGGGGTCGGACAGGTTGATCGTGTTGCCGTAACTCTTACTCATCTTTCGGCCATCGGTGCCCATGACCTTAGGAAACTTCGTCAGATGCTCTTTGGGCTCGGGGAAGACCGGTCTTTTATAGATATCGTTGAATCGCCTGGCCAGTTCTCTGGTGAGTTCGAGATGAGGGAGTTGGTCTTTCCCTACCGGGACAAAATCGGGTTTATACAACAAGATATCGGCGGCTTGTAGAACCGGGTAGCCCAGAAATCCGTAGGTGCTGAGGTCTTTTTCTTTAATCTCTTCCTGCTTTTCTTTGTAGGTCGGATTGCGTTCCAGCCAGGAGATAGGCGTCATCATTGAGAGGAGCAGATGCAACACCGCATGTTCCGGGATGCGAGACTGGATGAACACCGTGGACCGTTCTGGATCGATACCGACGGCGAGCCAATCGATGAGCAGCTCCCGTGAGAATTCACGGATACGGCTGGTATCGGCATAGTTCGTCGACAGCGCATGCCAGTCTGCGACAAAGAAATAGCACTCGAACTCATGCTGAAGGCTTTTCCAATTTTCCAAGGCACCAAGATAATTGCCGAGATGGAGTAGCCCGCTTGGCTGCATGCCGCTGAGGACTCGTTTCCTAGGTGTGGTCATGGGGTGTTTCCTGTTCCTCCGAGACCGACGGCGGTGGAGAGAATTGAATTGGATAGACTGTGGGTCAAGGTGCTCGTGATGGTATGGATGAGGTGGATCTGCGGGTCTAAGATGATCAGCCCCATTAAGATGAACATGCCATAGGGTTCTACACGTCTGAGCGCCATCGCCGCAGTGTTTGGGAGAAGGCTCGTGAGAATTCTCCCGCCATCCAGGGGAGGGAGCGGCAGCAGATTGAACAGCATGAGGAGCACGTTAATCAAGACGGAGTAGATCGACATGGCCGCGATCGGCTGGAGGAACATTTGGTGCCACGTGCTCGAGGGTTCTTCCGATGTGGACTGCGCGCCCCCGATGGCGGGGTCGATCGACAGAATGAGCGCGAAGAGCAGTGCGCTGCCGATAGCCAACGCGAGATTCATCGCCGGTCCTGCCGCCGCGACGAGCGCCATGTCGCGACGGGGCTGGTGCATGAGGCGTGGATCGACAGGGACCGGTTTGGCCCAGCCGAGAAAGAACCCTCCCGGGATAATCAAGCAGAGCAGCGGCAGGATGACGGTTCCGAATGGATCGATGTGTGCCAGCGGATTCATGGTGAGCCGGCCCTGGAGCTTAGCGGTTGGATCGCCACATCGATTGGCGACCCAGCCATGGGCGTATTCGTGCAAGACCATGGCGAAGAGGAGCGGAAGCCCCATATAGGAAATCGTGTGGAGGATTTGCGGTAAGGAGTTCATGAGGGTTAGTTCACCTGTTGAAATTTGCCTCGTTTGATTTGTAACAGGAAGAGCGGGCGATTCAATGTTCCGTCTGGTCCGAACGCTGCCGGTCCTGTCAGGGAGGAGAGATCAGGCTGTGTCAGCAGTTGATCGTGTACCGCTTCGCCGGAAGAGGCCCCTTTTCGAACCGCATCCAGCACCAATTTCGCGGCGTCGTAGCCCTGCGTCGAAAAGAGTGTCGGGCTGGCTTCAAACCGTTTTTTATACCGGGCGACAAAATCCTGCACGGTCGGGGCCTGGCTATCGATAAAGAAGCCGTCAACGAACACGGCTCCATCAATCGACGAGTCATCCGTGCGGGCGAAGTCCGGTGAGTTCCATCCATTCGCGCCAAGGAACGGCACTTTCATGTCGTGGAAATTCAATTGGGCCGTAATGATGCCGGCATCGGCGGCGCGGCCCGGAATAAAAATCGCATCGAAGCCCGGCGTATAATAGACTTTCTTGTCCAGCTTTGTCAGTTTCCCTGCCAGTTTTGTCTGATCGACCGGCACGGCCAAGCCATATCGGTTGAGGTCCTCCGCCTTCATACGTTTGAGCTGCCCGCTCACATCGATTTCGCCCTCTTTGTAGGATTCGACGGCGATGACTTCTCCCTCGTGTTGTCGCACTTCCTGTGTGAAGAGTCGGGCCAACTCGCGGCCATACGTGGTGTCGGGATGCAGGATACAGAATCGGCGGAAGCCTTGCTCTTTGATGGCATACGAGGCGATGCGTTTGGCTTGAAGCTCATAGGTGAGCGCCGTATTGAACACATAGTTGCCGAGTCGTCTGACGTTGGGGAACGTCGCGGCCGGCGTGATCAAGGGGATGTGGGCTCGTTCGGAGAGTTCGGCCATCACCGGTAGATTTTTCGAGAGAAGGGGGCCGATCACGGCGAGAGGGCGATCGGTGTTCAGCAGTTCGGAGAATTCATCTAAAAATGTGGCAGGATCGGATTCAAGGTCTTTGACGATAAGACCGACCGATGGACCTCCTACCCTGTCTCTCTTGGCTTCGACGGCCAGCTGAATTCCACTGAGTACTTCACCGGCGAAGGGAGCGAGTTTTCCTGAGAGCGGCAGGACGACGGCGATAAAAAACTGGTTGGATTTTTGTTTGGCTTGGAGGGTGGCAAGTAAGTCCGAAGTTTTCGCTGCCTGCGGATGGGCCGGGAAATTTACGAGAAATTGCTGGATCTGCCGGATGGCCTGGTGTTCTTCTCCACGGCTGATGTAGAGCTCAATGAGCCGGAGTGACGCGAGATCGCCGGGTAAGTTGCGTGGAAAGGTGCTCCGGATTTGTTCCAGGGATTTCTTGTCGGATGTCCCGCTCGTCAGATCGCGAATGCGGGTACGCACGTCTTCTGCTTGGTCTTCAGTTCCCAACGCCACTTCGTCAAGCCACGCCTGAATGGCGCGGGTCGTGTCTTTTTTTTGCGCGTAAAAATCGCCGCTTAGCCGTAGGGCCTCGCGTTTGGTAGCGTCATCTTTTGACAGGTTTCGCAGACCGGTCAAAATCGGCAGCGCAAGGTCGAGGTTCCCCATTCCAGCATGGACTCGGGCTTGCAGCAGCTTGCCTCGATCCGTCACCTCTGAATCGGGAAATTCCGTTTGCAGCAGCAGCAAGTATTGTAACGCCTCCCCATGTTGCTTGGTGCCGTGGAGTGCAGCACCGAGGAGGAGATACGTGTCATCGCGCAGCTCGGGTTTTGGAGCGGTGGCCAGAAAACGACGAAGTATGGTAACGGCTTCTTCAGCCTTCCCTGCGTCGGTCAAGCGTTTCGCCTGGTTCAGCGTGGGATGGCTCGCCGGTTTCGCGGGCACCGTTTCTGCGTAGACGGGCGCAGTGCGCTCGAACCCAGCAGCTGGCCAGAGCAGGCTCACGGCAAGCGTAAGCGCATAGCACCAGCGTACTGAAAGAGCGTACGTACGATGTGCAGACAGAGATATTAACGGGCGGGCCATGAGCTCCTGGCGGTCTGACGACGCTGTCATTCTCATGTGACTACTATCGGAAACCCTGAAGGGTGTCAAGGTAAACTCCGTCCGGGGTTCGTTGTGTTCATCTGAGTGATTGGCTATCATGCCATAGATGATGTTACACCCGCTGGCTGAGCGATATTTGAGTCGTCTCCGGGTGGAGGGTGGTCTCTCCCTCAACACGATCGAAGCCTACCGTCGCGACCTGACTAAATTTCATTCCTACTTGCATCGAATCGGTGTGGCGCCGCTCGGGCCTCTGACGTCGGAGGCGTTAACGGGATTTCTCCGCTCCATGCAGGAGGCGCAGTTGTCTCGCGCCTCCTCGTTACGGTGTCTCTCGGCCATTCGTGGATGGCTCCAGTTTCTGATGCGGGAACGGATCATCGAAGAGAACCCTACTATCGGATTGGTTCCGATCTCACGCGGTGTCCGACTACCCAAAACGCTGTCGCAGCAGGACGTCACGGCATTGTTGGATCTGGGAGCAGTTCCGACCCCTGAAGATCTGCGTGATCGTGCGATGTTGGAGTTGCTCTACGCGACGGGGCTTCGTGTGTCGGAATTGGTGATGGCTGAAGTGGCGCTGGTGAATCTCGATGTCGGGTATCTCCGGGTCACGGGCAAGGGCGCAAAGCAGCGTCTCGTGCCGATGGGTGAGCGGGCCCGACAGCTGTTGGGACAGTATGTGAACGAGGCGCGGCCACAGCTGCTTAAAACACGGGCGTCACGGTACATGTTTGTGTCGAGGCGAGGTGGGCCGTTGACCCGGCAAGCCTTTTGGAAGTTGCTACGACACCGTGCGCTACGGGCTGGGATCAGACAGATCATTTCACCGCACATGCTGCGGCATTCATTAGCGACGCATCTACTTGAGGGGGGGGCCGACCTTCGGTCTGTTCAGGTCATGCTCGGCCATGCCAATATTACGACCACGCAGATCTACACCCATATAGAGCGGGGGCGTCTGAAGCGGGTGCATGACAAGTATTTTCCTCGGGTTGATGGTGTCAGGGGCAAAAAGCAGCGCTGAGAAGATCCGACTCAATGATCGGCGTGCGTGCCGGCAGAAAATGGCAAAGGGGGTGAGAGATTCGATTGACAAGGGCATGTGGAGTTGGTAGCATCCCGCCTAGGTTGCTAGGAAAATCGGGCGGATAGCTCAGTTGGCAGAGCGCCACCTTTACACGGTGGATGTCGCAGGTTCGATCCCTGTTCCGCCTACCAGAGCAGAGGCTGGCCTAAGGGGAGCAGGACAGAGCATTGAGCAATAATCATGAAATTTTAATGGGACCGACCACTAGATATAGTCTTGTCCCTCACGTCTTCCGCTATAAGTAGAGTTTTATGGGGCCGTCGTTCAGCTGGTTAGGACGCCAGATTGTCAATCTGGAGGTCGCGGGTTCAAATCCCGTCGGCCCCGCCATTTTCTCCTAGTGTGCGTTTGGCTCCGCGGGCAGAGCTGTGAGTGCTTCCTCGCAGACTGCGGAACAGCGCTGTTGACATGCCAGAATTTCGTGTTCGCATGGGTGGAATCACAGAAGTACACCGCGCGGGAAACTAAAAAAAACCGTCTAATTACGTTCGCCGTAGGTCGCGTGTCGTATGTTCTCGTACGGCGTGCTGGGTGGAGTGGGTGAGCAGGGCGGCATGTTAGTATTCTGCTAGAGTTTGGAAAGGGTATCGCCGCATGTTTCAAACAGGTCTCACAGGATTGATAGGCTCGCTCGGAGCGGTGTCGAAAATTGTGCTCGTGATCCTGTTTATTTTCTCTGTCATTTCGTGGGCGATTATCTTCTCAAAATGGCGAGCGTTTCGTGTGGCAGACCGGGAAGACAAGCTATTCTTAGCGCTCCTTGTGAAGGCACATAGTCTCGACGAGTTGTATCGACAAGTTCGACGGGTTGAAGGGAGTCCCAGTGCCAGTGTATTTGAAGGAGTGATGGAGCGCATGGGCTCTGGGCGAGTTGAAGGGAGGGATGGTGGCGGTTCGGGACCAGTTGATCAACATGTGGTAGAGCGGGCGGCATCCCATCTCGCGCAGAGTCAGCTCTCACGCCTTGAGAGCTATCTTCCGTTTCTTGCCACGACGGGAAATATTACTCCGTTTATTGGACTGCTCGGGACCGTGATGGGAATTATTGATGCATTTCGGGAGATCGGCACCCAAGGGACTGCCAGTATTTCTGCCGTGGCTCCTGGCGTGGCGGAGGCGCTCATCGCGACGGCGGCAGGTCTGTTCGCTGCTATCCCCGCGGTGATTGCCTATAATTACTTTCTGACTCGGATTCGCACCACGTCGTTTCGTTTGGATTCGGTCACGATTGAGATCTTGTCGTCTCTCTCCAGCACGGTGTCCAAGGTGAAGAAATCAGTTCCGGTCGGAGTCCAAGGATGATCCTTGAGTCCCGTCACCGCCGGTTTCTGGCAGAAATCAACGTTATTCCCCTCGTCGATGTGGTCCTCGTCCTCTTGGTGATTTTCATGGTCACCGCCCCGATGTTGTATCGAGGGATGGATATCAAGCTTCCGACATCTGCCTCGAATACAATCAAACCGGAGATGCGTACGGTGCTCACAATCGAAAAGGATCAACGATTGTATCTCGACAAGGATCCGGTTGGTGTGGCCCAGCTCGAACAGAAATTGAAGGTCTTGAAACAGGATCATCCCGATGTTTCGCTCTATCTCAGGGCCGATCGCGATGTCCCCTACGGCATCGTGGTGCAGGTGATGGACGGCGTCAAGAAAGCCGGGATCGAGAAGATCGGGATGGTGACGGAGCCGATGGGGCCGGAGCGCGTGGGAGCGCCGCAGATCCCGGGTTTCACACCGCGAAAAGGTTGATCCAACTACGCGAGGGGGCTGGTGGTTATGGCATCCCAGGCGTCGCTCCTTTCAGGGTCGTGGCTCGATCAGGGCGATCAATCCGGATTCTCCACTCGGCTCAAGCGAACACTGGTCTTGTCGCTGGCCCTTCATGTGGTCGTCGTGCTTGCGGTAACGGGGCTTCGGCTTCCACAACAGAGTGAACGCCCGTTGACGTCCGTGGAAGTGTCGCTCGTGAGTTTGCCGACACACGTAAAACCAACTGAGTCGGCAAAGCCGGTCGAGTCGGCGAAACCAATCGAGTCGCCAAAAGTGCCGGATCCAAAGCCGGCTCCTGCGCCAGTAGTCAAGGCGGTGACTCCCAGTGTAGCTCCTTCTCCTGCGCCTCCAAAGGGCGAGAAGAGAAGGGACATGATGGAGGATCTTGATTTTCCACCGGACGCGCCGAAGTTTGGAGACATAAGCCCTGCAACAAAAACGGTGGCTCAGCCCCAACAGATGGCGAAGGTGCCGGATATCCCGCGTATCCCGGATGTGACACAAGACCCGGTTGCGAAGACTCCGCAGCGGGCATCGGTCAGTGATGATCTGAATCGAGAACTAGAAGAAGAGCTGAAAAAGATCAAGCAGTTTCAGCCGGCAGCCAAACTGGATATTCCGAAAGAGGTTGTCCCGAGCGAGACACTGGTCAATCCGGCGCCTCAGCATGAGGTCAAAGTTCCGGCGGCCAAGATTCCTGAAACGACTCTGAAGATTTCCGGTGCAGCGGGTTCAAATCTCTATTGGGCCCGTGTACAGTCTATTATTAGTAGACAGTGGGAGCCTCCTCCGGTCGATATGGCTGGACAGACGTATACGATGACCATCAAGTTTCGGCTTCAGCGGGATGGGACGATCAAAGACGTGGTCGTCCGGCAGTCGTCAGGGAATGCCTATTATGATATGGCGGGCCAGCGCGCCGTGCAACAGTCCCGGTTTCTGCCCGCGTTTCCTGCCGAGATGACAGACAGCTATAAGGATATTGAAATGGTATTTCGCGTGGGGGAGTCGGTCGGATGACACAGGTGAAATTGATTAGTGCCTGGTTCGGTGGAGTGCTGCTGCTGGCAGGAGCGGTCGGTATTCTTGAATCTGGAGCAGCAGACGTGTTTCTCGAAGCCACACGTCCCGACTTCCAAAAAATCTCCGGTGGAGTGCTGCTGCTGGCAGGAGCGGTCGGTATTCTTGAATCTGGAGCAGCAGACGTGTTTCTCGAAGCCACACGTCCCGACTTCCAAAAAATCTCCCTCGGTGTTGCGGGGATACACAGTGTAGGAGGTCCCGACTGGTTGGGGGGGCGGATCGAGGAAGTCCTCAAAAAAGATGTGAAGCGCTCCCTGGTTTTCGATCTGGTGGATTTGCCCGGTCTCGGGATTCAGACATCTGATATCGGCAACGGAGTAGGAGATGGTTCCAAAGCGATATTTAGACAGGCTGCTGAGAAGGGTGTCTCGGTGTTAGTCTGGGGCAAGGCAGGCCTGAAAGGCAGTGACAAAGAAGCCGACGTGAATATGGAAGGCTTTGTCTATGATAGCGGCAGCGATGAGCTCGTGGGCGGAAAACGCTATGCAGGATCGCCCTCGGTCGTGCGGCTGATGGCACACCGTTTTGCCGACGAATTGGTATTTCGCTACACCGGCGAGCCGGGGATCGCGCGGACGAAGATCGCGTATGTGGCTGAACAGGGAGCTGCGCGCGAGTTGTTTGTGATGGACTACGATGGCCACGATACGCGCCAACTCACCGCCGATGGATTCCTCAATCTTATGCCGCAATGGTCTCCGGATCGTCGGTTCCTCATTTTTACTTCCTATCGCAATCGCAATACGCAGAATATCGACATGATCGAGTTGGCAACGGGGAAGCGGTGGACGGTGATTGCGTTGGGGGGGTTGAACATCACTCCGTCCCTCTCTCCAGATGGAAACTTTCTGGCGTTTGCCTCCAGCCACGAGGGCAACTCCGAACTCTACCGGTTGGATACCAGGACGAAAGCTATCCACCGCTTGACCACAAACCCCTCCGGCGACTTGTCTCCCTCCTGGTCTCCAAGCGGAAGAGAGCTGGTCTTTGTGTCGGATCGAGGCGGCGGGCCACAGCTATTTCTGATGAGCTCTGATGGGTCGAATGTGCGTCGTCTAACATTTGAAGGCGATTACAATGCCGCGCCATCCTGGTCGCCTCGTGGGAACTGGATCGCCTATGTGTGCCGGACGCAAAAAGAGTATAAGCTCTGTGTGATCTCGCCGGACGGACAGAAACGCATGCAATTGACGACAGGACAGGGTGTCGATGATTCGCCCTCCTGGTCGCCGGATGGCCGGCATCTGGTATTCAGTTCGACGGCCGATGGGAAGAGTCACATTTACATGATCGATGCCGACGGTAAGGACATCGAGCGGCTCACCTTCCAGGGGACGCACAATAGTGCGCCCTCTTGGTCTCCAGCATCTTGAGCCGGACGTATCATCTGACTCAATGAACGAATACGTGAAAGCCAATTGATCGAGATCAATCACTTAGGAAAAGGAGTACGAGGTATGAACAAGACACTGAGTGTATGCGGTGTGGGGCTGATGCTGAGCCTGGCATTGATCGGTATGCCTGGATGCTCGAAGAAAGCCGTACAATCCGGCGGCGATTCCCAGCCCGGTCAAGGTATGGCGAAAGAGGGGATCGATAGTTCCATGTCCGGTGTCGGCACCTTTCCTGATACGAGCGGTCAGTCGGTCGGCGGTGGACTTGGAGGGATCGACAAAAACCCTTCGGAAGAACGTCTGGGTGGTGGTACGATGATGGCGAAGCTGGACCCCTCCGGTGCAGGCCGACAATTGGATGAGATGCGTGCCGAGCAAGCAGCTTCAGCTGCCGCAGGCTTGCGGGATGTATTTTTCGGGTACGATAGCTGGACGATTTCCGAGGACGGACGCCAAGCGATGACTCGCGATGCTGAGTGGATGAAGTCGAATATGAGCGCGCTCGTGAAGGTCGAAGGGCACTGCGATGAGCGCGGGACCTCTGCCTATAACCTTGTACTCGGTGAGAAACGGGCGAAAGCTGTTCGGAATTATCTGGTCGAACTTGGTGTCGGTGCCAATCGTCTGTCCGTGGTGTCGTATGGAAAAGAGCGGCCGGCGTGCAATGAACATGCGGAGTCTTGCTATCAGCAGAATCGGCGAGGGCATCTTGCGTTGAAGACCGGGAAGTAGGGAAGAGTTGTGCCTCGCGGCCGTTGAGACTTCCTGATCCGCGGATTGAGAACAGGACATTCTTTTACTATCGTGGGTGGAACAATGCGGAACCATTCAAATACGAAGAGTGTCTGGATGACCATCTGTGCGGTCTGCACACTATTGTCGGCCGGCTGCGTTGCCCAGCAATCCGACCTGAAACAGACGGAGAGAAATCTTCAGCAGCGCATCAAGCAGTCGAACGATGAGTCGGCGCAGACCCGCGCACGGCAGAGTCAGGAGATCTTGATGCTTCGAGAGCAGGAGCTGCCGCAGTTGCGAGGCGAGTTGGAACGTGCGCTGCACCACGCTCAAGAACTTCAGGGCAAACAGGAAGATCTTAAACAGCGCTCTGCGCAACTTGAGCAACAAACCAAACGGCTCGAACAGTTGGCCGGTAAGCTAGAGGCAGAGAGCACCATGCGCTACAACCAGGTGCGTGAGAGCCTCAATGCGCAAGATGTCAAAAATAAGCAGGACCGTGATCAGCTCCGACTGGACGTAAACACTCGACTTGACGATGTGAACCGCCAGATGGAGGCGGTGCGAAAAGAGGTCATCGACGTCGTGCAGAAGACGAACAGCGGACTGGCCAAGAGTCTCGATACACGATTGGAGGAGCAGCATAAAGCACTGGCGGATACCCAGGTTCGGACCGAACAGTTGTCCTCAAAATTCGCACAATTTAGTCAGTCCCTCACAGCATTCAGGGATTCGCTGACAGGCCTGAGTGAGCGGATCAACCAAGAAGAGCAGGCAGGAAAAGCATCGGCCACTTATACCAATGAGATGAACAAAGAGGTCAGCGGGTATTTAGCGGAGGTCAATAAGAGTATCGCCTCTGTCGCGCAAAAGTTTGTCACCCGTTTCGATGAGCAAGATCGCCGCCTGGATACACTCTCCAAGACCGTTGAGCAGGTCGCACAGGATGCGCCGACGCGAGGGGGAAACAAGGGAGGGGCGGGGGCACGTAAGCCATCCACGAAACCAGGGCATCGGTCTTCGGTGCCTTCGTCTGAGATCACGAAGGTTGATCAAGGCTTGTCTTCGGCTTCGCTTTCTGCGCAAGGTGAAGCGGTGACGCCGACAGTTGCGCTTGATGAGTCGTTGCGTTCGCAACGACCCACCCAGACGAGTATGCGTTCTGACAAGGTCGAATACGAACGCCTCTTGAGACTATTTGGTGATGGGGATCTGGATGGGGCGCGGCAGGGGTTCGCCGTATTTTTGCGTGACTATGGGGACTCGGATCTCGCTCCCAATGCGCGCTATTGGCTAGGTGAATCGTATTACAGCAAGAAAGATTATCCCCAGGCGATCGATTCGTATGACCGCGTCGAACTGGATTTTCCCCGGAGCGAAAAAGTGCCGGCTGCGATCTTGAAGAAAGGGTATGCGTACCTGGCGATGAACGATAGAAAGCGCGCTTCATTGGCCTTCAGCCAGGTGTTGGCGTCGTATCCACGGACTCCTGAGGCAGGAAAAGCATCGGATAAATTATCCCAACTGAGGGAGTCGCGATGACCGTGATGCGCACGATAACGGGTTCAGGGGGGGCGGCTGTTCTCATGGCCGGGTCGATGTTATGGCTCGCCGGATGTGCGAAACATGCGGATTTTTCAGAGTTGCGAGACCACCTGTCGACGGTGTCGAAATCTCAAGACCAAGATCAGAAGCGGTTGGATGCGCTGCAACGACGGTTGGAGTCGCTGGAGCGGGTGAAGGATGGTGAATCCTCCAGGCAGAAATTCGACCCGAAGTTCGACGAACTCTCTGCACGGGTCCAAAAATTAGAGGGCCGGTTGGCCAAAATCGATGAGTCATTGAGCAGTCCTGCCGCGCCCAGGGCGGAGCCGTCTCAAATTGACTCGGCTCGTCTCCCTAAGCCACTGAGGCCTGGCTCCTCTATAGATGTGCCGACCTCTATGATACCCGGCGTACCCACGATTACTCCGACGTCCGCATTCAATCTGGCATACAACGACTATCTCAATGGAAAATTCGATCTTGCGGTGGCGGGCTTTCAGCGGTTTGTGAAAGATTTTCCCGGCACGTCATTGACGCCGAACGCCTACTACTGGCTGGGTGAGTCGTCCTATCAGCAGAAAGATTATGTGCGCGCGATACAATCATTGGAGTATCTCTCAACGGAGTACCCGGGAAACGAGAAAGTGCCTGCGGCACTTTTCAAATCAGGGCTCGCGGCGGGAGAAATCGGAGACCTCGCCAAGTCGAAAAAGAATCTCAAGCGGGTCATCGAGGAATTCCCGACTTCGGACGAGGCGAAACTGGCCAAGAATAAGCTGGCCGAAATTCGGTGATCGGATGTCCATCGAGACGGTGCTTAGCGTCTCTCTTATCTTCCGCGTTCTCTGGAGTCTAGTGTCATGCCCGCCGCCAGTTTCTCTGCTAAGATCCATACCCTCCCGGACGACGTAGTCAGCCGCATTGCAGCCGGTGAGGTCGTCGAGCGTCCTGCCGCTGTCGTCAAAGAATTATTGGAAAACAGTCTTGATGCAGGGGCCTTGCACATTACGATTGATGTGAAGGACGGCGGACTCACCTTCATACGTGTGACGGACGATGGAGAGGGGATTCATCGTATCGATCTGCCTCGTGCGTTCGAGCGGCACGCCACCAGCAAGCTCAGGTCCGATCGGGATCTTGTCTCGGTGACAACGATGGGTTTTCGTGGCGAGGCGTTACCGAGTATTGCGTCCGTCTCTCATGTGCTCGTGACGACTGCGACGAGGCAGGATACGATGGGAGCGCAGTTCACCCTGATCGCGGGAGCAGGCGGGCCTATCCTGGACGCACCCCCTATCCCTGGCACCAGAATCGAAGTCTCCAGCTTGTTTTTTAATCAACCGGCCAGAAAGAAGTTTCTGAAATCACCCGTGACCGAGTTCTCACACATCAGCCATGTCGTGCAGCTCGCAGGTCTTGCCTGGCCGGCGGTGCATTTCCGCCTGACCCATAACAGTCAGGAGATTCTCAACTATCCCGCCGTGACAACGGATCGCGATCGAGTCCTTCAGGTTTATGGCCAAACCTTCCTCGATCGGACCATCGAGGTACGAGGCAGGACGGGAGGATTGTCGATCCGTGGGGTGATGGTCAATCCCATCCATGCGCGGTCTTCGAGAACGCCACAGGAATTGTTTGTGAACAGGCGTCCTATCCGCAATGCGACGGTGTTTCATGCGGTCATGGATGGGTATGGATCGTTCCTGCCTAAAGGGGCTCACCCGACGTTCATGAGCTGGAGAAACTCGGTCTTCTGATTGAACCATTTGGCGCCACGGCTGTGGCGATTCGCGGGGTGCCGGTTGGGCTTGGCAAGGTGGATGCCGCGATCCTGGTGCAGGATCTGCTCGATGACGTCACGAAGTGGGATTGCGCGTCGTCGTTGGCGATGCGGGTTCAACCTGTGCTGGCCTCGTTGGCTTGCCATGGAGCGGTACGGGCCGGACGCGCCTTGGCTCTTCCTGAAATTCAACAGCTGATTCGCGATTGGGTACAAGAAGGGGTCATCATGACCTGTCCGCATGGGCGCCGTACGGCGTTTCGTCTTTCAACCGATGAGCTTGCCAAGCTGTTCGGGCGGGTTGGATGGACATGATGGCCGTTCCTGCGAAGATGATGCGCCACCTCTCCGAATCGCAGATCCTTTGCAAACCGGTGGTCGTGATTGTGGGGCCGACCGCTGTGGGAAAGAGCCGTGTCGCCGTCGAGGTCGGGAAGGTGTTCGCGACCGATGTGCTCACGGCGGATTCACGGCAAGTCTATCGTGGCATGGATGTCGGGACAGATAAGCCGGCTCCGGAAGAGCGCCAGGCGGTCCCTCATCGGTTGATCGATCTCGTCGATCCTGGAGAACCGTTTAACACGGGGATGTATCGCCGCCTGGCGATTGATGAAATCGAGCGTCTTTATCGAGATGGCCGTCTTCCGTTGGTGGTGGGTGGCACAGGGCTGTATGTGCGGACTCTCCTCCAGGGTTTATGCCATGCGCCACAGTCAGATCCGATTATGCGGGTAGCGCTGAGACGAGAGGCCGAGGACCAGGGGCATGATCGTCTCTATGCACGGCTTGTGGATGTCGACCCTGAGACTGCGGCGCGGTTGCATCCACGAGACGAATCGAAAGTGATCCGCGCGCTGGAGGTGTACCAGCTATCCGGACGTCGGATGTCGGCGTTTCAACAGGAACACGGGTTTGCCGAGCGACCATTTTCGGCCTTGGTCATTGGATTGAACCGAGACCGGGCCGCCCTGTATCGCCGTATCGAAGAGCGGATCGATTGGCAGCTGGCTCATGGTTTGATTGAAGAGACGCGGCAACTGTTGGCTCAGGGGTGTTCGCGCATGAGTGCGGCGATGAAGGGCTTGGGGTATCGGCAGGTGGCGGAGCATTTGGCCGGCGAATATGATGCCGCTGAAATGGTTCGACGGTTCAAACGAGACACGCGACATTTTTCCAAACGGCAAATGACGTGGTTTCGAAAAGAGCCTGGGATTCAGTGGTTGATGGTTGAGGAGTCGGAATCCGCGCAGCACACGGCCGCGAAGGTGATCGGCCAGGTGGATCGATTTCTCGCCACACTTGGGAGCCAAGGATGACACGACAAGGGAACCGGGCGCGCGCTGACATCGGGATCATCGGTGGAAGTGGGTTGTACGACGTCGAAGGGCTTCGGAAGGTCAAGGAGCTTTCGGTCAAGACTCCCTTCGGGGCTCCATCTGATACCGTATTGCTCGGTGAATTGGACGGAATTCGTATCGCCTTTCTCTCGCGGCACGGACGCGGCCACCGGGTCAATCCTTCCGAAATCAACTATCGTGCGAATATCTATGCCCTAAAGTCGCTGGGTGTTCGGCGGGTGATTTCAGTGAGTGCGGTCGGCAGCATGAAGGAATCAATCAAGCCTGGTGACGTGGTGTTGCCGGATCAATTTATCGATCTCACCAAACGGCGGGTGTCGACCTTCTTTGAAGGAGGGATTGTCGCCCATGTGGCGTTCGGCGATCCGGTCTGCGCCTCGCTCGGTGCGGCATTGTTGGATGCGGCCCACACGGTTGGCGCCACTGTTCATCGTGGTGGCGTCTATATCTGCATCGAAGGCCCGCAGTTTTCGACCAAAGGGGAGTCTCGGTTGTATCGCCAGTGGGGTGCGAGTGTGATCGGGATGACGAATCTCCCTGAGGCGAAGCTCGCACGCGAGGCAGAACTCTGTTACGC
>SWDP01000042.1:60750-64055 GCA_005116885.1 Nitrospira sp.
GTGGTGGGAGAAGACTTCCCCCAGCAACACCTGACCTTTCTGAAGAGCCGTGGCATCGACTTAACCGGGTTGGAGCGGAGGCCTGGGGAGACATTTCGATGGAAAGGGGAGTACACGCATCAGTTGAACGAAGCGCGCACGCTCGATACGAAACTCAACGTCTTTGAAACTTTTCGGCCGAAGATTCCTGAGTCCTATCGATCCCCGGAGCTCTTATTCTTGGGCAATATTGACCCGGAGCTGCAGTTCGATGTGTTGCAAAAGCTCCCCCGTCCGCCGTTGGTTGCGTGCGACACGATGAATTTTTGGATCAATGGCAAGCGTGATGCGTTGTGGCGGGTGTTGGAGCAGGTCGATATTCTGATTGTGAACGATGGAGAGGCCCGGGCGCTCGGCGAAGATTCAAATCTCGTAAAGGTCGCACAAAAAGTGCTCGCACGCGGGCCGAAGCATCTCATCATCAAACGTGGTGAGTATGGAGTGTTGATGTTTACGGGGAAACAGGTGTTCGGGGCTCCGGCCTTTCCGCTTGAAGACGTGCGCGATCCGACCGGCGCGGGAGATTCGTTTGCCGGCGGTTTTCTGGGCTACTTAGCGGCCACCGGGAATCGTTCGGTTGACGCGTTTAAGCAAGCGATTATCTTCGGGAGCGTCATGGCGTCATTTGCTGTAGAATCCTTTAGTCTTGACCGTTTGCGAATCCTGGACTACAAAGAGGTTCAAGAGCGGTTTCGAGCCTTTAAGCAGTTGACTCATTTCGAGGATATTCCGTGATGCAGATTTCCTCTGTGGCTTCGCTTGTTCGACCATGTGCGGGCTTGGGGGTTGCGTTGGTTCTGGTGGTCGGATGGCTGTCTGGTTGTGCGACATCGGACGTGTCGGCCCAGAAGTCGAAAGGGTACTATCAGGAAGGTGTGGCGAGTCTGGAGTCCGATCAGCAGAGGGCGTTCGTGTCATTCCAGAAGGCAGTGAAGCTGGATCCGAATAATAAGGAAGCACGATATGGGCTCGGCCATATTCTGGCGATGCAGGGTAAATTGCCCCAAGCTGAAGAAGAATTGATGGCTGCGACGAAGCTTGATGAGAATTACTCAGAAGCCTATACCTATTTGGGTCAGATTTTGGAGAGAGAGGGGCGATGGACGGAGTCTATCGCTGCATTTCGTCAGGCGCTAACTAATCCCTTGTATGCCACGCCGGATCTGGCGCGATTCCATCTCGGTCGGTTATTGGCTCACGAGAAGGATTATCAGGGCGCGATGGAAGCATTTGAGGATGCCTTAGTCGTCAATCCGCCCAATGTTCCCCCAGCGCTGTTACACTTGGAGTTGGGACGTGCCTATTACAATCTGGGGTTCGACAGACGCTCTAGAGAAACGCTGACCAAGGTGATGGCACTCGATAAGAGCGGCGAGTATGCCGCTGCGGTGAAGGAGTTGCTGACACGGCTGAAGCCGTAGAGAGACACGCATGGAATCGATCGGCGAGTTCTTTAAACAAGTGCGAGAGGCCAAGGGGCTCACAATCGATGACGTCGCATCCAAGACGCGAATTCGAAACGATTTTGTGAAGGCGTTAGAAGAAGGGAATTTTGCCAAGTTACCCGATCAAGTGTTCGCGCGAGGCTTTGTCCGGTCCTATGCCAGGTCCCTGGGGCTCGATGAAGACGACGCGATTCAACGATTCACTCAATCGTCTGGCGCCTATTATGACAAGCAAGGCGAGCGGGAGCGTCTGAAAGTCAGGCAGGCAGAAGAAGATCGGAAGCGCAAATCCAATCGGAAAGCCGTCGCCATCGCGATCGGCATCGCGATTCTCACGCTTATTTTCCTTTTGAGCCGGGAACAATCGTCGCTCCTGGTCCGTCGTTCGAGTTCAGACACACCAGTTCCCACATCCAAGCGGACCGTTCCACCGGTTTCTGAATCTCAAGACGCGCCGCCTTCCCGGCACGCTGAAGCGGTTCTCCCGGCTCCCCCCGTTCCTCCGGTTGTCGCGACTCCGCCTACCCCTTCTAGGACCAAACCGAGTGAGCCCCCTCCGGCGTCAGCTAAGTTGGTCGAAGAAAATAATGCTGGGTCAGGGAGTGGCTCCGTCCCCACAGCGTCGTCTGCTGGGTCAGAGCAGATGGCTTCCGTACCTGCATCACTGGGGAGCGACGGGCCTCTGGGAGGGATTTCACTGGAGGGGTCCGCAGCGACAGAAGGACAGTTGCTGCTTGACCTTGAGGCGATAGAGCTGAGCTGGGTCGTCGTTCAAATCGATGGCGGGAGCCCACAAGAGGCCTTGCTACGGCCTGGAGAGAGGGCCCGATGGAAAGGCCAAGACCAATTTATTCTGACCCTCGGTAATGCTGGTGGCGTCAAGGCCGAACTCAATGGCAAACCTCAAAAGCCCTTCGGTCCAAGCGGCAAAGTTGCGCGTGATATTGTCATCAAGCGCTGATCGGACGTGCGCACCTGCCACCTGAAGAACGATGAGGATTCTCTGCGCCGATTCAATCGGTCCCCTGGATTCAAATCCATGCAGACTCTGGTTCGATGACTGATGGTTTTGACTCGTGGTGCCGGAGATTGCTGGTGCGTAAGATCGTGGGTGGGGCGTCGCAGCAAGGGCTGAGGCACAATGGCGCCACCCTTGAGAGGCCGCTGGGATTTTCATGATGGAGGTATCCCTAACTAACTGAAATATCGCGCTTCGCTAGGAGAGTATTCTGGCACGGGCTTTGATACATATCTGGTTAGGTTGTGATGAAATTCGCGAAATGGAAGCGAGTCAGAGCATTCAGGTTTGCTTGACATGAGTGGAAGGCCGTTGTTATATTCGCCCGCGTTTTGTCGCTTTGACCTGGATCGCATATACGCTGGTGGCCCGATGTCGAATTCACGTGCAGTGGTTAAACACAAAGGAGGAAATCTGATGGGGTATGTTGCTAAGTTCCTGGGAATCAGCGCAGCGCTGATTATGCTATCGGCCTCAATGGTGGGAGCGGAAGAGAAGGATCCACTCAAGGCGCGTGTTCCGCCTGATCAGATGGCCGATGCGAAGGCCAACAAGAATCCGGTTGCCGCGACCCCGGAGAGTATTGCCAAAGGAAAGGCGCTGTACGAGGGTAAGGGCACCTGCTTCAATTGTCATGGTAAGGAGGGGAATGGTCAGGGCGAGGCCGGTAAGGTGCTGAATCCGAGCCCCCGCGATTTCTCGAACTGCAAATTCCATAAGAAGCGGAAAGATGGCGAACTCTTCTGGATCATCAAGAACGGGAGCGCAGGCACAGGCATGATCCTGTGCCTGCGCTCCCGTTC
>SWDP01000042.1:64155-73250 GCA_005116885.1 Nitrospira sp.
CGATCACCCCGATACGTGACGGCAGTTCCGTCAGCGAAAACACTGTTTCGTTGGTGAGATAGCCCGCCTCTTTCAACCCCGGTGTGGAAGGCACAGACGCCCGTGCTCCGGTACAGACAGCCGCTTTCGCAAAGATGAGGGTACGATTGCCGGCCGGTCCTTCGACCTGAATGGTATCGGCGCCGGTAAAGCGTCCGCTACCGATATAGACGTCCACGCCCAACTTCGTATAGCGATGAGCCGAATCGTTGTGGCTGATCTGCGCACGTAGCTTTCTCATACGTGCCATGACCGCTCCGAAGTCGTACTTCACTCCGGGAGGAATATGCAGGCCGAACTCCTCGGCATTCCGCAAATCGGCCCAGGCCCTTGCGGCGCGAATGATGCCTTTCGAGGGCACACAGCCGACATTCAAACAGTCGCCACCCATCAGATGTTTTTCGATCAAGGCCACTTTGGCCCCTAGACTTGCGGCGATGACGGCAGTGATTAATCCCGCAGTCCCAGCGCCAATGACCACAATGTTATACCGGCCAGCCGGTTCGGGATTGACCCAGTTTGAAGGATGCACGTTGCCGACGAGCGTGCGGTTATGCTCGTCGTCCGGCAGCACGAGCCCTTCTTCATGCTGACTCATCGCAACGCTCTTCTCTGACGGCTGTGTGAGCATCGCGCCACTCTCACGTTGCTTCTACGTCTCACCTTTCACCTTTCACGGGGTTTGCCGGTTTCCCAGACCATTTCTTGTACAGGCTTGGCACAAGCGCCAGAAGACCTAGTAACACAAATGCTCCAATCACGCCGGGGGACGCAATGTCTTTCAAGGAATTGATCGTGCCGAGTTGCCGACCCGCGTAGGCATACACGAAGGAACCAGGGATAATCCCGAGTGCCGTCGCTACGACGTAGGTGCCGACATTCATGCGAGTCAGGCCGGATACCAGATTGACCACAAAGAACGGAAAGAGCGGAATCAGCCGGAGAGTCAGGAGATAACTGAACGCATTGTTCGTAAAGCCCTGCTGAACCGGGCCCAACCACTTTCCAAACTTCCGTTCGACCCAATCGCGTAGTAAGTAACGGGATGAGAGAAACGCGAGCGTCGCGCCTGTTGTGGCTCCCACGTTGACGAACAGCGTACCCCACACGAATCCAAAGAGGAATCCGCCGGCCAGTGTCAGAATCACAGCGCCGGGGAGCGAGAACCCCGTGACGGCCACATAAGCCAAGACGAACAACGCGGCCGCGACGGCAGCATGTGTTTCAGTGAACGAGAGTAGATCGTCGCGATTGTCTTTGAGTGCCTGCAAGGAGAGAAACCGGCCCAGATCGAAGTAGAAAAATGCCGCCACCGCCACTCCAATCGCGAAGACCACCGCAATCTTCCCGGCATTCAACCCGCTCTTCGTTTCAGTAGATGGCGTCTCAGGTGTCATGATGATGTGTTCACGTATCATGGGGACTCCTTTTCTGGCTGTCAATGCGGATCACTGTTCCTCAGTCAGCCTAAGTCCCATGGTCTTACAGAAACGACACCCTCCTACAGACAAATTCGTGCTTCTTATCGGTCTACGGCGTGAGGCGATGAGTGGATGTGAAGGACCGGAGGAGGCAGCAGAGGCGACTATCGTGGCCGGCGGTCGTAGAGATCTCGGTCCATATCGGGCCGGCCGAACGCCCGTTCAAATGGATCGATCGTTCCATCCTGGTTGCGATCAAGCTCTTGAAAATGGTCGTGGGTCAACTCAGGAATATGCGGGTCCGGAACGCCTCCACCGAAATGATTCCGACGAGGATCGTAGCGCTGAGGACTTTCCAGCATGCCGTAATACATGAGATCGGTTCTTGGCGGCACGACGACTTTCGGCCTGCTCTTCTTATGAACGTTCACACGTCGAGAGTGCTTTGACTTCTTCGGCTTCACCGCTGTCCGTACCGGCTTGGCCTCTTTCTGTATCGCCCCCGATTGACGCTCCGTTCCGATCGGCCTGACGCTCTTCTTGACACGTGGGGTCGGCGGGTATTCCTCTTGTGCGGCAGACTTGACAGAAGCGGCGACCTGCGCTGACTCCTTCGCTTGCGTTGTTCCCGCGATCGTCTGCCTGACTATAGCCGCGAACATGACTAGGGAACAGACCACCCCAAATACAATATATTGCAAGATACGCCGGCCCATATCTCTCCCGATTGTGCGTTCTCGCAAGTGTAGCAGGTCTGGCCTTAGTTAGGTATTAGAATGAGTTGCGCGATGTCATACACCCAACATTTTCCGCCGAATACTTGTAAGACAAGACCTGCTTGTCCTACTCTGTATGGGGAGGCCGACCTATGGATGAATCGAGTCGCTTAACGAAGACAAAAGAACAGTGGGCGAAGGCTCGGCGTGGCGGTGAGGAACGGGAAGTGTTTTACGAAGGAGATGCCCGCTTGCCACCAGGACAACATCTCGTCGAGACGTGGCCTGTGCTGGATCTGGGCTTCAAACCTGACGTCCCCTTGACCGACTGGAGCCTGACCATCGGCGGGGCTGTGACCACCCCCGTCACCTGGACATGGGAACAATTCTTAGCACAGCCCCAATTCAAGGATCTGTCGGATTTCCACTGTGTGACGAGCTGGAGCCGGTTCGACAACGAATGGGAAGGGGTCAGCTTCAAACATATTCTCTCCGTGGTGAAGCCATTACCCTCAGCGAAGTTCGTCCTCTTCAAGTCGTTCGACGACTACACCACCAATTTGCCGCTTGAAGCCTGCGACGATACGGACGTGCTCCTGACCTATAAATGGAACGGCAGGCCTCTCACGAAAGAACACGGAGGCCCGGTTCGCGTGATTGTCCCGAAGCGCTATGCCTGGAAAGGCGCCAAGTGGGTGAAGGAGATTACCTTTTCGGAGAAGAATGAAAAGGGGTTCTGGGAAGTGCGGGGCTACTCAAACAGCGCGTTCCCCTGGGAGAACGATCGATATGGGTGATACCCCAGCAGGATGCTGAAAAATCCCTCCAGCGGCGTTCTCGCTGCGCTCAGAGGTTCAACCATGAGAGAAACTTCCTCGGAGATCGGAAACACGTGAGGGGATTTTCCGTTTGCCAAGAACTATCGAGAAGGGCAAACGGCTCCACGAAGTGCGGGCCGTACCTCCTCACCTCTTCGCTCGCGGCGGCCTTGCCGGACGGCTTTTTGAGCACCCTGCGTAGTGTTCTTCTGTTGTCCTAAAGAAGCAGGCCCTTCTCTTTTCAATGGACGATACCTCAACCGCCATACGCAAGGTAGAATTCTGGCCCATCGACATCCCCATTACGGACCCCTTCGTCGTCGCCACCGGTTCACGTACAGTCGCAGAGAACGTTTTTCTACGAGTCACCCTATCGAACGGAGCACAGGGCTATGGCGAAGCGGCGCCATTTCCAGAAGTCGGAGGAGAAACTCGCGAAAGTTGCCTGATCGTGCTCCGCCAGCTCGGCGAAGCCATCCTGGGTCACTTAGCCGCACACTATACGGACCTTGGGCGCTTGCTATCTGAGCAAGCGCCCACCTATCCGGCCGCCCGCTGCGGGCTCGAAACCGCCGTTATCGATGCCTATTGCCACGCGTTGAACATCCCAATGTGGAAACTATGGGGTGGCGCGGATGTGCGAGTGCGGGAGACGGACATCACGATTCCCATCGCCGACCTCGACAAGACCGTCACGCTGGCGCGCGGGTGGTATGCAAAGGAGTTTCGCCTCTTCAAAATGAAGGTCGGCAACGATGTCGGGAACGACATTCGACGCCTGGAAGCCGTGCATCACGCACTCCCCGGCATCTCATTCATCGGCGATGGCAATCAAGGCTTCTCGCGCCAGGACTGCCTAGCGTTTGTACAGGGGGTGAAGAAATTCGGTGGGACGATGGTGCTACTTGAACAGCCGGTGGTGCGGGACGACCTTGATAGCATGGCGGCGATCCGCCGAGAGACCGGCATTCCTGTTGCGGCCGATGAATCGGTCCGCTCGCTCGCAGACGCGCACGAAGTCGTCGCTCGCGGCGCGGCTGACTACATCAACATCAAGATCATGAAAACCGGCGTCGCCGAAGCGGTAGAGATTGCCTCCTACACCAAGGCTGCTGGCCTCAAATTGATGATCGGGGGGATGGTCGAAACACGCATCGCGATTGGCTGCTCTTTCAGCTTGGTCCTGGGACTCGGCGGCTTTGACGTGCTCGACCTCGACACCCCGCTGCTCCTGGCCAACGATCCCGTCATAGGCGGCTACCGATATAACGGCCCACGACTGCAACCCTGGTCGGAAACAGGTCTCGATATGAAAACGGAACCTGTCACTCAGGT
This sequence comes from Nitrospira sp., assembly GCA_005116885.1. GTDB lineage: Bacteria > Nitrospirota > Nitrospiria > Nitrospirales > Nitrospiraceae > Palsa-1315. The sequence goes on from SWDP01000042.1 coordinate 68,485, forward strand.
CACCATCATCGAGTGATCGAATCAGGGAACACCTTTGGAGGACGCAGGAAACACGAGGCGCCAGTGGACACAGACAACAACTGACCATCCAGCAGGATGCTCAAAAAGGTCGTCCAGCAAGGCCGCAGCGAGTGAAGACCTGAGGCGTCCCCTTGCGGTACGTTGAGGGTCTGAACGAAGCGAGAACGCCGCTGGCGAGCTTTTTCAGCCTCCTGTTAGTTAATGGGCTTCGGTGCCCAGGATCGCAGCTTGTTTCGTCAATATCAAGGCAGCAGAAGAATCGGTGGGGCTGATTGTTGGAACAACGAGCGGGCGTTGTTCTTGGTTCATGTAGGTCTTGGAGGCCCAACGTACTTTCTGGCTGAGATACGTGACTGCTTCGCCGAGTGTCAGGTCGCCATCCCGATTGGTGTCTGCCTCCCCGCGCAGTGCCCGCAGCAGATAGTAGGTGAAGAGGCCATGCCGATGTTGGTTGTCTTCCAACCCCTGCCCGACACCGCTGGTTCCAATGATATGGAGAGTCGAGCTTCCCGTAGGATTCCATTGTGGGAGCGTGCCCAGGGGGGGCTTGGCTCGGCTGTCTGGTTCCATGCGCGATACGGTGCCATCGAACAGGAACACCGTGTGTTTCGCATGTACTCGAGACAGCGCTGCTTCCAAATCCTTGATCGGATAGGCCCGTGAGGCGGTCGTAGCGGTTCCATCGTATGGGATCAAGAACGTCTCTCCCGTTGAAGAGACCGAAGCCAGACCAGCGAAATAGATGATGACGACTGCGTCTTTGTGTATGTGAGCCGGCATCCAGTCCAGCAACGCTTCGTCGAGGTCCGAGCGTGTCGCTTTCCTGTCTTGCAGAAGAAGAATGTTGGAGGCGGGTACACCGCCAAGGGTCTGAAAGTAGCTGGCGACTGATTGGGCATCCGAGGAAGCGAATTTTCTGGATGGGACTTGTCGGTTTCGGTACGAGCCGATCCCAATTGAGATCAAGTAGGTGTGGGGTTGTCTGAATTCGGTGACGGTCGCAGGCAAGTGGTCCACATCGTCGATTGTGACGCCGGCTGGTTGAATCGCCAGTGCTAGAGTTTGTGGCGGTGGCTGTGGATGAGTTCCTGAGTCAGAGACCGCCACATAGATTTCAGCTCTTTCCGGTTGAAGGGACTGGGGTATCGTCGCCACAAATTCCATCGAACGGGATTGACCCGCTTGCAGTCGTCCGATCGACAGCGTCGTAGTTGGAAACTGGGCAAGTAGCGAGGCGGTTCCCGTAAGGACCGCCGTGATATTCTGAAGTTCCTGTTCTCCTCGGTTCACGAGATCGACGCGCACCCGAAGGCGCTCGCCTCCTTCAAAGATTAGCTTACTGTTTTCATCCAGCACCGTGGCCTTAAACATGAGTGCTGATGGAGTGCCTTGCGCCGGCATGGCCGCTGTCGGTGGAACGGGTCTGGCAGGCAATGTTGCCACAGGGGCGGATCCATCCGTCGCGGCCAACTGGGTTCTGACAGCGCGCATGAATTGTGTCGAGAGGGCGATTCCCGCGTCATGGACGAATTCCCTCATATTGCCATAATCGCATCGGCGTGGGGTTGGCTCGAGAATAAGGCGTTGGTTGTGCACGATGGAAACGTTCTGCCTGCCAAGCTCTCTTCCCCCGGCATCCTTGAGGGCGACAAGCGTCTCGATGGTCATGTCTGCGGGTACCCGATCATAGACATGATCGGCCCAAAGTTTGAGGCCAGAGCGTTGGAGTGTGACGATGATTTCCTTGTCGGACGGGATCTGCGCGGGGGTTCCAGCGGCGACTGTCACAGCCCTAAAGTTTTTGGAGGCCGCGTCAATCATCAGTGATTCGAATTCTTCACCCACGTTGAGTGCATGGGGGCTATTACACCCATCGATGTACTGCATGGTGAGGTTCGTGAAGGAGGGGTCGAAGGTCAGCTTGACGGAGTTGGCCAGCCGTGGACCCAAGTCCGGTAAAGGGGTCCGGTGCAGCACCGACGTCACCTGATCGCATCCAGACAGTTCACCGGCTGTGATGAGCAGCAACAAGAGAATGGCCCATCGTATGGTGAGTTGCTGCGGAAAGCCTGTTGGGCGCCGTTCAATGGCCATGATGAAACAGTCTGGCGTGACCGGAGTTCAAGCCCGATCCCGAATCGATAGATGAGGCTGAATGTAGCAGGGCTTCGGACGTTTTGCGAGCCGGTGAATCCATAGATATCGTGTAGACAGCTGGAGTCAGTCGGGTGAATTCTGGGAGAACGCGTCTTCTGGTAGGGTTGCAAAGGGGAAGGGTTCCGCCCACTTGACAGATCTGCTGACGGGGAGCGAACGTACAACAGTGGAGAATGAAGCGGCGGCGGAAGCTGCAGGGCCTGAGGTGGGGAATGCGTCGTCGGCTTCATCAATTCAGCCTCATGCTCAGCGCAGTATTTTTAGTGTCTTGTGCTTCCGCCGTTCCACCGGCACGGATTGGCGAGTATGTGTCCTCATGGCGTCAGATCAGCAGCGAAGCGTCCACGAGGATCGATCAGCGCCCCGTACAGGCAGGGCTTGTCATGGTGTCGGATACGGCAGCGCCAGGCGCGGCTCCGAGTCTGCCGGAAGAGGCGCTGGTTCGCCTCGGCGAAAGTCTGCAACGGGACCTTGGCCGTGCGATTCCTATTGCGATCACAGAGATACTCTCAGCGGACGGTATCCGGCCGCGGCCGCAGGGAAATTGGGTCCAGTTCGCAGAATTGGGGCAGCAACGCGGGTTCGACTATCTGGCTGTTGTGGTCGTCTCCAGCACTGAGCAGGAATATCCAGTCACCCTCTCTCTAGGATTGACCACGCATGCACAGCCTGGATTTCGTCGAGACAACTGGTCGCTGCTGGAGTTCGTTCTATTGGATTTGAAGCAGCGTCAGGTCGTAGCGCAGGCCGAAGGAAGAGGCTGGGCTACCCTGGATCGCCCGAGTGCGCCAGGGATCGATCAATGGTATCCAGCGATCTTCTTGCGTCCACAGGATGAGCGGCGTATCTGGCCTCCGACATACGCGGGCGCGCCGAATACGCTACGCGTGGTGTCCTTCGAGCAAGCGGCTCGGCGGCTGGTGTTGAAGCTGCACAATTCGTGGCGTGGGGTATGAGAGTTCGAAGCGGCGATTCGATCTGCCACTGTGTCGCAGGAATATATCTTTTGCCTATCCCTCGCGAATCACGGCCACACTGGACGATTCCCTTCAGGCTCTGTCCGGTAAGGTTTCGACTGAGGGTATTAGTCTTTGAAGCCCTTGGAATGGATAGTGTACAATATGCTGCGCGGCTCATGCGGTCGTGTCAGTCAACCCGTGGAGGAACACTGTTATGGTCATGCGGAGTCGGGTGTGGAATATTCGAGGTCTTGTTGCCGGTCTCGGTTTAGTCATGGGCGCCGTTGCCGTTACTATCCTACCTGGTGAGCCGACAGCCTTGGCCGCTGGGGTTCCCGCCGGGATGACACAAGGGTTTTCTGAAATCGTCAAGAAGGTCACACCGGCTGTGGTGAATATTGCCGTCACCGGTGGTGGAGAGGGGAGGGGTCGAGGCCGGAAGTCGCCGGTACCGCCAGGTCCCTTTGGAGGACCTCCAGGTGAAGAAGCGCCGGAGGGTGAACTTCCAACGCCTCCGCCGATGCCGCCTGGTGGTGGACATGGACGCCCTGATCAGAGTGCCGGGTCCGGGGTCATTTTCGATTCGAATGGATTTATCGTGACTAATAATCACGTCGTCGAAGGCGCCACGCAGATCACCGTCACCCTGAGCGATCGACGTGAGTTCAGCGCGAAAGTGGTGGGAACCGACCCGAAGACGGATTTGGCGGTGGTCAAGATCGAGGCGAAGGACCTCCCATCCTTAAAATGGGCGGAGTATGAGAAGTTGCAGGTCGGCGACTTGGTATTAGCCGTTGGCAGCCCGTTTGGACTGAGTTCAACCGTGACGCTGGGCATCATCAGCGCCTTGGGGCGTGGCAACGTTGGGATTGCCGACTATGAAGATTTCATTCAGACCGACGCCGCGATTAATCCTGGCAATTCCGGCGGGGCGTTGGTCAATGTGAGCGGCGAACTGATCGGAATCAATACGGCCATCTTCTCCAGGACGGGTGGGTCGGAGGGAATTGGGTTTGCCATTCCCAGCAGCATTGCGTTGGATATCGTCGACAGCCTACAGAAGACCGGCAAGGTTGTCCGGGGCTGGATGGGTGTCGCCATTCAAGAAATTACGCCGGCCTTGGCCAAATCCTTCAAACTCCCTGAACAGCGCAAAGGCGTATTGATCAGCGACGTGAATGAGAGTGGTCCTTCGCATGCTGCGGGTGTGAAGCGCGGTGATGTGGTGATCGCGTTCAACGGAAAAGAAGTTCAGAATGTGAGTCAGTTGCGCAACCTCGTCGCGCGCACGATGGTCGGTAAGGATGCGCAGGTAAAGGTGTTGCGAGAGGGGAAGGAGCAGACGATCGCTGTGAAGGTAGCGGAGCGGCCGACGGATGAGATGTTGGCGAAAAAAGAGCCGGCAACTCCTAAGGAACCGGTCGAAACGGCGAAGTTGCCCGATAATGTTTTGGCGTCCATTCGAGTGCAGGGGTTGGACGCGGCCACGATGAGTCAATTGAATATCCCGGCGAAGATGACGGGTGTCGTCGTGATGTCAGTCGAGGGCGGCGGCCCTGCAGAAGCAGCGGGTCTGCAGCGTGGCGATGTGATTCAGGAAGTGAACCATGAAGTCGTGAAGACACTCGA
>SWDP01000043.1:0-16464 GCA_005116885.1 Nitrospira sp.
AAGGAGCAGTTGGATGCTGGAGGTTCGATCGGAGAGCTGGCGAAATTGGGGCGAGAGGAGCTATTGGGGCGAGCACGAGCTAATGCGCCGCGCGTGTCATTCGTCGACAATACATTCAGTAGGCTCTTGCGGGAACTTCTGTCCGCCCTGAATCCCTTCAATCGTGTGATCTTTGAAAAGCGTTTGAACGGCGCCGTTGCAGTGGTTCCATTTGAGGAAGCGCTTCACGGGATCTTGCTCCCGCTCCAGGAACAGGTCGGGCAGCTGTGGCACAAGAGTCAAATAGACGTGTCTATTGAGCATTACGTCACGAAGCACATTCAACAAAAAATATTCTCAGCCATGAATCAGCTGCCAGTAGCCGAGTTCGGAGCCAAAGTCGTCGTGGCCTGCCCGCCCGGTGAGGAACACGACATTGCCGCGTTGACGGTTACCTATCGATGTCGTGTCCGCGGCTGCCGAGTCTACCATTTGGGAGCCAACGTGCCCGTAGCGTCGCTGGCCAATCTCTGCGGCAGGGTTGAGCCAGACCTGACGATCATGTCATTTCCTCTCGCACTGTCCGACGACATGGCCACGGAACTGATCCAGGCCCTTGCGGACGAAGTGAGTCCTGTCTCCAATCTCGCTGTCGGCGGACATGGGGCGATCGCTATGCGGGATGTTTTCGAGAGATCTCACATTGAGGTTTTGGAGGACTTCACTGCGCTGGACCACAAGCTCGATCGATTGATGCGGCAGCCCTCATCCCAAGCGTAGCAAGGAGAGGCCGGTCAGATGACGCAATACCCGCTCACTGTATTCTTCGACGGAGCCTGCCCGATTTGCGATCGAGAGATTGCGCTCATGAAACGGTTAGACCGGCGGCGACAGTTGGAATTCTGTGACTTCTCAGCCCGGGAATATGATGCGGCATCCATCGGCTTTACCGCAGCGGATCTAGCCACAGTGATTCATGCCCGTTGGGCTGACGGGAGGGTGATCACCGGCGTCGAGGTGTTTCGAGCCATGTGGGAGGCAGTCGGCCTGAGATTCTTGGCTAAGCTCAGCCGTCTTTCTGTAGTCGAGCCACTTGTCTTGAATGCCTATGCATGGTTCGCACGTAACCGCTTGCGGCTCACCGGTCGCTCGCACGCGTGTACTGAAGACTCATGCAGATCAGCTCTTTCAAGCCGGCGCAATCGGTGACCTGATTACCACCATTCACGCAACAAACTCTGTGTGATCGCGACCGATAGAGAGTAATAATGAGTGCCTATCCTCGGAGCCAACAGAGTCCAAATTCTGGCTCCACGAGAATAAATCCACTCGTGAAGCCAGAGGAAAAAGTAGAGAGATTGTTCGCCGGATGGATTATTGCGATTACATTTCTGATCTACACACAGTCAGGTTGTGTCAGTCCATTGGCGATCAATCGCGCGGTGTTGGCGTATGATCAAAGTGTCACCAAGGCAGAGAACGAATTGCTCCTTATCAACCTCCTGCGAATGAGGGATGAGGAACCTCCACATTTCACGATCATGTCGAGCATTGCCGCCACATTCGACTTTCGGGTCAGGGGCGGACTCATCGGGCAAGCATTGCATGAGGATTTTTTCGGCATAAATGTGGGAAGCGAAGCGGCAGAGAACCCCACGGCAACCATTATCCCGGTTCAGGGAGAGGAATTCACCAGAAGGATCTTGTTGCCTCTCGACCACGCCCGATTTGAGTTCTTAGCGCATCAACCGTACCATCTATCAGCGCTGCTTCGACTGGCAGTGCGCGAGGTCGACGTGGCTGATGAGACCGTCGGCCAGCGAGTGATCGTCAACTCGCCCGGTTACCGGGAAGACTATCAGGAATTTCGTCGTATCGTGCTCCACCTGGCCTACTTATATTCAACGCATCGCCTGTACATCGGCCCAATAGTGTATGAAGAGCGAATCGATCTCTCGGACGACATTTTAGACCTTGGAGCAATCATAGAGAGAAGCCTGGAACGTGGGGACCGGTTTGAGAAAAAGCAGGACGGATCGGGATATCTGATGACCAGAATCGTTCATGGACGAACAGTCATTACCAATTATCCCTTGGGGAATTTAAGAAATGAGGAAAAGCGGGATTGGGACTTAAAGGTGAGGCGATTGAGAATCAACGAAATCCCGATTGATATCAAAGCCGACTTCCCCGGCGGTGACTATCCTGTACAAGCCATTCTTCGGTTGAGGGGTCTCTATGAAACGATGAAGTTCCTCGCGAAAGGGCTCGGCCCAGAGGTTGAATATCAGGTGGATCCTGACCCTCGCACGGGCATCATTGCAGAACAACTTGCGGCCGCGGAGATTAATCCCGCTGGGACGTTGCTGCTCCATAGTGGAGACAGCCCTCCAAGTAATGCGTTTGTCTCGACAAAACACAAGGGAAGGTATTACTGGATGACGAGCGCCGAACCATCACCGATCCCTATCGAGTCTTGGAATCGCGGAGCGTTTGCCATGCTCCACACGATGTATCAACTGAGCGTGAGCGAGGCCGTGACGAAAACCCCTTCGCCCGCGATTACCATCGCGAAGTAATGTCTCGTCACAGTTTCCAGTCGCAGGCAGCACCGGTGGTGTACTTGATCAACAATCCTCACGCCCCATAACCTAATGAGCACTATGCATCGCATCACCTTCCAGCAAGACAAGATTACCTACGATGCGGAAGAGGGACAATGGCTGTATGACGTGTGCGAGGCTGCTGGAGCCTCTATCCCGTTTGCGTGCAAAGCGGGGGCATGTGGTACCTGTGCGACGCAGATGGTGCAAGGCAAAGAGAGCTTAGGGCCCCAGAGAGCCCGAGAGATTCGGACGCTGGAAAGCAAAGGTCTGGATCCTTCACAGTATCGACTCTTGTGCCTGGCAGACGTTCATGGACCGCTCACCCTGGGGGCGAGCGCACAACCACAACGCGCGACAGCCCCACTCGGTGTGTGCACGGTACGCGTCAAAGAGTATCGCCCGCTGACCTTGACGGTCTGTGAGCAGAGATTTGCAGTCGAGTCGGGGGAGATCATCTTTTCTCCCGGCCAATATATGATCTTTCATGTTCCAGGAATCGACAGGGTGATTCGGCGATCCTACTCGATTTCGTCACATTCTTCCGACCGGACACAGTTCGAGATTTGCGTACGAGCTGTTTCCGGTGGCTTCTGCTCGAATTTCATTCATCGGCTCCGCCCCGGGGATTGTATCCAGGTCGAAGGCCCTTACGGTGACTTTCGATTGGCCGACGGATCACAGCGAGACATTCTGATGATTGCGACGGGAACCGGTATCTCGCCCATCAAATCAATGCTGTTGTCTCTCCTTGGGCAAACAGGCACACGCCGTATCCGATTGTTCTTCGGATTGCGGAATGTCTCTGACCTCTTTTATCCCAAGATCTTGAGCGATCTGAGGGAGACGTACCCCTGGTTCGAACCGACCATCATCCTCTCACAACCTGACCCGATCGGATGGCCCGGACTGCGAGGTCGCGTCACAGACTTGATTCGTGAACAGGTGTCTGCCGACGAAGCCTCAAACACTGATGCATACCTATGTGGAGGGCGTCCAATGATTGAGGAGGCTAAACGATTGCTTATCCATAAAGGCATGAAGGTTGACCGTATACGCCACGAAAATTTCTTCTAGGAGATCGATTTTGAGGTAGACGCAACATTGTGTTGTGCTTCGTAAGCTTCGCTGTTAAGGAGACTGTTTCACAAGTGAACTTCTGACGTTGGTTTTCTTTCGAGACAACCCTACCCAGAGCAGAGGGCTTCTTCGGCGATCTGTTCTCCCTGACGTTGTGCGACAAACTCATTGGGGTCAGGTGCCCGAGTGGGCTGTGAGGGCGACGCTGATTATAGTTGCACCGCCAGGCTTTAGGGATGTGTTAGGCCTCGGTGAGCAAGATGAATTGGTGTACCTTCAAACATTGGTCTCATAGCAGCCTAATAGCTGATTTCTCTCTCCAGTTGCCCGCAGTGGCATTACCCGGTCTGCAGGTGGTAAGTCACAGGCGCACGGAGATATTCGCTCGCCTGTCAATGACTCTCTCGTGGCTCATGTCACGGCGCAGAGTTGGTTGTGTCTAGGATGTTGACGCCTTTTTCGTGGTTACGGGTGTCCGCTCCGTTCACTCACTCACTCTTTGCATTAAGACCGGATGAGGATCTTTTAATCCCGTCTTAATCCAGCTCTCATCGCCGGTTGTTATCCTGCTCCTAGTACTTCTTAGAAGCCATACACGGCTGCCGCTTTTATTCGGCGAGAGGACAGTATGAAACAACGGATTCATCCAATCGTTTCTGCGACGAGCGCTGTCGCGAATTGGGCAGCCAGGGCCCATTTCCGTTGGCCGCTGACGCTGAAGAGTCACGCGATCAGGGATCGAATGAACGAGCAAAGGCAACATGGTGCCGTTGATTGTTCTGTGCAAGCGGCACGGAAGGGTTTGCATCAACGTTTGCTCTCCGTACGCTCACTCGTACTGTTCGCGGGATTGTATGTACTAGGACGGGCCAGTTAACGATAGTTCACAAGGAGGAATGCACATGAAGATCAAGAGCATCCATATTATTGCGACAGGTGTGATGATGGGCCTTCTGTGGGCTGGCGCGGCTGCGGCTGCGGACCAGCCGGTGAACGAGGCGCCCTATGCGCATGGAGACGAGGCCAAACTGCCGAATGGCGTGATCGGCGTGTCCCTTCAGGTCGGGGCGGAGCGTATCGGTGATCCAGCGGTGCTGTATGTTGGGATGGTCCGTCCAGAGGGACCGGCTCAACAAGCAGGGCTTCGACATGGAGATGAAATCATGAGTGTCGATGGGACAGCGGTGACGGGAAAGAGCTATGAGCAGGTGGTCAAGATGATCCGAGGAGAAGCGGGAACCATTGTGAAGCTGGGGGTCAAGGGTGAGGCAGACACTCGCGAAATTTCCATCACGCGGGTGGCCAGCGATAAACTCCCGAAGGGTCCGGCGGGATCGCATGGCAGCCCAACTCGATAGGACTCGGCCCTTGCCAGCTGTTCATGGATTGCCGAGTCCCACAAAGGCCTGATTGAGGTGAAAAGCGACCTTTGCCACGGTTCGCCATTTACAGTCACACTGCCTCTAGGACAGTTGTTTGCATACCTCCTAAGGTGCGGAGAGGGCGAAGAACGCGCCGCACCATGGACCTTGGCAAGCGTCACAATGAAGAGAGGGAGAACAACCCCGCGCGGCTCGAACTGCTGTTGCGGTTGGATGAAAACTTCAGAATATGCTTGGAGCCGATTCGCATGATTCCGCTCCAAGCTGGCGCGCTCCTCTTCCTCAGTCGTTATGCGGAGGCCAAATTGACGGACGACGCAACCTTGCTAGGCCTAGGGCACCCGGCAGTAACTGTGTTGGTAACAGTCTTGGAGCATAATGGCTGGATGATCAAGCGGCGCACGGTCAGATCTACCAGCGCCTAGTGTTTGTCACTCAATCGGTGGGGAACGTGCTCGTCCTACGAATTGAGTCACGGGCATGCCAAGTCAATGCCACACTGACCGGACAGGACCGAAGAACCCTTAGTATGATCCCGAAGGGCAGGCGCGCAGAGATCCTTACACGTTCGTTCGAAGCCCTTCTACAATACGCCACACTGGGAGACTCCCATGCCCTTCGTGCTGCGGCCCTCCCGTCAATTTCCTGTGCATTGCCTCGTCATGGACAACGCGGGTCCGATTCAAGACCGCGGTGCGGTGTGAATCTCTCGTGTACTGGCTGGCGACTCTCTGGTGATTTACCCAAGAGGCCAGGGGAATCGATCTCATTGACCGTCACGCGACCGAAGAAGCAACTGATCAAAACCCCTGAAGCAGCCGTGCGGTGGCCGAGAGGGCGGGAGTTTGTCGTGGAAAATATCTTGATAGAGTCGCAATCCATGCGCGGGTTAAGCATTATGTGAAACGGTCGGTCCTGGAACCCACGGAGATTGTCCAGTGATTCACGATCGGCCCATACCTTTCCGATTCGCTCTAGCCTTTGTACTGTCAATTGTTTGTCTCGTCCTGCCTGCGTGGGCGGATTTTGAAACTGCCATGGATGCGTATAACCGTAAAGATTACGCGACAGCCTTGCGTGAATGGCAAGCGCTGGCCGAGCAAGGGGAAGCAGATGCGCAGGACTTCATCGGGACGCTGCATTTTAAGGGATGGGGCGTGGCGCAGGATTACACGAAGGCACGACAGTGGTGGGAGGAAGCCGCCGCGCAGGGAAGCGCGAGTGCGCAGAGCGATCTCGCGCTGCTCTATGCCAACGGGCTAGGCGGATCCCAGGACTTACTCCGGGCCTACATGTGGTACAGCCTGGCGGCAGGAAACGGATACGAAATCGCGACCGGGTACCGCAATGATCTGGCCAAACAGATGACTCCTGCCCAGATTGCCGAGGCGCAACAGCTGGCTCGGGAGTGGAAGCCGTTAAAGAAATGAGTGGCCATGACTTACCGAGCGTCGGATGAAACGATCGATTCTGACCACATTCCTATTGCGGAGTAATGGCCTCGCATAGTGGAGTGGACGGGCGAAAACTATTCCGGATTAGTTTTCGCCCTTAACTTGTTTTCCTTATACCAGCTCACTGGGTCCAACTTCAGCTCGTCGATTATTTTTGGTAATGATTTGCGCAGCGAGTGACGCGGCTCCCAGCCGAGCAGCGCGCGGGCGCGGGAGATGTCGAACGTATAATGATCGTCGGATAGATCGATCATCCACGGCTTGAGAAATGGGTCGGCGCCGGGCAACAGGCTCTGGAGCCAACAGCCAAGCTTGGCCAATGCCTTGGGAATGGGATATGTCTTCCATTCTTTGCCGTGAAGCTGACGGCTGATGGCGCGTTGCAGCTCATCGTAACTAAGCGTTTCCGATTCGCCGATGAGCAGCGTCGTTACTTGGGGAAGATTCTTGCGATGTTCGACGGCAAGCACCAACGCCTCGACCATATCCTCCATATGCACGAAGGCCACTCCATGCGAGATGTCGCCGGAAAAAATACGGCCGATGAACCGTTTTTCGTATATGCGCTTGATCTGCTGCGTGAGGGGGATCGAATGGCAGCGATCGTCGTACACACCGCCGATGCGCATCAGCACAACCGGCACGTTGCCCCTTTCACGCACGATCAGTTGCTCTGCCGTGACCTTTGACTTGGGATAATCCCATTTCGGCTCGAGTGGCCAATCTTCGTTGATTCGCTCTCCCGGTTCGCAAGGCGCATGGGCAAGCATGGTGCTGGCAAATATGAACTGCTCAACCTCAAAGTCGCGCAGCCCATGCAGCAACCGTTCGGTGCCGCGCACGGTGACTAGCTCGTACAGGGGACTCGACTCACTTGCGAAACTATAGTACGCCCCAAGATGGAGTATTGAAGCGATCCGCCTGTGCCCGAGCCGACGAACTTCGGCCAACGCTGCGTAGACACTTTTATCCGAGCTGAGGTCGCACGCGATAACGTGTGCGGTCTTGGGCGGCGGATGGGGCGGCCCTTTGCGATCGAAGCCTATCCCCGTATAGCTCGCTCCAATGCGATCAAGGAACGCGCTACCGATCAGCCCACTGCTGCCGGTAATAATCAATGCTCCCAACTCCGCTTCAATTGTCGGTGTTTTATTCATACCCCTACCGATGCGTTCATTCGTCATGTACAGGCCTGACTGTTGCAGTCACGCCAATGACAGCAGCCTCATCTCGGTCTATGGCTGCCTGTCCGTTGCACAGGCCTGTGCCCAGCCCGAGGTGTTCCTTGATTCCTCGCACGTTAGTGGCGAGAGTGAAGTATGATGATAGGGGGGCAACCACTCTTCGCGTTTCGTGAGATGCAATCGTTGATACCGTGCCATGTGCCACACCAATATCCTAGATAGACCAGGATACTGGTGTGGCATGAGAACCTTGAACCCAGACGGGCACCTTAATCCCGCACAGTTACGACCTGTCTCGGAACAGGACCAACGTCATTTTTTCATAGGGCTGCGCTTCAGCTTATCTTCATCGCCCCTGTGACCAAGTTGCCCGCCGATTCTCTTACCAGAAGCGTCGCCTGCTACGCCTTGCAGCTTATCTTCATCGCCCCTGTGACCGGATTGACCGCCTATCCTCTCACCAGATTTGCCAAGTTGCATATCGTCTGCAGCCAGAGCCACAGTACCAGACAGACCAAAGCACAGCACGAAAGCACAAGACGTGACACCGACTACTTTAGGAATAGATGACATGGCAACCTCCTCGGTTAAATGTGAAGCAACTAGACCCCTTTAAAATACGTTTACCGGAAAGTTTTTAGTGCAAGCAGGTTCAGGCGGTGCTTGCAACAGCTGCCCGCTCCAGCGGCGGGCTTACGACTACCGCGACAATGACTACTCCAAACTCAAGATCGTCGCCGCGTTTGCGCCTCCGTTAACACGGAGCGCGGGAAAAGGCTTACTGTGATTCGAGAAGTCAGTCTTTTCCCTTTGTATCCTTCAGCACCATCATGCCCTGCGCTTTACTGGCATTGAGGTCGCTCTCCGGAACTTTCTTATGTACCAGATTCTGATGGCAATCGATGCAGGTGGCGCCCTCCGTTTCCATTTTCTTGTGCGCGGCTTTGGCCGATGCGCCGGGTGGCTTGGTATTCTTGTGGCACTCCCGGCAGGTGACGCTATCCCAGTTTTTGAGCGACATGCGCGCATAGTGGGCCATGATCTGCCGGCGCTCGTTGAACTTCTCGATCGTCGAGTAGTCATACTTCATCTCCGCGAGCACGGCCCGCGTCCCGTCATACACGTGCGTCCACGCCGCCAGATGGAAGTTGCCCAAGCCCTGGGGGACGTGGCAATCCTTGCAGCCAGGATCGGCACCGAGCGCGCCATAGTGCGAGGACTTTTTCAGCTCCTCATACGGGTAGGTCTGGGAATGGCAGCTCACACAGAACTCGGTCCTGGAGAGGGCGTGCTCCCCGCCGAATACCACGGCGATCGCTCCGACCACAAGAACGGCGCCGACAAGCAGAGAGCCGCCGGACAGGCTCAGGTATTGTCGTAATTTTCCTGCCATGATTCCTCCTTGTCTATCGCAGCCGATTTGGCCGTACACTGGAAATCCTCATGGAATGTGAAGCAAGGCGGTCCATACCCATTCATGTTCGTGCTCGAAACATTCATCACGTCTTCATGCTCTCGTCGGATAGTAAGGTTTTCGCTGTGATCATCTAGTTTCATTGCCTCACCGCGTCGACCGTCTACTTCTGCTGGGCCTGGCTTTCGAGCCCCCGTGCACAGCGAAAGCCTGTCCCATGGGTCTGCAGTGCGAATCCGCCGCGCCCGCGCGCCGTCGTCGTGATGTCCGAGATCGGGCTATGCCACGATCCCCCACGAATCGATCGGACCACGCCTTTTTTCTCAGGACCCTGCGGATTCCGATCCGGCGCATGCTGGTAGTATTCGGCGTCATACCAATCCTGCACCCACTCGCGAACATTACCGGACAGATCTTTCACCCCGTAGGGTGAGTCGCCACCAGGTAAGGATCCAGCTGGGTGCAATGTGTGCTCCTCCTCCCACTCACGGTCAAAGTTCGCCCGCTTCGACGTCGCTGGTTCATTGCCCCAGGGGAAGAGGCGGCCATCGGTGCCGCGAGCAGCCTTCTCCCATTCCGCTTCCGTCGGGAGCCGTTTTTTGGCCCAACTACAATAGGCCTTGGCGTCGTACCAGGTCGTCTGCACGACCGGAAGCTGCTCGATTCCCTTGACGGACACGAGTGTGCCGGTGCCGTAGGGATTCGGAGGGCTTCGATGGCCTGTGGTCGCAACGAAGGCTAGAAACCGTGCATTCGTCACTTCGACTTGATCGATTGCAAACTCATCGAGGTACACAGATCGCTGCGGCCACTCGTCGGCCCGGCCTTTTCCTTCCAGGCTCCCCATCAAGAATTCTCCAGCAGGAATTGTCACCATGACGACTGGGTCGAGCTCTTTTGAGTCCGGCGATGCTGCGACGACTGGCGCGATGGCCATGGAACAGCCTAGGGCCATCATCGCAATCGTGCTCCAGCGAGTTCTTCTTCTCTTGAAGCCTTGTGTCATTTCTTCTGCTCCTTGCTCCCCTCGATGGCCATGGTGGTATGGACTTTCACTTGGCTTATGAGAGTCTGCACCTGACGCTCGTCTCCCCGCTCGGCTGCCTCTTGCGCCTGAGTGATAAGGGTTCTGGCTTCGTGCAGGTGCTGCTCGATGTCCGCTTGTAGGGCAGGGGACGCGACCGTTCCGCCTAATGCCGCGCGATGATAGACTTCCCACGCTTGGTCCACATCATGCTCGGCCTCATGCACCGTCTGAGCCTTGTCTGGTTGCGGATGCCGGGCGGGATCGATGGGATCGGCCTGGAGGGGTGAGGCCCCGAGTAGTGCGATGAGCACAATTCCTGGAAGGAGAATCTTGTCGTGTATCATAAGTGCGCCTCCGTCACGATCAAACCAGTGGAGAAATCTCTTTCAGTCTTCCCTTACGGCTGCTTCATGGATTGCTCAATCAACTGTCGTAGCTCCAAGAGGTCCACATTCTTTGGGTCAATGGCCAGTCCCTGGGCGACGGCCTGTTGGGCCTCCACAAACCGCTCTCGCCCCATTTCGACATAAGCCAAGATGGAGGCATTTTTGATTCGCTCATCGATTTCAAGTGGGGCGGTCTTGGCGCAGCGGAAACCCAAACCCACCCCGTAACTGTTGTTCAGCGGACCATTCCAAAATCTATGCGTGGTCCTGACCGTCTTTTCCGGTGCGACCCAGGATCCGCCGCGAACAACCCGCTTCGCACCGAGCGCTTGGCGGTCGACATAGGTGCCGGTTCCACCTACCCATGCGGGCGTGGTCGGACCGGTCGGATTGACCATCGTTTCAAGCCGCCCATAGTATCGCGGGTCATACCAATCCGAGACCCACTCAAAGGCATTTCCCGCCATGTGATACAGGCCGTAGTAACTCGCACCCTCTGGATAGGAATCCACCGGCACGGTGGCGTCGTGATTTTTGCCATAATTGACTTTCAGCGGATCAAAGTCGTTGCCCCAGGGGTAGAGGTTGCCCTCGGGACCACGAGCCGCTTTCTCCCACTCCGCTTCCGTTGGAAGGCGTTTGCCACGATATTCACAGAAGGCTTTGGCTTCCTCCCAATTCACCCCGACCACGGGTTGTTGCGGCTTGTTCAAGCGGGGATCGTCCCAGTAGGCCGGGGCCGGATGACCTTTCGCTGTGACAAACTCGCCATAGTCCTTGTTGGAGACTTCATACGTATCCATGAGGTATGAATCCAAGAACACCATATGGGCCGGACCTTCGTCACGGAACGCATCGAGAGACCACGGAGCTTTCATATGTTTTTCATGCCTCGTGAGTGTCTTGCCTGATTCCACAGGCGCTTCCTTGTCGAGCCCCATCATCGATCCCCCCTGCCCGATGTACCGCATGTCTTTCGGGATCATGGGCTCCTCCGCACGGACTGGTGTGGTCAATATTGTGAATCCCGCCGCCAATGCCACGATCATAATGGTGTGTGCTATCTGCATTGCAGACCTCCATCACAAGTTGGTTTCCTGATTGGGAGTAGCCTCACTTCCCTCCTTACGCCCAGTTCAGCGGCGATGCGGCGCCGGCTGCCCGTTAGGTATCTTAGCTGTATCAAGGTCTCTCATCTCACTCAACGCTGCCTGAGCGATTCCCCTCAGCATCCCACTAAACACAAACTCGTGCGGCACGTAGAGCGTATACCAATAGATCTGCCCGATCAGTCCCACCGGATCAAAGATCGCGGTCTGCCGGATCGTTGTTGAAGAGCCTGTGCCAGTCACCTCGAACTCCAGCCACGCCCGTCCGTACAAATGCATCTCGGATTTGAGCCGCAGGCGGCGGTTCGGCTCAATCGACTCAACGCGAAAGGAGTCGACCGTATCACCGACGCGAAGAGTCGTGGAAGAAGGCCGTCCACGTCTCAAGCCCACGCCCCCTTCGAGCAGGTCGATGAAACCGCGCACCCGCCACAGCCAGTTCCATGCGTACCAGCCAGTGTCACCACCGATTCTCTCAATGTGTTTGAAGACGACGTCAGGCGGCACGTCGACGGTCAACGTCCGCGAATCGACTAGACGTGTCCCGAACTGCACCCCCCCCCACGACGGCAACTTGCCAGATGAGGAGAGCGCATCGGACCACCGGGTGGCCGCGAAATGCGTCTCTTCATGGGCTAGGGCTCGGTGAATAGCCTGATCGATTCCCATCGGACGTACGGAGAAGGTTGTGAGCGCGGCATTGTCCCGCACCACCGTGACATGGACAATGCTCTCAATAATTGCCCGTCCGATGCGCGCGTAGAGCGGCGTGATCAATCCAAGCCAGAGAGCAGACACCCAAGGGGTGAGGACCGGCACGGGGATGATCAGAGGCTTTAGTCCGCGTTGACGCCCGTAGGCAAGCATCATGTCTGCGTAGGATACTTGGTCGGTACCGCCGATCTCATATATACGATATTTTGAAATGGGAATCCGAAGCGCTTCGATCAGGTAGTCTAGCAAGTCGTCGATCGCAATGGGCTGCGCCTTCCCCTTGACCCATCTCGGTGTGAGCATGATCGGCAAGCGCTCCACCAGCGCCCGGATCAGCTCAAACGAGGCGCTGCCGGAACCGATCACGGCCGATGCGCGGAACTCACACAGGGGTAGGCCCGATTGCCGCAATATATCTCCAACCTCGTGCCGACTACGCAGATGTGTCGAGAGCTCCTCTTCGTCGCTGCCCAAGCCTCCTACATAGATGAGGCCCTTGATGCCTGCTGCTTTTGCCGCCTCGCTAAAGTTCCGGGCCGCCTGTCGGTCCGTCTCTTCAAACGAGCCGGTTGAACTCATTGAGTGAACCATGTAGTAGGCCACGTCGACTCCGCGCAATGCGGAGTCGAGACTCGCTCGGTCAAGCACGTCACCCGCGACCACTTCCGTTGATGGACCGACCTTCGGCTTGAGAATTTCTGGACGCCTGGCCAGGCAGCGCAAACGGTACCCCTGGTGCTCCAACGACGGAAGAAGGCGACCGCCGATATACCCGCTGGCACCTGTGAGAAGAATGAGGGACTTCTCTGGAACTGCCGCGGGGCCCGCTGTCGATTTGCTCGGCACATTGGTTTCAGACTTATTCACTTCAGGCCTCCAGTAAGACTTGGGGCTCTCGGAGGGGGTGTCAGCCGTCCCCCTCCCGTCATTCAACTATTTCTTATTCATGCTCTTCTTGATCAGATCGCGAGTCGCCAGGTATTCGTTGTTGTCGGGCTCCGAAGCCAACGCCTTCTCGATGGAAGCCATCGCGTCGGCATTCTTTTCAGCACCCATCGCGACTAATGCCTGAATGAATGCATCGCGGCCTGCTTGTGCGGCTTCATCGGACACCGTCTGAGCCGACCTCGCGCAACGGAATCCGAGGCCGACCCCATAGGAGTTATTGTCCGGCTGATTCCAGAACCGATGGCTCGTATGGAGGGAGGTTTCCGGCGCGAGCCAGGAACCGCCGCGCAAGACCTTCACCGGGCCTTGATTGGCAAAGTTGTAGCCCTTCTCGGCGCCACGAGGATTCAGAGCAGGGCTTTCCTTGTAATATTTCAGGTCATACCAATCCTCGACCCATTCGAAGACGTTCCCCGCCATGTTGTAGACGCCAAACCCACTGACCCCCTCTGGGAAGGAATCCACCGGCATGGTCTTGCCTATATTTTGTCCATAGTTGGCCTTCTTCTGGTCGAGTGTATGGCCCCATGGATAATGGTTGTCGCCTTGCGGACCCTTGGCCGCTCGCTCCCATTCTGCTTCAGTCGGAAGCCGCTTACCTTCCCACTTGCAGAGCGCGCTCGCGTCAGTCCAACTTACTCCGACCACCGGCTGATCGGGCTTGCTGAGTCGAGGATCGTCCCAATAAGCTGGGGCCGGGTGACCCGTGCCTTTCATAAACTCTTTGTACCGTTTGTTTGACGCTTCAAATTTGTCGATCAGATAGGCATCGAGCACGACCTGGTGCTGGGCCTCATCTGAATGTTCATTGCTTCCCATGGTGAACTCACCTTTTGGGATCGGCACCATGGTCTTATCGTCCGCAGCTGTTGCGACGGAGACGGCTCCCGCCATCAATGCCACCCCCAATCCGACCTGAAGTACAATGTAACTCCTCATAGGACACCCCCCTTTGTTTAGGAACACCAGGACGACCCTGGTTGATTAAAAACACCTTTAGCATAGCCCTTCCGTCACGCAATGGTTCGACAATATTTTCCCTACACGCTCGACCGTAATTGGCTCTTCACTAAACTGCCGATTGAGCAGAATCAGGGAATCGACAATTTCACCACACCGCACACAGCGTTTCGCGGCAATTCCAGCATGAAACGCGATTGTCTGTTCTACGGGTCGTGCGATCATTGCTCTGAGAGCTACTCAGCTGCCTCACATCTCACCTCTCGTTTCCACGACCAGGAATTCCCCCTTCATGTGGGCGTGAATATCACACCAGAAGGGAATCTGTGTCGTTTCCCTCATCCCGGTCCCGGGATCTGTATAAGGTCTCTTAGTGAAGTGCAAAGTCATGGTCTTCCCAGGCGCAAGATGATAGGCCGTGTGCCCTTTGCCCTTCGAATCTTTCATCTCCACACCATCCCCCTCTTTCTTGATGACTCCCGTCGAGAACGCCGTGGAAGTGATCCCATGGGGAATGGTGCCATCGTTGCGGACTACGATCGATGTCAACGCATCGGGTATCGTATTGCCTATGACTTTGAACCCCAGGTCCGTGATCGTAATATCGATATGCATCTCACCTTGATCAGTAGCCTGTGCAACGGATCGCCCATCGAAACCGATAACCATAAGGGTTGCAATCCCCATAGCTACAGGAACCAGCAACCGTTTTAATCCGAAAATTCTTTTCATACTACACCCCCCTTTTGGTTGAAACGGTTAGACCGATACTGAAGGAGCTGTCATCGGTTCTTGCCGGGCTCCTCGATTACGCACTATGACGGGATCAACAACCTCACCACATTGCACACAGCGCTTCGCGGCAAATTTCGACTCACCGACGTTGTTGAGCAAGCCCATGTAGGAGTCGTTCACCATGAGTCCTCCGCACCGGGTGCATGTCCATTCATGTTGGACTACGGGAGAGAACGTGTGACCTCCGAGCAGCTCGGCTCTCGTTTTATTTGTCAATGCTCTCGCCATGATCCTCTCCCTTAGATTAAATGTTCAATGTTTGTATCACATTGCAAACCAGCCGACCTTGAGGGGCCTGGAATCGTACCAGAGCGACATATCGTAGCCGCTGTCGCTCCCCCCAAATGTTGTTGTGTTAGCCATGCTACCGACCTCCTTGTTAAGGAATTGAATACCACTGCGTATTGAGACGTGTTATCTCATCACCGTTGACAGTTCCATTCATACGCGTCACCTCCTTCTGTGGCTCACCGAGCAGATAGGCCCCTCCGGGGTGTAGAGAGGGGCCTATCTACCTCAGTGGGAGGCGCCGTGCGGATTCGCGGCGCCTGCCTCGATGTGGAAAAGAGCCAGCCTCCGTATTTTTGTTGTGGTTATCTGATTTCATCGTACTACCCCTTCGTCTACTTATCTTGGATCTGGCCTTCGAGTCCTCGCGCGCAGCCAAAGTCTGTTCGATGGGTCTGTCGCGCGAATCGGCTGCGCCCGTTGGTCACGTGATTGTTTGGCACCATCTTCCCTGCAGCCTGAGCTGTCATTGGCGCATGGTTCATTCCTCGATTGCGCAGAATGACGGGATCGACAATCTCTCCACATTGCACACAGCGCTGGGCGGCAAACTCCGTCTCGCCGATGCAAAAAATTAAATCCATGTAGAAATCGGTCACCATGAGTCCGCCGCATCTGGCGCACATTGATTTATGCGAGGCTTCAGAAGAGATCGTATGGGTTCGAGGCTGTGCGGCTTTCGTTTCCTCCTCTAATGCTCTTGCCATGATTGCCTCCCTAGGTTTCTCGTTGACTGTTTGTAGCGAGTATGTCTAATGTATAAACCATGTTGTCCAATGTGTCAAGTGTTAGTAGTGTAAATATTTGACAAACATTAGACATAGTAATACAATGAAAATATAAACATGAATACTCATAGAATTCATAGAGTTGCAAAGCTCACCGGTCTATCGAAGGATGTGATCCGCGTCTGGGAAAGACGATATGGACTTGTCAAACCTTCACGCAGTTCCAATCGCTATCGCGAGTATAGCGACGAAGAGGTTGCACTCCTTCGCTTTGTGAAGGCTCAGATGGAGCAAGGCGCCACGATTGGTTCCCTCGCCGTGGAGGGACACGATGCGCTTGTCGCGCGCATGCGTCTCGCGACCCCAGTTTCTGCAGAGGATCAGAAGCCTCATGAGCGCCTGTTAGACGATTT
>SWDP01000043.1:16474-26408 GCA_005116885.1 Nitrospira sp.
ATGGGATCGCTTGATCCGCTCGATAAGGCGGGATTCGAACGCCGATTGAACGGCGCCGTGGCCGTCATTCCCTTTGAAGAAGCTGTCCAGCGGATTTTGCTCCCACTGCAACAACGAGTCGGCGAGTTGTGGCACCGAGATCAATTGAATGCTGCCGTTGAACATTATGTGACGAAGATCGTCCAACAGAAATTGTTTTCGGTCATGAATCAACTTTCGGTGAACGAATTCGGGCCACGAATTCTGATCGCCTGCCCGGAGGGAGAAACCCATGAGATCGGGGCCCAAGCCGTGGCCTACATCGCTGCGACCAAAGGGTGCCACGTCTATTACCTCGGCCCGAACCTTCCCAGTGCAGACCTCATGACCTTCTGCGAGACGATCAAGCCCGATCTCGTACTACTCTCTCTCACTGAGGTAAGGCCCGAGGCTGCGGCTCTCCAACAACTCAAGGAACTTGAGCTATTGGCCACCCGCTGGTCTGTGGCTGTCGGCGGCCAGGGGGCCCGTGCCATTGGCGATCGCCTGCGTCATACCACAATCGAACTGCTTGATGATCTCACCGCACTCCATACCCGTCTGACGATTCTTCTTTCCACACACACACACACCGTTCGCTCTTAGTAAAGAACTCGCACATCCGCATGATGAATGCCTGTTCACTCAGCAAAATGCGTGGAACACGAATGGTAACAAATACCATCTAGGCTGAGAAATCATCATGCCTTAGAGATCTGAAATGGGAGGAATTGTGCCGAAGGCGAGATTTGATTGAGGCTCAATTGAGCACCAACAACGTACGGAGAATCTCACCAGGCTCTCGGCACAAAGTCACAGATTTATGAGCTAAGAAGCCGTGAGATTGAGTGAAGTGGAATGAGTGGGCAACTCACTCTGCCTTTCGTCTGCTTTACGCAGACAGAACGCATGTCAATCGCATCCCCTCAAAACGAACTATCGAGAACCGCTCACTTATGTCAAAATCCTAAATTGGAAACCCGTAGGGCGTCGGTCGAATTCCAAGCAATTAGACTTATTCTGCAGCTGGTCCATAAACACATACGTGTGAGGGAGGGCACAATCTATGAGTACGGTCCAAGCGGGAATATTGGCGGTCGTGCCGCGATTGGCTCGCTATCTCGTCTTTTCGCTCACACCATCGTCAGAGCCACGGGCTGCGTTACTGCGTTTAGGCGATCATGCAGATGGAGAGTACACGGTCATCGGGATTGGGCAGTCGACCGTGCTGGCCTTAGGGAGAACGATTGAGGGACTCCGCGTTTTTCCATGTTATTCGGGGGCGGGCATCGACGTGCCGTCCACACCAGGCGCGTTATGGTGCTGGTTGCGTGGAGAAGACCGGGGGGAGCTTACGCATCGAACTAGGCTCATTGCCCGTACCGTCTCTCCTGCCTTCCAGTTGGAGAAGGTAATCGACGCGTTTCAATATGGGCCGAGCCTTGATCTGACGGGCTACGAGGACGGGACTGAAAACCCTACTGGCAAGCAAGCCTACGCGGTGGCTGTTCTACAGAAAAGCGGCGAAGGTCTTGACGGCTCCAGTTTCGTGGCGGTCCAACAATGGGTTCACGACCTGACTCGCTTCGAGTCCATGTCGGGCTTGGAACAGGATCACACCATTGGGCGCCGAAAAAGTGACAACCAAGAAATTCACGATGCGCCGATGTCAGGTCATGTGAAAAGAACAGCACAGGAGACGTTTGAACCACCAGCGTTTGTAGTGAGGCGGTCAATGCCCTGGGCTGATGAAACAGGGGAAGGACTGGTGTTTGTGGCATTCGGTGAGTCCTTTCGGCCATTCGAGGCTTTGCTCAGAAGAATGGTCGGGGCGGACGATTGCATAGCGGACGCATTGTTTACATTCACCCGTCCGATTTCAGGCAACTACTTTTGGTGCCCACCGATGCACAAGGGGAAGTTGGACCTCAGGGCGCTCGCGCTCTAATGCCCTGCCCTGCCTAGAAGTTGGATAAGAACCATGGCTCGTGATGATCTATCGGTCACTCAGAATTGGGGGCGGCCTAAACCGTGATCAGCTCGACGACAGTTGAATAGCAGAAGTTCGCTTGCAAATTCAGTCATCATACTGACTCGTTGTCGGTGAGCATCTTCAGATCCGGAATCTTCAGCGACTGCACTGCCTTCCGAATCGCGTCGATCACGCGCGGCCTGGTAAAGCCTCGTCGCCACGCCAGGCCAATGCGCCGTCCAGGAACAGGTTTCATCAGCGAGAGCACGACCAACCGCCTATTGTCATGCTTTTTCGTCAGCGCACTGCAGGGCAACACGGTAATCCCAAGTCCGGATGCCACCATCTGACGAATAGTTTCGAGGGAATTCCCCTGGATTCCCTCCGCATCGGATCGGCTCAGTTCCGGGCACGAATCCAGGACTTGCTGGCGGAAACAGTGCCCGGCATGGAGCAGGAGCACCTTTTCGCCTTCGAGCTCCCGTGCATCGAGCTGTTTTTTGCGCTCCCATCGATGCCCGACCGGCACCACCGCCTTGAACGGTTCGTCGTAGAGTGCCTGGGTGAGAATGCTCGGCTCGTCAAAGGGCAAGGCCACCATGATGACGTCCAATTTCCCATTCTTCAGCATCGCGGTCAGATTGGCGGTCAGACTTTCTTCAATTTCGAGAGGCATAGCCGGCGCGCGCTTGCTCAGCGCTGGGATCAAATCCGGC
Organism: Nitrospira sp.; assembly: GCA_005116885.1. Classification (GTDB taxonomy): domain Bacteria; phylum Nitrospirota; class Nitrospiria; order Nitrospirales; family Nitrospiraceae; genus Palsa-1315. The sequence goes on from SWDP01000043.1 coordinate 19,181, forward strand.
AGGATGTAAGGCCCGACTGTGGCGATCACACCGAACCGCAACAGTCCCGCAAGCTGATCTTTGCCCTGAGCGGCAAGAATCTTGAGCTGATCCGCTTCCTCCAGCACACGCTGGGCTTGATGGACAAGCTGCTCCCCCAGCGGGGTCAGCGTAATCTGACTCTGTCGTCGCTCGAAAATCGTCGTGCCTAATTCCTCTTCCAGCTTCTTGATGGCCAAGCTCAAGGCCGGTTGCGTCACGAACACCCGTTCGGCGGCCCGGCCGAAGTGGCGTTCTTGTGCGACCACGACGATGTATTGCAGCTCGGTGAGCGTCATGCGGGGGGGCTCTCAGTCAATAAGAATTATTAATCGATGACCAATATATTACCAATTAGATTTATCGTCAAGGGCTGGTTATCCTCCTGGTGAGCGCACGGGATGATCCGCAGCGCATGTACTTCAACCCACAAGGAGGGCGTGATGAGTGCCAAGAAGATGTTCACAGTGGGGCTCTTGTCGATGATGGTGGCCAGTGGTCTCGTGAAGGTGCCGGACAGTTTCGCCTCCGACGCACAGCGGGTGGAGGTCATCGAGCGGATCGGAGCGGGAGGGTCAGCCTATTCCTCCAGCCGTCCGATGCCTGTCCAGCTAGGCGACTCTCATGTAGCAGGAACGGAGCGAGGGGAGGTGGATGTCATTGAGCGCATTGGGGCGGGCGGGTCTACCTATTCCTCCAGCCAGCCAACAATGCTCGCCCGGGCAGGCGACGAAGCGACCTATTTCTATAGCCAGCCGACGAGCCACTGATGCGTCGAGTAACCGGGCTGAAGAGGGCTCCATCAGGTCCCTCTTTAGCCCACCTCGGGTGGTGCAGCGTTAACAATCATTTCGAGAAGGAAGTTGTAGCCTGGCTTCCTCAAGAGAGGCCTGAGGTTGCAACCATACCAAGAGAGGAGGATGGAATGACACGATTCAGGAAATTGATGGGGATTATGCTGATAGGGGTGCTTGTGCTCGGGGCGGGCGCCGCCCTGCCGTTGCCCTCGGTCTTTGGCGAAGGCAGTCAAGATGTGAGGTATCAATTGTCGCAGCTCCAGGGGCTGGAAGATGCGAGCACGTTTGTCCCAGCCGACAATCCGCTGACTGTGCAGAAAATCGAGTTGGGGCGAGTACTCTTTTTCGACAAGCGGCTATCGAAGAACAACACGATCGCCTGTGCGAGCTGCCATTTGGCGGAGAAGGGCTTTGCAGATGGGATGCCGGTCTCGCCCGGGATTAATGGGCTCAAAGGCAGTCGTAGCGCGCCCGTCTCGTTTAACCGCGTTTATAGTAAAGCACAGTTTTGGGATGGTCGTGCAGACACACTGGAAAATCAGTCCATCGGGCCGTTCGACAACCCGATTGAGCATGGATTTTCCAACCATGACGAAATGGTCGCCAAGATGCGAAAGATTCCTGGCTATCGGAAACTCTTTCAGGATGTATTTGGCCGCGATATCGTGATTGAGGATGTGGGGAAGGCGGTCGCCAGTTTTCAACGCACCGTGCTGTCCGGTAACATCCCCGTAGATAAGTTTGACCAGGGTGGTGACGAAACGGCATTGAATGAGTCCGCACAACGTGGTCTTGAATTGTTCCGAGGGAAAGCCCGTTGTACACGCTGCCACTCCGGATTCAACTTCACCGATGAAAAGTTTCACAATATCGGTATTGGGTGGGATACCAATTCAGTCGACCTCGGTCGGTATCTGGTGACGAAGAATGCGGAAGACATCGGTGCGTTCAAGACCCCGACGTTGCGCGAGATTGCTTGGACTGCTCCCTATATGCATGATGGTAGGTTCAGGACGCTGGAAGAGGTGGTGAGTTTCTACAACCAGGGTGGCATCAAGAATTCATACCAGGACAACACACTGATTCCGCTTGAGCTGACTGAGCAGGAGAGGCAGGATGTTGTGGCTCTGCTCAAGTCGCTCAATGGGGAAGGCTGGCAACAGGCGGTGGTACCGAAATCATTTCCAAAGTGACGCCTCGGGTGCGTATCCACATGATTACGGTGAACATCCAATACTCGTGGATCGTACCCGACGAGGTAGATCTACAGCCTCGTGAATTACGCCGGCATGTTCTGAGAGGGTATGTGAGAAAGTGCCTCTGAGGGATTTACGGCATGCTGGCAGGACACAACGAACCGATGTACCCAAAGGAGAATCACCATGAGCCAAGATAAAAAATTGACCACCAATGCTGGCTGCCCCGTTGTGCATAATCAACATCTCATGACCGCCGGCCCGCGTGGCCCACAACTGTTGCAGGATGTCTGGTTTCTCGAAAAGCTTGCCCACTTCGATCGGGAAGTGATTCCCGAGCGGCGCATGCACGCCAAAGGGTCAGGAGCCTATGGCCGGTTCATCGTCACGCAGGACATCACCCGCTATACCCGTGCGAAGATCTTCTCAGGAATTGGGAAGCACACGGAATTGTTTGCCCGATTTACCACCGTCGCCGGTGAACGCGGTGCGGCCGATGCCGAACGCGATATCCGGGGGTTTGCCGTGAAGTTTTATACCGAAGAAGGCAACTGGGATCTTGTGGGCAATAACACGCCGGTGTTTTTCCTGCGCGACCCGCTCAAGTTCCCCGATCTCAACCACGCGGTCAAACGCGATCCGCGCACCAATATGCGCAGCGCGAAGAACAACTGGGATTTCTGGACGTCTCTGCCGGAAGCTCTGCACCAGATCACGATCGTCATGAGCGACCGCGGCATCCCGGCGACGTATCGGCACATGCACGGCTTCGGCAGCCACACCTTCAGCTTGATCAACGCGAAGAATGAACGTCACTGGGTCAAATTCCACTTCAAGTCGCAACAGGGCATCAAGAACCTGACCGACGCCGAAGCCCAGGTCATCATTGGCAAGGACCGCGAGAGTCATCAGCGCGATCTCTACGAGAGCATCGAAAAGAGCGACTACCCAAGGTGGACACTGTTCATTCAGGTGATGTCGGAGCAAGACGCTTCGACGGTTCCCTACAACCCCTTCGACCTGACCAAGATTTGGCCCCACAAGGACTACCCGCTGATTGAAGTGGGGGTGATGGAGCTGACCCGCAATCCGGAGAACTTCTTTGCGGAGGTCGAACAGTCGGCGTTCAATCCCGCGAACGTGGTGCCGGGGATCGGCTTCTCACCAGATAAGATGCTCCAGGGACGCCTGTTCGCCTATGGCGATGCCCAGCGTTACCGGCTCGGCACCAATCATCATCTCATTCCAGTCAATGCTCCCCGATGTCCGGTGCACAGTTATCACCGTGACGGTCCTATGCGGGTGGACGGGAACCACGGAAGTACGCTGGGGTACGAGCCGAATAGCGCAGGTGAGTGGCAGGAACAGCCCGAATTCGCCGAGCCGCCACTCAGCCTGGACGGGGCCGCGGATCACTGGAACCATCGCGAAGATCCGGATTACTACTCGCAGCCCGGTGCGTTGTTCCGCTTGATGACGCCGGCGCAGCAGAACGTGTTGTTCGAAAACACGGCACGATCGATCGGTGGGGCTCCGCGCGAGATTCAGATTCGCCACATCAGTCACTGTCTCAACGCCGATCCGGCCTATGGCAAGGGTGTCGCCAATGCGTTAAAGATCCCGTTGAGCGATATTCCTGCCTCGACATAGCACGACTGGGAATGTGGCAGCAGACAATGCAATCGTGCCGTCGATGACCGGAGAAGATGGCGAGTGCTCAGCGCTCGCGACCGTCTGATTCAGCGACATAGGGCGCCAGTGTTGCTTAGCTGCAATTTCGAGGGTGTGCGGGCCGCAATTCTTGAAGTTCAACGAACAGCTCGCACCGAGCCTTAGGGAGAGGCCGGGGAAGTCAAAAACGGCTGAATAGTTTCAAGTTTTTCGAAGAAATCGATCCGTTCTTTCCTTGTTTCTCCTCGCGAAACCAATCGTCTCAAGTCGCTAAGCCTACACGGCGAAGAAAATCGTTGGTGAAGACTGCGCGGACTTCTGGACTGAGGAGTTGTTCGCGGCTTTGAATCCATTGATCCCGATTGGCGCCATACATCGCCTTTATCCGTGTGTCGTCCAAATGATCATTGAATTTCCCCCAATGCATCGTGAAAGGAATGCCGGCTTGTTCAATACGTGCCCACACTAAGTTGGTATATTCCTGCATATTGGGAGTGTTCAAGCCATCAAGTTCGATGACGCAGGTTGGTGTAAATTTTGTAAATCCCAGCGTGGCCTTGGTCTCTTTCACAAACCGCAGGGTAATGAGAACGGGCATAATCGTGTCGAAGTCCTCATAGGTTCGTAGGGCCATGTCCACGACCTCCAACGCTCTGGATGGAGATAGGCCAATTCCAGAGGCGAAGACCTTCCCCTTCGTGCTCTCATCACGAAAAATTTCTTGAAACGTTCCGGTAAACTCATATTGAAAAAGTTTCTTGACCTGGGTATCCAACTGTTTTTTGACAAATTTCTTGAGTGGCCCCGGCACAGATTCCATGAGATGCCCAAGCAGTTCAATTCCTGATGCGCCAGGACCAATGCTCCCTTCTTCCTCAGGAGGTCGTGTGTAATCGTCACGATAGGGACCCGCAAACCCAAAAAAAACGGCGGCTTCTTGAGGCCGCTGTCCTTTTTCAGCTGAATTTGGACTGAACGTCACTTGAAAATGATAGAGGCTCTCTTCAGTGAAGGTGACGGGAAATTGATTGCGATCCGTAGCTCGATCCTCTAATTCTTTGAAATAGGTTGCGAAGCCAGAAAAGTCCAATGATGTAATGGCCTTCTCCAGTGCCTCATTGAACGGTCGAAACTTTCTTGAGAGATGTAAAAGAAAAAGATCCCGAGTTTCGATCGTCAACCCACGGATTATGCCAAATGAGCCAAAACTCACCAAGGCGGCATTGAACAGCGCATCATCGCGAACCAGTTCTGCGCCCAACTCATCCGTGAGTTTTTTGGTGACAACCGGATAGGATGCTCGTTCGAGATACACCTGAGAGGAAGGGCCGGTAATCAAATGGATCCCGACCACCATTTCCGGTGTGGCTCCAAATTTAAAAGCCGAACCATGCGTGTTGGTCGAAACTACCCCCGGTAATGTTTGCCCATTATTCGACCCACAGGCCGTCAACGATAACCCTTTCTTTTTCAGCTCAATATTGATCTTGCTCAGGGTGTACCCACATTCGAAAAAGAGGAGTTTCGTACTGTCCTTGCTATAGCTGGGGTCGACATAACTCCCGCTTACCCCGAAGAATCTGCGAAGATTTTTTGAACTAATCAACCGATGGTTGGTGACGCCACACGTGCTTAAGGACCAGGAGCTTCCCATTGCCCGTAGCGTAAAATTGTTCTGAACAGCTTCCGCGATAATTTCCTGAAACTCCTTCGATGCGTTCCGATAGCCTGCCAGGCCTTCCCCCTTCGCAGACGAATCAAACGTATAATACCCATCAATATCCTGATGGTAGGATTGATGTCTTCCTTCCCAGAAGTCTGTTGGAGTGAATGATTTTTGGGGCATGCGTTTCTCCTCTACCTATCCGTTGAGAACAGTCATGCGCTGGTTAAGCGATTGCCGTCTTTATTTGTTGCCCAATCGAATCTCCTCACCTGGTCCCGCTTGGCATCGGTGATCGATTTCTATCGGCATCCAAATACCTAAGCTCAGGACAGCCACCAGGCTATACAGGTAATTGCTCTTGACAACCACGTCGTTAATACCTGTTTCGGTGTTGCAATTGGTCGTAATCTGCTGAGGTTTGTACAATAGGCCCCATCCCAAGGAATGAATCATGTTCGCTTTATAGGGTAACTCTGCTGGATCTGCATCTTTCATCGCTACATGGTACTCAGCACATCCTTGAGCAAATACGAGACAGATGGCCAAAGCACCAACTGAAATCCATGATTTCTTGAAGGTGTTAGTACAACGACATTTATGCATGTTTCCCCTCCTAGGCGCGTCAATGAACTTGCGGACAGGAAATAGGAATTGTAAAGGGCGAGTGGACGGCAACGTACCAAAGAACCCAAGAGGGGTCAATCCCCACCCTGCTGTCTGAAAGCCAGTAGTTGACCTTCTGAACGGGCCATAGGGGCCGGTTTTTCACGAACAAGATCTGGTCTTTCGTTTCGTGGAGATTTGTTACGTGGGGAGTCTTCACCGGCTGAGCGCTCCGTTGGTGAGGAGAGCTCTCGCTGATTTCATCTGAGTAGGCCGCGCATCCCCTCTCACGCCACGGGCGAACACTCGTTTTTCACGAGCACGCCGGGGTCGTTCATCTGTATAGTCCCGGTAGTCGCAATGGAAACCCAGGCGTCTATGTGATGGTGATGATGCTGCACGGCGGCATAGAGAATCTGAAGGTCCTGCATGAGATCGGCCTGACGGTGTGCGGTCATGACGCAGCGTAGCGTGGGCCGCATGTGCACAAATAAGGAGTTGCCTTCTTCGCTTATTTCGCTTTGGGCTTCCATTCCCGAGCTAGCTTTTGGGCTTCGGCGATCTGGTCGGGATCCATCTGTTTGGCGAGCGCATCCCGTAGCCTGGTCCCGGCCTCCGCTCCGTGCGCTGACCCGAGGCTGTACCACATATAGGCTTTGATGAAGTCTTGCTGCACGCCTTCTCCACGCTGATACAGCTCGCCAAGTCTTCGCTGCGCTACATCGTGGCCTTGATTGGCGGTCAGGCGTAAATAGTACACGGCCATCTTGTAATCTTGTTGGCCGCCCCGCGCATACATCAACATGACTCCCAGGTTGACTTGGGCTTCCGTATGCCCTTGGATCGCGGCTTTTTCGTACCAGAGCCGCGCTTTGGCATCGTCTTTTGTGACACCTTTCCCGTTGGCATAGAGCAGGCCGAGTTGGTACTGCGAGCCGGCCTGGCCCTGCTCGGCCAGCGGTTGCCATTCACGCAAGGCTGTGGCGTAGTCCTCACTTTGATAGGCCTTCTCGCCTGCTTTGAAGTCCGCCCATGCAGGCGTGGTGAGACAGACGAGTGAAAGCCCAAGGCTGGCTAGGCGGCTGAAGTCTCTGAGCTTACGAGTCCTCATGAGAACATCTCCGTCAGTACGTGCAGCGATTGTTTCATCTACGGTTGAAGCGATATGTGGCAGTGAAGAGCCGGGGGGATTATACTTTTTTGGCGCAGCCTGGTCCACCCCAATATCTTGGCGTCGACCCAGTATTCTCTTCTTGTCAGCTTTAGCAGGATGCTGA
>SWDP01000043.1:26508-34053 GCA_005116885.1 Nitrospira sp.
TCATGCGTTCCTGCGCGCGTGGTTCTGCCGGTTCTTCGGTGTGCATGAGTCGAGTGTGAGTTGTTCGGCGCTCACTTGCCCTTCGGCTTCCACTCCCGCGCTCGCTTTTGCGCCTCGGCAATTTGGGCAGGCGTCATCTGCCTGCTGAGATCAGCGCGGTATCCTGGCGCGTGTGCATTTCCGTTTCCAGCTGCCAGACTGTACCACATGTAGGCGTCGACGAGATCCATGGGTACGCCTTGGCCGAAGGAAGATTGTAGGCCGAGGTAGAGCTGTGCCTTGGCGTCCCCCTGAACGGCGGCCTTTTCATACCACTGCCGTGCTTTCGCGTAATCTAGGGGAACGCCATCTCCATTTTCGTACAGCAAGCCGAAGTAGAATTGCGCTCGTGCGTCTCCCTGTTCGGCCATCGGTTGCCACTCACGCAAGGCTGTTTTGAAGTCCCCACGGTTATAGGCGTCCATGCCGACTTGAAACTCCGCCCATGCTGGCGCAACGAGACAGGTCATCGACAGCGCAAGGGCGACAGACAATCGGAGCGCGATGAACCGCCGATCCTTACGCATATGACGCTCTTTGCCGGTTCCCGGATGAATTGATTGACGTCATGCTGAAGCGAGGCACGCCTGTGCGGCTTGGTTGCAAGATGCTCTCGCACAAACTTCTGTCATCGTGACCATGGGATAACAGCTTCATGGATCTTGAGTATGTTACTCATTCGAGCAGCGTACCTGTGAGTGCGAGGATTTCCTCCGGACGCATCTGTCGCTCTCTTGAGAGGCATCTGCCAGTTCACAAGAGATGTGCACCGTACCGTGGTCTTGGATTGGGCGTCTCGCTGGGAGGGATATTCTAGGGGGGCTAGAGAGAAGAGGCAAGAGACGAAAGAACGCGATTCTCAAATCTTTCTCATTGCCGATCCATACTCAACGACGGATCAAGACGGTCGAGATTGGATACCATCTATCTGGGCGCTTTCCTGAAATGGCGAGATCAACAAAGGGCGCGCGCGCCCTTTGATCCAGAATTGCCACATCCAGCGCGTACGAGCCCTCCAGTATCCCTTCCGGGAGGGTCACCGCGTCCCCCACTTCATGTTGTGCACCCGGAAGCCACCGGCGTAGTTGAGCGGGGCTGGCCCACTGCGCGACAACCTGGTCCTCGGTAGATCTCAATCGATAGGCGAGCGGCCACTCGTGGTAGATCGGAGCCACACCGACGTTTTCCCATTGTGAGCGCAGGGACAGTTTCCCGCCAGGCCGTGCCTCGGTGGCGTGAGTCATCTGGCGGAGGACGAATCGATATCCAATCTTCGAGAGGAACGCATTGATGCGTGGTCGCCATTTGGGCGGAATTGGGGATGACTTTGCATTCAAGACTGAGACATGCCACTCCAGCCCTTTTTCTAAAATCAGGTCGATATCGAAGTCTTTCTCGGCCCAGTCCTGCATCACGCCGCACACCTCGAATTGTACAGGAGCATTTTTCCAAGCATTGCTGATCGCCGGATCCTCCAGCACTCGCGTATAAGCATGCTCCATATGGTTCCACGTGGAACTGAAGTACCCGTAATCTCCGAAGCAATCCCCGCGCCAGCCTGTACCCCGAGACACGGCATACTTGAGCTGTCCCCCATGAAGCATCACGAGAGGCGTGCCGGAAAAATACTTGAGGTACCATTCTGTGATCTTGATCTGATTGTCCTCAACCGGGAAATACTGCCTGCACTGCGCTTCGACACCCTGGCAGCAGGCCATATTCCACTCACCCCAGCAGCCGACCGAGCCGATGTCAACATGATCGATATCCGGTGAGCCGGCGTACCGTTCCCCGAAAGCCTTGATCAGCTTTTCGTGGTACTGGAGAAACGTAGGGTTGTTGTAATCGGGAAATGTTCCTCTGCCGACCGCCACGCTTTCTACGCCCTTGTGGAGCAGCCATGCAGGTGAGCCGGTCTTGTACTCCGTCATAATGCGAAAGGCCAATGTCTCTCCCTTCGCCTTGGCTTGGCTGATGATTCGATCCACGAAATCAAATGCGTACTGTCCCTCTTCGGGTTCAAGGTCAGCCCATGACCACCGGAAATAGGCCACCGTTTGTTGTGGATACTCATCAATCGAGGGAGGATGTTCGAATCCGAAATGAAAATCGGCTAGCCCCATCCCTGGATTATAGAGCACGTCCTTGATCTCTCTGGGATGGACAGTTACCGTTGGCTCCGCCTGCGCCGAGTCATCGTGTGCGCTGGCATCCAGACTGCTGGCAAGCCAGCAACCACTTTGTAGCACGACTATTACAAAGGCCAATAGAGAGAGAAGCGGTGTCTTCATGGAACGGTTCAGCATGTGACAGATACTCCTACCAATTGAAATCCCACATCGTCAGAAAAGTCACTCTTTCCGGCGGACGCACGTCATGTAGGTCAGAAAGAGATCGGACATAAGTAGAGTGACGTGCCGCCCGCTGAAGATTGAAGCATTGAAGAATGATGGTGCCGAATGCGGGATTTGAACCCGCATACCCTTGCGGGTGCTAGCCTCTGAAGTGTGTGCAGTGCATGGTTTGCCATGTCTTCTTGTGTCTCGCCCTTGCATATCTCTTTATGCGTACCGAAGTCCAGGATACAGCGCGATCCAGCAGAAGCCAACGGGTCAGGATCGGAGGCCATGAAACGGGCAATGATTCCATCTGGATAAGTAGGTGTAGCTCTGCACCGCGACCTTTGCGGAATGGAACTGGGTTGGGTCGTGCGAGATCTGCCGGGTTCCACCCTGATACCGTATTGTAGTAACTCTGTGACCAACCCCCGCTCTTCTTGTACGCGCAAAACATCAGCGGGGGTTAGCTCTTTGGGTCATCGAATCTGCAAGATGTGGGAGGCATGCTCCAAGCTCCCCTTCATCCACGACCTGCGTGGGCGAAGAACCGGTCGATCACCTGCCAATGGTGCTCCCAGCCACGTCATACCGACCGCTCAAGTGGCCGAAGGATTTTTCCGTAACCCCGAGCATCCCCACTTTCTTCTCCATTGTGGGTTCTGGTCCGTATAATCTGCCTTAATCAACGCGTCGAGACGTTCTCCTGTACCATGTATCGTACCCATCCCCCTCTCGTTGTAGCCCTTCTTGAGGGCGTGCCCCTTTACCCTGACCGATCTGTATGACAAAAACGGACAATGAATGAGCGATCTATACACCGCTAAAGTACTAGTTGCCCTGAACAGGCTCTTATGGTATTAATGCCACCGTCATTTGGGCTTGCGAGATCAATAGATTCAGAGGAACCGTAGCTAAATACATCATCAACTCGGGGAGGTTGTCATGGAACTTGCCATTGCGTTTGGTGCGCTTGTCGGTGTGTTTGTGCTAGGGGCGGCTATAATTGTGTGGTTCCCGTATGACAAAGATATGAGCTTGCAAGATCGGTAGATTCAGAGGAACCGTAGCTAAATACATTATCAACCCAGGGAGGTTATCGTGGAACTTGCCATTGCGTTTGGTGCGCTTGTCGGTGTGTTCGTGCTAGGGGCGGCTGTAATTGTGTGGTTCCCGTACGACAAATGATGGCATGCCGGAATGTGCGTTTTCCCATTCATGCGAGTGAGCGGGGCGCGCCGTTGGTATTGGTATCATCGCAGGAGGTGAATGTGTTCACGGTGGAAGAGAGTGCAAGACCTCTCTCTTGCTGGACAGCCTTTTTGAGCAGCCTGCGGGACCGTGCTCATGTTGCGCTAGCTGTGCGGACCTTCGATGTGCGTGCGTGCCAACATAGTTTTTCCGCAGACTACTAGAATGATGTGGCCACAGCTCCCATTTCGGCTTAACCCTCACACAGGATCTTGACACCGTCAAGGGGGGCGAGATCAATTCCTCACGTGTGTAGCATGCAAGTAGCAGCGCTGCTGATGCCGTGATCAAGCACACTCTTCTCAATGTTGATGGATTTCACCACGCCGTCTTCAACCACCATTGAATAGCGCTCTGAGCGCCCGCTCAAACCATATTCTGGCATGTCAAAACTCAGGCCGATCGCGCGAGTGAATGCGCCGTCCGCATCCGCCAGCATCATGACCTTACCGTCGGCCCCATGCTCTTTGCCCCACGTCTGCATGACAAAAGGATCGTTGACTGAGATGCATGCGATGGCATCGACGCCCTTCGCCTTCAGGTCATCGGCTTTGGCGACGAAGCCGGGCAGATGGTAGGCTGAACACACTGGTGTCAGCGTCGCCGTATCGATAGTGGCTACACCGTTGCCGGTCAGTTGTTTGAACGTGGCAGACGGCACCCGGTCACCAACTTGAATGGGCATCTGAGGCTCCTTTCGTTGGTTGCCTTAATACTATTCGTGGATTCATTGAGACGCTCCTGAACGTATTCGAGCGTGAGACTTTTCCTGTCTAGTCTGTGGTGCCCGTCATAAAATGGTTGAGCACACAAGATCCTTGACCCGATTCTCTTCCGGTTTCTGCCGGTCATGGCACGCTGACAACGTGATGGAGCCAGTGTGGCGAGTGGCTGCAACGAGATACTTGGTGCCCTCATTGAATCATGGGTCGGATAGAGAAGCTCACCGCAGAAGGGGAGCGCTTCCCTTCATGCAGAAACGGGCAGGATTTTCTCCCCCGCCTGTTTGGACACACCCACCGACGAAGGAGGCGTTGATACCGCATTCAGATGCGTGAGGGCCGTGTCGGCGTGGCTCGCTTTACCATGCTCAATGGCTTCGGTCAGATGCGTATTCGCTTCCTTCAAAGGGCACCACAGTAGAATTTTCCGGTCATCTTTGCTCCCCTTCCATGGTTAGAATTCTCTGACGAAATAGACCGCCAGAAATCTACAATGCACCTTAGCACAGCATTTCCGCAGCCTGTCAAGAAGCCCTGGCAGGCTGCTCGAAATCGAGAATTTTTCGAAGCGCATGAACATCTCTTTCGACCGGACAGACACAATCCCGACTCCACTTCCACGGCGGCATCGGTTTCGGGTCGGCGCACAACCCTTTACGCCCCTCTCGCGCTTCGTTTTCTAGCCCTTCCAGCACCGTATCCCCCAGCGCATACTGCCGATACCACCAGCACGAGCCGTCTTTGGCGAGCGCGTGATTGACGTTCGAACCATCCGGTAGGAGCCATCGGCAAGGGTGTGCTTGTACTTACCGTGGCCGTGGGCCTGAAGCATCACTTCCCTGCCAATGACTAACTCAGACGCAGCTTGCATGGCGCGCTTCCCGTAGGCTTGGCCCGTCTCCGGTCAGTCGATGCCGCTGAGACGGATACGGTTAACCCGCACACCCTTGCGGGCGCTAGACCCTGAATCTAGTGCGTCTGCCAGTTTCGCCACTTCGGCACATCGAGGTGGATGCGGATTATCCTGAATTCATGAGGTCGCCGTCAAGCAATCGCTCGCAATCAACGAAGTTCAAGTTCAGGTGAAGCCCACAGTCCAGAGGATGCAATGTCGCGCTGGTTGCCACTGATCACGATCTTTTCGTGGACGAGCCCGGCGGCGCCGAGCAATGGGGCTGCCGCGATCCACGGCGCTTCATCGGCAATCAAGACATCGAACCGGACGCGACTGAACAGAGGGTCGCTCAGCACTCTCGATGCCGTGGTGATGACGAGACGCCGATTCTGAATGAAGGCCTGGCGGTTCGTGTTTTCTTCGGCTGCAAGCAACTCTCTGATCTGCTTCGTCCCGCCCAGCCGGACAATTTCCTCTTTGAGTTCGGCAAACTCTGGGCGCATGTCTTTGGGTACGGCGGCTTCAGGTACGAGCGCGTCGATGCGTACTTTGGCGATATCAAGTTCTCCCCTCAGTCCGGCGCATTGATTCTCGTACAGCTCGATATATTGATGGAGCGATTCGACGTTCTTCCCGACGACCTGCATGCTCAGTCGCTTGAGGAGCGGAAGGTTCTCATATTCAGCCAGCGTGGCATTCGCTTCTTTGATCTTGGCCTGTAAGTCGCTGACCTGGGTCAACAGTCGCCATTCCAGGAGGCGCACTTCATCGAGGTCCTTTTGCTTCTGTCCCTTATATGCCAGGACGGGTGTCAGTTCGCGGAATCGATCGTACTTACGTCTGAGCGTGGCTTTCTCTGCGCGAGACTTGGCATAGAACTGATGCATCTGCGCTTCGAATCCCAGCTCCTGAATCCCGATGCCTTCGACCTGCTGGGTCAATGCTATTTCATAGCGGCTCACCCATGTTTTATACATCAACCCGGCAGCTTTCATAGCTCGTGCGATGGTTCCGACGAGTACATCCGCCGCCTGATGATCAGGACAGACCACCAGAATGTGTTTATTTGCGCGAATCAGTTCGATGGCCAGCGCGGCCACTCGCTGTCGTCGGACCGAAAGGTCGTCCGCCCAGATGGTTGTGAGAATCGACGATCCGGTGCCTGATATGGAAAGTTCCTCCATTCCTGTCGCCGTGTTGAGGAGAGGAGCTAAGCGGTCTGCTGGACCGAGTCGGTAGGTGTCGGGCTGTGCAAGCATGGTGCGCAATCGCTTGGCGGACGTGGCCAGAAGCCCGACCCGATCGGGAACGACCGTCGCGTTGGTATAGGGCTGTCCGATGGCATCGAATATTTGCACGAGGGCCATGTTGCCTTGTCCTCCAAGCACAACCCCTTCGGTTGGTTCCATGTCGTCCGGGGGAATAATCGAGAAGGGAGTGTCATGCTCGATGGATGAGCCTTGCGGGAAAGTCAGTTCATAGAGGTGTAGCGAGCCGGTTGTGTGTACAAGCTTGCCTGCCACTGGAGTAATCGGCTGGTCACATGCGGTACTGCTGATATGTGTCTGTTCGGCTTCAAGGCGGAGCGCCCATGTTTCGAGGAGGTCTCGCGCGGTCATAAGATCTCTGGAAGGTAGTCTCCGTACAGCGGTCCTCATCATACGGTCGGCTTATCGCACCTGTCCAGCCTGAGAGGCTACATGCGTGTTGCTGATCCTCCGTGTGGCTATGACTCCACGAATAGGCTCGCCTATTGCGAATTGACTTTTTGCCGCCCCCCCAGTATCCTCTTTCCCTTTCCAACAGAAGGAGTTAGGGGTATGAAAGTCATTCTACAAGAAACAATGGATGGAGTCGGACATCTCGGAGATCTCCTCGATGTGAAAGCTGGGTTCGCGCGGAATTTTTTGCTTCCACGGAAAAAAGCAGTTCTGGCTGACAGTCGGAGCATCAAGGAGTTTGAGCATATCAAGCGCGTGGCCGGCGAACGGGCGAAGAAAGAAAAATTGGAAATCGAAACCCACGCCAAGAGCATTTCGGCCGTGTCCATCACCGTACAGGCTCAGGTCGGCAAGGACGACAAGATGTTCGGGTCTGTCACGTCGAAGGACATCGCAGAACGATTAGCGGAGCAGGGATTCACCGTGGATCGGCGCAAAATCCAGATGGATCATCCAATTAAGGAACTCGGTACCGTTACTGTACCGATTAAGCTCCCACGGGACGTCACCGCGACGGTGGTCGTCCATGTGGTGAAGAAACAGGAAGCTGAAACCGCCCCAGCTGAGGCCTAACGAGGGAT
>SWDP01000043.1:34153-52913 GCA_005116885.1 Nitrospira sp.
ATTGCCGAGGAAGAGCGGCAGCGTGACAGGCTGCTGCTGATTGCATCGGAGAACTTCGCAAGTCCTGCCGTCCTGGCTGCTCAGGGCTCCATCATGACCAATAAGTATGCTGAAGGGTACCCTGGGAAGAGGTACTACGGTGGGTGTCAGCATGTGGACACGGTAGAGGATCTCGCCATCGATCGGTGCAAGCAGATTTTCGGCGCGGAACATGTGAATGTGCAGCCGCACTCAGGATCGCAAGCCAATATGGCGGCCTACCTGTCAGTGCTAAAACCCGGCGACACCATTCTGGGCATGGACCTCGCGCAAGGGGGACACCTCACCCATGGCAGCAAGGTCAATTTTTCAGGGATCTTGTTCCGTGTGTTCTCGTACGGCGTAGAACGTGAGACCGAAACCATTAACTATGATGCAGTGCAGAAGGTGGCGGAAGAATGTCGGCCACGCCTGCTCGTCGTGGGCGCGAGTGCCTATGCGCGCACGTTCGATTTTCCACGATTCCAACAGATCGCCAAGTCGGTTGGTGCGTATTTACTGGTCGATATTGCTCACATCGCCGGGCTCATCGCAGCAGGGCTCCATCCGAACCCTGTTCCCTATGCCGATTTTGTCACCACGACCACCCACAAGACCCTGCGCGGACCACGGGGTGGCGTCGTGATGTGCAAGGCTGAGTATGCGAAAGGGGTCGACAAGTTGCTCTTCCCGGGAATACAGGGCGGACCTTTGATGCATGTCATTGCGGCGAAGGCCGTCGCCTTCAAGGAAGCCCTTTCACCGGCTTTTACACGGTATCAGCAACAAGTTCTTGCCAATGCGAAGGTGCTGGCCCAAGGGCTCATCGACCGTGGATACAAAATTGTGTCGGGCGGCACAGATACACACTTGATGCTGATGAACCTGACCAATAAGGGTATTACAGGCAAAGAAGCGGATGCGGCCTTGGGCGCTGCCGGGATTATCGTGAACAAGAATGCCGTGCCCTATGACGAGAAGCCGCCGGCCGTTGCCAGTGGCATCCGACTGGGGACTCCCGTCGTATCGACCCGTGGGATGCGGGAAGCTGAGATGAAAGAGATTGTGGGCTTAGTCGATCGGGTTTTGCAGCATCGGCAAGACCCTGCGGCGCTTGAGGAAGTCCGCGCTCAAGCCAAAGCGCTCTGCGGTCGTTTCCCGATCTTTCATACCTACTAACCCCCATCAGTCAGGGCAGGATCACCATCTGTGAAATGTCCGTTCTGCGATGAACTCGAAGACAAGGTAGTCGACTCGCGCATGGCGAAGGAAGGCGAGGTGATTCGCCGCCGCCGCGAATGCCTCGGCTGCAAGCGGCGCTACACCACTTACGAACGCGTCGAAGAAATCCTTCCTATGGTCGTGAAGAAGGATGGGCGTCGAGAGTCGTTCGACCGCACCAAAATTCTCGCCGGCCTCAAGAAGGCCTGCGAAAAACGGCCGATCAGCACCGCCACTATCGAAGACGTGACGGATCGTATCGAGAAACGCATTCAGGAAATGGGCGAAACCGAAATTGAGAGCCGGATCGTCGGTGAAGAGTTGATGAAAGAGCTGCACCAGCTGGATCAGGTCGCGTATGTTCGTTTCGCCTCTGTCTACCGCGAATTCAAAGACATCGACCAGTTTATGGACGAGCTGAAAACGTTGGCCCAGCAACGCCGTGATCGTTGAGGGCCGTAGACCGCCTCCTTTCTCTCCATCGTCTTCTCCCTATCCTTCCGCTGCATGTGGGTTGTAACATAGTGCACTGGCTTACCGAATAGGCGTCATGATGCCGGCAATCGAATCCAAGTCTCCTAGGCAACTACGCAAGACCGGGGCGCCAAGTGGTACGCATGTGGCGATCATCGGCGCAGGCCGAGGTGGCAAGGCGCTGATCGAGATATTTGCGACAGACCCACTGGTCAAAATTGTGTGCGTAGCCGAGATCCAAGCCAATGCTCCGGGCGTCGTACTGGCGAAACGGCTTGGGATTCCTGTGACTCGCGATTATCGGAGACTGTTGGACCTTGAGCGCGTGGCCCTCATTATCGATGTCTCCGGCAAGGCGAAGGTCTGGGAGTTGCTCCAAGATTTCCATCGGATGGGCGTCACCATCATCGGCGGGGCCAGCGCGAAGTTAATGTGGGAACTCATCGAAGCTCGTAGCCGCGCCACGGCAGAGATCGAGAAAACGTTGAATAAATATCAATCGCTCTATCGATTGTATGTCAAGGAGACAGGTGTGGCAGTCACAGAGGAACGGACACGCATTGCCTGTGAGATGCACGACGGCCTTGTGCAGAACTTAGCTGGGGTGAATTTCAAGCTGGATTTGAGTCTGCAACAGATTCGAAAAAGTCCGAAAGTCGGCCTGGCCACCGTGCGGGAGAGTAAAGCCCAGCTGAAGTTGGCCATCCAGGAGGCGCGGCAAGTCATTTTCAATCTTCGTCCCCTCCACTACGACAAGATGGAGCTGTTTCCGGCCCTGACGAACTATCTCACCTCGTATGAGACCCAGTACCATATCAAGACGCAGTTCCGCGTCTCCGGCGATGAACAGATTTTGTTCCCGCGTACCAAGATCTTTCTATTTCGCATTGTGCAAGAGGCTCTGAGCAACGTGGAGCGGCATGCGAAAGCGACTCGGGTCACAGTGGGCCTGGACATCGATCCCGAACGTCTCAAGGTCACCATCAAGGACAACGGCGTGGGATTCGATATGGACACCGTGCTGCGCGATCCCAATAAATGGGACCATTTTGGGATTCGCGGAATCATGGAGCGGGCTCGACTCGTGGGTGGTGAAGCCAAGATCGAGTCTAAGAAAGGGCGTGGCACGACCATCGTCGTCGACATTCCCCTGGCGAAAAAGGAGATGATGTCTCATGGAGAAAATTAAGGTGCTCATCGCGGACGATCATCGCGTCGTACGCGAAGGACTGGCCGCAATCCTCAAGACGAAAGACGACATTCATATTGTCGGCGAGGCTCAGGATGGTATGGAAGCAGTCGAGAAGGTGAGGACGTTGGTCCCCGACGTTGTGCTGATGGATGTGAGTATGCCCCGGATGGGCGGAGTCGAAGCGACCAGGCAAATCAAACGTGAGTTTCCTCACATCGGAATCGTGGCTCTGACTATGTATGACGAGCAACAATATATCTTTGATTTGGTGCGTGCCGGCGCCACAGGATATCTCTTGAAAGATTCCGAGTCCTCCCAGATCGTCGCCGCGATTCGTGCGATCTACAAAGGCGAGTCACTGATCCATCCGTCCGTCGCGAGTAAGATCTTGGCGGAGTTTTCCTTGATGTCTCAGAAGAAGGGGAAAAAGCCTGGATGGGTCGAGCACGACCTGACGGAACGAGAGATCACCGTCTTACGCTTGGTCGCAGACGGCAAGACGAACAAGGAAATCGCCAATAACTTGGACCTGAGCGAAAAGACCGTCAAGAATCATGTGCGCAACATTTTTCATAAGTTGCAAGTATACGACCGCACACAAGCGGCGATCCTGGCCATACGGAAAGGACTTATTGAGTTAGATCCCCGGCCATAGTTGTTTAAGCTGCTGAGTGGAAACGAGTTTGTCCCGCGACTGACTTGCCTGTTCCGCCTAAACCGATGGATGACCTCGCTTTCTGCTGGCCACAGAGAGCCCGTGAGCTATTGTTCGCTCGCGCTGACTTATCATGGGTAAAGATGGTCAATAGAATTCAATAATCATTGAAAAGTCACAGGTGTCGTGTTTTTACAACATGAGTGTATACCGACACGAAAGGTCACTCATCTTGTCTTTTCAAATACATACGTTAGTTTATCGCGATACTACAAACTGGCACGTGTGTTGCTTATAACAACCATGTGTTAATTGGAGTAATGGTGTGAGAACTCAGCAAACATTAGCAAATGCAGTAAGTTGTACGGGAGTTGGGCTCCACTCTGGGCAGCCGGTCACCCTCACGCTGAAGCCTGCGCCTATCAGTACAGGCGTTGTATTTATCAACAGAAATGGCCACAACGGAGCGTCCCTCGCGGCTTCTATTAAGCATGTGGTGCCTACTGAACTCTGCACCGCTATTAGTGGTAATGGTTTCCAGGTCAAAACGATTGAGCACGTCTTGGCAGCCTTAGCCGGGCTCAATGTCGATAACGCCTATGTGGAGCTTAATGCAGGTGAAGCGCCTGCCATGGACGGCAGTGCAGCACATTTTGTTCGCTTGATTCGGTCAGCTGGAATTACTTCCCAGGGCAGGCGGCAGCCCTATCTGAAGATCACGAAGCCTCTCGAAGTCGTGGATGGAACTCGTCGAGTTCGCATCGAGCCCTCTTCGACCGCCAAGATCACCTACTCTATCCACTACAATCACCCGTTGATCCAGACTCAAACCTACGTCTACGAGCACTCTGCCCATGCGTTTGAGCGCGAGATCGCGAATGCCAGAACATTCGGGTTTTTGCAAGAAGTGGAAGCCTTATGGGCGCGCGGGCTTGGCCAAGGCGGCAACTTAGAGAATACGATCGTTCTTTCTCAAGATGGCATTCTCAATGAATCAGGTCTTCGCTTTGCGAATGAATTTGTGCGACACAAGATCCTGGACTTGATTGGAGATTTCTCCCTGCTCGGTGTCCCGGTTATTGGGCATTTGATCGCTGAGCGCTCTGGGCATGCGATACACACACGTCTGGTTCAACAAATTCTCTCTCACCCGGATAGCTGGGTGCTGCTCAATGCCGACGAAACGGCTACTGCGTCTGAGCCTCGTTCTGCGATGGCCGCACCGAGATCCGCATCGCTGGTGGCCCTCCAAGCTTCCTAGCACGCATTATTCGTAAATGCTTCATCGCTGCAAGCGCGTAACGCGGGTGCAATGGTTAGGCTCGCTTCGTCTGAGCGACAAAATACTCATGAAACGTGCAGGTTTCGGCCCTTCGCCCCTTGAATGAACGTCTCCGCATGGTTGTGCCGGTTTGGGCGCACAAGTATGGTGCGCGTGTGATGTGGGGTCACTGAGATATGATTTAACGTCGGGAGCAAGTGGCCTTACCCCCGACGCTAGAATCAAGGAGGGGACTACTTCTTCTTCTTCTTTGCTGCTTTCTTCGTCGCCAAGACTCTCACCCCCTTTCCTGTATCTTGAGGTCTCACTCAGGCACACTACACTGCGTGAATCAGAGACTCTTCCAATGCTTCGAACGTGTTCGGACCAACTTTCTTGAACCGCTTGTCCCGCTTTAATGACGTGGCGACCGACGTCAACGGCGTTTTGCCCTTGATCTGGAGCCCCCCCTCAACCAACCGCTGCACAAGCTCTTTTGCGTGCATCGATCGATTGGCCTCGCGGAGCATCTCGTAAGCGGCCTCCGACACGCTTTTCCCAGAATACTTACTCCGCCCCATGAGGATTTCTCGGGACTGGTCGGTGACATCTGTATTTGGTCGCTGCCGGGTGCCTTTTTCGTCAGAATAGAATTGACTGGAGAGACTGGCGAGCTTGGCCTTATCGGCTTCAACACGATAGAGGGTTTCCGCCAATTCCAAGTATTTTTTAATCGTGGCGATTTCGTCGTCCAAGCGACGGCGTTTCTTTTCGAGCTCTTGAAGGCGGTTCTTGTAAGCGCTGATGCGCTGTCCAAGGCCAACCAATATATCAGTGAGTTCTTCCACCAACTTCCTCCAAATCGAAGCATACTTGCTTTATAGCATTGCTTGTGAAGCAAGTCAATAGATAAAGTTACAATGATGGCTTGCATGGATCGATAGCTTTAAAACTGATCATTGCTTGTGTGCAATGGCATCTGCTCGCTTACAAAACATATCCATAAATAAGCAAGACTTTGGTCTCGGCAAGCTAAACTCCTTTCCATTCATATGATTGAGTCCAGCGGTCACGGATGAATTCCTGGCTGGTGAACCAAAAGACTCCACTTCTGCGGAGTAGGCGTGGCGCCTCGTGTTATGATGCCGCCCCATGTCCCTCCCCCATGAACAAGATATATCCCTCGACGCGCTTCTTGCGGTTGCCATTGATGCGGCCCGCAAGGCCGGCGCCATTCTCATTGAATGCGCGCGCAGCGGTGTTCGCATTGAACACAAGCAGCTCCTCAACCTTGTCACAAATGCCGACCATCAGGCTGAACAACGAATCATCGACGTGATCCACGACGCGTTCCCATCCCATCCTGTTCTTGCCGAAGAGCGTGGGCTCACCGAGCAGGCTCCCTCCCGTTACAAATGGGTGATCGATCCCCTTGATGGCACGACCAACTTCGCTCACGGGTTCCCGGCTTATTGTGTTTCCATCGGGGTGGAATGCGATGGATGTGGAATTATCGGGGTGGTCTACGACCCGACCAGGAATGACCTGTTTACTGCCCAAATCGGGCAGGGGGCGTACCACAATGGAGTTCCCATTTCCGTGTCCAGCATAGACCATCTCGATCGCGCGCTTCTCGTGACAGGGTTTGCCTACGACATTCGTGAGACCCCGAACAATAACTTGGATCACTTCGTGCGATTCGCATTAAAAGTACAAGGAATGCGCCGGACCGGAACGGCAGCGCTGGATCTGTGCTATGTCGCAGCCGGCCGGTTCGATGGATTTTGGGAAGTCATGCTGAGCCCTTGGGACATGGCGGCAGGGGTGGTCATTCTCCGTGAAGCTGGTGGTCACGTGACGGATTTTACAGGCGCTTCACACTCGATTTATGGGCGAGAATTGGTCGCAAGTAACGGGCTTATCCACCAAGCTATGCTCGACCTCCTCCAAGAAGACATACGGTCCCCTCGATCTGGATGATTCATGAGCGCGTCTGCTCCATCGCAGGTTCGCGGCTCTTGTGCCTGAAGCGTGAAATGAAAGACGGAATGACTGTGTCGGATTGTCGCATACGGGCGAGATATACAGACCGAATGACGATGAAGTATGATCTCTTCCTACAAGCGGGAAGGAGATAGGCTGTATGGCACGCTCGACGCCTCCATCGGGAGATTCACTAGGAAGTCAGCCCAAAGCTGCAGGAGCCGAATCACGCACCAAGGATGTCGAACTGCTACGGGTACTTGTGAGCCGAAAAGGAACACAAGTCGATGCCCAATGGGCGATTCATCCTCAGTTGAAACAGGATCTTCTGCCGCAGGAATGGCAAGAGGTCACCGACCTCATGGCCAAGGTGACTGGCATCGTCGGCACGAGGTTTTCGCAGGTGCTCGCACAGGCCGAACCAGAACCGCCCAGCAACGCGTAATGAACGGTCATGATGAATGGTGAATGCTGAAGCGGGCCCCGCTTCAGCATTCAATAGTAAATAGTCACAATGTGGAGCCGCGTATGGAGACCTATTATCATCCCCACGATCTGGGTAAGTTTGCCGAGATGGGCAAGGGCAACAAAGATCTCTGGGAAAAATTCATGGCCTATTACAGCGCCGTCTTCGCTGAAGGAGCCTTGACGGAACGAGAGAAGGCTCTCATCGCCCTCGCTGTCGCCCATGCCGTCCAATGTCCCTACTGCATCGATGCCTACACGCAGGCCTCCCTTGAAAAGGGGTCGAACATCGAAGAAATGACGGAAGCCGTCCACGTCGCCTGCGCTATCCGAGGCGGTGCTTCCCTGGTGCACGGTATCCAGATGCGCAACGTCCCTGAGAAGTTCGGCCGTCAATGTGTCGAGCGCCCGATCAATGTCTCCGTCGGTGGTTGCGCCTCTCTCAGGTCGGTTCGCCAGCAGCGCGCAGATTTGGTCTCTGCTCTTTGCCGCTTCGTTGCACGCCTCGATGATTCCCGCCGCAGGCCAGTTATAGCGCCGCCGTATCGGCGATGTTGGGTTCCGACCATCGTAGACGGTCACGTAGTCCATCGCTTTCGAATAATAGAGAAACGGCCGATCGCTCGATCCAGCCAGCCTTTGCCACTCCTGCACCAGGTCGACCAGTTCCTGGTAAATCTGTTGTTCCACGTTCCAATTGTCCAGCTCATACTCAAAATCGTAGGCGATCTTCTTCACGTCTACCTGCCGCGCATCGTAGACATACTCGTAGGCTGCCCAGGGGCCGGTGATGCGGATGCCGTATTCGTGTGGCTTGGTGTAATAGGGACTGAATCGTTGTAACCAGAACTTCCCCGTCGCTTCCGGTGGGTGCAGATGGAACAATGATGGAATCAGGTCGATCTGACGGCGGTAGTCCTCGTTCGTTTCACCGGGAAACCCGAGCAAGATATTCCAGGACACCGCGATACGATAGTAGGCGCTCCACTTCAGGCAGATAATATTCTGCATCGGCGTCACGCCTTTATCCATCGCCTGCAGTTGATTGAGACTCAGGCTCTCCAAGCCCGGCTGCATGCACTTCACGCCCCCGGCGGCGAGCGTTCGAATCTGAGCTTTTTCCCTGGCGTGCGGATGCTTGCATCCACTTGAGGGACTCCTCAGCATTCTGCGGCACTCCGTTGCCGGAAAAAAACATCACTCCCAACACAAATTGCCCCGTTTGGTCGCCTTGCTCGGCTGCCTCTTTGGCTAGCCTGTACGCCTGTGTAAGGTCTTGGGGGCCGCCCCATCCAAGCAGGTATAGCATGCCGAGATAACCTTTCGCCTCAGGATCGCCGTGCTGGACACCCTTCCGGAGCCACTTGCCCGCTTCGGTATAATCTTTCACCACGCCCAGGCCTTCGGCATACATTATACCGAGAGGGGTGTAGGCAATCGGCACCTCTTTCCCCGCTGCTTCGCGCAATCGCCGTGCCGCTTCGACGAAATCTTTCTCGACGCCACGACCTGTCAGGTAATAGATGCCCATGAAGGCCTGTGCCGCCGGCTCTTTGGTGGCGGCCAATCGTATCCACTTCGCACCCTGCACGGGATCTTTCTCGACACCGACCCCGGCGCCCGTTAACAGACCCAACACAAATTGCGCGTTGGCGTCATGGCTCTGTTCGGCGCCCATGCGCAGCCATTTGACGGACTCTTTCAGTGCCATTTGGTTTCGGATCTGTAATCGTTCCGTATGAATGACCATGGAAATAAACTCTGATTTCTTCGACTCATCGCTCCCGAAACGCACCGCACTTTCATCGCTATTGGCAAGTCCAACGGCTTTGATCAGCGAAATCATACCCATGCTTGTGTGTGCATCGGGGTATCCGGCATCTGCACCGCGTCGATACCACTTTGCGGCTTCAACGAAGTTCTCCTGTACAAGCTTACCGTCGGAATACATCTCGCCGAGCTGGAACATCGCCCTTGAGTCGCCTCGTTCGGCGGCCTTTTTGACCTGGTCGAAATCGGAGTAGTCGATTGAAGCCACTGGGGCACCAGCGCTTGCCGGATCCTTCCCAGCATGAGGTTTGGCGGCTTCTCCTCCAATGGCAACTGCCCCAAGTGGGACGCCCCACCCCCAGAGTGCGAGACGCACGATAGGAATCGGTACCGCATAGCCATATTGGCCCGACACTTCAGTGACCACACCGACGACTTTGCCAGTTACCATGATAGGACCGCCAGAGTTGCCCTCTACGGCTGCGCCAGAAAAGACGAGATACTTTCCATGTTGACCTGTCATGACGCTTGATGTCACCGCCCAGGGGACCGCAGGCACGAGTGGGAAACCGATCACGATCCCTTCCTCACCACCCGTAACATGGAAGTCTTGATTCAGGGGGAGGGTTTCTAACCCATCGGGCAGGTTTCCCTTAACAACGAGCGCCGCAAGTCCTCGACGATCATCCCCTTCGAGGCCCTTGAGGTGAGCCGGAAATACCTTTGTATCGTCGGGGCGAAAGACCACCTTCGGCTGTGGATCACCCTCGACAACGTGTGATGCTGTGATGATGTAGGCTGTTTCCTTCTCCAGTCGCACGATAAAGCCCGTGCCGGTTTTCGTCTTGCCATCTACGTGCGCCGTGATCTTCACGACGCCATTCTTGAGGTTCTCAATCCCTTCAGCCAAAAGACAGGGAGGCGAGCCCACATATGCCAGGGCCGCGACCGTTAGCACGCACACGGCTCGCAACCACCATCTCATCGTACGATCCCTCCCACGCCCACGCTCATCGTCCCTTCGTGGCATCATGCACACAGCGGAAGCCTCTGCTGGACGCTCCTTCGTCCGCCCTCGAGTGCATGCGAACCTGATAGTCGACGTCTCCAATGACCTTCTGAATGTTGAGTGCGCGCAGGTTTCCCCGAACCACCTTCTGCGTCTGGTCCGATGGTTCAGTGGGGCTCGATCTGGATTCCTGATACGTGCTGGCCGTCCATTCGTACACCCGGTCGTTGAGGATCCGGCCCTGTGTGTCGTGTGCCGCCTTCTCCCATTCGTCCTCTGTCGGTAGCCGCTTGCGGGCCCATCGGCAGTAGGCCACCGCGTCGTGCCAAGAGACGTCCTCTACTGGTTCCTCAGGCTTGAGCGACGCCCCTGGTTCCTCCAGCACGTCAGGGGAAATCAGGCCTGTGGCCTCAACGAACTGGCGATAGCGCGCGTTGGTGACCAACGTTGCCTCGATATACAGATCCTCCGGAAGGTACACGAATCGCGCAGGGCTCTGGATTTCTTCCACCGTTCCGCCTCCATACACGCCCACAATCTTGGTCGGGATGCGCCCAGACCGAATCAGCACCATGGGGACGCCGTCGGCTCCGATCATTTCCTGCGGCACCATCGATTCGCTTGCTCGTGGTTCGATGTGCCATCCCATCAGGGCCACGGCAAGGATCGAGGCCGGTACAGCGTAGCCGAGCCGATCCCGCGTCTCACTCACGACGCCGATCACCTGTCCATTGAGCAGGAGCGGACCGCCAGAATGCCCTTCTTCGACCAAGGCCTGAAACGCCAGGGTCGGACCTTTTAGCCCACTGAGACTCCCCTTTGAGATTGTCCAAGGAGGAAGCGCACGAGGAAATCCGATAAAGGTGACGGCTTCCCCACCGGCCACCTTGGTGGTGAGATCCAGCGCCAGTGCCACCACACCCTCTGGAATGGGCCCAGCCACACGTAAAACGGCAAGCCCATGCGGAGCCCCCCCTTCAATTCCGATCACCTGAGCGGCGAATGGCTGCTGGGCCAGGGAGAAAAAAGTCACGGTGGGTTTGGGGTCCCCCTCGGTCACATGCGCCGCCGTGACGATGTAGGCGGCATCTTTGTCCACTCGTACGACAAACCCTGTGCCGACCCTCGATTTCCCATCCACCTGCGCGGTGATCTTCACGACGCCTTTTTTGACTTGAGCGATGTCTTGAGCCCAGAGCGCATGAGGAAATAGCACGGCCAACAGAAGCAGGACACAAAGAGACAGCCCGAGACATGTGTGAACTGCGTGAGACTTTGACGATGCGCGATTCAGCATGGGGACTTTCAAAACGCAGACGTCAGAGAAAAGGTAAAAGGGCACAGGTTATTTCGGACTATCTCGTGCACAGCGGAACCCCATATAGTCGAACCGGTGCGTGGGTGAGCTCCTGTACCGGTAAGCAGAGCGCATAGCGCCCGATGAATTGTCCCAGGACCCACCGCGGAGCACGCGACTTTCGCCGCTCAAGGGCCCTGTCGGATTCCGCTGCGAACTCTTCGTATAGAAATGCTCATCGTGCCAATCGGCTGTCCACTCCCAGACGTTCCCTGCCATGTGGTGGAGTCCATACGGACTCTTGCCCGCTTCATAACTTCCCACCGGTGCGAGAGCCTTGTCGTATACGTTCTTGGTGAACTCTTTCCCGAAGTTGGCAAGCCTACTTGTCGGTCGTTCATTGCCCCACGGGTACATTCGGCCATCCGTGCCGCGAGCGGCCTTCTCCCATTCCGCTTCCGTGGGTAATCGCTTCTCAGCCCACCGGCAATAGGCGTCCGCATCCTGCCAATCGACCCCCACGACTGGAAGGTCGCTATGCTTGCCGATGTTCACTTGGTCCCAATCTTCAGGAGCCCGCCGGCCAGTCGATCGCATAAATTCTGCGTACTGGGAGACCGTCACTTCAAATTTATCCATGGAGTAGGCGTCCAGATAGACTCGATGCCGTGGGCGCTCGTCTGCTTCGCCAACTGGTGAACCCATCCAAAATTCACCCGCCGGAATCAGCACCATCGGCGCACCGTCCTTGCCGGTGATTTCGCGCTCTTGAGTCATGGGACCTGGCTCCGGTTTGGCTGTTGGAATTGGCGGGGGTGAGGGTTTGGCAGCTGCAGATGCCGAACTCTTGCTTTCTTGGGCCGTGATCCCAAACCCCTCAAGGTAGTCCTCGACACTTCCAACCGTAATGCCTCGACCGACTGATTGACTTCCCGAACCGACCACGCCGACGACTTTGCCACCCTGGAAGATCGGCCCGCCGGAATGGCCGGATTCGACGGAGGAGAAAAGTAGATGTCTCGTCCTTGTCGCGATGAGATGTTGCCCTTGACTATTGCCCAAGGCCCGGCGTTGCGAGGGAAGCCGATGACAACAATGTCTTCGCCTCCCGTCAGACGCGTAGCTCCCGCAAGCGACGATGCCGTGAGGACTTTTGGGAGGTTCTCTTGCCCTCTCACCACCACCAGGGCCAGGCCTCTCACCTCGTCGTCGCCCTCCAATCCCAGCACCTCGGCCGTGACAGGCAGGTTTCGCTTGGTAAAGAATTCCACTTTGGGGTGCGTATCCCCAGCCACCACATGGGCCGCAGTGACGATATAGGCCGCATCGTTGTCCAATCGAACAATGAACCCAGTACCGACGTTCGTGGTTCCTTGTGGTGGTTTGGCAGTGATCTTGACCACGCCGGATTGCAGGCGCGCGACATCTTGCGCGCCGACCAACTCCTCTTGAGCGAGTCCGACCAGCAGTATGAAACATGCCGCAAGCGCGATGCGTACCATCAACGTTTGAACTCCTTCAAGAGGCGATAGGCGCCGAGGCTGGCGGTGAAGACAGCGGTGATAATGGTGAAGAGCACAGCCAGCCGCGCATTGTGCCATAGCTCGTCGAATTTGGTGACGCGGCGACTAATTGGAATTTGGCCATTCTTCGTGCGGATCTGCTTAGCCATGCCGTTGCCCTTGAGATGCATGCCGTTCGCCTTTGCCGTCAGACTGATCTCTGTAATTGTGAATTGATCGAGCTGTTCCAGTCCAATCGCTTCATCCTTCTTAATCGCGACAGTGCCAAGAAGAGACTCGTAACCTGGAAAAGTCATCGTGCCCTCACCGGTTAGCGCGCTGACTCGCTCACCGGAGGATTCCTGTCGGGTGAAATCCAGTGTGGTGACAGGAATGCGGCTGAAAATTGAAATTGTCGATTGACCGGAGGTGAAGGTCGGCGACAGGATTGGACCATCGAGCGAAGCCGCAACCTCAATCCCGGAGGCGCGCTCATGTAGGTGGACTCGATAGGTCAGCTCGTCGTATCGCTGAAACGGCTGGTCTCCAAGCCCATGCAGCTCACTGTAGTCTGCGACCAACTTTAGCGGCTCGCGAAACGACAGGCTCACATGTTCTTGCCCCGCGATCTTCACCGTAAGGCCTTCGTTGTTCCCGCCTCTGGTTTCCAGCGTGACGTGCGCCCCTGGCACCACGGCCATGGCATCGAGATGGAAGGTTTTCTGTTCTTTCCTGTTGAGTCCCTCCACGGTCACGCGTGGATGTCGTGTCGAGTCCTTCGTGGCCAGCGTAACTTTTTTTGAGCCTGTGACGTTGAGCGGTTTCCAGGCTGTCGGTGGAAAGTCGTCCGTTTCGACCTGATATTGTGACGGGTCGGCCACTTCTAAGGTTTCCGGCTCAAACGTCATGGCCGTGAATTTCTCAATGGCGACTGAGCGGACATCGAGTGGACCCAAGACCGGCTTCCCTTGAGTGGTATCCACGACGAACTCGAGTCGCTCCGTTGTGAGTTTAACCTCTACCTGTACTGGTATCGTCCACAGATTGAGGACGATCCAAACGACCGCTGCCAGCGCAGGCGGCAGGGCCACGAACCAGAGGGGATGAATTCGTTTCCACCAGGGCTTGAGACCGATTTCAATTCGCCGTGGCGGGCTCTTCACGAGCCGCTCAATGTCTTTGAGGAGTTGAGAAAATCCAGGATGATCGGCGCCTGGTTCCCAATCCACTAGGGATTGGAACGTTCGTTGAGTGAAGCCTAGCGGGATGGCACTCTCATCGATTCTGATGGGGAGGTACTTCTCTTGCTTCCTGGCTTCATCGGCTTCCGCTTGGACCCACTCGGACTCAACGGACTGTTCGGACCACACGACAATCGCACAGCTCGCGACCCTGAGTTCCTGCCGAATCACTGCATTAAACGATCCGCCGGTGGGAATGTTGCGATCCCACCAGACAGACCAGCCATGCGTTTCTAACGTCTTGGCGAATCGTTCAACCCAGGGACGGTCTTTGCTGGAATAGCTGATGAAGATATCGCTCATGGCCGACACTCAGGCATCGCCTGCTCGTTACCGCACAGTAGGCCTGTGAAAGAACCGCACGGTTTGGCCCAGATGCTGATTGGTATCGAGGAAATAGCCGTCGCAGACCAGGTCATACTGGCCTTCCTGTGCAGCACCCGTCTCCCATCGCACTGTGAACGGCCGGCCGCCGGGAATTCGGCGGAACGTTTGCGTCATGAGTTCGGTCGGTTCTCTGCCTCGAAAGATCTTACAGGAAAGCCGTGCATCGCCGTTGGTCTTCATGGTGAACAGATAGCCGTTAATCTTTTCTGGAGGGTGCGCATGATAGAGGATCGCCGGGGCGATCTCCTCGTTCTTGGCCGGTGTTTCCCTTCCAAGGCGAATCAGCACCCCCAACTCATATGGGTTAAGTTTCTGATCCAGCTGTCGCAGCACCGCGCTTGTCGGCCACGTGAATTCATTGATCGAGTTCGCCTGCCACTGCTTTGTCGGTTTGATCTTGTCGAGCCAATAGAACAGCCGGTAGTCCTGTTCCCGAACAGTGAGATGAACAGGCGTTTGACTCTGGAGATAGAATCCGACCCGGAGTTGATCGGGCAGTTGCGTGGCAGGTTCCTGATAGTCGGCCAGAACGGAAATGAGTTCGATGTCATAGCCGGACACCGGCTTTGGCCTGATGCCTTCAAACCGATCCCCTCGATTTTGGTAATCCAGGGTTGAATCGGCCCAAGTAGACAGGGGGACAATGAGCAACAGTAAAGTGATGAAATTTCTGGCGAGCGTGCGACCCATGGTGGCACCCACATGGCTGCGAATTGGTTGAGATGCTTCCCTGAAATCGCCGGAGTATAGTCCAGACACGTAAGTGAGTCTAGCGATGAATAGAGGGTTTCAAAGGCAAGGGATGGGATGGACAGGCGCTTCTGATGGGTCGCCTTAACAGATTGTTGCACACTACCTGAGTGTATAAAATGGCATGGTGCCTATATGTTCCAGACTCTTTCAGGGATCATCGCAGGATGCTCAAAAAGGCCAGACTTCTCACCCACCCAACCCCGGCGCGCCGAGACGCGCCAGTAGCCCTGGCGAGAGCCGTTCAACTTTTCATGCCGTTCTTGGAGGGAGCAGCCAAGGCTGTCCTTGACTGCGCGCATCGAACGATATACATGCTCCCTCCAAGCTCGCTTGTTTCCTCTCTGGGGATGGGGACTGATGGATCTTCCACTGCGCGCGTCGGACGAGCACATTCCTATTGTGCGCGTTCCGCGAGCATAGAAGACCATCAGCCCCCATCCCCTCCTTTTTCAGCATTCTGCTAGGACAGTATGAGCGATTCGTCAATCAGCGAGCCCAGCCTGAAATCAACCGCGCAGAAGATCGGTTGGTTCACCGCCGCCTGCGTGCTCGTGAGTAACATCATCGGAGGCGGGATCTTCACGACCACGGGATTGATGGCTCGTGATCTCGGGGATCCGATGCTAATTCTCTTGTTGTGGTTCGTCGGCGCGCTTTTTGCGCTCGGTGGCGCGATGGTTTACGGAGAGCTTGGGGCCGCTCTGCCTCATGCGGGAGGGGATTACGTCTACCTGCGAGAGGCCTATGGACCGTTGGTCGCTTTTCTCAGTGGATGGACATCGTTTACGATTGGCTTTGGCGCGGCAGTCGCGGCCTCAGCCATCAGTTTTTCTTCCTACGCGCTGCGTGTCGTCCCAATCGAAGACGAACGTGGATGGGTGGCAAAGGGGCTTTCACTGACGCTGTTGTGGGCTGCGACGCTGTTGCATTGTCGAGGGGTGGGAGCAGGCGGCCGTATGCAATTGTTCTTAACGATCACAAATGTCGTCGCGATTGGTGGATTGATTCTTGGCGGGTTGGCAGCGGTGGCAGGGCAGGCTGACAATCTTCTTGCCAGACCCACCCTGCAGCAGCCGACACTCGGGACTTCTGCCATTGCGCTCGTGATTGTGACCTACTGCTATCTCGGCTGGAATGTCGCGGGGTACATCGCCGGCGACGTGGCTGATCCCAGGCGGACCCTCCCGAAGATTATGATCGGGGGCACCGCCTTCGTCGCCGTGATCTATCTGTTGCTGAATGTCGTGTATCTCTCAGCGCTGTCGATCAGGGAGCTGGCCAGCGAACCGATTGTACCGGTCGCGGAAAAGGCAGCCGCCGCTTTGTGGGGGCCACAGAGCGGGCAGCTGGTCGCCGCCATTCTTTGTCTCTCCATCGCAGGAGCGGTGAGTGCCATGACTTGGGCAGGACCCCGTGTCTATTGGGCCATGGCGCGCGACGGCATGATCAGCCCTTGGCTTGCTCAGCTCCACCCTAGGACTGCAGCTCCGGCCCGCGCCATTGTATTCCAAAGTTTCTGGGCGTCATTGCTCATTCTGAGCGGAACCTTCGAGCAACTCCTCGTGTACAGCGGCCTCGTGCTCTCCCTGTTTATGGCTTTGACCCTCTCTACGATCTTTCGTCTTCGCCCCATCATCGCCGTGAGCCCTCATCAATATCGCGCTCCGCTTTATCCCTTCTTGCCGGCAACCCTCGTCATCGGAGCATTCGCATTGGTCGGCTACAGTTTCGCTCAACGGCCTGCAGAATCGTTGTACGGCGCAGCGACGGTCCTGAGTGGAATTCCGCTCTACTACTTCTGGCGTAGAGGTGGCAATCGCTTCAAGCACAAATCCTAACGAAGCCCGTCTAAAAGCTCTCAAGCGGGACGACAGCGAGCGAAATGCCTGGCGTGTGTATGTCTTGCAGAAAGTATTGGGAAGTGGAGCTGAGCGGGTGCTCAAACGATCAGTCCGGCGAGGCCGCAACGAGCGAGACCCCGAGTCGTACCCTCTGGGTACGTTGAGGGGGAGAGCGATGTGAGAACGAAGCTGGAGGATTGTTTCAGTACCCGCGAGAAACAGTACGGGCGACCTTGCACTAGGTGGGAGGTCGCCCGCATCGTGGCGCTTATGACGCCAAATCGCCTATGTGTAATTGTCCCGGCCCAGCGAAAACTGAGGCCCGCGCGAATGCGAGAACATTGAGCCGCTAATCGGGGGAAAACGACATCATCCCAGGCGCTTGTGTTCCTCGTGCCAGCGTCGGGTTCTCCATGATGAGAACAGGCTCATACCTATTGGTCTTTAGTGCCGTGACGACACAGCCAGTGGAGAACCGGCTAGCACGACCGATCAGCAGCCCGCCCTCGAGTCGGCGGGCCTGAGTGGCCAGGTGGAGTCAGGTCATCCATCGCTACCCTCCTCTCGTGAGAAAGTCGGCGGGGGAACCCGTTAACAGTCGCGCGCCCTGTCCCGTTCCCCCTCATCGAGTGAATGAATGGGCCGTAGATTTCTCTTACGCCCATTAGAAAATTGTGTCAATGGGGAAAATAATTTCTGTGACGATGACGCCTTGGCAGAAAACATACCAGCCACTCTCACGAGTCGGTACGTCGTATAAGGCAGCGGCATCGCTATTTTCCCCGTTGACATCAAATTGGCTCTGGGTAATAATCCGCCCTCCTCACCCTGTTCCCCAGTGGAATCTTCATGCCGCCTACATCATCCGTGTTCAGCATTCTGTTGCTCAGTGGTGATCCGGACATCCAGAGCCAGTTCAAGCACACACTCAAGGACGCCTCTGTGACGTTCGCGAAATACGCGGCGACGCTGCCCAAGGACGTGACGAGTCGCACGTTTGATGCGGTCATCATCGAATCGAAGTCAGGCTCATCTACTGGAGCCACCCCCATACCAGCTCACGTCGATCTCACACAGACCGTGGCCATTATCGGTTCTCGGGCGGTGCTGAAACGCGCGTCCAAGTTTCTGCAAGTGATGGCGCGGCAGAAGGCTGCGGAAGTGAACGGACACGAAGCCCTCTCTCTTGAGGACTATCTCGAATGGAAGATGGGGGATTTTGTAAAAGGAATGCGAAACGGTTCAGGGCGGAACCTGCACCCTATGTTGATCAGCGCCATTGAACGTCCCTTGATCACTAAAGCGCTTCAGGAAACCAACGGTAATCAGATTCAGGCGGCAGAACTCCTGGGGTTGAATCGCAATACTCTGAGGAAGAAGATCCATGACTTGCACATTCCCATGAAACGGAATCGGACTGCGAAGACCCGAGAGAGGTGAGGATTCTGCGCCTGCCTCAGAAGGCCGGGTTTATATTGATGTTGTAGCGGCACACGTTGGTGGCAAGGAGTCGTATAGTTCAACTCAACCTGAGGAGGGACACGATGACGAAAGAAGAGCTGATTGCAAAGATGGCATCGTCCGCGGGGATTACGAAGGTCGCGGCGGGCACTGCGTTACAGGCCTTCACTGGAGCGGTGACTACGTCTCTGAAAAAGGGCCAGCGCGTTTCACTGGTGAATTTTGGAACC
>SWDP01000043.1:53013-53744 GCA_005116885.1 Nitrospira sp.
CAAGAACTGGCACTCGCAGCTTAATTAACTGCGACGTTCCTCCACCTGAGGCCCGCGGGGGTGGTCGGAGCGCGATACAGCGGGCTGGTCCAAGGCTGGTGCTCAGCGGCTGAGGACGAGACAATACTGGGCTAGCGGCCAGTCTAAGCTAGCCGGTGGGCGTGGGTGGCTGCGAAACTAAAACGATCGGCTACACATGTAGATCCGTTGTGCGGAAGGTCTTCGGACCCGGGTTCAACTCCCGGCGCCTCCACCAGTCGACTAGCGGGGAACGGGACATGTTCATCCGTTCCCCGCTCGTCCCTCTGTGTTCGGTCTATTCCCGCCTCTCATCTCTTGAGCCGAATGAGGCCCTACGAAGGCTCAGGCTTTCATCGTCCCACCTCCCTCTGGATTTGTCGCTCTCTTTTTCGGTACGCTAATGGGGCTGTGGGCGTCGTTGGAGACGTATTCCGCTACGCGTTGACTCAGGAGTAATCGGTATATGCAGGCGCGATGGATTGCGTTCGTGGTGGTTGGTCTGTTGCTAGTGGAGTGTGCCATGGGCCACGGCCGAGCCATGGCCAATGAGCTTCCCTCGCCCACAGTAGAGCTAGCTCCCGTCAAGCCTGAATCTAAGCCTGAGTCGGCTCCTGCGAAGCCGGAGTCTGCGCCTGTCAAGCCACGCTCAACAGGAAGAGATCCCAAGTCGGCGGAAAAAAGGCGATCGCCAGCAAACGGGAATTCGACTA
>SWDP01000044.1 GCA_005116885.1 Nitrospira sp.
GATCTGCGATCAGAACTCCATCCGAATCGACCCCATGAAGAACCGCGGCATGCCGGGCTGAATAAAGTAGTTCCCGCCATTGGTGCCGGCATAGTAGGTCCTATCGAACAGATTGCTCACATTGAGCTGGGCGGTCATTTTGGTCATCCCGAGATGCCACTCATAGCTGGTCATCGCATTCGCGATGACATACCCCGGAAGCTGGAAGGTATTGGCCGCGTCACCTTGCCGTTCTCCGGCCGCTAAAAGGCCCGCACCGACCTTCAGGCCGCGCAGCTTCATGCTATGGAGTTCCTCATCCTGAAACGCATAGGTGCTCCAAAGGCTACCCATGTCCTTCGCGGCGTTGAACAAGCGGTTGCCGGTATTCCCGGCAGTCGTACCGCCCAATCCATCGTCGGCGAAGTCTTTGGTGATCTTGGCAAACGGCATGTACGTATAGGAGGCGATGACGCTCCAGCCAGGCAAAATTTCGCCGCTGACATCCAGTTCGATCCCGCGCGTTTGCGCCTCTCCGATCGCCTTGGCAAACTGCGGATTCGTAGGATCCGGCACAGCCACATTCTGTTTGGTCAGATCGAAATAGGCCACGGTCGTTCTGAGGCGCCCATCGAAGAACTCGGTCTTGACGCCTGTTTCAAATTGTTGCGCTGTTTGCGGGGGCAAAGGCTGGCGTCTGATATCGAACACATTCTGGAGCCCGAAGTTCTCCGTGTAACTGCCATAGAGCGAGAGCCACGACACCGGTTGCCACAGCAGACCCACCCGCGGGGAGAGACGATGGTCTTTCCCTGTCCTCTCGTTCAAAACTGTATCATTCGACACCGCGTCATCGTAACGAACACCCGCCAACGCATGCAGATTGAACGGCAGCTTCACCTGATCTTGCAGATAGAACCCATGCCAGGATCGTGACGATCCAAACGGACCGTTATCGGGAACCTGATCAAGGGGCGGAATCCCCACTCCATATACCGGATTGAACACGTTGATCGGGAGAAAGGGCGGCCCCCCGATGTCGCAGCATTTCGACACAACAAATTTGTCGGTCTGGTACAGATAGTCGTGCCCGAACAGCAGCGTATGTTTGAGCGCTCCCGTGTCGACATGGCCGGTCAGATTCAGCGAGCTCTGATAGCGGTTCTCCTGAGTCCCTCGAGGGGTATTGACCAAGAAACGATCGACGGTGCCATCCGGGTTGACAGCGCTGAACGGCACAATCTCTCTGTGGCCCAGGCCATGAATGAACTCACCGGAGATCCGGTGCGCGACCTTCCAGTCGTCGTTGAATTCGTGCGACCAGTTGAGACCCGTGAAGAACCGCTCGTTCTTGCTCTTGCTGAAACTCGGCTCATCCAAATAGCGGCTGACCGGAACCGGAGCCGGCCGGTTTCCAAGAGCCGGGAGGAGGCCATCTGACTTCGTATTGATGTTCTGATACTCCAGCTCGGCGGTGATTTGCGTACGCGGGCTAACCTTCCATTGCACCACCGGCGCAAAGAACATGGTTTTGCGATCGACGAAATCGCGAAAGGACTCCGAGTTCTCATAGGCGAAATTGAATCGGTACAGCACGTTCTTATCTTGGTTCAACGGGCCGGTGGCATCGCCGGTCGTGCGGAAAAAGTTATACGAGCCGAACTGCTGTTGCAGCGAATACGCGGGAGTCTCCTGCGGCTGCTTTGTCACCACATTGATGATCCCCCCCGGGTCGGCCCGGCCATAGAGGATCGAGGCCGGCCCCTTCAATACCTCGATTTGCTGGATATTCGCGGCTTCGACCAAGTTATTCGTCGGCCTCAACACCCCGTTCCGGTAATGCGCCGTCGACTCGAATCCGCGAATCATGTACCCATCCCCTCCTTCAATCGCGGAGGGGAATGGCGAGACGCCGCTCACATTTTGCAAGGCCGTCCCCAATCGCACCGCCTGCTGGTCCCTCAAGATCTGTTGCGGCACCACCTGAATCGAGTAGGGCGTTTCCATGATCGGCGTGTTGGTTCTCGTCGCCGTAGTGGAATGGGTCACGTTATACGATTGGCGCGAGGCGATGACCATCACTGGTTTGGCTTCGACCACCGGCATCTCTCCTCTCTCTTCTGGCTTAATCGGCTGGCTTGCGCCGATCGGCGGCAATGGCAAGGGGAGGATTCCCGACGGCGCAGCGGACGGCTCGGATGGCGCCGGCTCGGCGGGCTTCGAGGGCTCAGCAGTCTCCGTTGATGGAGGCGGCGCCTCCTGACTCTGCTGTGTCGGTACTGGCTTGATCGGCCCAATGCAGGCCGTGAAGGCCGTGAGGCAGAGAATCGTTACAAGAATATGGCCGGTACGCGTGACGGAGCGGGGACAAGAATACGTATGAGGCACGACGTGATTGGACCCTAAGGTTTTCATCGACAGAACTCCCTTGTCCTGCTCACAGCGGAATGCGGCGTGAGCAGAACTGTATGGAGCCAGGACACCTAGGCGGCATCGGCGGAACACATGCGGAATGGGAAAATCGAATCTGACAGCAGACCGCTGCTTCTGGCATCACAGGATGCCGGTCCCCACACGTGCACATGTCTTGTCCGACCACGCCGGTGACCGGCTCGTGGACATTCGACTACTGCGTGATATGACGCGAACTAAACGAGGTGGATATCGGGGGGAGGTCCGCGGCCATGGGCCGCAATGAGCATACGGTCTTCGTATGACACGACGAGGAGAGCGAGGGGTATGAAGAGCGAGACGGCGACCGGCAGGCGAGGAATCTCGGGCAGGATGAACGCCGTTTCATCCTGTGTCACCTCGCAGGCCCACTGAACGAACGGACCGGCTTGGGCTTGGCTATGATCACAGGGCTTATGATCCCCACCACCATGGAGGTGGACCACGCGGCTTTGCACCAGCTCTAATGGCAGGATACAGGTCGAGCAGATCACACCGGCGATTAGCCGGATGCAGACCAGCAGACTGGCGACGAGCATGACTGCCTGAGGAGCCCAGCTTGACGATCGACCAGTTTGTAGGGAGCGGTTCGCGTCGCTCATACCATCATCCGTTTCCAGGAGGGCCAAACTCTACAAGCAGCACGTTGGCCTGTCTACCGACGTCTGCTCACGGATGCTACAAAACATGGCGGGCAGGCCTGAAGGCTTGCTTGTGGATGTACTTCGATCACGTTCCATGCTGCGTTTTGTACTGTGCGAGGAGTTCGCTGACACGACGCCGGAGTATGTTGTTCATGACCACGCACGGAATGGCGACCAGCAGGCCAGCCGCTGTCGCCTTGAGCGCGAGGCTCAGGCCGATCATGATCGATGCCACCGCCAATGTTCCAGATGTCCCCATCGTGTGGAACGTGAGCATAATGCCGAGCACCGTCCCGAGCAGTCCGATATAGGGGGCATTGGCCGCGACGGTTCCGATCACGACCAGCCGCCTGGTCAACGTGACTTCGCATAGATCCAAGGTGGCGAATTGCTTCACGTCTACCCGTCGATAGAATAAGTAGCGCTCCACCGCCACCCCTATTGCCCAGACACTCAGTCCCAGCAAAAGCCCAATGACACCGTACTCGACAAGCTCTTTGAGTCCTTCCATGAAAACGCAGTCCTTCCTATCAACAACTGCCCGTCACTACTCAGATCGAACGACTGGAGGCTATGAGTCTTTAGTCTGAGCACCTGAGTCGCTATAGTTGTCCAAGATATTATTGCTCCGCGCACGGCTCCGCACACGTCACCCATCGAGTGCACGTCACTGACCCTCAGTGAGCCGTTAAATTCTCGGAAATCAGCTTGTCGACCGAGTTCCCGATCACGCGCAAACTCTGCTTGCCGATTCTTGTGGCGCTCAGCTTCCCTTCTTCCACCCACCGATAGACTGTCCAGCGGCTGACGTTTAAGACCAGCGCCGCTTCATTGACCCGAAGCAATTGCTTGTTCATGATGCTTCTCTCTTTCTGTTGTCATCAGACCATTCTCATTGCGTAAAAACACATCTGGTGGATGATGAAGGCATCAAGGTTGCCCTCATCTCCGCTCACGTCGGATACGACCGATGTTTGTTGAATGGATGCGATGTTACGAATGAGGGGGTGCGCGGGGCTGGGCCGACTGTTGGGAGAGGAACGATGAGACAGAAGAGTCGGTCAGCCGCAGCATCGTCACGAGGTGTAGCGACTGGGTCAGTGTTGTAGGAGGGGAAAGATCAATAGTTGGATTGGCGTCGCAAGCCCAGGCGCAGAGGGAAGACTGCGTCGCTCCGCCTGTGTGGTGATGGGATGAGCGTGACTCGGTCTCATGTGCAAAGAGGCATGCTAAGGCGCCGACCGAGAGCGTCAGGTACAGCGTCGCAAGAGTCAGGGCGAGGGGAATAAAACACTTCTTCATTTCCCACTCTCCACGGCATGCTGCATGAGCGCCACCGCTCCAGGGCTATCCCAGGCGCGAGGTCCAACCGCTCGCCCGACGAGCGTGCCATCCCGTGCGATCACGATCGTGGTCGGGAGGCCACGCACCATGAAGGACCTCGACACTTCTTGATCTTCATCGAAGAGGACCGGCAGGCTGACTCCCAGCTGAGAAAGAAAATGGGTGATACCCTGGCGCTGCAGATCTGTAGTCACCGTCAAGAGAGTGAATTGTGCTGAGTCTAGCTGCTTCTGGAAACGCGCCAGCGACGGCATTTCTTCTTTGCAGGGGCCACACCACGTGGCCCAAAAGTTGACAAGCACTATCTTCCCCGCCAGCTCACTCGACCTCACGATTTTGCCGTCTAGCGTCGCGAGTTCAACGGGCGCCGCCATGCTCTCTGTCGGCAAACGGCTCATCTTGAGCGAAACGAAGGGGTCGGAGGCACGCACGAGATCAGTCGAAGTGATGCTCACGAGAGAGAACATCGCGACAATCAACGCTGGGGTGAATGACACACGCACGTTACGGTTCCTGCCTCGCGAGAACGTTTGCCCCCGGTAACGGAGGCGGTTGTATCACCATGCGACGGTTCGGCATGGTGTGCTCCATCCGCGCTTGCTCTGATATCAGAGACATTGGATACTTCCTCCCGCGACTAGCCTCCGAGGCTGTAGACTATCGGTATATACACCGCGACTTCGGACGTGCCGAGCGGTTGATGCATATGTAGCGGGCACACTAAGCGGATGGATTCTAAGGCCGCGTTATCGAGCGCCTCGTGGCCAGAACTTTTATGGACTGTTACTTCCGACAGGTGGCCATCCGCACGAATGACCACGCGTAGCACAACCCTTCCTTCCAAGCCATTGAGGCGCCCAGTGCTCGGATAGCGTTTGAGCTCAGACACTCTCCGCCTCAACGATTCAGCTAACCAGCCATGATCGAGGCGATACCGCCCATCCGTCCTGAGCGTCACTTGATCACCACTTTCCCGACTGACTTGGCCGGCACCTCGGCCTGGCCGAAATCCGATTCGCCACGAAAGCTGCCCGGTATCGTCAACACAAATTCACCGGTTCTGCCGTTCGCCAGGGTGACGAGCACCGTCACCCCTTCACTGCCGGCTGGCTTGGTTTCGACTTGTTTGATCTTGTCGAACGGGATGTTGTTGGTCGTACTCCCACGCTTGACCGGAAGATGCCGCAGTTCGTGAGGGACAAAGGCGGTCTCGCTGACTTTTTCTTCCCAATAGAAAATAAGATTGCGGATTTCGGTGTCGACACCTTGTGCATCCGTCACCACTGCCGCGAATGTTTTCTCGGCTTTGGGCTCGGCCCTTGGCTCTCCCGTCAACACCACCATGAACGCGAGCATCAGGAGCGAGGCCCATACCCATCGAGCTGAAGGCTGACTGTGCTTCATCGAGTTATTCTCCTCAGTCTGATTCCACTCTGTAAGAATCGTCCCATTCCGTCGGTCACACAACCCACTCAGTGGATCGTGTGACAGGCGGAGTTCGGCCCTGCTACGTGCCGATGAGCGACGGAGACTAGAGAGAGAAAGACGGAGGAGCGCGGCTGGGAGAAATCCGGCACGCTTCGATCGAAGGCTCTGCAAAATCAGGAAGCGTGATGAGATCAATGGGGCTGAGTTCGGCTTGAAATGTGACTACTGCACTATCGAGAACCGTCCCGGCGGCACACATCCAGGAACAGAGCAGCGTGCCGTGGGTGGCAGCCTGATGCTGGGCATGGTGCCCGGCATGCTCGACTGATTTCGCCTGTGCCAATCCGCCGACGGAAAGAATACAGAGGACTAACAGAACTGCGAGCGTTCGTTGTCTATGAACCTGGTTCATACGCTCTTCGCTCCCAAAACAAACATAGGTGCCAATGTAACTGGAATGCGGAAGGAAGATCAATATACATAATATGAGGAGCCGTCTTCCGCAAAGCGCCAACAGATAGGGTTTTCAGGCTATCATTTCAATACCGTGCACCCGTCAGCTTCACGTCTCAGTTCACGCCATTGTCAAGCACGGAGGGAGCAGATCAACTTGACTGGGTCGAGTCAACGCGATGCACCGAGAACCTGCGAGGCGCTTGCTTCCTCTGCATGTCGCTGTGGGGTCGCGCCCCCCCTAACCCGCAGTGCAGCGAACCGGATACTCGCATGCGATTGCTGACCGCAGAGGTTGAGGTGTTTCTTTGCGCCACCTCATTACACACAGTATGTGACCTCGGTCGAACGATAGTTCCGATATACCTGCTACCACGCTGCTACTAGAGCAGCTCAAACCAAGACGCCCCATGACGATCATAGCTGTTCCTAATCTTCGCGTTTCCGTGGGAATAGCTCTTGCTCGGTTGGCTCAGTGTCGGGAGGAGAAATTGGTAAACTGCTGCTCTTGCGGTTGGTGCCGAACCCGGGATCATTCACGTTCTTGATCTCGCCCCTTTTCCTTCTCTCCCACCCGGCTCCGTCCGGTGAAGTAGCCCACCAAGTCTGCTGCCAGCTGGCGGTCCTCACCGTGAGCAGACCCCGCCAAGGCCTTCATCACCCGTTCATAGTTCTGCATCACCTCGCGCTGCACCGGCGGCACCGGCGTGGCGCGTAGGCGGCGATCGATCTGCTTGGCTTTGGTGATCGGATCCACACGACGCCGAATGGTCCACCGTTCATGCGTCGTGCGATGCAAGCGGCTGGTCGTGGTGGCGTCAATGCCCTGGCCCCGCAGCGCCTCGGCAAAGCCTTCTCGCCAGCGTTGGATATCGTGTTTTCTGGGGTTCAGTCTGATCCCATCCAATCCAGCAGTCTTCACGGTGAGATGCACATGCGGATGCCGCGAGGGGTTGGGGTCCGGGTCGGTCTCAAAGGTATGCAAGACCATGGCGTACTGCGAGGAGGAAAACTCACGGGCCGCTAAGGCGCGCGCGGCCCGGTGTACCGCGAGCGGATCAGTCCGTGCCGGCATCGAGAGGATGAGATGAAAGGCATCGCGCTTCGTGGACTGCTGCGGAATCGGCACGCCGCCATTCTGCCATTCGGCTTTCAGATCGGCCACCGCGGCTTTCCCCTGAATCACCTGCCCATCTTGATCCTCAATATCGAGCTTCCCATCCCGTGAAATGTAGCTGAGATTGTTCGAGATGCCGCGCATCCCTTTCGGGGCCTTCGCGATCTTCACCATCACTTGCGGCGCCCGGCGCACCATCTGCTGGAGCTTCTGCCGTACGAACTGCGCCCGCGCCTCCGGGGTGCCCAAGCGCCCACCCGTGCCCGCGTGAGCGGTCGCCCGCCGTCGTGTCCCCGCAGCGCCCGCCTTCGGCGCGGGAGGAGCCCCGATGTTGAAGAGGCGGCTGCCCCATTCATCGAGGGTCGTCGTGGTCTGACTGGCGCTCATCGGATCTGCCAGCGCTCCAGGGTGCGCCGCAGCACATCCGAGACCAGGCTCGTATGGGTCTGAATGCGGGTGGAGAGTGCGGTGAGGAGATCGGCGCGCAACGCGGTCCGATCACGCGGGGAGGTGTTGAGCGCTTTGGCAATCTGGTTGAGGTTCCGCCCGATGGCGAGCAACTGCTGATTGGAGCGGGCGAGGGCGTCACGCTCCGTGGGTAAGAGGGTGGGCTCCTGGGTGAGGAGCGTGCGCAGCATGGCGACGACCCAGGTGCTCGGATGCGAGCCCTCGGCTTTCGCGCGAGCCACCAACGCGGCATGCTCGGAGGGGGTCAATCGGAGCTCCATCCGTTTCG
Organism: Nitrospira sp.; assembly: GCA_005116885.1. Lineage (GTDB taxonomy): Bacteria > Nitrospirota > Nitrospiria > Nitrospirales > Nitrospiraceae > Palsa-1315. The sequence goes on from SWDP01000044.1 coordinate 8,153, forward strand.
TCACCCGTTCGGCGCGATGGGGCACGGTGGTGCGGACTGCGGGACCACCCGGTGGAGTGTGACCGAGGACCTTGGTCAGGATCTGCCGGAGGGCGTCACTCGGCTTGATTTTCTGCTTGGCACACCAGGCCACCCAGGGAGCTTTGAGGGTCCCAAGGTCGGCGCTGATGCTGGTCAGTCGGGGAGGCATGGAGGCAGTTTCCTTTCCCAGAACCACAGTCGCAAAACGGGCAAACCGGCCAGGTCACGAGAGCCAGGGCAGGGACCTGGTTGGTCAGGACTAACACACGCGCCCTCAGCGGAGGGGCGACAGACGGACCGCCAAGAGGGGGTCTTTGGTTCCCTCCAGGGAGTGAAGATTAAGACTCACGGAGCATAACAAAACACCCAACGTAATACAAT
>SWDP01000045.1:0-13332 GCA_005116885.1 Nitrospira sp.
GTTATTAAATCCTACCGCGCGCAATAGTTTTTTCCGGAGGGCCGGTTTCTTTACCGCCCTCATTTTTTTGACTGCGGCTACCAATCTCTCGGCTGCTGAGAAGACTTCTGTAATCCTGACGGTTCACGATAGCCTCACTGCTCCTAACCAGCCAGCCACTATTGAAGCGACGCTCACACAGAAGGGCTCTCGGGCGGAGACCGGCATAGGAGGGGAGCCCATTGAGCTTCTCGTTGCCGGTCAGGTTGCCGCGACCGCGATGACTGGCGGCGACGGGCGGGCTCTTTTGTCATATACCTCAAAGGCAAAAGCTATGATCCCATTCACTGTGCGCGCTGGAGCCGCTTCAAATGTTCAGGTAGCTGAAGCTGGTGCGAACCTGGCCGTGTGGGAACGTCGTAGTCCGATGATGGCGGTGGAGATGGCAGCACTCATGGAGGACGCCGAAGGCAGACGTCCGATGCCTGATGCCGCTGCAGAACTCGGCAAACTCACGCAGTTTTACTACAACGTGCTCTATGTGGTGACGCATGATAAGGCGGCTGGCACGAACGATCAGGTGAATGCCCAAGCCAGACAATGGCTCAAGGATCAGAAGTTTCCAGTCGGGCACATTGTCGTGCTGCCGTCCAATCCGGAGGCGTTTGGGGCGAAACTCGACGAACTGCATGCCGCCGGATGGACGACACTCAAAATAGGGGTGGGGCGCACAAAGGCCTTTGCTGAAGCGTTTCTGCAGCGACGCCTCGACGCCGTGATGGTGCCGGAACCGGCCAAGGGCGAGGCACCGAGGAAGGCGAAGGTGGCGAAAGAGTGGAAGGATGTGCGGAAGAAGATGTAGCGGGCGACCGGTTGCCCTTCTTGCTCGCGCAACGCGCGGCCTCGGAAGGCCCTCGTTGGACGCACGCAGTAAAGGGCAATCCGGTCACCCGCTTGTTTTGGAGCATTCTACGCACAGGTGGGAGAGGGGCGAATAAGATTAGGATCTCCACTGCTCGTGGAACGCGCACGATGAAACAGTGCTCGTCCGACACGCGCAGTGGAGGAGTCCCTTAGTCGCTCAGGCCCGGCGGGCGTTGAATCCATTCACGGAGATGGTGTTAGGGTGGTCCGCATAAGACGCCGTGATAAACCGCTGGACAGGTAGTAGACAATTGAATGCAATGGGTAACAGACCTTCGATAGGAAATCCAAAGGAGTGATATACGGACAGAAAACCAGAGCTCGCATCTTATGCGGAGCAGTCTATTTATAGTTAGACGGTTTGCTTCTTTCAAAGGAACGCGATGTTTCCAGAAATCCTTAGAGAAGGTATTTGGCATACGACTAGCGTTGAACGCTTTGAAGGTATCTTGGCCGCCGGCAGCATTCTGCCGGAGCCACCTATCCCTGATAGGGACAGATGGGGAACTGCGTTCGGGCCTAGTCATTATCCGTTTGTACGGAGCATAGGTGCTGTGAGTGTCTTCGATTTCTCGGGTTTTGATGAAACCACATACGAGGAGAAATATCCGAATTCAATGTGGCGGATATTTGTTCCGTGTTTCAGTAAGTGGGATGAGTCGATTTGGATTGAATTGGATCGCTCGGCGATTAGGGATAAGTTCATCGACGGAAAAGCACTTATTGAACGCTGGAAACAGAAAGAACTGAGAGGAAATATAATGCCGATCATTGAGGCCGCTCATGTCGGTCCAATTCCGATTTCTGTATTTCGTCGTGTTTGCAGGTATAACAAGCATGACCAAGAGTTTAGGCAAATCCAGATGCCATGCATCTAAGCTAGCAAAGGGGCGGTCACGCCAGGATGACAATTTCGCCTAACAGTTTAGTCGACAAGCGGAAACAAAGGGGTCGGGAGTTTTTCCTCGGCAGATCAAGAGCAATTAAGAATCCCGAGCCCTTTTACCCTCGCCAGAAAACAAGAACTCCGCATCTTATGCGGATCAGTCTCATTATTGTTGGGACTGTGCATCACCGAAATATCATTCACATGTTCTTAGTCACCCAGGAGCGCACATGAAGAAGCTTTTCTCTACTTTCTTTATTATCGTCATTACCGCAGCGACTATATTGCCGGTTCAAGCGAAGGACACCAGGGCTTGTACGAAGACGAGTGCACAGGAAATTTCTGCCCTATTTGACCGTTGGAACGCTTCGCTGGCAACCTTAGACCCCGATAAAATGGCGGCTCTCTACGCGCCGGCCGCAGTGCTGTTGCCGACGGTATCGAACAAACCGCGTACCAATCATGAGGAAATCCGCGATTACTTCGTGCATTTTCTCGAAAAGAAACCGCAGGGAAAGATCGACTTCCGCATCATCAAGATCGGTTGCGACAGCGCTTCTGACACGGGTCTTTATACCTTCACGCTGCACGATACAAAGGGCAAGGCCCAAAAAGTGTCGGCCCGATATTCCTTTGTTTATGAATACCTAAACGATCAGTGGCTGATCGAGCATCACCATTCTTCAGCAATGCCCGAACCGGTCAGGGTGAAATGAGGAAAGTTCTTAGAAGGGGTCAGGTACCGTCTTTAGCGTTAAAGGGGTCAAGGGGTCACATCTTGTAATATCACATAGCTTTGGTCGAACGCCTCCATGGCTCGTCCGCGCTGCATTGAATCCCCTATATTCTCTATCGCGTCATCTTGCACGGCGTCAAATTTGCTGAGCCGCTTATTGAATCAGATTTGATTCACCTCATGAATCTATTCCGATACAGGCGTTTGTGATCAGGAGATGTGCGGGACACGTGTATTGTTACGCAGCAATACGTATAGCGTTGAAAGCCTTGAGATTAAGGGTGCATCAAGTGACTCGATGTGTCTGCTCCCGTGCTGGCATCTCGCTTGCTATTGACGAAAGTGGAATTACACAAGAGCGTCTAGCAGTGGGCGACTCTTAGGTGTCTAGCCCGCGCCGGCCGGTCGTCGGCATTACAACAAGGAGAGAGCACATGGATCATATTCTGTATTGGAACGAAGTCGCACTGGAAGCGAACAGACGCGACTTCAGCAACGTCCCTGGCACTGATAAACCAAGCCCAGAACAGGGCGGTCCAACGCTTAGCTCGCGCGCGATGGTGATCATACATTTGGCCATGTACGACGCGCATGCGGGGGTAGTTGGCGGGGCGCAGTTGCCACGCTACTTGTCGTTGCCCGCGAGTCCTTCCCCGGGGGCGAGCGCTGCGGCAGCCGTGGCTAGAGCAGCTCATGTTTGTCTTTGCGCTCTCTATCCGAGGCAAAAGGCATTCTTTGATGAGCGCTTCACCTCGGCGAATTTAGTCGGTAACGGGATCCCCGAAGGGCAAGCATTCGGAATGGCAGTGGGACAGGCCATGCTCGCCGATCGGAGTAGTGATCCAGGCGCTGGTGCAGCTGGCTACGTCTACTCCAATTCGCCGGAACATCATCGTCCCGACCCGGCCAATCCAGCGCAACCTCTGCACGCGCCATTCTACGGCAAGAACTCGAAACTGTTTGCCGCTACGGCGCTCTTTGGACTCAATGCACCACCGGCCATTGGCAGTCCAGCGTATGAGAGCGCACTCGATCAAGTGCGTGGCAAGGGCATTGCGCCGGAACTGATGGGGACGTTGCCTGCTACGTACAGCAAGCGTACCGTGGATGAAACTGCGATTGGACTCTACTGGGCCTACGATGGCCCACGCGAACTCGGCACGCCGCCGCGCCTGTACAACCAAATCGTCCGTGAAATAGCAATCGCCAAGGGCAACAACGTCGATCAAAACGCGCGCTTGTTTGCGTTGGTGAATGCGGCACTGGGCGACGCCGGCATCTTGGCATGGAGGGAAAAATATATCCACGATGTGTGGCGTCCCGTAGTCGGCGTGCGCGAGCACGATCCATCAATGGGTCCTGCGGCACCAACCGCGAAGGACAATATTGACAACGATTGCGATCCTGAATGGCTGCCGTTCGGTGCGCCGCACAGCAATAGTTATGTGCCTGCGACGGGCCGCTTCGATAAAAACTTCACACCGCCGTTTCCCGCGTATCCGTCGGGCCACGCAACTTTCGGCGCTGCGGCGTTACACATGGTGCGCTTGTTCTATGGCGTGCTCAAGGGCGACTGCAAAAAAGATGACATCTACAAGGGACCGTTCGTCTCCGACGAAATGAATGGTGTCACACAAGACAATCAAGGCAACGTGCGTCCTCGCCATCTGCGTAAGTTTGATGACGGCTTGTGGCAAATGATTGAGGAGAACGGTTTTAGCCGAGTGTTCCTCGGTGTACATTGGTCGTTTGATGCGTTTGCGTTGAAGCCCAACGGTAAGCCCGATGTGAAACAGAACATCGGCGGGGTGCCGCTTGGACTCAAAATCGCGGAAGATATCTTCATGGCGGGGAATGGTAAAGCACCAAAAAAATCTACGGTACTGCCACAGCCGTAGACAAGCCTGTAGCGGCCGGATGTCTATAACGTCTGGCCGCTGCATACCTTGAACCCTAGAGCACGATAATCAGACGACACCTACGGACGAAAACAAACGAGCATGCAGGGGCTCATTGCAATGGTGGCATGAGTCACTGCAACAACAGAGTCACTATTTCTTGCCCAAGGAAGGAAGTCATCATGTTGTCAGCAAAAGAGTTTCTCAAGGATGCCCGACTGAATCTGGAATTTAAACGCCCATTGATTGATGCGTTGAAGCCATGGAAGCTGAATACCTACGTTGACATTCTGGTCGTTGTCGACACGGCAATATCGACTGATCCGGCAAACGATTTTGGCATTGCCAGCGTGATCGAGTTAATTCGTAATTCTGCGGTCGGCTGCATGCGCTTTCGCGTGGATATTGCGCTACGCAACGGAGAGACCCCTCCTCATGTTGTGGCCGCACCCACGATCCATCAACCGAAATATCGTGGATTCCGTTTTAATATGATGAATGGAGCAACATCGGTGATCGACAAGTACGAGCAGATCTGGTGCTTTGGTTTCAATCCGAGCAATTCTGGGAACCCGAGTGATGCAGAAATCGATCAACCAGGAGCATTCCCAGCGAGCGATGCCGAACTTCTAAAACTGAGTCAGTGGATGCAGGATAAAAAAGGTGGCTTGTTCGGGACCGGCGATCACCATTTCTTGGGGGCCTCAATGTGCCGCCGTATCCCCCGATTGGGTACCATGCGTCGCTGGACGAATGCCGATGGTGTTCCCCCAATCGGTAGTCCGGCCCGAATTGACACCTTACGCCCACCTTCACCAGCGTTCGAACCAGGAGCCCCCGGTGGGCCACTTCCTCTAAATAATTCTCCGCATCAAGGGGATCTGACTCCACAACCGATCCAGTGGGTCACGTGGCAAAGTTCTTTCTGGCCATTCGGGATTCGCAAGCGGCCGCACCCAGTGCTGTGCCATCCCACCTTAGGGCCAATCGACGTCATGCCGGACCATGCACATGAAGGCTTATGCGTGGATACCGCCGCTGTCCCGCTTGGCAGCAGCTACAATTTCGGCGGTGGGGCCCAACCCGAATACCCCAATGCCATCGATGGTGGACCGAGACCGACGCCACTGGTGATTGCCTATGGAAGCAATCTTGGCGATCCACCGTATAATTTCAGTAAAGGCCCGCAGCCGGCTCGCACCTCGAATCCGATGATCTCCGTGTATGACGGGCATCGGGCAGGGGTTGGGCGCGTCGCGACTGATTCGACGTGGCACCATTGGATGGATGTGAATATTGATAACATGAAAGCAGTCAACAACGATGACTGGAAGAAAATCAGTCGATACTTCATTAACCTAGCCGTCTGGCTCAACCCGCCTGGTTTTTCGACACGCTGCCTCTATCTGTCCGCGGTGGTGAGTCACTTCGAATATCCCGGGTTCCAGGAATTCGTGCCCGGTCTTTCCACCCGTGAGCTCGGCCGTAGTCTGCGCTCACATCTGATCAAGTACTACGGGCCTTGCTGGGTGACCGAGCATATTTGGGACATCATCTGGGAGCGTAAACTGTTACCTTTTGAGATCCTCACCAAATTGAAGCCCCAGGTCGACCAACCCGACATCGATCCGGATATTTTTGAAGAGACCGTCTTGGGTACGTTGGTCGAGGCTACGATGAAACAGGCTGAAGTCATCAAGAGAGCGGCGTGCGTTACAATCGCCCAGGTGAATGGCCCTGCGGAAAGAGTGGGGCCATTCACCAGGGCGATTGTAACGCACGGGGTGCCAGATTCTTATGGCATGACCATAAAATGGGTCTGGTTTGAGCAACTGTCTTGGTTGTTAAGCCGGTTCCGGCGCTGGTCTCGCAATGCGACTGCGCAATTTCGCGACGAACCGCCATGAATAATGCGGGCTCGTAAGCGTGTGGACATGCCGACTCGAAGGAAGATTGACGAAGCCCGACGACTCACCCCTGAACAGCGATTGCTGAATCTGCTGAAATTTTCCGACGCTGCTGCCGCGTACTACCTTGCTGGTTCCAAGAAACGTTAGCGCAAACTCCCTGGGGGGAAGATCTTTGCGCAACACCCCGTATCTTCCATTCACCTCTCCTATCCTTTAGTATAAGCCTCAGATTTCCTTCCTCTTGAGGCGTATCTTCATGCGGGTGAAAACGAGTTTTTCCTGCCAAGCTTGCGGTCACCAGTCGCCACGGTGGCTGGGTCGTTGTCCGGATTGCAGTGGCTGGAACACCATGAAAGAGGAACGGCAGGCGCCGACCGGTAAGGGACGGCCTGCTGCGATGAAGATGGCGCAGGCCAAGGCTACGCCGATTGCCGAGATCGAAGTGGTCGGTGAGGATCGGCGGCTGACGCAGATCGGTGAATTCGATCGGGTGTTGGGTGGGGGAGTGATTCCCGGCTCAGTCATTTTGATCGGCGGTGATCCTGGGATTGGGAAGACCACCCTGTTGCTCCAGGCGCTCCCACGACTGTCTTCAAAGAAAGAACCAGTGCTGTATGTTTCCGGAGAGGAATCTCCGAGGCAGATTAAGATGCGGGGACAACGGCTCGGCATCGAGCATCCGAATCTGTTGATCCTGGCAGAAACCTCACTCGAACAAATCCTTAAAGCGGTGCAGGAAATCCAGCCGGCTGCAATGGTCGTCGATTCGATTCAAACGGTCTATACGGAACAGATTACTTCCGCGCCCGGAAGTATCAGCCAGGTGCAGGAAGTGGCAGGTCAATTGATGTGGTACGCGAAACGAAGCAGCGTGCCGGTCTTTATTATCGGGCATGTCACCAAAGAAGGCGCAATTGCCGGACCGCGACTGTTGGAACATATCGTCGACACGGTGCTGTATTTTGAAGGGGATAAAGGCCACAGCTTTCGTATCCTCCGCGCGGTGAAGAATCGTTTTGGCTCGACCAACGAGATTGGTGTGTTTGAAATGAAAGATTCCGGGCTGGAGGAAGTGAGTAATCCATCAGAGTTGTTTTTGGCGGAACGGTCTCAGCGCACGACGGGATCGGTCGTGGTCTCCAGCCTCGAAGGATCGCGGCCGATTTTGGTCGAACTCCAAGCCTTAGTGTCATCCACGAGTTATGCGATGCCGAAGCGAATGGCGAACGGTGTGGAGCAGAATCGAGTCTCGCTCTTGCTCGCGGTCATGGAGAAGCGGCTGGGCATGCATCTGTCCGGACAAGACGTCTACGTGAATGTCGTCGGCGGGATGCATATCGACGAGCCTGCAATCGATTTGGGCATTGTGGCGGCAGTGACATCGAGTTTGCGTGAAGTGCCGATCGAGCCGGGATTGTTGGTGTTGGGTGAAGTGGGGCTTGGTGGTGAAGTGCGGGCTATCAGTCAGGCCGAGATGAGGATTCGTGAAGCGGCAAAGATGGGATTCACACGCTGTCTGTTGCCGGAACGGAACTTGGCCAAGCTGGATCCCATTGATGGGATCGAATTAATCGGCATCAGGGAAGTAGGGGAGGCATTGGATGTGGTCTTGGCGTAGCGCGCAAGTCAAAAGTAAAAAGTTAAAGGGGAGAAGTGAAGGCGTCAGCCTTTTGGCCTTCAGCCTTGTTGCGCTAGCATTAGTTACGTTATCCGGTTGTACGCTGTTTGCCCCGCGCGAAGAAGTTCAGCTCAAGCAGGCGACGGTGGAGGAGCTGACTGTGTTGCTGAGTGAGCGGGAGGCGGCGATTCAGACAATGAAAGGTCTCTTCAGCGCGAAGGTGCGAGGTGGGATCATTCCTATTGCGTCACGGGTGGAGGGATCGTTGTACTATCGCCGTCCGAACGCCATGCGTCTGCGCGGGTTCACCCCGGTCGGCGCCGAACTTTTTGAATTTGTGCAGGCAAACGACCAGTTCAGGTTGCGACTCCCGACGATGGGTCGCGTCCTGTCCGGCAATCCTTCCGACATGAGTGAGATGGGAAAGCTCGCACGGCCCTTTCAATTGAGTGTGTGGGCGATGGGTGGCGTGTTGGGTACCGGCAAGATTTCACAAGATGAGACGGTTGTCCTTGTGGAAGAAGGGGACCGCTACCGACTGGATGTCTTCGGTCCGTCTCCCAACGGGACACGTCTCATGCATCGGCAGCTGTGGTTCGAGCGGCAGGCATTCCATGTCGTTCGGGAAGACCGGCTCACAGAGTCCGGTACCATGGAAGCGACGATTCAGTATGAGGATTTCCGTACCATCGGCGAGTCGAAGGCTGTGTCAAACGACGACGATAGGCTACTGCAGCGACCGTTTAAGATCCTCTTGGAAGACGGCAGGGGACAGGGGAGCGTGCAGGTCACGTTTCACGAGATGACTCCCAATCTCCCGCTCACGGCCACTGATCTTGCGCAGGCCTCGCCCCAATGAAAATATTGGCAGTCGACACGGCAACCTCATGGCAGAGTGTGGCGATCCTTGATGACTCGCGTGTGCTCGCCCGTCACGACCAGGATGCGGCTGGATCGCATGCGAAATTATTGCTGCCGACGATCGATCGATTGTTTCGAGAGACGGGTCTGACCGTCAAGCAGTTGGATGGTCTCGTGGTGTCGATCGGTCCCGGCTCTTTCACGGGACTTCGTGTCGGACTGGCCACGCTGCTGGGGTTTCGAACGATTAGCCGGCTTCCCTTGGCGGTCGTGCCGACATTGGAGGGTATGGCCTGGAATCTCAGAGGAACCTCAACGCTTCTCTGTCCCATTCTCAACAGCCGGCGCGGGGAACTCTATTGGGCGCTGTTTCGCTGGACCAGCGATGATCGCTTGGAGCGAGTGTTGTCGGAACAGGTGGGCACGCCAAATATGCTAGGGAGCAGTCTCAGCGAATCTGCCCTCCTATTTGGCGAAGGTTGGACGGTTGAAGAGTCCGCCATCCGAGCGTCTATTTCTCCAACCATCACAGTGAGCGAGGCGCCTGAATCTTCCATGAAACCTTCAGCTGTCTCGATCGGGCAGGCGGGACTTGAGCGGCTCCGGCGAGGTGAGTACGCAGGAGTCGGCATGAGTCCTCTGTATGTGCAGCGCACCGCAGCAGAACTGAAGTACGAGGAGTCGGGGGGGATTTCGCCTGTGGCCCTCCGTCAAGAGCGGGTTGCACGAAAAGTGAATGCCCGGCTGGCGACGGCTCGGGGCAGGCGAGAGAAGGGCAAGAGTGGGACAAGATAATGTCGCTGAATTTTTGCAAGATGCTCAAAAAGGCCGTCAGCAAGGCCGCAGCGAGTGAAGGGCCGAGGCGTACCCTCGGGGTACGTTGAGGGTCTGAACGATGCGAGAACGAAGCTGGCGGACTTTTTCAGCATCCTGCTCATGGAGGGGAGTGGCGATGGGCGAGTGGGTCATCGAGCCGGCAACCGTCGAAGCGTTGCCGGACATTCTGCAAATCGAAGAAGCTTGCTTCTCGGCCCCCTGGACGCGCAAAATGCTAGAGGCGGAACTGAGCGGCAATCCCTTTGCGCATTTTCTCTTGGCCAAGCGGGTGCCGCCGGGCGATGTTGGCGCTGTCTCGATTGTCGGGTACCTCTGTTTCTGGGTCGTCTTCGAGGAAGTACGGCTGATGAACTTGGCGGTCATCGAGTCGATGCGACGCAAAGGGATCGCCAGGGCCTCGGTGATGCAGGCGCTGGAGATGGGACTGGCCCAAGCCGCGAGGTGCGCAGTGCTTGAAGTGCGGGCGTCGAGCCATGCCGCACAGGCCCTCTACCATCATCTTGGATTTCGCGACGTGTCGATCCGGCCAACCTACTATACGAATCCCATAGAAGATGCCTTATTGATGGAGCTGGACCCGATCGCGGCGGAGTCCGGTCTCTTGGCACAGGACATTCATCGCGAGGGAGGACCAATCACGTCACGGCAGTAATCTCATCACCAGGAGGTGCGACATGCTGACAGACAGTATGATTGCGGAACGACTGCACCAGTCCAGCCACGAATTCCGTGTACTGGAAGAGGCGCATCACCGTCTGGACTTGGAATTGATTCAACTGCAGAAACGCCATGTGTTGACTCCGGCTGAAGAGCTATCCGTGAAGGCGTTGCACAAAGAGAAGTTGGCGAAGAAAGACAAGATGGCCGAGCTGATTCGTGTCTGGCGGAGCCACGAGCTGCAGGCTACTCCACAGTGAAGGACATCCTTGTGGGGCCGGCATCACGCTGCACTCAGAACTGGGGTCATGGCACAGATTCTCAATCCACTGGCCGCGCATATTCAGACCGTCAAGAGGCGTCTGATCGTCATCGGGGCCACAATTGTGGTGGCCCTGATGGTGTGCTTTACCTTTTCCGGCGAGATGGTGGCCTGGTTGAATCGTCCATTTCCCAATCAGCTGGTGTTCTACGGACCGACAGAAGCGTTGTTTGCGTCGATCAAAGTGTCCTTGCTTGCGGCGATCCTGGTGAGTCTGCCCGTTATTTTCTATCAATGTTGGAAGTGTATTGAGCCGGCGCTGCTCCCGAAGGAACAACGCTGGGGCATTCCGTTGTTTGCGCTGGCAGGGGCGCTCTTTGCCTTTGGGTTGATCTTTTGCAATTTCGTCATTCTCCCACTCGTCATCAATTTCTTCGTCAGCTTCGGCATGGATCACGATGTCACTCCGGAGCTGAGTGTCGGCACTTACATCGACTTCAACGTCAAGTTTCTCCTGATATTCGGTTGCGCGTTTGAATTGCCGCTGGTGCTCACTATCCTGTCGCGGGTCGGGGTGGTCTCGGCCCAAGTACTCGCGAAGTATCGGAAATATGCGATTCTGGCCTCTTTGATCCTGTCCGCCATCGTGACGCCCGACGCCACCCTCTTTACGATGCTCTTGATGGCTGTGCCTTTGATGGTGTTGTATGAGATCGGCATTCTTGGCGCACGTATCTTTGGGCGGGGAGGTCCGACTGAAGTCAGCTTGCCGCTCGATCCGGATGTGCCCATAGGGCCGGCCGGGCATCGGGTCCGATAGCAGAATGCTGAAAAATGGGCGGGGTAGCTGGGACGATCCCCGTGCTCGCAGAACGCGCACGATGAAACTGTGCTCGTTCGATGCGCGCAGTTGGGATCATCCCAGCCACCCCTTAAAAGGATAGCTCGCTCCGGCCTTGCTGGACGACCTTTTCGAGCATTCTGCGGGAGTCTATTTTTGTTCTAAACGTGTGGCCACTGAAGTTCACTGTGCCGAAATGGTTTTCACAGTCGGTAACGGGGCAGGGGATAGATGAAGATTCGGGCTCTGATTATATTTACAGCGCTTGCGCTGAGTATATGGAGTGCAGGCGGGATACTGTGGGCTGCCACTCAGGCGCCCTCGCCGGTCCCGCCAGCTCTACCACAAACCCCTGGTCATGGGAACGGCCCGCCTCAGTATGGCTCCTTTGGCGAGCAGGCGACGAGCATTCAGGCGCTCACCTCTGTTGGGAGCGACCTGATCTATGCCGGATCGTTCGGTCTCGGGCTCTTTCGCAGTGAGGATCGCGGCATCAACTGGACGAAATCTGGCCAGGGCGTAACCGATCCCTTTATTCTGACGCTGACGACGGGGAAAGATGGCGCCATCTATGCTGGAACGTTCCGTGGCGGAGTGTTTCGTTCGCGTGATCAAGGGAAGAGCTGGCAGGCAATCAATAGCGGGCTCAAGCGTTTAGAAATTAAAGCGCTCCTTGCGGTCAATCATGGGGTATACGCAGGGACGAGCGATGGGGTCTACCGGCTGACCGCTGACCGCTGGTCGGTCGTCACCACCGGTTTGGACGACATTCTGGTCCATGCCTTGGCTCTCTCGTCGGACGGGACCTTGTTTGCCGGTACATCCGGGAAAGGGGTCCTACGATTTAAGGCTCAATCCACCGGTTGGGTGCGTGAGCGGCAAGGACTCAAAGACCACGAAGGGATGACGGAGAACTTTATTCGCGTCTTGACGATTGATTCAGACGGTGGCATCTATGCCGGCACATTTGACGGAGGTGTGTTTTGGAGTACCGATGGGGGCGTCACCTGGCGGCCCATCAGCCGGGCACTCCCGAACGATTCGATTCGCGGGATTGTGTTCAATACCCGGGGGCTCTTTGTGGCGACAGGGCACGGCATTTTCAGAACGAACGACAAGGGTCGCCAGTGGGTGCCGCTCAATAAGGGCTTGACGAGTATGGCCATCCAGGTGTTGATCGAGTCCGGTGCAGGAGTATTGTATGCCGGTACAAGCGACGGGGCGTTCCGAAGCGACGACGACGGACGAACGTGGAATCCTATCAACCAGGGTCTTGAGGGAGGGGACGCTCCGGCACCCTTCCATTTTCGTTAACCAAGAAAGGGTAGAGGACGATGTCAGAGCCGACAGCTAACACACGAGCCACCATTTCCATCAGCAGCAAGGGGACGCAGTTGGGCGAGATTGTCTTGCGGTTTTATCATGATGTGGCGCCGGGGCATGTGAAGAATTTTACCAAGTTAGCCCAGGAAGGTTTCTATAACGGTACGACGTTTCACCGGGTCATTCCAGGTTTCATGGTCCAGGGCGGCGATCCCAACAGCAAGAGCGCTGACCGTGCGTCGCACGGGATGGGCGGACCTGGACATCGGGTGAAGGCGGAGTTCAACAGTAAACCACACAAGCGCGGAGTGCTCTCTATGGCTCGTTCGAACGACCCGGACAGCGCCGGCTCGCAATTTTTCATCTGTGTCGCTGATGCGAATTTCCTCGATTGGCAGTATACGGCATTCGGTGAAGTGGTGAGCGGGATGGACGTGGCAGATACGGTGGTCAACATGAAGCGGGATGGCCGAGACAATCCTCTTGAACGGGTCGAAATGACAGTCACGATTACGGACTAATGAAAACTGTGATGGGTGATGTGTGAAGAGTGATGAGTTGTTGAAGACGACGTTATTTTCATGGATTTGCCGATCACGC
>SWDP01000045.1:13432-23704 GCA_005116885.1 Nitrospira sp.
CGATAGGGAGACGTGAGGGATTCTTTGTCAAAACACAGACTTCGTAGATTTCACGCAGGTGATTGGGTAAGATGGCGGATATGTAGCAAAGGCGATGGTGTACCCACCGAGGATGATCGATTCAGGGAGTAGGAGTGGTTCAAACACGTGTCGCTGTCGCGCTGATTGTTAGTCTGCTGATCGGCGGCGGCGCGTTTCTTATATTCTCGAACTACCTGACGGGTGATGATTACGTCAAAGAGTTTTTTCTTCAGCAGTTGGAACAGAGCATTGGGCGAAAGATTGATGTGCACCGCATCAAGCTGGTTCTGTTCCCTCGCATCCGATTAGAGCTGACGCAGGTTGCGATTCACGATCGGAACTCCGATGACGTCCTGTTATCGGCCAAGAAGCTGGATTTGGTTTTGCGGTTTCTCCCGTTGTTGCGCAAACAGGTGGTGGGGAAGCGACTGCTGATCGAAGAGCCGACCCTCACGCTTCGGCGTGATCGTGCCGGGCACTGGAATCTGTTCGATCAAGTGGCCCAGGGTAAGGGAGCCGATCCGGATACCGTCCAGACGATCAGTCGGATTTTCCAGATCCGTGAAGCGACGCTGGTGAACGGGAAGTTGGACATTATCGACGACATGCGTCCAGAGGGAACGCGATCGATGACGTTCGAGTCGGTGGAGGCGTCGTTGCTCGTAAGAGCAGAGCGAGGCGGGGCAGACCTCCGCCTCTCTGCCGGTCACACAGGTGAGAAGGGTCTCTCGTCAATTTCCCTCACAGGCGCCATCACGACCGCTCAACGGCCGACCTTGGAGAGAGACGACTCCTCCGGTTCCCCGATCACACTCCAATTCGACGGCACACTCGATGCGTCCAATCTTGACCTGCGAGAGGCGGCCGGTTTCTTAGGGCCCCGACCAGTTCCAGAGCAACTGCGAGCGGTTGTGAATGGGCACAGCCATGTCCGGGCCGTGCCCGGCGTCGCAGGCTATGATGTCGTCTTGTCCGACCTATCCGCGAATCTCGAGCAGCTCAGACTGACTGGCCAAGCAAGTCTCTCAGGTTTGCTGACGACTCAGCCCACATTTGCAATGACCGTTGCGGCGCCTCCAGTCCTGATGAGCCAGTTGCTCAAGACCGTGCCGGCTGAGTGGATTCATTTGCAGCTGCCGGCAGTCATCAAGGATCGGGAGATCGACGGGATCGTGGAAATGGTCTCTGCGACCGTCACGGGGTCGTCGGTGGAGGGGACACAGTTATCATTGACGGGGGAGTTTCGCGTCAAACAAGGACAGGCCCTGATTGGACAGAGCCGTGTTCCTGCTAAAGATTTATCGGCGGTCGTGTCGGTCGAAGCCGGCCGTCTCAAGATCTCGAATCTGAACGGACTCTATGGCACGATTCACATGAAGGAGAGCAAAGCGCTCGTGTCATTTTTGGAAAAGGGACCATGGCTCGAAATGGATGTGGTCGGGACCATGACCGCAGCGGATCTGGTGCAATTTCTCGCAAAGACCGTCAAGTCGGAACAGCTGTCCCGTGTATTCGCCGACTCGCGCGACGTCGAAGGGGATGCCGCTCCCACGTTTCGGATGGTTGGTCTGCTCAATCAACCCGGTGGCGTCACCTTTGCCGGTGGAGAGATTATCGTGAAGTCTGTCAGTCTGACCAATCCAGTATTGCCGGAACGGCTGACTGCGCTAGGGGGGCGATTCGTATTGTCGGAAGGTGAAACCACGTTCGATCAAGTGACAGGGCGGTTGGGTGATCTGGATTTACAGGTCAGTGGCGGCATTACGGGAGGGAACGGCAGCGCGTTTAAGGACTTGTTGATTCGAGGCAAGGGCGATGCAGATCACATGGCCAGGCTGGTGCCCTCGCACGCCATTCCAGCCGGGACATTCGAAGGTTTGGCCAACGGCGCCGTGGTCTTAACCGGGCCGACCCTCTCGCCACATCTACGGGGTGAAGTGGTTCTGACTGAATCGAAAGTGACGCTTCCCGGCCTGATCGAAAAGCCGATTGGCGCCCAAGCCACGGTGGAGTTTGAGGGGATGATTCCTAAGGGATCCGGGGTCTTGCTCGATAAGATTGAACTGATTGTGCCGCCGATTCGATTACCAGTGAAAGGAAAGATTCAGCTGGGTGAGCATTTCTCCATAGATGCCGCGCTTTCGACCAGCGCGCTGTCGCTGTCCCGCGTGCCGGAATGGATTGCGAAGGGAGGGTTTGAGGCGGGGAATATTGAGCTGTCGCTCGACATGAAAGGCAAGGGGCCCGATTGGAAAGCCTGGAAGACCACGGGGTGGCTCGCGTTGAATAACGGTCTGATGAACGCCAAGGGAGTCGAGGGGCCGATCCAGGACTTGTATTTGCGGGTCCAATTTGTGAAGAACGATGTGGAGATCAAGCGGCTCTCGTTTCGCTTGCTCGATAGCGATGTCGCGTTGGAAGGAACGGTCCACAACTTGGCGACGAAACCCACGATTACCGCCAAGATCGAGTCCAATCAGATGGATCTCGATCTTCTCATTCCAAAAGGCCAACGGTCGCCGATGCGAGATTTTCTGGAATTCCTCGCAGCGACCAGCAAGGTTCAGGCAACCGCGTCGATTGCGCATGGCCGGTACAAGCATCTCAAGTTCGGAAGTCTTGCCGCTCGGATCACGATTCAAGACGGTGTGCTCGATTTGGATCGTGTGTCAGGCCAATCCGCCAATGGTGAGGTCGCCGGCCGACTTGTGGTGCAATTGCCGCCCAAGCAGCCGGCTGAAGCTGAACTCGCGGTTCGGGCGACGGGCTTGCTGGTGGAAGACGTGTTGAAGCTGGCGGGGGAGAAAGGACGCGGAATCACAGGCGAAGCTCGAGTGACGGGAACGATTCGCGGACATGGGAAGAACCCGCACGGGCTCTATCCCACATTGGATGGCAAGTTGGATGTGCTGCTTGAAAACGGACGCATCTTTAAATCACAGGAACGGGCGGTTTGGAAAATCATCAGTATTTTGAATCTCCCGGCCGTACTCCAGGGCAAGGTGGATTTGGAGAGAGAGGGGTTGCCGTATAATAAGGTGTCCGCGACGGTTCACGTGCAGCACGGGCTCTTTGAGACCGAGAACCTGGTCATCGATAGTCCGATCGTGAAGATTACCGCTGCGGGCAACTATGATCTCCCGACCGATCAAGTCGATATGGTCTGGGCCGTCAGCCCGTTCGGGTCGTATGCACAATTCTTGAAAACGATCCCACTCTTTGGGCGGCTCTTTGCCGGCGACCGCAAAGGCCTTGCGACGGCGATGTTTTCGGTGAAAGGTTCCATCGAGGATCCGGAAGTCACGTATCTGCCGATCAAGTCGTTTGCGACCGGCGTCACGGGACTGGCACAACTGGCCTTCGATATTTTAAAGAACACCGTCATGCTGCCGATCGATCTGATGACGCCTGACGGAGAAAAAGAGGCCGTCAAGGACACCGTGCCTGAGCTGATTCCCTCTGCGCCTTGACCGACCCCCCCTCCCATGTTAGATTCCGACCTACTTCACTATGGCATCACTCACCCAAACCACTCAACGCGCCACCGTCTTCATCGCGGCCAGCGAGACCGATTCTAATCTCTATTACGCCACGAAGTTTATGGCGCCGGATCCCTTTATCTATGTCGAGATTAAGGGAGAACGTATTCTGGTGATGAGTGATCTCGAAATCGATCGCGCGAAGAGTCAGTCGTCCGTCGATCGAGTGCTCTCGTATTCGGAGGTGGAAGGACGAGCCAAGACACAGGGCATCGCCGAGCCAGGCGTGGTCGAGGTGGTCCACATTCTCTTGCGAGAAGCCGGTATCACGCAGATCCTGGTCCCTGCGAACTTTCCATTTGGACATGCCATCAAGTTTCAATCGTTGGGATACCAGCTGTATCCGAAACGGGACCCATTCTATGAAGAACGAGTGGTGAAGACTGCCGAGGAAGTGCGCTCAATCGAAGCCGCCCAGCGCGCCACCGAACAGGCAGTGGCGGTCGCGTTCGACCTGCTGCGTCGGGCCTCAATTGAGAATAATCAACTGTGGTTCGATGGGATCCCGCTGACCTCGGAGCGAGTGAAGAAGCTGATCAATGTGTCATTGATGGAGTGTGATTGTGTCGCCCAGCATACCATCGTCGCCGGGGGAGAGCAGGCCTGCGATCCCCACAATGAAGGTAGTGGGCCATTGCCGGCTCACCGCAGCATCATCTTCGACGTGTTTCCCCGTTCGGCGACGAACCGCTATTTCGCCGATATGTCCAGAACGGTGGTTCGGGGAACGCCGAGCCCCGAACTGAAACGGCTCTACCAAACGGTCTTAGATGCGCAGGAAGAGGCCATCACCAAAATCAAAGACGGAGCCGATGGAAAGCGGATTCATCAAGGGATCTTAAGAAGATTTGAGAAAGCCGGGTACCAGACAGGCCTGGTGAATGGACGCATGCAGGGCTACTTTCACGGGACCGGCCATGGGGTTGGACTCGACATCCATGAAATGCCGCGCATTAGCCGAACTGGGTCACTGCTCCAAGAAGGCCATGTCGTGACGGTCGAGCCAGGTCTCTACTACCCGGTCTCGGCGCCGTGCGCATCGAAGACATGGTCCTCGTCACGAAAGACGGGTGCCGCAACCTGACGAACTCTCCGAAAACATTCGAACTAGACTTACCCTAACCCATCTTCGCCGAGCATTCGGTACGAAACGCGAGGTCTGCGCCCCGACTCAGGTCGTGCCAGTCGCACTGGGCAGCCGCATCTCTGCAACGACTAACGGACACCTTTCGCCTTATACACAATATTGGTGACATCACTGACTCATCGTCGCCTCTTGCAAAGTTCTTCTGTGAGTGGGAGAGTATATTTGCGATGCGACGATATTGCCTATGCGCCTGACCTTTACGATTCAACGATTCAATCCCGAGGTCGATTCCACACCCCATCCTCAAGAAATCCGACTCGATGTAGGACGTGGGATGACGGTGCTCGACGCGTTGATTCGCATCAAGAACGAGTGCGATGGGAGTGTGGCGCTTCGCTATTCCTGCCGCTCTGCGATTTGCGGCTCTTGTGCGATGACGATCAACGGCAGTGAGAAGCTGGCCTGCCGCACCTCCCTCCGTAAAGAACTTGAACGACATGGGCATATCGCGGTGGCACCGCTCCGCAACTTGCCGGTGATCAAGGACCTGGTTGTGGATATGACGTCGTTCTGGGGCAAGATCCACGACGTCCATCCGTGGCTGGTGCCGGCGGTTCGACCTTCTCCGACGCACGCACGCGGCCACGCCAACCCGCAGTTTCACAATGTCGATGCCTGTATCATGTGCGGCGCCTGCGTGGCAGCGTGCACGGTGCATGAAGTCTCGAAGGGGTTTGTCGGTCCTGCCGCATTGGCGAAAGCTGATCGGTTCCTCTCCGACCCGCGTGAATCTCCCTCGGCGACGCGTGCCAGGCTCTCGATGCTCCAGGACGAACATGGGATCTGGGACTGCACACGCTGCAACTTCTGTGTGGAAGTGTGCCCGAAAGATGTCAAACCGATGGAGGCGATTATTCGGTTGCGGCGGGCCTCGCTCGAACAAGGGTTGACGCAAGCCGGCGGTGCGCGTCACATCCTTGGCTTTACGGAGCTGATCGAGCATCAGGGGCGATTGAACGAAGCGATCATGCCGTTGAAAGTGGTCGGGTTCGCACCTCGTGCGTTGCTGCACATTCTGCCGCTGGGTATGAAGATGTTGCGCAAAGGGAAAATTCCCAATCCCTTTGGACATGCCTTCCCTGGGCTCAGTCACATTCGGGCGCTCATTCAGCGAATACGACGTGCCACGCCGCAGGCCTGACGTCCATGGCTTGGACCTTTCGCTTTCTTGAAGAGATTGCTCTGGCCGATATCGGGTTCGAAGCAGAGGGAGGGTCGATCGAGGAAGTCTTTCGAGGTGCGACGCAAGCGCTTCTTGAAAGCATGGCGACCCCGTCCACCGTGGCTGAGACATGGGAGCGCACGATTGAACAAAGCGATGTGGATCCGTCGGCGCTGTTGTTCGATTGGTTGTCGGAGGTGGTCTACTGGAAGGATGCAGCAGGGGTGGTCTTTCGAGAGGCTCCGCTTACTCTCACGCATGTACATGATGTCTGGTTATTGCGCGCGCGTCTGATCGGTGCGCCGGTCGATCAGCAGACACAAGAGCTCCATGCCGATGTGAAGGGGGTTACGAAGCATCTCTATCAACTCAAGCAGATAGGCGATCGATGGAAGGCGCGCGTAGTACTCGACGTATGAGAAAAGTGCTGAGTGCTGAGAAATTCGTCATAGACCAGATAGACCAAACAGACGAGATAGACCAGACAAACCAGACAGACCATCCCTGACATGAAGCTCAACACCGACATGACGGTCAATCGGATTACGGATGAGATATGGGAAATCCCTGTCTCTGAAAAAACCGGCATGCTGGTGCCCGCCAGGATTTATGCGACCAGGGAGATTCTTCAGGCCATGGATTCAGGGGTCTTCGATCAAGTCACCAATGTGGCTTGCCTGCCAGGCATCAGCCGGTATGCGCTCTGTATGCCTGATGGACACTGGGGTTACGGGTTCCCGATCGGCGGGGTCGCAGCATTCGATGTGCAGGACGGAATCATTTCTCCCGGCGGTGTGGGATACGACATCAATTGCGGCATGCGGCTGATTCGAACAGATTTGACGCTCGCGGACGTGCAGCCCCACCTAGAACAGCTCATGACCGAACTCTTTCGGAAGGTGCCGGCCGGCGTTGGGGCGAGTGGGTTTGTTCGGCTCTCACGGGAGGAATTTCGCCGCGTGATGACCGATGGGGCCAGGTGGTGTGTGGAGCGGGGATATGGATGGCATCGGGATCTCGTCCGTATGGAAGAAGGCGGTTGTATCGAAGGAACCGATCCGTCGATCGTGACCGACCATGCAATCCAACGAGGCATGAATCAGCTGGGAACCTTAGGGTCAGGCAACCATTATCTCGAAGTGCAGGTGGTGTCGAACGATGGGATATTTGATCCGGTCACCGCGGCGGCGTTCGGCATCACCGGTCATGAGCAGATCGTGGTGATGGTGCATTGCGGGTCACGCGGGTTCGGTCATCAGGTGGCGAGCGATTATCTCAAGGTGTTTGAGAAGTCTATGCGCCGCTATGGCATCACGGTGAAGGACCAGCAGTTGGCCTGTGCCCCGTTTCGGTCTCCCGAGGGGCAGGAGTATTTTTCCGCCATGAATTGTGCCGCGAATACGGCCTTTGCCAATCGTCAGGTGATTACACATCAGATTCGTGAGGCCTTTGCGACGGTGTTCGGTCGATCCGCTGAGGCGCTGGGCATGGAGTTGGTCTATGACGTGGCGCATAACATTGCCAAGGTCGAACGGTATCCGGAAGGGGACTTGGTCGTGCATCGCAAGGGGGCGACCAGAGCATTTGGGCCGGGGAGTCCAGAGTTACCAGAAGCGTTTCGGCAGACCGGTCAGCCGGTCATCTGCGGTGGGTCGATGGAGACCGGCTCATATTTATTAGTAGGCACAGATCAGGCTGTGCACGATACGTTTGGATCGACGATGCACGGGGCCGGACGCACGATGTCCCGCGCCCAAGCGAAGAGAACGGTTCACGGCGCGCAATTGCAGCAGCAGATGAAACAGCGCGGCATTCTGGTCAAGGCCGTGTCGATGTCGGGTCTTGCGGAAGAAGCCGGCGTGGCCTACAAAAATATTTCTGAAGTGGTGGAGTCGGTCGATCGCGCGGGAATTACAAAAAAGGTTGCGGAATTACGTCCGATCGGGAATATAAAGGGCTA
The DNA here is from genome assembly GCA_005116885.1 of Nitrospira sp. GTDB lineage: Bacteria > Nitrospirota > Nitrospiria > Nitrospirales > Nitrospiraceae > Palsa-1315. The sequence goes on from SWDP01000045.1 coordinate 21,262, forward strand.
GGACCTGCCACATCACATTGCGAGGCGACGATGGAACAACGGTCAAACCTCCGGTATCGTGCTCTATTTAGGAGTTCCTTTTCTTCCGTTGCCATGGTCGGTGGAGAGGGGAGCCTCTTGGATCTCTCCGTCAGGGGTTGTCGCATCGAAAGTCTCATCGAAGTAAAGCCAGGAGCTACTCTGGAGGTCCGGATCGAGGCGATTGGGGGCGAACCCCCTATCCAGATTCAGGCCGCAGTTGTCCGGTGGAGCCGAGAGCGGGAGTTCGGCCTTGAGTTTGAGGTGATTGCTCCGACAGAATGGGGCCACCTTCAGGACGTCGTGAAGCAGATCGAACTGGAGCCTTATCAGCTGGAGAGACAAGCGGCTGATGTTCCGGGTTCTGTGTAACGACCCAATCCCTCCATCCTCGCTTCCGTTATTTTTGAATATCGTGACTAGATCCGTGCGGACTATCCGCGAAGCGGTGATGCATCAGGATGTTACGGTCCTCTTTCAGCGCCACACACGTGAAGTTGTCGAGCGCCATGATAAGGGCTCAGACCTTGCCTGATTTCGTGAAAGACTTGGAGCCAATGGGCCGGCGGGATAAGGTATCAAGAAGCCAGGTGAAGATGGCAGACGTTGGCGTGCTCTAAGGGACGGTGAGGCAGGCCATGCACAATGAGCTAGGGAAAGACCACTCGTAGATGGAGACTGTTCCAGAACGAGTATGCCCGCTCGCGTTGATTGTAGATGATGACGTGATCGTGCGTATCTTCGTCCGTGAGGTGCTCGAGCAATCCGGCCACGAGGTGTGTGAGGCGGAGAATGGCTCGCAAGCCCTTGAGCGATTCATCGAGTGCCGGCCTGACATCGTGCTCTTGGACATTATCATGCCCGGCATGGATGGGTTTACTGCTTGCGCGAAATTCCGGGAGCTGGTGGGTGGCAGCCGGGTGCCGATCCTGATCATGACGGCTCTCGACGATACCGAATCCATCGCCAAGGCCTATGAGCGCGGCGCCACAGATTTCATCACAAAACCCTTGAATCCGACTATTCTCAGTCACCGCGTCAAGTACATGTTCCGGAGCAGCCAGACGCTCGAGGCGCTACGCAAGAGCGAGTCGCGTCTTGGGTTGGCTCAGCGGATTGCCAAGATCGGAAACTGGGAATGGCGCCCCGACACCAATCGGTTTACCGCCTCGTCCGAGCTCTGTCGTTTGATCGGGGTCAGGCAGCAAGACTTCGGTGGGACCCTTGATTCGTTTCTTCAAGTCGTCCATGCCGAGGATCGGGAACGAGTCGACGTTGCGCTGAGACACATTCTCACCGAACGGAAGCCCTGCGATATCGACCACCGGATCGTGCTGCCTCATGGAGCAGATTTTGCTGTGCATCTTCAGGCCGAAGCCGTGTTCGACGACCAATTGCAGGCCCTCACGATCATCGGGACGGCTCAAGACATCACCGATCGGAAACAGTCGGAGCGGGAGATTTATCGCCTGGCCTATTTCGATAGTCTGACAGGCTTGGCCAACCGTGTGCTGTTTAAAGACCGTCTCACGCAAGCACTCGCTCATGCCGGCCGCTATCACTCTACTCTGGCCGTGCTCTTCCTCGACTTGGACCGGTTCAAGGTCATTAACGACACGCTAGGCCATAATGTCGGGGATTTGCTGTTGAAGCAGGTGGCTGGGCGCTTGACCGAGTCGGTTCGTCACAGCGATTCCGTCAGCCGGTCTGTGGACAAAGAGGAGAATCACTCACTCGCGCGATTGGGTGGCGACGAGTTTACGGTGCTCCTGACGAATCTGCGCGATGTACAGGATGCTGGAACAGTCGCACGCCGAATTGTCGAAGCGATGGCAAAGCCCTTCTTGATCGAAGGACGAGAAATTTTTGTCACCATCAGTGTGGGGATCTCGATTTTTCCAGTTGATGGAGAGTCCATCGATGCCTTGCTGAAAAATGCAGACAGTGCGATGTATTACGCCAAGGAAAAAGGCCGGAATAACTTTCAGTTCTATTCCAATAATCTGAATGCCGCTGCCAATGATCGGTTGAACTTGGAGGGGGAGCTGCGCCACGCCGTCGAACGGGAGGAGTTCGTGGTGTTCTATCAGCCGCAGATTGATCTGCGGGGGGGCGAAATTGTCAGTGTGGAGGCGCTGGTGCGGTGGCAGCATCCCCGGCGAGGGCTCTTGCGTCCCGAGGAGTTTATGCAGGCCGCCTTGGATACGGGTCTGATTAGAGCGATCGATGAGTGGGTACTACGAACAGCCTGCCGTCATAGTCAGGAGTGGCAGCAGCGCGGCAAGATCCCGGTGCGTATCTCCGTGAATATCTCGAACTCATTGTTTCATAGCGATACGTTGGTGTCTGTCGTGGAACAGGCGCTCGGCCAGATGGGCTTGACTCCGGCCTGTCTGGAGTTGGAATTGACGGAGTCGATTGTGAT
>SWDP01000045.1:23804-41203 GCA_005116885.1 Nitrospira sp.
TAGACCCATGAAATATGCCCTCTACCCCGGTTGTGCGGCTCAAGGGGCCACGCCGGAACTCTATCAATCGACGAGAGCGATCATCGGCCGATTGGGGATCGAGGTCGTCGAACTCGCTGCCGCAGCCTGTTGCGGCGCGGGGGTCGTGACGGAAGCGCACCCCGATATGGCGCTGGCACTCAATGCCAGGACGTTTGCTCAAGCAGAGGCGCTTGGACTGGACGTCATGACGATCTGTGGTACCTGCCAAGGGGTAATGAGCGCAGCCAATCGACGATTGAAGACAGAGGCAGGGACTCTGGATCGCATCAATGCCTTTCTGGCGCCGGAAGGACTGGCCTACCATGGTCGTGTCCAAGTCAAACATTTGTTGTGGATTGTGGTGCGAGATATCGGACTGGCTCGCCTGGGTGCCTTGGTCTCCGTGCCGATGCAAGACTTCCACATTGCCCCGTTTTATGGTTGCTACATCCTACGCCCATCGTGGGAGCTGGGATTCGACGATCCAGAGAATCCTCAATCCCTCGAGCGCGTCATCAAGGCCGTCGGTGGTGAACCGGTGGCCTATGCAGGAAGAACCAAGTGTTGTGGATTTCCTATCATCCTCGAAAAGGAAGCCATTGCCGTGGCCATGGCAGGGGCGCATATGAATGAAGCGAAGGATCAGGGGGCCGATTTTATGGTGACGCCCTGTCCTCTCTGTCATATGAGTCTGGATATTTATCAGGAGCGGGCTGGTCGTGCGGTGAACCGCGAGCTTCACTTGCCGATCTTGCATGTGCCGCAGCTACTGGGGTTGGCGATGGGGCTCCCTCCCAAGGATTTGGGGCTCTCGCATCATGTGATCTCGGTTGATTCCATTTTGGCCAAGCTTGAGCATCGTCGAACACATCCGGAACCTTCTTGAAGGAGTGGGGAAATGCAGCTGGTAAATATTTCAGATTATCAGAGCTTTAGCAGTGAGAAGATGAAGAAGAATAATATGTTTCAGACGCCGAGATTCTTCTGCGACATCTACTGCTTCGAGCCAGGGCAGGAACAGAAGGGCCATATCCACGGTGAGCAGGATAAAGTCTATCTTGTACTTGAGGGAGAGGGCACATTTCAGGTCGGTTCAGAGAAACAGGTGCTGGGCCCGGGGCAAGGGACGATGGCGTCGGCCGGGGAAGAACATGGCGTGAAGAATCACACGGACCAACGTCTCAAAGTCCTCGTATTCGTCGCGCCCAATGCGGCGTAAAAAGTTAAACGTGAAACGTAAAACGTTAAAAAGATATGGATTGCTGGGTCACGGAACAGAGAAGGGGATGGAGACTGGTGATCTTCTGTGCTCGCGCAACGCGCGGCCTGAGAAGGATGGGAAGGGCAGCCTGGTCGTCCTCCTGCTCGCGGAACGCGCACGATAAGAATGTGCTCGTTCGACGCGCGCATTCGAGGATCGACCAGGCTACCCTTGAAAATGAAGTTGAAGATTGAGATGCCACGCGCAGCGGGTGACCATCTAGCCAGCCGTCAAGGGCGAAGGCTGATAAAGGTTTATAGAAGAGCGATGATATTTAGCCGATAAAAGACTCCCGACTCCTTTTCTGGCTCCCTCATTCCTCTGTCTTAAGACAACCGTGCGCAGAACAGTTCAAGCCGTTGGAGCGGTTGCGATCGATCGTAGAGCGTTTTTCAGGTGGGACTTCTTGATCTTCATGAGACCTACCTGCTTCTCCGTCGGCGCATAGGGTGTCAATTTCGCCTCTTGGTAACGTTTCTCGAACTGCTCGATGAGATAGAGCGCTTCCGTTGTGTGATCCTGCCTAGCCAGGAGTTCCACAAGGCGAAAATACGCCGGCACGATCAGGGGCATGTGTCGAACCTCCTTCGCATATTCAAGCGTCTCGCGGTATTTATCCATTGCGGGCTTTGGGTTCGAACAATCTCCCAAGACAGCTTCCAGCACGGAGATCCCAAGCCGGTCGGTGTTGGCGCTGATGCTTCGTTCCCAAGGACCAAGGATCATGTCCATCAATTCACTCTCGTCCAACTGTATCGGCTCACGCTTGCGGGACGATCGTAGTCGCTCGACGATCCGGTTTGCTTCGGGCCATGCGCCGTATAGTCCGACGAGAAAGCCGATACAACGGTCAGGGCTCTTGCATGCTTCCTTGATTGGCGAGAACCGGCTCTTCATCACTTCGCTGGGAGGGTAAACGGTCCCATGAGCTGATCGGCACACCTCGCATGCCTGTAGGTTGTCGGTTACGACATAGAGATATAGGCGGGTGCCCGATCGGTCGAAAATATCGATGGCCAGAATTCGTCCCTTCATCACACGGAGTTGATAGTATTGCCACAGGACAAGCAATCCGAATATCGCTAGTAAGTAGGGAAGGAAATCTGGCAGGACGATACTGCTTGTGGTCTCCATAGGCATTCGACCGATATCCGGACGGTACTGCGGTAGTCTGCAGAAAAGTATAGCGAGGAAAGGCTAATAGACCTAGAAATAGAGAAGTTTCTGAATAACGCCACAAAGGCATTCCGAGCGAACACGGCAAGGTTGTTAGGGCTACAGCCTTGCCACGTGTTGTCACGCATCGAACGATGAAGGCTGTTTTTCGGAAGTCTGGATGAGGAGTGGTGGGTGACTATTAATGTTGAATCGTCTGGACGGCTGACGCCTCACAACCTACGGTTTCGGCTGGGTCGGCGGCGCGGGCAGGGATTCCTTCCTTGCCCAATTCGTTGCCGTGACACAGAGCCCCACTTCCTGGGCCGGGGCTGGAACGTTGTGAATCGTGACAAGCGCTCCCCCATGTGGGTCGTTTGTCCAGATGCGAATGGCCTGGGCTGCGCTCTGAAGCGCACTCACGTATATGGTGGTGTAGGCAAGCTCTTTGAGTCGAGCACCATTTTTATCCACGGTGGGTTCTTGATAGGAGACGGTGAGGTGGGTTTGTCCTGATGAGCGTGCACGTGTATGAGTCGCGCAGCCGGGGGGAAGGGGCACACCCACGGTTGTCTCTTTTCGTAATTCGTCGCTCTGGGCGTTTTTTTCAAGAAGCGCCCGCCCTGTTTCGCAACCCGCGAGAGCCATTGGGGCGATAAGCAGCAGACCTGCCGTGGCATATGGAATGATATCGATTGTTGCTAGGTTCACAAGGGTGATTCGCTACGCGTCAGGCTCTTGTCGTGGAACGTGGCGTCCTTCTTCCAGGTCTTGTAGATCAGCCCAAGCCATGAGGTCGGTTCGGGAGGGATCGACGGCGTCTCGGAGCTGGTTAAAGTATTCCTGCTTCTTCGGAGTGCTCGGTCCACGACTCAGCATCATCTGGTTCCATGCGTCCAACTCTGCTGGGGGATGTGCCTTCGCCGCCTGTGTGAACCATTTCGCCACTGCGTCATCCGAGGGATTGGCTTTGATGGCTGTGGTGAATTGGTCGGCCGTAATTCCCACGAATTCCATGAGCCGGTCATCCATGGGGCAGGGGTAGATATATTCTCCCTCGGTGCCGGCCAGCACGGCGCGGCATTTATCGATCATGCGCGCGAGATGGACGTACTCCTCCATCTTCACGCGCATGCTGCGAGGAAAGTCTTTTCGCAAGTCCATTGTTAGATCAGTTTGTGATTCGTGAACGTCAAGCTTTTCACGATCACGTGACCATTTTCGTAAGTAATGATGCGGCGAGTGGCCGGCAAATCCGAAGATCCGATGCGCACATGCGTGTCGGTAAAGCTCTCCACATTGTTCAGCTTCCCGTCGGTGGGCGAATAATAGTACACGGTATACTTCGTCGTGAGATTTTTCTGGTCTTGGGTCACCGCGCTTTCTTCCACATTAATCGTAAAGGCGAAGGGGGTCATGCCGGGATGCGCCATGGTGCGATTGATCTGGGTGATGCGATGATCTTTCACGCGATAAAACGAGTTCGACCCGTGAATATTCAGTTTCGTGCCGAACGGGTGCCCGTCCTCTTCCATCGTCAAGGAGTACTTGCCGTCCGATTCCTCAAAAGTTCTTGGGCCGCGGTGAACGGCAATCATGCCGAGCTGTTCTTGCGCCCACTTCTGCACGTCGGGCTCTCCTAGTTGGACCGATACTTCACGAGGGCTCTTGACCATGACGGGGCCTCTGGTTTCCTTCCCGTTCACATTGACGGTCAAGTCAGCCGTGAATCCAGTAAAGTCTTTCTGCCAGCGCGAGGTCTTTTCGAACGCGTGTCGAAGTATCTCGCGGGCTTTCGGGTCGTCGGCGACGGTCGGCGAATCCTGTTTCTGATGTTCCATCGGGTACTCTCCTTCATGAGTTAAATTAGATGTGCATTATACGCTTGAGGCGAAATATGCTACAAGCATGAGCATGCGCACGAGGAGATTTTCCTCGCGTGACAACGATGATGCGCACATCTTGATTTTGTTCATCCTGCTCAGTCCGCCCCATCCGTCAGTCTCACGGGAGACCCGCAAAGGCGCTTGAAAACATTGAACATTTCGGATATACTTCGCCGTCGTAGTGTCTGATGTGTAAGTAGAAAGAGAGGACAGATATGGAACGACGGGCTGCTTCTCATACAGAAGAAGAAGACAGGCGAGTCGAAACCGGAGGCGTACCCTCAGGGGTACGTTGAGGATTTCGATGAACCGAGAACGAAGCTGGCGGACTTTTTCAGCATCCTGCTAGAAGGCGTCCTTCGCGCAGCGGATACCTGTGCCACTGGGGCGGCTGTCCATCGTGCCCCAGTCTCTGTCGCTTGTGCGAAGACTGATCGCCGGCTTGAGCCAGGATCCACCGCGCATCGCTTTGATCGCTCCACGAGGAGGACCCTGAGGATCAGACAGCGGCGCGTCTTTGTAGTAGTTCGGGTTATACCAATCCTGCACCCACTCCGCGACGTTGCCTGCCATGTCGTACAGGCCGTATGGGCTTGCACTTTCTGGAAAGCTGGCGACCGGCATGGTCAGCACTTCTCCCTTGAGGCCCTTCTCTTTTGAAATCTTCGCACCCTCACCTTTGATCCAAAAGGCGTCCCAGTCCGCTCCGCTCTGAAAGTCGATGGTTCGCCCTGCCCAATAACTGGCGCTGTTGGCTTTGTTGAAGTCCCACTCGTTTCCCCAGGGATAGCGGCGTCCATCGGTGCCGCGCGCGGCCTTTTCCCATTCCGCTTCGGTGGGTAGACGCTTGCCCAGCCAGACGCAGAATGCCACGGAATCCTCCCAACTGACATTGACCACGGGATGGGTGCCGATGCCTGATATTGGAGCATTGTGCTCCCACAATGTGGACGCTGGGGTCGAGTGCGCTGGCGCGCGATGTCCGGTGGCTTGGACAAATCCTGCATAGACATCGTTCGTAACCTCGTAGCGATCAATCCAGAATGGTGCAAGGTACACAAGCCGTTGTGGCTGTTCGTCGGGAAGCCCATCGCCTCCTGCAGGATTCCCCATCAGGAATTCTCCGGCAGGAACCAGTACCATGTCGATCGGCAAAGGCGCGCTGAGCGCTGATGATAGATCGCTGAGGATGGGAAGGAGGGATAGGGACAAGGAGATCAGCGTAGCCGTATAGAACCGGCTCACCGTGACGTCTTTTTTAATCCACAGACTTTAGCGACGGCATCGCGATAGGCCAGCCAGAGGGTCAGACATTTCTTAAGGCAGCGCAGTACGGCCTGTTGTTGAGCCTGTGTTGTGGCATGGTTTACCACCATGGCATAGGCATCGTGGCGGTGGCCTGCTTCAACCATTTGGTGGGCGCGAATGAGATCCATGGAATCGACGGGCAGGCCATAGTGCTTCACCAGTGGATGGTGCTGGACGATCGTTTCGATTTCCTCGGCGGTCTTGGGCTTGGACGGGTCGACGATTTCGGCGCGATCCTTCACGCTGCCTTCTACAAAGACAGTGAGGGCCGCTGCCCCGATGACCCAGTCCCGGTTATTCGAGACACGGTCGAGCCAGGCGCGGTAGCGTCGGCTGGCCGGCAAGAGCCGTGCTGCGTCAAAGTCGCGCGCCGACAATCCGAGGCCTGCCATCATTGTGAGGAATAACTCCGGATGCGATTTTCCCAGCGAGAGCCCACCGGTGTCTTCTTCGTAAATGTTCTCGGCGAGCATTCGACGGATTGAGGCCGGCGGATTGTTCCCGTGAATGCGTGCAAGGAATACAGGAAAGTCACGCACGTAGACACGGTACTCCTGTTGGAAGTGGTGTGAGAGCTGATCGACAGTGACCGTTCCGTCGGCGAAGGCCGGCCAAGCCCAATGATGTTTACGGTCCATGATACGCAAGAGTTCTTCTTGAAATCGACTTTTCGTCATGGGACGTGTCATATCTGTTGCCTTCCTCGTGAACGGATCATTACAATTCAAAGGCGTGGAGGTCTATGCATGAATCAGATGACGATTCAAAATCCAGAAGACATTCTGACTATGCTCGCAGAAGTGTCTCTGCGAGGATCGGGCTTTGTGACGGACTGTCTTCTCGACTATGTGCTGGAAGAAGGCTTCACGGAACCAATCTTTCTTAATGTCAGCGGGGAAGACCCTGACGCCTATTTTAAAGGCCAATCTCCTGCCTGGGCGGTGTATCAGATCCGAGAGTGGAAACGTGTGTTGACCGTTTCGGGCGGTTCTGGCAAAGAGCGCCGTGTGCAAATTACAGAAACTCCATAATTCTTTGTGAGTGTAAGAGGGATGGGGGAAAAAAGCAACGAAACGACAGAGGATCAACGGCGTGTGACCGAATTGGTGAGGGAATGCATCCCATGCCGATGATCCGGCTCACTGAGCCGCAAAGCATGGGCGAGCTGGCGATGATGACGAGTCTGTTGGAGGGCAGTGGCATCGCGTTTATCGTTCACAATGAACATATGAGCAGTTTGTATCCGGGACTCCCTTTGCTCAACTCGTGTATCATGGTTGACGAGTGCGATCAGCGCCGCGCGGAAGTACTCCTCAGCCGACTGCGGTTAGCGGTGCGCGATGTTTCGTTGTAGCCGCGAGTGCATGCTAGCAGGCAGTGGAAGTAGTTTGACACGTAAGAACTTTGATCGTTCGCACGCATGGCACAATAGGAACGGTCTCGCAGGATGCTCAAAAAGGCTGTCCAGCAAGGCCGCAGCAAGCGAAAACCGGAGGAGGTACCGACCGCACTTCGTGGGGCCGTTCGCCAATGTCATGGATCTTGGCGAACGGAAAACCCCCTCCAGCATTTCCGCTATCTGAGAATCTCAGCCGGTACGTTGAGAATCTGAACGATGCGAGAACGCTGCTGGCAGGCTTTTTCAGCTTCCTGCTACGTTCGGGGTTTTGGGCTGTGGGGATTGGACGGGGACTGAGGGGGGAGCCGTTCGCCTGAGCCTTGGAACCAACCGCCGATGAGGTTGCCTTCTTCAAAGTACAGATAGCGATGTTTCACCACCGCAGCGCTTTCCCAATCTTCAAAAATCCATTCTTCCCGACGGACGCCTTCCTTGTTAAAAGTTGTGTTGATCGTTTGCGGTCCTCCCCAGGCTTCTAATACCTGCTCTTTCGACATCCCGACCATGACGCGATGTACCGCGATATGTTGTTAACAGACAGGGTCCATGAGTTGCGCGATGAGCGGCCAGATCACCATGATGAGCACGAATAGACCAAGTCCGGCGTAGATGATCAGCCGAACCGGACGTTGGCGGATGAACGGGATTGGTTTTTCTTGTTCGGTTGGAGCGGTGTTCATGGATTCATGGGTCGCCGCGATGGTATGAGGCATGATGCAGCATATCGTAGCAACGTGAATTGGAGAGAGTCAAGTTGAGCTGCCTGTTTCTCTTTATTAATCAGAGCGATATAGGAGATGCGCTATACTGAATGAGTGCAAGCATTGTGGTGTTCAGGAGAAACCGTGTTGAGTCCTAGATCGAAAGATGGAAATAGCCAGAGGCGATGGATACGTATGGTATGGCTCCTGGCCATCGGGGGGTGCCTCGTCATGTCGCTGGCTTCAATTGAAGCGTCGGCGACCACCATATATTCCTATATCGATGAGCAAGGTACGCCCGTGATGACAGATAATTTTAATACGATTCCTGAACGGTACCGTGCAAGGGTCAAAACCACTGAACAGGTAGCGACTGCTTCCCAGAGAACATCAACTGTCGGCACCATTCATGAACGTGTGTCGAATTTTGGAAGGCAGCTTCGAGATATGGTTTCCGGAGCAGCACCCAACATCTCCGGGCTCTCTCCTTCACAGTCGGGGATTCTGACCTATGCTGGATTAGCCGCGGTGGTGCTGCTCGTTGCCATGAACGTGATGAAAGGCCAATTTATCCGTCTTCTGGCTTTGGGGTGCTTGATCATGCTCGGGCTTGCCACGCCAGTCTTGATGTACGTGTCGGATGATGGCCCGATGGATGTCATGAAGGACAAAGCTTCTCAGGTCGAGAAAAAACACCAAGACCGTGTCCAGCAGATTCCGTAACCCGTCTCAGCGATCTCCCAAATCCATCATCGATGTCGCTAGTCCGCATATTTGGGGACAGGGATTTTCTTGGTCGTGGGAGGCTGAGGGGCGAGTCGGTGCTGGGAAAATTCTCGCGAGTAGGGATTCATGATGGGGTCATGGGTGTGCCTCTGGCGTTGTTTCACCAGCTCGACACTTTGTGTGCTAATTTCCACTCGATCGACCAGTGCTTTGGTCGTGAGAGGTTCTGGCAGGCCCTGCAAAGAAAATAGCTGATACGCTAACCTCCACTCCAGTTTGTCCTTCGACGCCTCTTTCACAATGAAACGAGCGTCTGATGACGCAGTGCCTATAAACAACAGCAGCCAAATATTTGATCGGAACGAAGGAGACGCTGGATCCTCTGACGGGAGAAATTCCGGGACGAGTGCTGGGATTTGGGCGAGAGGGACGGTGGGGGAGAATTCGATATCGACCAGCCGTACGAATAACGTTCGATTCTCGTGTTCATCGTTGGGGTCGGCGGTATAACTGAACGAATAGCGGACTTCGATGTTGTTGCGTGTAAACGTATAGACGTCCTCGCCATTTTCCGGCGACACCAGCTTCTGAAAATATTTCTCCCAATCGGTGATGGCGTAATAGCTAAACACGCGCAGCGCAGACTTCCGATCGCGCACGGCCTGCGGCATACCCAGTTTTTGATGGAGTTCCGCTTGTGTCAGTCCGAGGTAGCCATCCTCAAAATAGGGTGCAGCGTGGACGGCCGACGACTCGAACCAGAGGCCGGTGGGCAAGAGGAGAAACAGTAAGGAGAGGAAGACCGCCTGGATGGAACGACGCAGCAGCACAATTTCTCTCCGGCGGATGGCGGTATCGTATCGGCAGGGCCTCCCCCTGTCAAGGAGAGGTGCGGCTGCTTGCTGGCGTAAGAACGGGTCGGGTATGATGGCCTGACTTTCTTCATCGTCACAGTGGATTCGATCTCGGAGACAACGCGTATGAGCGCATGGTTGGAAACCCTATTGCAACAACGCATTCTGGTCCTCGACGGAGCGATGGGAACTATGATCCAGCAACGGAAGCTGGACGAGGCTGCGTTCCGTGGCGAGCGGTTCAAAAATTGGAAGAAGGACCAGATAGGGCACAACGATCTCCTGAACCTCACACAACCTGCCATTATCGAAGAGATCCATCGCCAGTACTTCGAGGCCGGCGCCGACATCGTGGAAACGAATACATTCAACGCGCAAGCCATTTCACTGGTCGACTACGGCATGGAGTCGATGGCCTACGAGATTGCGAAAGCTGGAGGAGCGTGCGCAAAGCGCGCTGCGGAGCAGGTCATGCTGGCAGCGCCGGGTCGGTCGTGTTTTGTGGCCGGAGCGATCGGGCCCACGACGAAGACGTCGTCTATTTCGACCGATGTCAACAATTCCGCATCCCGCGGCGCGACCTATGATGAACTCGTCACCGCCTACTACGAGCAGGTTCGCGGCTTGGTTGACGGCGGAGTCGACATGCTGCTGGTCGAGACCATCTTCGACACGCTCAACGCCAAGGCCGCGATCTTTGCCATCGACACGTTTTTCGACGATCGTCAGATGAAACTTCCCCTCATGGCCTCAGTGACGTTTATTCAAGCCGGCAGCAATCGCGGGGTCACAGGTCAGACCATCGAAGCCTTTTGGAATTCTATTTCCCATGTGCCCTTGCTCAGTGTCGGCATCAACTGCGCGTTAGGCCCTAAGGAAATGCGTCCGTTGATCGAAGAGCTGTCGCGTCTGGCCCCAATTTATGTAAGTAGCCATCCGAATGCCGGGCTGCCCAATCCGTTGCTACCGACGGGATTTCCGGAAACACCCGATACCTTGGCTCCTCAGTTGAGGGAATGGGCGCAGAATGGCTGGCTGAATATCGTCGGTGGCTGTTGTGGGACAACACCAAGCCACATCAAGTTGATTGCCGAGGCCGTGAGCAGGCTTCCTCCGCGCGTCCCGCAGTCCGTCGAGCCTCACACCAGGCTCAGTGGATTGGAGGCGGTGACGATTCGCCCGGAATCGAATTTTGTGAATATCGGGGAGCGGACCAATGTCACTGGGTCGCCGGCGTTTTCCAAATTGATTCTGGCAGGGGATTATGACGCTGCGCTTTCAGTCGCGCGACAACAAGTCGAGGGAGGCGCCCAGATCATCGACATCAATATGGATGAAGGCATGCTCGACTCCCAGGCGGCCATGGAGAAGTTTCTGCGATTGGTGGCGTCGGAACCGGATATCTCACGCGTGCCCATCATGGTGGATAGTTCGAAGTGGGACATCCTTGAGACGGGCCTGAAGAACATCCAGGGCAAGCCGATCGTCAACTCGATCAGCCTCAAGGAGGGCGAGGCGCCGTTCCTCGCCCAGGCGCGGCTCGCGCGCCGTTACGGCGCGGCGGTCGTGGTCATGGCGTTCGACGAGCGTGGCCAGGCCGACACGTATGAGCGCAAGATCGAGGTCTGTGAACGGGCCTATCGCCTTCTTACAGAACGCATAGGCTTTCCAGCCCAGGATATCATCTTCGATCCGAATATCCTCACAGTGGCGACGGGTATCGAGGAACATAATAATTATGCGGTGAACTTCCTCGAAGCCACCCGCTGGATCAAACAGCATCTTCCACTGGCAAAAGTCAGCGGCGGCGTCAGCAACATTTCCTTCTCGTTTCGCGGCAACAATCGCGTGCGCGAGGCGATGCATTCGGTGTTCCTGTATCACGCCATCAAGGCCGGTCTGGACATGGGCATTGTGAACGCGGGCCAGCTGGCGGTGTATGAGGAGATTCCGAAGGACCTTCTATCGTTGGTTGAAGACGTGTTGCTGAACCGACGGCCGGATGCGACAGAGCGATTGGTGACGTTTGCTGAGACGGTCAAGCAACAGGGCAAAGCGGTCGTGAAAGACGATGAGTGGCGCGCCGGAACGGTCGAGGAGCGTCTCTCTCATGCGTTGGTGAAAGGCGTGACTGACTATATCGAGCAGGATATCGAAGAAGCTCGGCAGAAGTATGATAAGCCCCTGCACGTGATCGAAGGCCCGCTGATGGCCGGCATGAACATCGTCGGAGACCTATTCGGGTCCGGCAAGATGTTTTTGCCCCAAGTGGTAAAAAGCGCCAGAGTTATGAAAAAAGCTGTCGCCTACTTGATGCCCTTCATGGACGCAGAGAAACTCAAGTCAGGGGCCTCAAGTTCGAATGGAAAAATTCTACTCGCCACGGTCAAGGGCGATGTGCATGATATCGGAAAGAACATCGTCGGGGTGGTTCTGGGATGTAACAACTACGAGGTGATCGATCTTGGCGTGATGGTGCCTTGTGAACAGATTCTGGCGGCAGCACGTGAACATGGGGTTGCGATTATCGGGTTGAGCGGACTTATTACCCCATCGCTCGATGAAATGGCACACGTGGCACGCGAGCTGACGCGCGAGGGCTTCGATCTGCCGTTACTCATCGGCGGCGCCACGACGAGCAAAGCCCATACGGCTGTCAAGATCGCTCCGGGTTACAACCATTCCGTGGTGCATGTGCTGGACGCTTCCAGAGCGGTGGGCGTCGTCGGCAGTCTGGTCAACACAGCCTTGCGGACAGATTTCGCCAAGAAGGTTCGTGCCGACTACGATCAGATACGTCAAATCTATCAGGACAAGGGAGCAAAATCGATTTGGACGTTGGCGCGGGCGCGAGCCAATCGATTTCAATGCCATTGGGCTGAGGTCGATATTCCCATACCAGCCTTTACCGGGGTGAAGACGTTACCGCAGCAGTCATTGGATCAGCTGATTCCTTATATCGATTGGTCGCCGTTCTTTCATACGTGGGAATTGCGCGGACGCTATCCGACTATCCTGGAAGATTCTGTCGTGGGCTCGAAGGCCAAGGAATTATACGACGATGCGTTGGCCTTGCTCCGTAAGATTGTCGAGCAGCGGTTATTCACCGCCAATGGGGTCTATGGGTTTTTTCCTGCCAATAGTTTGGGGGACGATATCGAGGTCTATCACGATGACCGTCGCACAGAGATGCTGACGACGTTTCACACGCTGCGCCAACAATCGGAGAAACCGCAAGGACAGCACAGTTTTGCGCTGGCGGATTTTGTGGCGCCGAAAGAATCCGGTCGTGCAGACTATATCGGAGCCTTTGCTGTCACGACGGGAATCGGGGTGGATGTGTTGTGTAAAGAATTCGAACGCGATCACGACGATTACAATTCCATCATGGCGAAAGCCTTAGCAGACCGCTTGGCCGAAGCGTTTGCCGAATATCTCCATAAGATGGTTCGTGACGCATGGGGGTATGGTAAGAACGAGGGGTTGACATCCGACGACTTAATCCGTGAAAAATATCGCGGCATTCGTCCAGCCCCAGGGTATCCGGCTTGTCCTGATCATACAGAGAAGCGGTTGCTCTTCGATCTCTTATCCGCAGAACAGCACACAAGAATCACGTTGACGGAAAGCTTTGCGATGTGGCCGGCTGCCTCGGTCAGCGGACTCTATTTCGCCCACCCCGATGCCAAGTATTTTGCAGTGGGGAAGATCGGAAAGATCAGGTGCTTGATTACCAGGTGCGAAAAGGGATGCCTCTTTCAGTGCTGGAGCGATGGTTGGGACCGAACCTGAACTACGAACCGAGTGGAAGGTAGGAGATCTCTCTGTCGCATGCCCGAACGTCTGCGTCGCGAGACCAGCTAGGATGCTTCTGCAAGGACAGGTTGTTGAACTGGTTTCCCAATCACGGCAATCAGTGCCGACTTCACCCGCCGATATCGTTCTTCTGCCCAGCGGTTTACGTCCTCTGAATCAGTAAAGACCAGATCCCAGGCTTTCGTCGCATCCAGCATGAGCAATTGGTGTGGGAGACCATCGTCGGACGCGTAGACGACGAGCACTGCAGAGTTGCCGGTGAGGCTGATATCTGTAAACACATGCACCGTGGAGCCCTCCGGCAAGCTGATGTCGCGAGAGGCGGCATCGACGATGGGATGGTACAGCCACTGAAGAAATTGTGACGTCACTTCGTAGGCATTGCTTGCACATAAGAGGCGTGGATTTGGTTTTTCTCCGAACAAATTTTCGGTGAGATAGGTCGCAGCCTCCCAGGTCGGCATCACTCCAGACGTCACCAAGGATTCGCATAGATACGCGATCCAATTGCGCGTCGCCGTCTGTGTGTGTGTCACCGTTGCCTTGTTCACCACGGCCCACAATCCTTTCAAAAGCTCGACTGTTGCGGGGGCAGGGTTAGGAGTTGCGCGCGGGGCTGTACCTGTCAGATAAGGAAAGTATATCGGTGGGTGGAAAATCGGTCAACGAAATGGCGAAAAGGAGGTTACGACTCTCGAATCATGGTGCGGGGCGATTGGTCGGCATACTGATCATGGATCTGTTTGATCTCGTTCAGCGAGGCGAAGAAGATGTCGAGGAGCTCAGGGTCGAAGTGCTCGCCCCGATGTTTGGTCATGAGTTCGACGGCCTGGTCGAGGGGGAAGGCCGGCTTATAGATCCGCTGGGTGGTGAGGGCATCGAAGGAGTCGGCAATCGCGGCGATTCGTCCTTCAACCGGGATCACATTGCCCTTCAACTTGCGCGGATATCCGTTGCCATCCCACCGTTCATGGTGAGTCCAGGCGATCGATGCCGCGACTTTGAGGATTTCCGCGTCCGATCCGTTGAGGATGCGATAGCCAATCTCCGCATGTTGAGAAATGACGTTGAATTCTTCCGGGGTGAACTTGCCGGGCTTCAAGAGCACATGGTCCGGGGTGCCGATTTTTCCGATGTCGTGCATAGGACTCGCGGTGCGGATCAAATCGCACTGTTCGGCTGAGAGCCCATGTTTCCTCGCGAGCAATTCACAGTAATGGCTCATGCGGTGAATATGCTGTGCTGTTGCGCTATCCCGGTATTCGGCGGCGATCGCGAGTCGTTGAATCGTTTCCTCTCGGGAGAGCCGCAGCTCTTTTTCGCGTAGCTCGAGCCATTCGAGTGCTTGCTGGAGCGCCATCGTCCTGGTCCTAACGACGTCTTCCAGGTTCTCCCGGTGCAGCCGATTTTCAAGCTCAAGTCGGCGGCGGCGGAGCGCATTGGCGACATCGATCATGACCTCATTGGATTCGAAGGGTTTGACGATGTATCCAAAAGCGCCCATGTCGAGCGCCGCGTTCGCCAGGACCGAGCTGTCGAGACCGGTCACCATGATGACGGCGGTGTGGGGATGCTGGCTTAGGATATTGCGAATCAGATCCATGCCCGACTCACCGGGCATATTGACATCGCATAAGATTAAGGCAAAGGGTTGTTCATCCAGCCCGGTCCGTGCCTCACGCGAATCGGACGCAAGGACCGTCTCGTACCCATGGGTCTGAAGCATGTAGCCGAGCAGTCGCCGGATCGGTTCTTCGTCGTCAACGATCAGAACCCGTTTGAGATCAAAGAGAGCTTGTTGGGTCGATCGGTCAAGTGGCAATATCATATTGTGTGACTATACTATATCGGCTGTATATGCAGAAGGGAACTATATCGCCCGTCAGTGGGTGCTCATGTGTGTTGCAATGTTCAGAAGTCTCAAGAGAATGTAAGACAGAAGCACCTTTTGTGCCAATCTATTTCGAAAATTAGCATGGCCGGACTTCATCGCCTTGATGACGTCTTCTTTCTCTGGAAACAGGAAATACAGCATGATGACAGTAGGTTCATGGGTGGTCGTTGCCGCATCGTTCTATATGTATGTGTGGGAGATCCTTCACCTGGCCTAGGCCCGTACAGATTTTGTCGTACGCACCGTGTACTTTTGTACAAATCGTCGAGAGGAATGATCAAATGCATACAGTCGTTTCCTCGGTTCGAGTCACCGCTGGGGTTCCGGGACGGTTTCATTGCGCTTTCGCCGAGCCTTCACTTATAATGCGCCGCATCACACAACAGGAGTCACCAATGAGCAGTGCAGCAGGATTATTACGTGTCGATGGGCGGAGAAAAGATCAGCTGCGTCCGGTAAAGGTCACGCGAAATTTCATTAAACATGCTGAAGGGTCTGTCCTTATCGAAATGGGCGACACGAAAGTGATTTGCACGGCTTCGATTGAGGAAAAGGTGCCTCCCTTTCTGAAGGGGAAGGGGCAAGGGTGGGTGACGGCCGAGTATGCGATGCTCCCCCGTTCGACCCATGAGCGATCCCCGCGAGAAGCGGTGAAAGGGAAGCAGGGTGGTCGGACGCTGGAGATTCAGCGCCTTGTTGGTCGAGCCCTCCGCGCGGTGACAGATATGGGCCAGATGGGAGAGCGGTCGATCTGGCTCGACTGCGATGTCATCCAGGCCGATGGAGGCACCAGAACAGCGTCTATTACAGGAGCATTTATTGCGCTAGCCGACGCGTTTACTGTTCTGAAGAAGCGAGGTTCGCTTAAGAAGCGTCCTTTGACGGATTATCTTGCTGCCATTAGCGTCGGAAAGGTGGGTGGGGAAATTCTTGTCGACTTGGCCTATACAGAAGATTCTATGGCCGATGTCGACATGAATGTGGTGATGACTGGACAGGGACGCTATGTCGAAGTCCAGGGGACAGCGGAGCGGACCCCCTTTGCCAAACAGGAAATGGATGAGTTTATGGCGATGGGATGGAGTGGGATTCAGACTCTCACCGCGCTGCAAAAGGATCTGATCGGAGAACTGGAGTAAGGAAGAGACGATGATTCGTGAATTGGTCCTTGCGACGCGTAATCGGCACAAAAGAGAGGAACTTGCGGCCATTTTAGGCGGTCATGACATCACGATACATACACTCGATGAGTTTCCTGATGCACCCGAAGTGGTTGAAGACGGGGATACCTGCGAGGCGAACGCGATCAAGAAGGCACATGCCATTGCTACGTTTACAGGTTTGCCGGCTGTCGCTGATGATACGGGACTGGAAGTGGATGCGCTCGGGGGCCGGCCTGGCGTCTATGCGGCTCGTTATGCCGGCGAAGACGCGACCTATGAAGACAACTGTCGGAAGTTGCTGCTGGAATTAACGGGTGTGCCTCGTGCACGACGAACTGCCCGCTTTCTGACCGTTGCAGCGATCGCATTGCCGTCAGATGGTATACGAGTGGCCCAGGGGATATTAGAGGGAGAGATTGCAGCCGAAGCTAGTGGGACGTTAGGATTCGGGTATGATCCTGTGTTCCTCATTCCGGAATTAGGGAAGACCTTGGCTGAGTTGTCGGCAGATCAGAAAAACGCCATCAGTCATCGGGCCAAAGCGTTTACTCAGGCGAAAGCCCTGCTGCGAGAGATGGAGTTCGAGGTACTTGAGTCGGGGGTGTAGAGCAGCCCGGTCGTGCGCTTGCTTCGGAAACATAGTAAGGGGGATTGCCCAAGTCGTTGAAGACATGGGCAATCCCTTTGTCATTTCTGACGATTCGCATTGTCGGGCTGTGAGCGCGAGTTTACTTCGGTTTTGGCCTCCACTCCCGAGCCAACTGTTGGGCTGCAGCTACTTGTGCCGGGGTCATCTGCGTGGCGAGCTGATTACGCGATGCTAAGGCTCGCTTTTCTCCCCGTGCGGCAGAAAGGTTGTACCACATATAGGCCTGGATAAAATCCTGAGTAACTCCGCGTCCGTGTTCGTACATGAACCCCAGTTTCGCGAAGGCCAGCATCTCTTGCTGTTCTGCCGCTCGGCGAAACCAGAACAACGCCATTTGGTCGCTTTCGAGCGCGCCTTGCCCGAGGAGATAGAGGGTGCCGAGATTGACTTGCGCGCCAGCGTCCCCCTGCTCCGCCGCTTTTTCAAACCACTGCTTCGCGAGCAGTGGATTTTGAGGAACCCCCTGGCCTTGGTTGTACAGAAGGCCAAGTCTGTTCTGCGCAGTGGCGTTCCCTTGCTCTGCGGACTTGTGGAGTGCAGCTACCGTGGCCCCGTCTACGTTGCGG
>SWDP01000045.1:41303-50619 GCA_005116885.1 Nitrospira sp.
GTACGTTGAGCCTCTGAGCGATGCGAGAACGCCGCTGGCAGACTTTTTCAGCATCCTGCTAGAGTTAGTGTGCCGAGTATGCAGATCCGGTGTGCTCTTCCCTCATCGACTCAAATATATGAGAGAGACGTGACGAGCCCGATAGATCAGATTTCTGCCATGCGCCGCGATAGGGCTCTGGCGCTGTATGTTCCCTGCTGCATGTATGTTGTCCGCAGTCTGCCTTAGCCCATAGCTGCCCATATTTTTTGTGCATTCTCACCTGTAAAGGTGACGTCGTCCTGGGAGGTAGCGCTCCGTTCGAAGTAGAGGTGCAGCAGTCCTCCTCCAAAGTGTGCTTCCCGGATCAGGTCGAGATTGATGGCAACGTCACCCGTACGTTCTTCATCTTTCACTTTGACGAACCGCATAATGCGTACCTCCTTGTATGAATAGGACGCGCACCGTTTCCATGAACAGATTCGCATAAAATATGCGGCCAGGACGAACGAGTCAAGGAGGGAACAACAAGAGCGATGTCGGGGAGGTAGGCCGAGAAAGGAGCCCGACTGTCACCCGCTGCAGAGTCTTGCACGGCCAGACTTTCCTATTACTCTAGCGCCAGGAAGATAGCCTTCTAACCCACCCTGTGATCTCCATCAAGCGTAGATCTATCCATTAATCCAGAGGTAATAGGTGGGTGAGAGAAGGTGATGGAGAGTCGGGTTTGCCGAGTTGGTCTGGTGTGTCTCCTTCTTGGAATAAGATACCGGGATGAACCGAAGAAACCAGATTGGGCCAGATTCTGCCAACGATTGAGGCTTGCGGCATATTCTGCTCTTGCTCAATCGCGATCTTTGATCTCAGCGCAACTAGCACCAAGCCAGCGGCCTTTGATGTCCACATGAACTTTGCCGGATCCTGCTCGTGTCAAATCGATGCTGCCGACGATAGTCTCGGGCGTCTTGGTCTCCATGGCCATCTGGGATGTGGAGGCGCGAGGCGCTGGGCACGTCCGCTCGATCACGAGTTTGCGTGAGGATCTTGAAACAACTTGCGTCGTACACTGGAGCTCGCCGTCCTCTTGTTGCTCCTTGAGCATGCGGTCTTGGTCCAGATCTTCTTGAGTGACACACCCTTTCGAGGTGTGGGTCATCGGTTTCCCGGAACGTGCCTGCATGGATTGCTCAAACTTGGCGCGTTGTTCCGGTGGCATTTTGGCAAGTAGGTCTGGAGGTATGAGCGATCCGCTCGTCAGGGTCGTGATACTCATATCCCATGCGCCTGGTTTGACATCCAAAGAATCGTCGAGCGCGAAGGATGTCATCAGAGGGACGAAGTTGTTTGGTATGAGCCCAACGACAGTTAGTATCACTGCGCCACTAAGTATCCAGGCCCATCCAGCCATGGGTGTGCTTCTTCAGTACAAAACTGATGACTCCGATGAACGAATGGAGACAGGGTACACTGTTACGTCTAAATGGCCTATCGTTGGGCGATAGGGGAGATTCAGCGATGGTCTGGTTGTTGTGCAGGGTGGGTTTGCTTCCGTTGTTCGCCAAACCGCACCCACAAGGTAGAATGAAGAAGCGCGATGAGTCAGATTGGGGGCAGCTGTGCAGGACAGAGTGCTATGGCCGTGTCTGAGAGGGGCGTGACTCCAGGGGTTTTGGTTGCCACTCTCGCGCCAGTTTTTTTGCTGCGGCAAGCTGGTCTGAGGTCATTCGTGAGGCCAAATCATCCCTTCGTATGGCCCCTGGCGTTACTCCCTTCGCTGTTCCCAGCTTATACCACATATAGGCCTGGACAAAGTCTTTGGGCACGCCATCCCCACGCTCGTACAGAAGGCCCAGTCTTTGTTGGGCTAAATCATTACCTTGATTGGCAGCTCGAAGATACCATCTCACTGCCATCCTGAAATCTTGAGAACCTCCACGGCCATAATCGCACAAACTCGCCAGATTGACTTGGGCGAGTCGTGGCACTCCCGCCACGCCCTTGCTGGTGAACAGCAACACCAGCAGCATCAGGAGCTGATCGGCGAGCGGCATGTCAATACCGTAAGCCTGGGCAATGAACAGGACGGCGAAAGTCATGTACATCATGCTGCCATCCAGGTTAAAGGAATACCCCAGTGGCAGCACAAAGCTGACGACGTTATCCTTGCAGCCGAACTTTCCCAATTCCTCCATTGTTTTTGGAAACGCCGCTTCGCTGCTCGATGTGGAAAAGGCCAAGAGGATCGGTTCTTTGACCTGCCGCATTAACGAGAGCACTCGTGTGCCGATGATGCAAAATCCTCCCAGGATCAGTAACGACCAGAGCAGGAACAGACTCACATAAAATTCGCTGATGAAGGTCAAGTAGGTGTGTATGATGCCTGGCCCTTGTTTCGCGACGATGGCTGTCATCGCGCCAAAGACTGCCAGCGGCGCAAGATTCATCACATATCCCGTAATTTTCAAGATGACCTGTGCAACCG
This sequence comes from Nitrospira sp., assembly GCA_005116885.1. Classification (GTDB taxonomy): domain Bacteria; phylum Nitrospirota; class Nitrospiria; order Nitrospirales; family Nitrospiraceae; genus Palsa-1315. Next base: position 43,765 of record SWDP01000045.1, read on the forward strand.
TATCGAAAAAATGAATGATCACGTGGCCTCGTTCGCCGAGCGCGGCGGTCGCGACCCCGAACAATAACGAAAATACGACGATCTGCAGGATTTCATTCTTGGCCATCGCGTCGATAACGCTCGAAGGGAACACATGGTACAGAAAATTTTTCAGCGAAAAATCTCCCCGCTCGATATCGAGATGTTCATGGAGATCTGGAAGCGGCAGATTCATGGCGTCTCCCGGCTTAAAAATATTGACCATGATCATGCCGAGCAGGAGACTCATGAGGGACGCGCTGAGAAACCAGGCTAAGGTCTTTCCCCCGATACGCCCCACCGAACTGATGTCGCCCAGTTTTGCCACACCGACGACCAGCGTCGTGAATACCAGCGGCGCGACGATCATTTTAATCAGCCTCAGGAATATATCCGCGAGCAGGGAGAACGGTTCGACCTTCTTATCGCGCGTAGCCAGTGCCGCAGTATGTTGTTGAGACAAATCTTTGTGTTGTTGCTCCAGTAGGAGGCGTGCGTGGTGATCGGATTCTCGTGATAGTTGATTCGTGATCTTTTGTACACCACGCTCAAAGGTTTGCAGGGCTGTATTGTCATCTGCCAGATAGTTTGTATGTAATACGATGCCCAACAGGACACCGGCAAAGAGGCCAACGAGAATATACAGTGGGAGTCGGGTTTTCTTTTGAGGGGTATTCGTGTGTTCCATAGACGCCGTACTGAGAGTGGGAGCACCAATCTAGTGAGGTTCTATCACAGCGAAGTGTCTGTGCAAGGTCAACATAAGATTCTTCGCGATGCGTATCATCCTGAATAATGACGGGATGTCCCATCAGCCAAGGTATGGGCGTGGTGATAGCCCCCTCTTCGTTTCGTGGCCCACTGTATCATGGAGGAAGAAATGCGGGCGGAAGTCTTTTGTTGCGACCCCCTGTTGCGAGCAGGGGGTCAAAGAGGCCTGTGCAGGTTAGAAGGCCGCAACCACTGCTTGGGCAAGGCAAAATAGACTCATGGCGAACGAACCGTAGGCCGTCAAATAGGCAAAGGTCCGAACATGTGTGGGGCCCCAAATCATTTTGACCACTGTGGGAAAGTAGATGACCGATGTCCACTCTGGTGGATCGGTAATCCAGCGCCACTGCTGTCTCAGGCCGTAGGCTAACACGGCGCCATACACCACGCCGCTCGCACAGACGAGAATTTCTATTATTTCGACGGGGGGAGCTTCTTCCATCGTATTTCCTCAGACAGTGACGAAACGACGTCATTCTACGTTTTCTGGCTCGGCGGGTCTAGGCTGAGCGGTGGAGCGAAGGTCTTGGGATAGTGTGGAGGAGGGGCAAATGGTCGACGAACTATGGGCTGCCATGGTCGGGAATGAAATGACGAGTCGGCAGGACTCCCAATGACCCCGTTTCTCCTTCTAATGTCTGAGGCTTTCGCCGCTCGCCCCTGTCAATTACATCAATACCGTGTAGCGACGGATATCCGGTTCCGCGGCGAGCAGTCCTGGCAATTGTCGCAGCGCGCCCGAGATATGTGGGGTCGCAAAATGGGATACCTCTGCTGCGGTGCTTGCCCATTCTTCGATAAACGTAAAGTCGGTCGGGTCTGCTTGGTTCTGCAGTAGCTGATAGCTGAGGCAGCCTGGTTCTCTGCGGGTTGGCTCGACGACTCCCATGAGTATGGCACGAACCTGCTCCACGCGGTCGGCCTTGGCCGCAACGCGGGCGATCACTCTCAATGATGTATTCGACATCGTATTGTTTCCCCTTTCATCATGCGGTGAGACTAGGGTTCGCTGGCGGACTATTTGGGCTACGTGCGGAAGGAAGTTTGCCTCTCCTTCGCGTAATCTACTCCAAACTCGGAGGTGGATTCATCATTCTGAAGGTGAAGGGGATCTTCCCTGGCAGAGGACTCAAACAAACCGTGCGCGCTCGTCGGGGGTCGGGACGCGGCATGTCTCGGCTTTGCCCATCAACTTGTACCGATTGCGCGCAACGATATCGTAGATGGCATCACGCAGGGGGCGTGGAACGATGATGAAGAGGTAGAGCAAAGGCCAGAGACCGGATAAGTGTCTCGCGATTCTCAGGACAGCCGTGGATTTGGTGAACACATGGGTTCGCTCCAGGAGGAGAAATGTCTTGAAGTCTTCGGTGGAAAGTTGAAGTTCTTGAAGAATCTGTTTCGCCTGTTCCGATTGAAGCGTCCCAAGCTTGAATTTCCCCTGAGGATCGTGATCGATCGTAAAGTTAATCCAGGCGTTACACCAATTACAGACCCCATCAAACACAATAACCCGCTCATGTCTGGCCCACTCATGGGATTTTGGATCAAGTTCCTGTTTCATTTGCACGTCTCTTGAGCAATGGGCAGGTGAGTTTACTCTTCATGGATTCGGATCAAGTGTATCAAAGAAAGTAGTCGAATTATTGTGCTTTCTTGAGGCTGTTAGGTTCATGACAGGGTGGCGTAGAGAGATGTAGCGATGAAAAGGCGCCAGACCGCCTCCAACTCCCACGCAGGCTCCGGCGATTTTCTCGCGCCACCCGATCCAGGGTCGCTCCATGGGCTAAGTGCTGAGCCACGCTGTCTGCTCCGCGTCTTCCTGGTCTCGGCGCCAGAGGCTTGACCATCGCCAGTCTTCCGCCCCTCTAACCAGCTTTGCCCGCAGCGCATTGCGTTCTACATAGCGCGCGACGGTCAGGAAATGCTCATCGGCTTGCACCGAAAACGAGATTGGCGCATTGCTCCCCTTACGCGTACAATCGGCTCCGATGACGTTCTCCTATTGGATTCTTCGCACCCTCATCACTGGGGTTGTCTTGGCATCGGCGGTAGGGAAGTCCCTCGACCTCGCGGGATTTGTCGAGGTGCTCGCGACCTATCACACCGTTCCTGCCGGTTGGTTGTGGCCGCTGGCATGGTTGGTGATCGGCGTCGAATGGGTGCTTGTGCTGTGGCTGCTGTCTGGCTGGAATCTTGGAGTCGGAGCCCTGGCTTGTGCGGCACTCAATCTGGGCTATGCGGCTTGGATGACGGTATCGCTGCTGCGCGGGCTCGATATTCCCAACTGTGGGTGCTTCGGCCGCTTCTTTCCTCAGCCACTGCGCTGGTACTCCCCGCTTGAAGACCTCGTCCTTGTCGCCATGTCGTACGCATTATGGCACTGTGCCAGAAAACCGTCGCGCCTCCGTTAACATGGTTTTGAAGGGCGTAAGAGGAGTGTGCGAACCAATGTCTTCCACGAGCTCTGAAACTCAGGCTGCCCCTGGTTCCCTCCGTGTACTATGCCCGTGCGCAGAAGGGATGAGGAGAAGTGGAGTGGCTGGCGAGAAATCACTCGACAGACTCGCGACAGGTGAGCCGGACCGGCGGTCGATGCGGTCAGCTCCTCCGTTTGTCCTTATGCTGGTGTTCGCCCAATAGTCGCGAGAGCATGTCTTCCATTCCGTCTGCCCACACCTGATACCCCTGCTCATTGGGGTGCAAGTAATCGGGCATGAGGTGTTGGGCGAGGCGTCCCTGGTTGTCGAGAAAAAGCGGGCTGAGGTCTAAGAAAAATATCTGCTTGTTGTCGGCGTAGGTGCGGGCGAGGTTATTAATTGCCACGGTTACCTGTCGAAGAGGGTCATCTCCTGATGCTCCACGCGGAAACACGCCCAGCAACAGAATCTTGGTATCCGGAAGGCCTGTGCGCAAGGTCGAGAGAATTGCCTGGATTCCCGCTGCCGTCTCCTCCGGAGGATCACGCCGCGCACCTATGTTGTTGGTTCCGATCATCACGACAGCGAGCCTGGGGGCAATCCCGTCGATTTCTCCATGGTTCAATCGCCACAACACATGCTCGGTGCAATCACGACTGAAACCCAGATTGACGGCCAGACGGTGTCCATAATACGTGCTCCAAACGTGGCGACCTTCAGCGGACCACCCTTGAGTAATGGAGTCTCCAATCATCAGCAGGTCGACTCCGCCCTGCCGGATGCGTGCAAGTGTGTGCTCATGTTGCGCAATCCACCAAGACTCGGATCGAGGAACAGGCGCTACTGCCGTCGGTATGCGATCGAAGGCCTGGACGAAGGTTGGGAGCGTGAGCGGACTTCCCAACGCAAGAAGTATGGCAAGGCACCTGAGATATGGACCTCGTCGATGTAGGAATTTCATGAGCAGTGACCGCTACGTCTACGCAGGAGATGCGGGCGATTCTACGTTGTTTCCTAGGCGTGGTCTATCACGATGCGCGGGGAGGGTAATTCCGAGGCCGTCGTCTATGCGTGAGCCGACGGCGTAGTCCGCCAAAAATACTTGGCGGTTTCATATTCAAAGTGCAACGGATGAATGATGAGAGGTCGTAAGCTCCTCCGTCAAGGAGACAGGATGAATGGAGAACTTCCAACCTGTTCCCCATTTCGTCTCGCATAGCATGCGATGAAAGGTTTCATGTCGACACAGTCGCGAGCGGGGTTGAATCGGGAAGCCATCGGATCACTTCTTTCTAAGATTCGTCAAGAAGGCCAGGATGTCGCGCACGGAAATCATGCCGACTAACTTTCCATCCTGCGTCACGCCAAGATGTCGGATATGCTTGTGGGCCATCAGATCGCTGGCATCTAATACGGTCTTATCTCCTTCGACCGTCACGAGCGGCGCCGACATGATCTCCTGAGCTGTGGTCGTGCGGATATCAACTCCAGCTGCGGCCACGCGCCGGACCATGTCGGTATCCGTGACGATGCCGATGATCTCCGTCCCCTTCGCCACGAACAGGCTGCTGATGCGCCGATCGCGCATAAGCTGTGCCGCCGTCTGCACATCCGTATCCCGCTCCACTGTAATAAACTTCTCACTCGGAACCATGAACGACTTGATTGGATCCATGCAATGTCCTCCCTGGCTGATTCAGTTCATCACTTCCCACCGTGCTGTTTGTTTCGGCCTATTCGCGTAGAGAGCAGGATGGTAGCGATTGATGGGGGCAAGTGGATTGAGATCATAGGCAGTCTCAGTAATCTGGCGGGGGCAAGTCTACCGTAAAACCGTGGACATATCTATCACTCTGGAGATGGTGCGGGAACCGTCTGTGAGGTGGGGGGGCGGTGATGCAATATCATTTCGAAATTCGGATGATTGATGTGGTGTCAACTTGGGCGCGCGTACCGAAATTTACAGACCGCGCATGTTTGAGAGTCTTGACCCATCCTGTGGTCACATCCACCACGATTTCTGCATGGTCTTCCATGGAAATCGCTTTGGGGAATTCTCTCTCCTGTTGTTCTTTCCCCACCCGTGCACTCATCTCTTTGAGCATTGATTCAAGAATCCGCGAAACTTGCTTGGGATCGGCTACTTGGCTCCACGCGATCACGGCTTGGCCCGCCTGCTTGTCGAATGTCTTCAGTTCCATGCGTGCATGAGTCGGGAAGGCTTCGCCGCCGAGGGGATTTGGGAATAGGTCCTCGTACTCGAAAGGTGTGTTACGAGCATACCCTCTTCCGAGAACCTTAAAATAGACCTGTGCCTCGCGGGTGCACAGCTCTTCGACCTGCACTTTGGTTCCTAGCATGGATTCCCATTGTGCCCGCAACCTGGACATGAGTGCGTTGTCAGGTTTCCCTTTCCGCACCTCTTCGGCTGCAGCGAGGGCATCCAGGGATTTCAGCGCCGCAGTTTTGAGCCCCTTCCAGTTCTGGACGCCTCGAATGGCTCCGCGTGAATCGATCTCGAGAATAATCTGCCGTCCATTCATGAGATTCACGACCTGTCCAAGGAAGGATTGCTCAGCCTGAGAAGGAGAATCGAACGTGGTCCTGCCCGCGGTCCAGCCCACTAGGTATCCATTGTCGTTAGCACTGAGTACTTCAATCGCAAAGTCAGTGTGAGTTTTCCCTGTGATCGTCGACGTGCCATCGGTGGATTTCACGCGTGCTCGCGTGATCTCGAGACGAACCGTGTCTCCTTGTTTCCAGTGAGGCATGATCTCGACAGAGTGGTTCTGGGCATCGGCGAGCCCAAAAAGTGGCAAGCAGATGAAAGCGAGAATTATCGAACGAACTGTCGCAGCGTGCATAGCGTCTTGCAATATTGAAAGAACGATTGAAGACATTCTACGTTCTCGCGTCAATCTGGTCTATGCCTGAGAGGGGTGTCATTCGGGGGAAGCTCACTTCATCGTGATGGGTCGTATATGCGGATGACGAGCTGGGAAGAAAGTCAGCTGACGTTCATGATCTATCTCAACGAAGGGATACGGGTGGGGAGACACGGTTTCTTCGCCGACATGGAGCAGACATTCCTGCAACGTCCCTACCTGTCTGTGCAGCTGAAAGAAGGGATGGCACTGGCATTCATGCATTCCATCTGGCACGAAGGTGCCGTCGTGCCAGATGGGAAAAAATATGTGCTGCGCATGGATGTCATGTATCAGCAGGTCTCGAAGATATAGCCATGAATGAAGGGCCGGGAGATGCTTGAGAGGAACCGTTCGACCTGTCAGGCGTCTGGGAATGTGGGATTGCTAGACCGAGCCCCACTGTGTCGTTGTCAGGCGTCTGCGTTCATGATCCCTTCGGTCGCCCGCGTGGCCGGATGGTAGATTCCATTCCGAACCGCTTCGCCATCCGTCTTACCCAGGTTTCTTCGCCAAAGGGGCGGCCTCGTTGCACGCTGAGTCTGAGGGACTCCAGTTCTAACGCGTTGTCGGGACGATTCATTCGAGATATCCAGTCTCGTGGCCGCTCCACGGGCCAGTCGCTCAGCCAGGTCGCCAGTTTGGCGTCGTCCTGATTCCGGCGCCAGAGGCTAGACCACCGCCAGTTCTCTGCTTGTTTAACCAGCTTCGCGCGGAGCGCA
>SWDP01000045.1:50629-50835 GCA_005116885.1 Nitrospira sp.
TCAGGAAATGCTCATCCGTCTGCGCCGGAAACGATTTGAAGCGGCCTTGATACACTGGGCCGGTCCCGGCAGTGTCGTGGTGAACATGCCAGCGTTGCGTATGCGTGACGGTGATCCACCTCAGCACCTCGGAGAGTTCCCCATCATGTCGAGGCCAGAGGAGGAGATGCCAGTGGTTTGGCATCAAGCAATAGGCGGCGATTCGG
>SWDP01000046.1 GCA_005116885.1 Nitrospira sp.
GTTTGTCAATGCGGTCGAGAGTGAATTTTTTCACGGCAGTCGCCGTGGCCATATGCATTAGCTGTCCGGCGAGACATCCTTCGCCGAAAAAGTTACCCGGCTCCAGTATCGCGATGATGGCTTCTTTGCCTTGCTCCGACGGCACGGTGAGCTTGACCTGGCCGGTCTGAATGTAGAACACGGCATCCGCCGCATCTCCTTGCGAAATGATTAGTTGAGGTTTGCTGGTCAGCAGCAGCGATTTGCCGTGGCCAACTTTTGAGCGAAAGATCTTGGGGTCAAACTGCGGAGGTTGCTCGCTAGCCATCGCAGATTTCCTTACATCACGTAGTTGGTTCTAGGTGGGGCTTGTTTGAAAGAACGGGGGTGCTTTTGTCAATCAGCGGGCGACAGATGTTTGTGAAGGAAGGCGGGCCTCCAGATTCCCCAGTCTCATCTCACGAACCAGTTATTTCTTCTGTGGGAGGCCGTCAGGTCTATTCGTATTCTTGGCTCTTTCAATCTCGCATTCACCCTTCTCGCAGGCCTTCGCTTTTGCCTCATGTCTCTCCGCACAAGATTTCTTATCCTCTTGGCTAATGGCGTTACCGAGGCATTGCTTTAGTTGTTCCTGAGCCGCCTTGAGACAGTCTACGCAAGGACTTTGTGCGAATACAGGAGCGCTAACCGATAGGATTGAGAACAACGCGAACGCGAGTGTGACGTGCATGAGAATACCTCCCGTGATCACTGACGAGGACACATTCACCGTGTGCCAATGTATCCTGAGCGATAGCTCCTTGGAATATCAATAATCGTATCTCTCGGCCTCTCAGCTGCGATCAACCGAGTTGATCGCAGTTTGGATCTCGGCAAGGACCTTCAATTTCTGTGTCATGTCTAAGCCCTGAGATTGTGCAAGATCCTGGGCACAGAACTGCAGCGAAGGGATCAGTATGCGACACTCGTCCCGTAAATGTCGGTCGAAGGTGAAGCGTCGCAAGGTAGGCTTTACCATCTTGCTGGCTTCGCGTTCATACAGGGGATCGGCATGATCGAGCCGGCGCAACGTCTCCACATTCTGCTCCAACGAGACCCCCAGCTGTTTGATCAGGGCCAGAAGAAAGTCCAATCGCAGGCGACCTTCAGTCCATTGAGTGGCGATGTGTTCATCGAGAGATGCATCGTGGGCGACTGTCTTGCGGACAAGGCCGTTGGTGGTCCGAGTCCATTGTCCCAACCATTTACGTAACATCCCGAATGAATAATAGAATGCAGCGAAGGCGGCGACTGCCCCCAACAACAAGAATGATATGAAGCCGATATCCAGATCCTGCATACTTACGTTGTCCCTGTCCACAGCAGTTCACCCATCATCATGTCGATCACAATCCCGCGCGCAGATCAATTTCGACGCGCGACGATTCATGTGACGTCCTTCTTTAGTCTCATCGCTCGCAATCGGTTGGATATCCACATTTGCAACGCCATGTCGACCACGAGTGCACACCTCTCGAGAATGGGCGTTAGCTGAACGGCCTCTTTTTTGCCGACCATGACTTGGAGAGAGCTGAGATTGGTCACCTCTTTGCGGGTTGTGTAGGGGATGCTTTATAGGCGAACACCATGACGCCGAGCGTGATGAGGCCAATGATAAGCGCAATGCTGAGAATCATTAAGGTTTCCATCGTCATGTCCTTTGCATGAGGTCATACAGCCTGCTTTTCCCGAGCGACGCCGAGGTCCGGGTTCACGGATAAAGACTTTGGCGAGGGCTCGAAGGGTCGTAACTAATCGTTCAGTACCCGCCGGCCTAATCGAACGGTCAGGGGCAGGATGGCCAGGACTAGAAGAATGTTGCTCAGTCCCTCGCTGGGGCTATCTTCTCCTTGGCGCTGTGCGGCCAAGGGGGCAGTATGCCAAGAAGCAGACCAGCATAAAAATCTCGAGGGTATTCATCTCGTTACTCATTGTTAACGCATTGGCCCCGCTGCTCCTCATCTGTACCCACGTGCCCACCGTCAGGCCGTTTTCTCACCGGACAACCGTTTCTGCTCCCGTGACGCGCGACTGGACTGCGGTGCCAGCAACAGCGCCACCGCGGCACCCGCCAATCCTCCGATCACAAAGGCCAATCCCACCGCTCCCTGTGAGCACACTCTGTCATTTCCCATTGATTGCCCCTTCTTCTCGGTGAATGTGTGTTTTCATGACGCCCGTCGTGGCCTTGAATCCCGCCACCAGGCTGACCAGCCTGATCAGGAACGATCGACTCGTACCCTGTATCGTCTCTTGGACCCGTTGCACGGTATCGCCCACTGTCCCCGCCGCATGCAGCAGCACTGCCGCATGCTCAACCCCATCTCGTGCATGCTTGACGAGCGCATTCAGATTCTCCGTCGTGGCCCGCATCTCCTTGAGTAACAACGGCAGCTCGGCGTTTATATGGACTAAGAGGTATTCCGATTGCGCCACCGGTTTCCTGAGTTGTCTCAACAGTGGAACCAGCGAGCCGACCAGTACCGTCAACGCTACGGCGCCCACACACAGGGCAATCTCGATAATCATAAGGCTCCTATTCCGCTATCCGGCCCTCCACGTGCCGTCTTATCGAAGGACACCGAATGCCCAGAGGACGACGAGCAACGTGAGCGGAACTCCCAGCAATCAGAGAATGATCGCGTTCCCCATAGTGGCCTCTCCTTTCCTGCCGGCTAACGACCCGGACTTTGAGCATGTGCTTACGGGCCCAGCTCCTTCAGGAGGCTGGCCAGATCCTCTGCATGCTCTTCTTCTTGAGCAAGGATCCCCTCCAAGACTTTACGCGTGGTGGGGTCGTCTGTGCCGACATAGGCAATCATTTCACGATAGCTGTCGATCGCGATCCGTTCGGCAATCAGGTCTTCCGTGATCATCTCCACCAACGACACTGCTTCTACCAAAGCCGGCTCATAGAGTTGCAGTCGCCTCTCCACTGACTTCCAATCGATGTTGGCAAAGAACGCCTCGATGTACGACGCCCTCTCTGAAGGCTTGTAATCGAGAAGATATGCGTGTTCCCACACATCCATCACGAGAGCGGGGATGAAGCCGGCTATATTTCCATTTTCATGCAGACTGATCCAGTGATTCGAGAGCCGGCCATTGTGTGGATTCACATAACAAATGGCCCAGCCCACTCCTCGCATTTTCCCCACGCTGGAAAAGTCCAATTTCCACATGTCATAGGTGCCGAAACTGTCTTCTGCCGCTTTCACAAAAGCAGAGCTTTGATCGGGCTTGTTGGTTCCGCTTTTAGTCAAATTCTCAAAGTAATATTCGTGCAAGACCATCCCGTTGTATTCGAATCCCAACCGTCTGGTCAGCTCGGAATAGGCCGGCATTTCCTCCTGATCAATCCGTCCATCTTTGAGCATCTCGCCAATCTGGCTCGTGAGCTGGTTCGCAGCTTTCACATATCCCTCGTATAGTTTGAGATGCATCTCGAGCGTTCGATCAGAAATCCCGACCAGCCCGTGTAAGTCGAACGGCTTGACGTCGTAGTCATGACTCAATTTCATGTGTCACCTCCTGTGTGTCTTCGATTGTTCAAACGGTCACCGCCATGGCTGTCTGTGCGTCCCTCCGTGGCGAGAATTATTCAACGTCGTTTCCCTATGACAGTTAAAGCACACGTAGAAATGCCACCAGGTCCTGTTTCTCTTCAGTCGTCAACTGGGTCCCTAACACAAGGTTAAAGAACTCCACGGTATCCTCTAAGGTCAGCAACCTCCCATCGTGCAAGTATGGAGACGAATCCTTGATGCCTCGCAATGGAAACGTCTTGATGGGGCCATCGGCGCTCGCCATACGTCCATTGATCATCCGTGGCTTGTAAAAGCGCTCCGCCTTCAGGTTGTGCATGGAATTGTCCGTGTAATAGGGCGCCTGATGGCAACCAGCGCATGTGGCTTTGCCGAAGAAGAGGATCTGCCCGCGCTTCTCAGACGCGGTGGCTTTTGCGGGATTCAGTTTCCCGTCAATGCCGAGCTTGGGTGCTGGGGGGAAGTCCAGGAGTTCCTGGAACTCTGCCATGAAGTGCACCTGGCTCCCTCGTTCGAGAATGTTGGCGCCTTTTTTTGTCCCGATCACATGATCGCCGTCGAAGTAGGCGCCGCGCTGCTCAAACTCAGTGAAATCCTCCACGGTCTTCAGTGCTCTTTGCGACCCGAACAGCCGTTGGATGTACAAGCCGCGCAACGTGGGGGTATCAATTCGATGACGGAACTCCTGCGGGCGGATATCTCCAGCCAGATGGGTACTGGCATTCGTGTGGCCATTCGCATGACACTCGAAGCAGGTCACGCCACGGCTTGGGCGTACGGTACGACGGTCTTCTGTCTGGTTGAATTGTTGCTGCGGGAACGTCGTGACGAGCAGCCGCAAGCCCTCGAGCTGTTTCGGATTCAGAATTCCGTTGAAGAGTTCGTAATAGTTATCGATGGTGATCAATTTGCCCTGAGACACATCACCGAGATCAGGCCTGGTCGTCAGATAGAGAGGAGGCGGAAACTCCGGCAAAAAATGGGTCGGCAGGTCAAAGTCCAGATCGAAGCGAGTGAGATCACGGCCCTCCTGCTTCTGAATCTCCTCAATGTGGAACGTGGGGAATACCATCCCTCCTTCAGGATGGTTTGGATGTGGAAGCGGAAAGAATCCAGCCGGAAATGACTCCTTCTCCCGGATCTCTTCAGAGCTCATGGCCTGAAGTTTTTCCCAAGTCAATCCCTGCGGAAGTGTGACCCGAATCCCTTCCTGAATAGGCTTCCCGCGGGACATCGTGACATCTTTGGCCGGGCGATTTGCGAGGTCATACCGCTCTTTGAGCAAATCCATCTGCCGCTTCATAACTTCAGGCTTTGCGGCTTTCATCCGGGCGATGACGACGGCAATGTCCTCCTTGAGATCGACCGGAGCATAGCTTGTCCCCTTCTGTTGAACTGCTTGCTCGTTCGGTGTCTTCTCTGTGGCCTTGCCCGAAACAGTTACCGGGGCCGTGAGAAGCATGGCTCCGACAACCAGAGCGGCGCAAAGTGTGACGAAGTAATGTGTCTTCATGAATCCACTCCTCGGCCGTTTTTGGCCTCTCATGTGAAGGATGCCCAGGTGATCAATTCCATTGTGTGTAGCTCGGTCCCAATTGCCCAAATGCTCAGAGTAATGTTTGCAGCGCCGATAGAAGGGGCCTCCGTTGACCTATTCCTGTCCGACTGAATCCCCAGCATTCGTCACGATCCTGAAGAAGCAGGAATCATCGTTTAGCAATCGAATCCACATGAACGGAAGACGATGAACTCGTATCTGCGATGATTCTATCTCCTACGCGAATGGTATCGTTCCGAAGGGTCGCAGAGTTTGATTGGAGACGTATGTCCCTTCCCGTGAAGTCCCTGACCACGTACCCGTTCTCGTCAGCCCATACGACTTCTCCTTGGACGAGGTGAGGACTGTCGAGTCTGTACATGGTCGTCACGTACGGGGCATCGGAAGGCATGGGATTCGTAATCGCCATGACCTTGTCTCCTCCCGTGATGTTCCGATCGAATCTGGTCGTGTTGTCCACTCGGAGACGCATGTCCCTACCGCCTGAATCCCTGATGACGTACCCGTCCCCCTCAACCCGCACGACTTCCCCGTGAATGACGTTAGGATTGCCGAGTTTGTAAATACTGTACATCGAGGCATCGGCCATCATCGTGCTCGTCATGACCACGACCCTGTCTCCTGTTCGGATGTCTCGGTCGAGTCTGGTCGTGTTGTCCGCATGGAGACGCACGTCCCTGCCGGAATTCTCTTTGATCACGTAATCGGTCCCGTCCTGCTGCTGGACAATACCTTCAACTGTTTGGAAGCGAGGCGAGGTGTTGGCTGAGGGCGGAGTCAGTTTCCCTGTGCCGCGTGTGATCGAAGTCGCAAAAGCGCTTGAAGGCAGCGCATCGAATCGTGCGGCTACGGTATCCCCGACCACGATATTATCTTTCACGGTTTTTCTGTCGAACGCGACGCGTGTTTGTCGTCCGGATAGTTCCCTAATGACATAGGCGTTACCTTCGTTCCGTACGACCTGGCCTTCGATGACCGGCGATTGGGACTGAAAGATGGGTCTTATAGGCTCAGTCGTGGAGGAGGATGTGCGGTCTTCCGCGCAACCTATCAACCCAACGGTCAACAGGACGGCCGGTGCAAAGTGTGTGAGAAGTTTGTTCATGACAGTGCTCCTTTTCTTAGAGTCATTCTGTTTTTTATTGCCGATGTCTAAACTAGCAGCTATCTCCTTAGCCGATCTGGTCACAATTGCTCACAGTCTCAAAATACATTGAACGGTGAGGCGGTGCAGCCTCACTGTTCCTATCGATCTGGCCCTGCCCTCCTCAATCGCTCCGCATACATCAATATGGCTAGAAGCCCGACAGCGGTCTGGTCAGAATTGCTCAAGCTGGGAGAATTCGTGAGGGGATGAGCCGAGCGAGGGGAGTCGTATCTGCCGGCATATTTCGACGAAGAGAACCCGTCCGACATTGCGATCGCTGGCGGATCTGGTCACACTCGACCCGCAACCAAGGTTATCTGATTAAAATATTTCGGAAGAGCAACTCACAGACTGAGTAGAACGAAAGACGGTTCCACGAAGCGGGTGGTCCGACAGATCGAGAGAGATGGTACTAGCCTGCATGATTCATGAACACTTCTGCTGCAATCGCCGATCCGCTGCTACGACGAGCCTTCGGCCTGCGGGATCGCCCCTCGCACCCTCATCGTACTGCGAGTACGACTCGGTTCTCCGGCCTCCGCGCGCTGGTCTCGCGACGCGGCTCAGCGATTTCGCGACGAACTGTTATGCATCATGCGGGCTAGAGGGTCTGAGGCTGCATTGCGTGCTGTAGTTGCCGGTAGTCTTCCGGTGTATCAATGTCCATCATCCCCTTGGGGAAGGGCACAGGCACGACGTCGGACGCGTGAGCGGCGATGATGTGTTTCGCCCCAGCGGCGCCGCGCATTGTGGCGAGTTCTGCGAAGTACTCACGCCCGAACAATGCAGGCGCTCCCAGGGTGCCTGCGTACTCCGAAGCAATAATCCCTTTGCCGTTCAGATGATAGGCCGTGACAAGATCGTTGATGACGGCGGCTGTTACATATGGCTGGTCGCACAACATCAGGATCAAGGCCTCTGTGCTATCCGCTCGATCATAGGTGTTGAGGGCCTCGACACTGACTTGGATCGAAGACCCCATCCCGTCGGCCCACCGTTCGTTTATCACAGGTCGCACGGGGAGATCTTCGATCTCGCCTTGGAGCTGGTTCGCATAAGCCCCGAGCACAACGAGAATAGGTCGGCATATGGAAGCGGCGGCTGTCTCTGCCGCATGCCGCAACAATGTACGGCTGCCATACGTCAGCAGTAGCTTGGGCCTTCCCATGCGTGTCGATGCGCCTGCAGCAAGTATGATGATAGCCGTTGACGATTCACCCCGTTCGCCCCCAATGCCTTGTGCGTTGCCGACGCCGTCAGTACGTTTGGCCACAAGACATCACTCCTTGTATTGGTCCTGATAGAGTGATGACATCTATCGCGGGGTTTTGCTCATGAAGAGGTCCCTCTCGAATCCTCAGCATCCCGCCCGAACGTTCTGCGAGAACTGCCTGAATTTCAGCAGCGACCGCGAGCGCAATTTCTTCGGGGGTATCGGCTCCAATATCCAGGCCAATGGGGCCGTAGACCAGGTCGAGATTGCTTTCACTCAGCAAGACGCCTTCCATTCGAGCTTCGTGCAGCAACCGTTGAGTTCTCCTCTTAGACCCGAGCAAGCCGAGGTATCGAAGCGGCAACGGCAAAAGCGTTCTCAGCAGATCGGCGTCGTGGAGATAGTGATGAGTCATCACAACAGCCACCGTGCCTCTCTGCATCTCGATGTGCTCATGCACTTCATCGGGCCGGCACACGACCAGTGTATCAGCTAAGGGAAACTTTTGACGTGTCGCGTAGCCTGGACGGGGATCGACCACGGTGACATGCCACCCCAGTTCCTTCGCGAATCGGACAAGCGGGACCGCATCGTGTCCTGCGCCAAAAATGACGAGCGGGACCGGTGGCTGGATGACCTCGATGAACACTTCTGCACGTCCGGCGGACAACTCATACATCGTGACCTTTGGCGAGCCGCTATCAAGTGCACGCAGAGAGTCATGACGAATTGCCTCCGCTAGATCGCCATCCCCGATGTCATGTATCGCAGACTGCCGCTCACTCAGCATCAACCGATTGCCGACAGCCGCCTTTACTTGGCCTTCCACACCGAACACGGTTGCGACGACTCCTGTTTCTCTATGATCGAGACAGTCGGCGAGAAACGCCAGGAGGCCTCGGCTCCCATTGTAAGGGAGTGGCTCAATGAGTACGTCCACGATCCCATTGCAGCCGAGGTTAAACTCCCAGACGATGTCATCATCAGACATCGAATCGTAGGTGACCACCCTAGGTTTGTTCCGTTGAAGCACCCGGCGGGCTTGGTTGAGTACGTCGCGCTCAAGGCAGCCCCCGCTTACTGAGCCTACCGTCTGGCCGTCGGCTGCGATCAGCATCCGTGCGCCGGGCCGCCGGTACGTGGAGCCAGTGACATTGACGACGGTAGCGAGTGCGGCTTGGACGCCTCGTTGTTCAATGACCCTAGAGGCGTCGATGATGGATAGCAGCTCTTTCACGTTTCCCTCGCAGATAGGTATCTTGTCTAGCAGCATGGAGCGAAGACGAATGTCTTTCCGCTAACTAAGGATTGTTTCTCATTTCTTCTTGCGCTGTTCGGCGACTTGATCAGGCGTCATGGTCGATGGGCTGACGCCAAACAGACCGGTCACATAATTCACCACGGCGGAAATTTCTGTATTGGAATATCCCGTGCCGAAAGCCGGCATAAACATTTCGCCTTGTCGAGTCTGGAGGCTGGCCCCCTGCAGGATGACCTGAGTCATATTGACTCCTGATGGATCGTTGACCGTCCGATTGCCGGTGAGATCGGCATAGGGCGAGTGGACCCCGCTGCCGTCCCAATCATGGCAACTCGCACAGGCGCCTTCGAACACGCGAAGCCCGAGATCCTCGTCGTTGGGCGACGGTCCGCGTGGGCTCCGCGCGCGCGCTTCCGACGGTGTTGCGGATACCCGCTTTTGCGCGACGGCAAGATCAGCCTGGTTGTGCAATGGCGGAACGGTTTTCAGGTACTCAGCCATCGCCCGGATATCGTCTTTGGTCAGGAATCGCAGGCTGTTATTCAAGACAAGGCTCATCGGGCCCGCCGCCGTACTGCGGCCCTCGGCGTGCCCAGTTGAGAGATAGTTTTCCAGTTGTTCGTCGGACCAGTTGCCGATGCCGGAGCGTTGGTCGGATGTCATGTTATAGGCCTTCCAGCCTTCGATCATCGCGCCCTCGAACTTCTTATTGGCATCAAGCCCCTGGAGCAGGGTTCGCGGTGTGTGGCATTCGCCGCAATGACCCAGCGCTTCGGTGAGATAGGCGCCACGATTCCACGTCGGTGCTCGATCGATGTTTGGCTGATAACGTTGTGCAGGGTTGTAGAGGGCGTTCCAGAACCGCATTAGGTAACGCTGGTTGAACGGAAACGACATGTCGTTTTCTGGTGGCATAGCGTGAACCGGCTTAAGACTGAACAGATACGCCTTGATCGCCAGGACGTCATTGCGCGTCAACAGGGTGTAGGCACTGTAGGGAAAGGCGGGATAGAGACGCGTGCCGTTCCTACCAACGCCATCGTGCATTGCCGTCACAAACTCGTTGTCGGTCCACTCGCCGATCCCGGTTTCCTTGTCAGGTGTGATGTTCGTCGAATAGAGTGTGCCGACCGGCAGTTTGAAGGCGAGTCCCCCCGCAAACTGTTTGCCGAGCGGGGTGGTATGGCAGCCGATGCAGTCGGCGGCACGTGCGAGATATTCACCGCGAGCGACCAGGCCGGCGCCGGCGACTTCAGGCGGCGCCCCGGTGGGATCGCTTCCCTGATAGTCCGCCAGAACGACCTGTGTCCCGCCGGCAAAGTCCATGGGGCCATGCGGGTGGAAGATACACCCGTTCACATCCCCAATAATTATCGCCATGAGTAGGACGAACAGGTTTGTATAACCGGAACGCTTCACGAGAGGGTTCTCCTAGAGCTTTGCAGAACGCAACTCGACCCGATTCACCGGCAATTTCCTGATTCGTGTGCCGGTTGCCGCAAAGATCGCGTTGGTCAGTGCCGGCGCCAGCGCCGATGTGCCGGGCTCGCCGATGCCACCTGGCGCTTCGCCGCTCTTCACCAGATACACCTCGATTGCCGGCGCCTCGTTCATGCGCAGCATCCGGTAGTCGTTGAAATTACTCTGTTCGACACGACCGTTCTTGACGGTGATTTCACTGAACAGCGCAGCCGCAAGGCCGAACATGATGCCACCTTCCATTTGCGCCTTCACCGTGTCCGGGTTGACCACCACACCGCAGTCTACAGCGCACACCACACGTGTCACGCGTACCTCGCCGTTCTTGTCAACCTGAACTTCGGCGACTTGCGCAACATAGCTGCCAAATACGAACTGAACCGACACGCCGCGGCCGCGGCCTGCCGGTAGCGGCTGTCCCCAGCCGGCCTTCTCTGCGGCAAGTTCGAGCACGGCCTTGGCACGCGGGGAGGCGCCGAGCAGGGCACGCCGGTACTCGACAGGATCCTTCTTTGCCGCTGTGGCTAACTCATCGATAAAACTTTCGACGACAAAGACGTTATGCGTGGGACCGACACCCCGCCAGAATCCAGTCGGAATCCCTGGCGGCTCTTGGCGTACGTATTCCACCAGCATATTGGGGAGGGCATACGGCGGCGGCGGTTCTGCCGCACCTTCCAACACGTCCGGATCGAGTCCGTCCTTGAATGCCGGCGGGTGCCATCGCGCGTAGATTGAGGAACCTGCGCTGCGATGGCTCCAGGCGACCGGCATCCCGCCCTTGTCGAGGCCGGCAACCATTCGGTCGTAGTAATAGGGCCGATAGATATCGTGTTGGATATCTTCTTCCCGTGTCCATACCACTTTTACCGGGCCATCGACTTGCTTCGCGATTTGCACTGCCTGAGTGATGAAGTCCACTTCCAGTCGCCGACCGAACCCGCCGCCTAATAACTGGTTGTGCACCAGGATTTTCTCCAATGGCAGGCCCGTCACTTCAGCGACAGTGGCCTGTGCGCGAGCGAGCACCTGTGACCCGACCCACACATCGCAGCCATCCTTGCGTACGTGCACGGTACAGCTCCACGGCTCCATCGTCGCGTGGGCGAGAAACGGCATCTGGTACAGGGCCTCGATCTTCATAGCGGCCCCGGCCATGGCCTTGGCCACATCGCCGTCCTTGCGTGCGATGACGCCCGGCTTCAGCAAAGCCGTTTCGAGTTGCCGGATAATTTCAGCGCTGCTGAGTGTGGCATTGAGACCCTCGTCCCACTGAATGTCGAGCGCGGCCAGCCCTTGCTTGGCTGCCCACATATGGTCGGCAATGACCGCCACGGCGTTGTCGAGCAGCACCACTTGGTGGACACCACTGATTCGCTTGGCTTTGCCATCGTCAACGCCCGCGAGCCTCCCGCCGAACACCGGACAGGCAGCAACCGTAGCGATCTTCATGCCTGGAATCATGACGTCGATGCTGAACTGTGCCTTACCATTGACCTTGTCCGGGGTATCGAGACGCTTGGCAGAGGTGCCGATCAGCGTGAAGTCCTCGGGGGCCTTGAGCGCGACGTGATCCGGTATTGGTAACTTCGCCACCGTATCGACTAAGGCCCCATATTTGAGTCTGCGGCCGCTCGTCGCATGGATCACTTCGCCCTTCTCTGCATGGCAGGCCGTCGGATCCACCTTCCAGGTCTGCGCCGCGGCAGACACCAACATTGTGCGCGCAGTGGCACCGGCCAGACGAAGTGGTTCCCAAGCGGCTCGTACGGATGTTGAACCACCGGTTGCCTGAATCTGAAAGATCGAATTCGCATAGCGCCGTTCGTCGGGGGGCGCCGCTTCGAGGGTGACGTGAGTAAGGTCCACTTCCAGCTCTTCGGCGATGAGCATCGGGATCGAGGTGTAGGTGCCCTGTCCCATTTCTACATAGGGCATGATAAGTGTGACGAGACCGTCACGACCGATGCGGATGAAGGCGTTGGGAGCGAACATATCAGCAGCCCTCGCGCCAGCCGCTTCCTTACTCCAGATCGTCCTAGGGAGTATGAAGCTCAACAGCAGGCCTCCGCCGGCTGCTGCGGTAACCTTCAGGAAGGTCCTGCGAGAAAGACTGCCATCAGACACTGATTCTGTACCGATTTTTACCACATTCAGTTGTTGGTCGAGATCCATGTAAGTCTCTTCGCCGCGCGCGCAATTAAGAGGGCTGTGTCGCTCGTTTGATCGCGGCGCGAATTCGCGTATAGGTGCCGCAGCGGCAGATTGTGCCGGCCATTGCAGCGTCGATGTCGGCATCGTTTGGGTGTGGCGTGGCAGCCAGCAGCGCCGCCGCGCACATGATCTGGCCTGACTGGCAATAACCGCACTGCACTACTTCCAGGTCTAGCCAGGCTTTCTGCACGTTCGCACCGGTCGGCGTCTGGCCGACCGCCTCGATCGTCATGATCTTCTTCCCTCTGACCGCCACCACAGGCATGATACAGGATCGTATCGGCTGACCGTCGACATGCACTGTGCAGACGCCACACTGGGCAATGCCGCAGCCGAACTTCGTGCCGGTCATACCGAGAACGTCACGAAGGACCCAGAGCAAAGGCATGTCCTCCGGCACGTTGACTTCACAATCTTTCCCATTGATGTTCAGCGTGAGCATGTCCGTTTCTTCTCCATCAGGCTGACGTCGCCAGACGGACGCCTCATCGCGTGCGATCATTTGCCAGTCGAATCTTGCGGAAGCCTTTACCAACAATGCCGGCGAGTCCTGTCTGGATATCGCCTGCGAGATCTGATGCTAAACCGATAGCCGCTACGCCGGACCGCAGCTCTTTCCTCTTCTCCCCGGTCTAGACCGCCATATCCCACGTCATCGACAGGCTGGGGTGTTGTTCCCGGCCACGAACTCATGACTTTCGCTCTTCAGTCACAGGGGACTCACGGTGACTTAGCTGCGAGATCCTGCTCGAACTCTTGATGTGAGATGACGGGGGCTCACATAGTGCATGTCTTGCTCTCCCATCTTAAACGCTGTGATCGAACCACAGTTTATGCACCGCAAGCCGTCATACATCCACGCTGATACATCAGTCGAGGAGC
Source organism: Nitrospira sp. (assembly GCA_005116885.1). Lineage (GTDB taxonomy): Bacteria > Nitrospirota > Nitrospiria > Nitrospirales > Nitrospiraceae > Palsa-1315. Next base: position 13,318 of record SWDP01000046.1, read on the forward strand.
CGTAAAAATGCTCCAATATTTTCAGTCCTCCGCATCGTTCACAATTCATGATGTCCTCCTGGTTGAGCATGCGAGAAAACGCTTGGACCTCACGGTGCGTATTTTTTTCAATGCTATGCCTCTGAGTTAAGCGAGTCTGGTCAGAATTGCTCAGTTTGGAAGAATCGTGACGGGAACTGCGGAACTCAATTAGGCAACCCGAAATGGCGGGTTCAATACTTGAAAGCATTGGATACTTTTATGATGTTTTGATACTGTGCATCATTCATGGCGCTCCTGATTCTGACAGCGCACACTGCGTACCCTCTTCCTCGTAAGAGTAAGTCTCTCCTTCGCGTAGCCATTGCTTTCCAAGTCTCAGTATTTTTCTCGGTTTCACTCCTGCTTCTGGTCTCAATTCCCGACATGGCGTTGTCTTTTACCCAGGGCGATCTCTATCGCCAGGCCAAGGCGGCGACCGTGCTGATCGTGGGCATTAACGAGGAATCCCATGCCCTCTCGTTCGGCAGCGGTGTGATCATCTCGGAGCAGGGCCTGATTCTGACCAATGCCCACGTGGTGGAAGATTCCACCAGACTCTTTGTCTATATCCGCAATCAAGCTATCGATCCTGAGGCGCAGATAGTTGCCATCGACTCCGACCTCGATCTCGCAGCGCTCCGCGTCCATACAAACTACCCGATTCCGTTCCTTCCGCTAGCGGCGGAGATTCCGGACGAAGGCACTCCGACGATCGCCGTCGGATATCCGCGTGTACCCGATGTCTTACAAATAGGATTGACGCTGCATGCATCGGTCATTCCGATGACGATTACCGGTGCGGCGATGGGACGGTCCAGAACGGCTGGTCTACCGATCCCCTTTGTGCAAACCGTGGGGATGCTGAACGCCGGGAGTAGCGGAGGGCCGCTGGTGCATAGCGAAACCGGTGAGATCGCGGGGTTGGTTGTCCACACCGTGCCGTATTTAGAGCAAGTCAAGAATGCTCAAGGTGAGCGGCTGGGTACGGCCATGATGCGAACCGGCCTGAGTTATTCCATCCCTGCGTCTCGGTTGCGCGACTGGTTACAGCAGAACCGCATTCCCTTTTCGGCAAAGCCGCCGCGTGAGGTGCCGTTCACCTTACTCGAGAAGGAAATCCCAATTCGTGCATTTCTTACGACCGCGCATCTCCTTCATCTGATGGCGGCGGTCCTGCATCAGGATCGCGATCTCCTAGATCTCGCCATTCAACATTATGAGTCGGCCCTGCAACTCGAACCGGAACGGCCTGATGTCTTACGGAATCTCGGACTCGCATTCGCAGCGAAGGGAGAGACGGACCGGGCACGAGCATCGTACGAGAGGGCCTTCGCCCAAACACCCAGCGATCCCGTGCTCTTAAAGAATATGGGCGAACTCAGGTCTCGTCTACGAGACCCCCAGGGCGCAGCGGAATTGTATCGAGCGGCTATTCGACAAGACGCCTGTTTGGTGAGCGCGTCCTTCGGGTTGAGCACGATTCTACGGGCACAAGGTCAAGTGGATGAAGCGAAGCAGGTCCTTAGGCGTGCCGCGGCCTGTCCGTCCTCTTCCTCCTATGCGGCGTATCACGTGGGCCTCGTGTTGGAGCAACAGGGGCTAGAACACGATGCGCTGCAGGTGTGGCAAGATGTTCTTGGACAAGCCCACAGTGCCTCTGTCAACGAGCAGCCCATTCTCAATATGATTCAGCAGCGAATCGCCCAACTTCGTGCCCAACTCAAGCCGCAGGACCGAGAGGTCGGTGTGGCGCCGGTTACCTCAAGCGCACAATCCTCCGCTCCCATAGGCTCCAACTAAATTCGATCGCACCTTCTCGTCTCGTTCCAGCCTCGCAAGGGGGGCACCCCTACAACTTGAAATTTCCGCGGTGTGTTCAATATTGCTCAGCTTCCACGACTCTGGAGCGCGTATCGTAGGGATATGTGTGGTGTACATCTAACCGAGGAGGCTCCCATGGTATCTATGCAAAAAGTCGTCGGTGTCCTGTCGTGTGGTTTCTTACTGTGCCTGGGTTTGTCGACTGTCGCGTTGTCTGCAGACAAGCTTAACACTGGTCAATTGGGGGGGAAGATATTTACTGTGGATGATAAAGAAAGGTTTGTACCCGGTAAGGAGGTCAAAGGCGAAATAGTGAAGATCGATGGTGAAAACTTTGTCGTCAGAGAAGCAAGTGGGGCTGAGGTGCGCATGCATGTTAATTCCACTACTGAAAAGAGATCAAGTTTAACTCCAAAAGTAGGGGAGCATGTTCTTGCGAAAGTGGATACTAAGGGTCACGCAATTTCGTTTTTGACGGACCAACCTATCGCCCACTGATGCTTTAAAAAGTAGGAGCGCTTGATGCGGTGGTAGTAGGAGATTGTCCTAGTGAGAGTCGGCAGAATGGTTCTGCCTTAGGCCATCTGCCGACTCCGACTAGCCCGCATGATTCATGAGCGCCTCTGCTGCAAGCGGGTTCTTCGCCAGTCCCTCAACGTACTCGTTCAAGTACGGTTCAGCTCTTCACGGCTCCACGCGCCCGTCTCGCCATGCGACTATGCGCTTTCACGACGAACTGTCATAAAGAGTGCGGGCTGATCGACTGTAAAAAAAAGTCTCAGACTTTGTTCTCGGTCGTTGCCCACCTCACGAGCCTCTGAAGAGAAGCCCTCAATATAACCCTACTTCTCATTACTGCCGCCGAACATGGTGTAGAGGGCCAGCGCTTCGCGGCCTAGCGCTCTAGCCCAGGCAGGACCAACTCTTATTGCAGGCGGCGATCGGAATGGGGAGCGACAAACCATAGAAGCCGCCGACAGCCCCGCCGATGAACACGATGGATCAACACCGTGATCGCGCTCATCTCCATAGACCGGCTCTGCACTAAGGGTGTGAGAATCCAACTCTCTACAAACTGCACCATCAGATAGACCAGGCTCGGCCACACGACGACCGGCAGCCATCCAAACGACGCCGTATCTCCCGTGATTACATCGAAATACTTGAGGCGTACCGCAAGCAGCCACCCTATCACTGACAGGTAGGGGACGACCGTCAGGAATCCCGTCAGGAATCCCGTCACGAGACCTAAGAGAAACGAGTACGGCACATCTGCAAGAGCCCAGCCTCCCGGATACATCCCCGCAGTCAGCAACCCGATAAGAAACCGGCCGCTGGAAAATCCACTGACCGCATGATCCATGCGGCGCAGAATTTGAAGAATGCGCTCCCTCTTACCGGACGGCAAGAAGCGAATGGTCTGCTAATGCGATCGAACTGCCACGCGAAGAAGAAGAAATAAATGGGGACCAATACCATCACGAGTGCGAACTCCGTAGTGGCGCCGATCGCCATCTTCTTGGTGATCTGGTCAAAATTGCTCAGCGAGCAAGAGTCTGGAGAGAGTATCGTTACAGGTGTGCATGTTGTCCATCTAACCGAGGAGGCTCCCATGGTATCTATTCCAAAAGTTGTCGGTGTCTTGTCGTGTGGTTTCTTGCTGTGCCTTGGCCTGTCCAATGCGGTGCAGGCGGAGCATTCGCCTGGGGCTTCAGATGTTATGAAAACTGACTCCGTGACTGATAAGCAAGGTTTTCAATCTGATGATGATAAGCAAAAGAACGTGGACAATGAGAAGGGAAGTAACCGTCCAGACGGCGCCAAGACGATCAAGGGCGAACTGACCCGCGTCGAAGACGGCAACTATTTCGTCAAGGTGAAGGACGGCAAGGAAGTACGTTTACACACAGATAAAACGACCGAGATGATGGGAGAAATCAAGAAGGGTGATCGTATTGAGGCGAAGGTGAATGATCAGAATCACGCGCTGTCGATCCACTCGGCAAAATGAAGACCGGAATGCCGGTCACGGCAATGAAGCTGGCCGTATGACCGTCTCCGTCTCGAACAGGCAGACCTCCTGCGACAGTAGTTAATGGCTCAACGAACTCCTGCGGGTCGCTACGTCATTAGGGTAGCGACCTGCCGGCTCTTTGAGCATTGCCGCGGGAACGAGACTGTTTTTATGATCCGTTCCTGCTTATATCAGTAAAACAAGTAGAGTGGAGTCCACATGACCGGTCATACGGCTTCTCCTGATTGCGTGTGATCGATCGTCTTGGGAGGAAGTGAGAGATAGACCCTTTCCTTTTCGCCGCCAGATTATGCACAACTCTTCCGAAATGTATTCATTTCTTAGGCGGATGAAACGGTTGCGCCCTGACAATGCCTTTTCTGCGAATTATCGCCTTTGCGGTCTGCTTTCGTCTCGGGGGCAAGGACAGATGATTCTTTTTTATTGACCTTTCAAGTCGAGTGGCATCGTGCGGCTGCTTTGAAGCATGATTGGAATTAAGAGCATCGTGGTGTGTGTCTACCACCAAAGATTCATACATGCTGCAATGATCTGTTGCCCCTCGGTGCAGAGATGCTGCGCCCGTTGCAAAGCGGGTAAGGCCAGGCAACGACCTTCTGGTCAGCCCCCCGATGAGAAGCGTCCCACCGAGAATACTAGACATCAATCGGTCCGTGCCCCCGATATTTCTCGTAACGCGATTCTTCTGCTCTGAGATTGCGGCCATTGTCACCATCCTTTAGTTGAGTCGGCAATAGACTATTAATTTATCAAGTGCAGCAGTGGAGGAGACCTAGAAGAACCCCTAGTCAGGATTCTTCATGATGGCGGGTCCCACCTGAGCCCAGGCCTAATGCAGAGGAGAGAGAGGGGGCTCCGGAAATTCAGACAGTGTGGTAAGTGCTAGCCTGGCTTCACCCACTCCAGGGAGGGGTGGCAACCGAAAGGAGCGAGGCGATGAAGAGGAGGAGACGGAATCACGGGGCGACGTTTAAGGCGCAAGTGGCGTTGGCGGCGGTCAAAGGCGACAAGACGCCGGCGGAATTAGCCGAACAGTTCC
>SWDP01000047.1:0-7901 GCA_005116885.1 Nitrospira sp.
CGATGTGGTCTGGAACAACGAGAGCAAGGACTGCTTGCACGTGATCCCGTACTAAACTGTACCGTTGGTTTCGGCGAGCTAGCCCTGCGCTCAAGATTCAGAGAAGTAGGGCTGGCCAGCCAGCTAATAATAAGGGAGAGGACTGATGTTCAGAACGAGCGAGGAGGAGATAAATGGCACTGTTTAGAACTAAAGAAATTATCGCAGCGAGCAAGCTTCCGCCAGAAGGCGTTAAGCTGTCAAGAATGATAGATGCGGTGTACTTTCTTCCCATTGCATATCTGGGAGTATTCGCGACCTTTCATATGCACTTCGACCTGTTAGCAGGGGACTGGGATTTCTGGGTCGACTGGAAGGATCGGCAGTTCTGGGTAACGGTCACACCGATCGTAGAGGTGATGTATCCCGGTGCGATCATGTACTATTTCTGGACATTCTATAGGCAACCCTTTGGTGCAACGTTGAGCATCTCTGGGCTTGTCGTCGGGAAGTGGATCACGGTTCTGTTTGCCTGGTACTGGTGGGCGAATTTCCCAGCGAACTTCGTGATGCCTGCCACGATGATATCCAGCGCATTGATCCTCGATGCAACCCTGCTCTTGACAAGAAGCTGGATGCTTACAGCAATATTTGGCGTCTGGGCATTCGCGATGGTGTTTAACCCCACACAATATGCCATATTCGGATACAGCCACCAACCGGTGGTCGTGGACGGGCAGTTGATGTCACTGGCCGACTACATGGGATTCACATTTGTGAGGACCGGAACGCCTGAATACATCCGAATCATCGAGGTGGGATCGCTCCGTACGTTCGGCGGACACACCGTTTGGATTTCAGCGTTCTTCTCGGCCTTCATCTCCATGTTGATGTTCACCATTTGGTGGCAAATTGGTCACTTCGTCGGGCAGGCCTTCTTCTGGGTCAAGGGCAGACGTGGCGTCATGTCACGCATGAATGATGTCATGATCGTTGGCACAGATGAGTTTGCACTGAGACATGGCACGCCGGATGGTATTGCCCCAGGGCACAGAGTGACCACAAAGACTGCGGCGACTTCACTATCATAGGGGAAAACATGAACGTCAAAAACATTTTCAAATTATGCGTGATCGGCTCCCTTGGGATGGCGACGCTAGGGCTTACCCTGGCTTTCAATGTCTCAACCGCCGCCGCCCACGGGGAGCGCTCTCAGGAACCGTTCCTGCGGATGCGTACCGCGCAATGGTACGACACAAGATGGAATCCTCAGAAGACCAATATCAACGAGGAAGCCATGTTGTCGGGCAAGATCCATATTTCTGAAGACTGGCCAAGGGCCGTTGTTAAGCCCAACCGTACCTTCATAAACGTGGGAAGCCCGAGTTCAGTATTCACACGTCTCAGTTCGAAAGTGAACGGGGTGCCAATGATGACCTCGGGCCCCATGGAAATCGGTGGAGACTACGAGTACGTGATCAAGCTGAGAGGCCGGTTGCCTGGTCATCACCACATCCACCCAATGTTAGCTGTCAACGGGGCCGGTCCTATCGCAGGGCCCGGGGGCTGGATGGACATCACCGGTAATTATAAAGACTTTACCAACCCCATAAAGTTGCTGGTTGGCGGGACTGCCGATACAGAGACTGCTGGCCTGGCAGCCGGGCTCTTCTGGCATGTCGTATGGGGCAGCCTTGGATTCTTCTGGATAGGCTGGTTCATGGTCAGGCCGATGTTCCTCATTCGCGCCCGCGTGCTGGCGCAAGAGGGTGGAGACGAGCTCCTGAACGATCCAGTTGACCGCTATTTTGCCTTTGCAATGTTGGGTGTAGTTTTTGCCTTGATTGCCATTGGTTTCTTCTACACAGACAGTCAGTATCCATATACCATCCCACTCCAGGCTGGTGAACCAAAGATCAAGTCCACTCATTTGAAGTCGGACTTGACGGTTAAGGTGCTTGCCGCAGACTATGACGTTCCTGGTCGCGCTCTTCGTATGACCTTGCAGGTCACCAATAGCGGAGAGCAGCCACTCAGGATTGGAGAGTTTACGACAGCAGGCATTCGGTTCCTGAACAAGGTCGGTGTAGCTAACAACAACGACCCGTCCTATCCAGCTGAAATTATGGCGCAAGACGGCTTGCATATCGAAGATGAGTCCCCGATCATGCCAGGCGAAACCAAAGAAGTTAAGCTCGATTCAAGGGATTCGCTGTGGGAAATACAGAGATTGATGGACCTGGTCCACGATCCTGACCAGCGTTTCGGAGGGCTTGTAATGTCTTGGGACGAAACAGGTAACCGGCATATCAACAGCATTGCCGGCAACATCATCCCAGTCTTTACAAGGGCCACTGCTGGATAAAGTAGGGGTTCGTCACGTTTGAGAGTGACACTGATCCGCCATTCTGTCGAAAGATGGAATGGCGGATCGGTTTTTTGAGGGCACACGCTATTATAATGAGATGGACTTACAAGTCATATTCTACGTCAACTCTATACTTTCAAACACACGTTCACTGCCTCGTTTGATTGCTTTTACTCCCTCTGCTTCGCGCGAAACAATCCAGGATCTGAGCCTTTTCCTCCCCCCCATCCGCTTCTACTATCTCGTAGATATATGATTGCCAGCCTACTGAGAAACACGTCCCTGTCGCGATAATTCTGCGGGAAGAGTGGTCCATTGGAAGACACTATCCTGTCCCATTGAAACAGAGACAAACTGGCACGACTTTACCCTGCTTTACGCGAAATCGGCCGAAGTCTAGCTGCGCAGGTTCTCCCTGGTCTTTCTCCCTACCGCACTGGTCACGACGACGGCCCAGCGATCCACCCCGTTTCCTGGCCCCGCTGGTCCCATCGATCACGGTGTGACGATCCACATCAAACTCACGGGCACTGGCCTTGACCCTCTCGGCTCGCGCTATTCGCACCAGCACTTCCTACACTGTCTCTTTTTTGCTCTATCGTCGCCATAGCCAACGTCCTGTTTCTGGAATAATTTCAGGAGCCTTTATGCCAGATGGCCCACCCCGAGGATAGCGGTATCGTCGATAACTTATGCGGTCACAATATGGCGGTCGGTTTCAAGTTCCAAGTGCAACGGGTGAATGATGGCGCAGGTGCGCATAGACTTCCAACGGCGTGGCGAAGTTGAGGCATTTTCTGGGGCGCGTGTTCAAGCGATCCGCGATGGCGTTCAGCTCGCGCTGCGTGTATCCCGACAAGTCCGTCCCCTTGGGGAGGTACTGACGCAACAGCCCGTTCGTGTTTTCATTGGTGCCGCGCTGCCACGGGCTGTAGGGGTCAGCAAAGAATATCTGGATCGCGAGCCGCTAGGCCAACTGCTCGTGCTCGGCCATCTCTTTCCCTCGATCGTACGTCAGGGTCTTCCGCAGCAGTGCGGGCACGTGCCGGAGTTTCTTCGTGAAGCCCTCACGGGCACCCATTGGGGCCTGTAGTGTTGCGCTTGGAGTTAGAACCAAACACAAACATTCCCGCGTGAACTGGTCCACGACGGTCAGAATCCGAAACCAGCGGCCCTCCGCCACGCGCTCGCTCATGAAGTCCATACTCCACCGCTGGTTCTGGGCGGTCGCCCCTGGCTGCGACACAAGGGCTCGGCCCGCGGCCTTCGTGCGGTGTTTGAGCCCGCACCGTCAGCCCTTCGTCCGTCTACAGCCGATAGATCCGTTTGGCGTTCACCTGCCACCCCTCACGTCTCAGCAACACCGTGAGTCGCCGATACCCGAAGCGTACTCGGCTCGCCGTCAACTCTCGCAACCGCATGCGCAACGCCTCCTGCGGATCACGGCGACTTCGATACTGTAAGGAGGCTCGCGCCATCTGCAACAGCCTCCAGACCCGGCGCTCACTGACCTGATAGATCGTTTGCGCCCAGCGTGCCAGCACACGCCGGGCCTGAGGCCGTACAGATTTTTCCGTACGATCTCCTGCACCATCTGGCGATCGAGCGAGAGATCCGCCACCAAGCGTTTCAACTTGGCATTCTCCTCACGGAGCTGCCGCAGTTCGCGCAGTTCACTGAGGCCCAGCCCCTCATACTTGCGCTTCCACGCGTAAAATGTCTGTTCGCTAATGCCGACCCGCTGACACATCCACCCCGGTCATGCCACCCTCTCCTCCCCGCAGAGCGGCCAGAATCTGTGCTTCGGTGTGCCCTGGTCGGGTCCTCCTTCTGGGTCAAGAAGACCACGTCGCGGGCCGGTTCCTCAAGCTCCCGCTGGCCTACTTTTCGGGTTTTGTGTCACAGGCTCATTTGAGACTAACACAGGGGTTGACTCTTAACCGGACACTACGATATTGAATAAAAAATTTCGCTCTGTTATTCTTTTCCTCGCACACAAACGAAGCGCCAGTGAGACCCCTCACACAGAAAAGACCGTTGTACATTTGCCGGGAGAAGTTTCTCCAACCATTTCGTGGGCCGGGAAAGAGCTCGGCGCCGGAGTGATCGGACTCAATCCATTACACGCACTGCGGAATACCGCGCCCTATCACATTAGCCCCTATGCGCCTTACAGTCGGCTCTATCTCAATGAGCTCTACATCGATCTCGATCAACTTCCCGAATGGCATGAGTCGGAGGAGGCGCAACAGCAGTTTCTGGATCCCGAATTTCAGGCTGCGCTCCGGGCACTACGACAGACGCGCCAGGTAGACTACAACGCCGTAGCAACGGCCAAACGCACCATGCTCGATCTGGCCTACAGCACATTCATCGCAGAAGCCTACAGCGGAGAGGAACCACATCTCCAGCCAAACACGGAGCGCGCGAGGCGCTTGGAACGGTTTATCCAATCCGAGGGCACACCCCTCGAACTGTATGCCGCCTTCCAGACCTTGGAAGAAGAACGCCGGCTGATTCAATCTACGTCAACCACATGGCACGATTGGCCCAAACAATTTCTGATGCCCGGTCAACCGGTCCATGAATATGCCAAACGGCACCGGAAGCGCATTCGCTTCTTTCAATACATTCAGTGGGTGGCAAGCGAACAGCTGAACGAAATCCAGCGGACGGCTGAGCAGCTGGCGATGCCAATTGGTCTGTATCATGATATGGCACTGGGCGCCGATCGGAATGGGGCCGAAGCCTGGATCTATCAATCTGTGCTAGCGCTTGGAGCCGACTGTGGCGCCCCGCCGGATTCGTTTGCGCCCGAGGGGCAGAATTGGGGCCTCCCTCCGATCAACCCTCACGCACTACGCTCCAGTGGCTACGAGCTTTTGATCCAGCTGCTGCGGAACAACTTCCGATCCGGAGGGGCGATTCGTCTGGACCATGTGATGGCATTCTTTCGTCTCTTCTGGATTCCGCGTGGGAGGCCCGCATCCGAAGGTACGTATGTGCACTACCCATTTGAAGACTTGTTGGCCATCGTAGCATTGGAGAGCGTACGATCACACACCCTCGTCATCGGAGAAGACCTCGGCACGGTCCCCGATTGGGTGAGAGAGCAATTGGCCAAGGCACGAGTGCTCTCGTACCGTGTATTCTACTTCGAGCGCCACGCAGACGGTGCCATGAAGCCGCCTGGCGACTACCCCGCGCAATCGTTGGCTGTCACGACGACGCACGACTTGCCAACTCTTGCTGGGTTTTGGTCCGGCGAGGATTTACAGGTACGGTCCAGATTGGGCGCCTTTCACGATGACGCGGCGCACCGTCAGGCCTGGGAAGAGCGCCAGCGCGACAAGGCTCGCATCCTCAACGCGCTTCAGCGAGAACACCTCTTGCCGACTGGTGTGACTGAGGACCTGGCCACTGCACCTGCCATGACGACTGACCTCTGCCACGCGATTCATCTCTACCTGGCTCATACGCCGTCCTATTTGGTGTTGGCAAACCTCGAAGACGGCCTTGGCGAACTGTCGCAGACCAATCTTCCAGGAACGATCGACAGTCATCCGAACTGGACCCGTAAGTATTCAATTCCCGTCGATCACATGCTGCACGATAAACGTCTACGGCAGCTTGGGGCCGTCTTGCATTCGGCCCGCCCGCTAAGGTAAGACCCTACCCGAATGCTGAAAAAGTCCGCCAGCGGCGTTCTCAGCGCACCGAAACCCTCAACGTACCCACGAGCGTACGCTTCCGGTTTCGACTCGCTTGTGGCCTTGCTGGACGACCTTTTTAAGCATCCGGTAAGATGCGTCTCTTCTCCAAGACATGCAGCTCTTTGAACCCCTGCTGTGGCAAAATATTTTTTCACAGCCTGCGAAAGATTGAACCATGGTTCATCGGCAATCAACCGGTCGCGCATTCCCATGTTAAAACAAAATCGCATTGTCCTGGCGATCGCAGGGGCGGTATTCCTGGCGATCGTCGTGCTTGAAATGGTCGCCCCAGCCAACGTGGTCGGCGCCTACGGTTTTGTATTGCCGATTCTATTGGTTGCAACCGTGCGCAGTCGCAGCCTGATGTTCGTAACAGTGGTCGCCTGTATCGTGGCGACCTACATGGGGTTAATGCAACCGACCAAGCCGGGGCGGTTGCAATCGGCAGTGATTAATCGCAGCGTGGTCGCCGGAGTACTCCTCGTCGTGGCCTATATCGGCATGACATGGGAAGAACGCAAAACCCGAGAAGCGGCGGCACGTGCCGCGCTCGCCCGGGAGACCGAAAATCTCCTGAAAGCCAATACGCAGCTGGTGGATGCAAAAGACCAGCTGAATCGCTCGGAACGCTTAGCGGCAGTGGGGCAACTGGTGGCGTCCGTGGCGCATGAGGTTGGAACGCCACTGCACTCGATTGCCTGGCACGTGCAAGCGCTGGCGGAAGAACCAGGCGTCACGCCAGAAATGAAGAAGCGGGTCACCGTCATCGATGAGCAGCTGACACGGGTGGTTCGGATCATTCAGGATTTGCTGTCCTCAACCAGACAGCGCCAACCTGAACCGACATGGTTGCCCGCGGACAAGGTCATCAGCCCGGCGGTTGTGCTGATGGAGCCCGCCTTCCATGCGAAAGAAATTACCACGACGGTCGAAATTCCCGGAGACCTCCCGCTTGTGTGGGCCGATGCGGAGAAAATACATCAAGTGATGGTGAACGTGTTCGCCAATGCCTTATCCGCCACCCCAGCCCACGGAGCGGTGAATGTATCGGTGAGAGCCCGTACGGCCTCACCCGAGGAGCTTGACCGCGGCCGCCGGGTTACCGACTCACTGTCACCTCTGGTACTTACCATCGAGGTACGGGATACAGGATCCGGCATGCCGGAGTCCGACGTGCAGAAAGCGTTTGAACCGTTTTTTACAACCAAGGCGGTTGGCAAAGGCACCGGGTTAGGACTATTCTTGAGCCGCGAGACAGTCTTGGCCCATGGAGGGAGTCTTGTGCTCGAAAGCGAAACTGGGCGAGGCACAACCGTAACCATCACCTTACCTGGATTGAAGACCGAGTCCACGGACATGACGGAGAAAACCTGATGCAACCAGCGAGTATTCTCGTGGCTGACGACGATGCCGTCGCGCGCGATCTCTTGGCAGAAGCCTTAAAGAAAGAAGGCTATGCCGTTGAAGCCTTCGCCAGCGGCGAAGAAGTGATTGCTCGAGGGCGTCAGGGTCGAGTGGACCTGGTGCTGACAGATATTCGCATGGGAGCGGTTGATGGGCTTACCGTCTTGCGTGAGTTTAAACGTATGAGCCCTGACACGGCAGTCGTGATGCTGACCTCGTTCGGTTCTCTTGAGGGTGCCATTGAGGCCATCAAGCAAGGCGCCTATGACTATCTTGCCAAGCCATTCAAGAAGGACGATATCAAGTTGGTCGTCAAACGGAGTCTCGACCACTGCCGACTCATCAAAGAAAATGCCCGGTTTCGTGAAGAGTTGAAAAACAAAGATGAATGGTCTCCGCTGGTGGGGAGCAGTCCCGCCATGCTGGAAGTGTATAAG
>SWDP01000047.1:8001-15121 GCA_005116885.1 Nitrospira sp.
GTCTTCATTGATTTGCCGAAGTCCGGCGCCGTCGTCAAGGCCGGGCAGCAGATCCTTTTTTTTTTTGACTAGTCGTCGGCAGCACGACATCGACAAAAGTCGATGTCCGTATCATTGCCGCGACCAATCGAGATCTCGAACAGCTCGTCAAAGAAGGAAAGTTTCGAGACGACTTATTTTACCGGCTCAATGTCGTGCGGATCACCCTGCCGTCGTTGGTGGAGCGGAGGGAAGATATCCCGATGTTAGTGCATCACTTCTTGCAGAAATGTGCAGCCGGGGAGACGCATGCTGTGCGCGGAGTGCTGCCGGAAACAATGGAGCTATTGATGCAGTACCGATGGCCCGGCAATGTGCGCGAACTGGAAAATGCCATCGAACGAGCGGTCTCCTTGAGTCACGGTCCCCTCCTCACGCCGGAGGATCTGCCTGCGTCGCTGCATCGAACGGAACTGCCGACGAAAGAGACCGGCAGAGCAACCGACCACAACGATGAGGGATCTTTATCGCTTGAGGAGGTCGAGAAGCGTCATCTTGTCCGCGTGCTCAAGGAAACTAAGGGGAATAAAGTCAAAGCCTCAAAGATTCTTGGTATCGATCGGCGCACCCTCTATCGAATGGCCGACCGGTTTGGGTTGGACCTTGGTGAGGATGCCGACAACGGAGAGCCCGAGTAGGAGGTGAGTCGTCTCCCGTTATGAGACGGCTTCTCCTGCGTGGGTAACGAGCGTCACGTCGATCACGTCCAGCTCATGAAGGAGAGGAGATTAGCATGCGTGGGCACGCATTTGATAAGCCTGATTCAAAAATATTGTGAGTCATTTAGCCGTATCGGCCTTCAATCGGTAGACAAGATGCGTGTCGGTTTGTTGGACACCGTCAATCTCATGAATCCGGCTCAGCACCAACTGGGTCAGGGCATCCTGGTCTGAAACTTCTACCACCACAATAATATCGGGCTTGCCCCAACAAGGATCGATCGTCTTAATCTGCTTGATGCCAGACAACGCCCGAACCACATCGCCCGTGCGACCTGGCTGCACATTGATAAGGACGTAGGCCCGATCCGACATGATTCTCCCACCATCGACTGGAGCGTGAATCGTACATGGCACTGCAGGAATCGTGGGGTCTTTGTCAACGTAGCGAATGCTCGGCGCCTCTGTCAATGCAAGAGCGCCTGCAGACGAGCTAGGACGCGTGACGACGGCAGATTTAGGCCTTTTCATGTATCACCTCATTTCGGGGCAACCAGTACGTCGACAGTAAATGAATCGTTCACACTCGTGAGACTCGTTTCGAAGCCTTGAGGGTTCCCGATACGGCCATCAGGATCGTACATAAAACACAAGAGCGTGGTACAACGGCCGTGGAACCGATACCGTGCTGCGTCAACCCGAAGTTGATCCGTAAGATCTTTGGCCGTAAGGCCAGGCCTGGTTTTCTTGACGATCACCGCAAGACGGCTCTCATCCAGCAACAACGTCGTGCGCAGGGCCCCGCTCGAATAGCTCGGCGTCCATTCATCCGTGTCGATATCATTAAATTGAACCCGTAGCAGCGCATGCAGAAGATCTTGCGCATCGACCTCGTCTTCCACCTGTAGCGTCGCCCGATGTTCTCCACGAAGCCGCAACTGCCTGACAACAGCATGGAATCGGCCGCAGACAACCTTCACGAGTGCGATAGGGTCCGATGCGACCTGAGCAAGCTGACCTCCAGGCTCCAGAGGCGAGAAAGCGCTGGTTGGTACTACGGGAGCCTGCTTCGGACTCTGAGGAACAGCCGGGGCTTCCTGCATTTTAGGCTGTGGGCTGGCAATGGGATGTTGGTGCACGCTGGGCTCCGGTTCAGGTTGTGGCGATTGGGCCGACTGGCCGACTAAAAACCCATCGGCTTGTGCAGTCTGTCCCGCGTGTGATGGCGGTGGCTCTGGGCCGACTGGAACCACTTGCTCCAAAGACGACGGGGCATGCGGCATCACCATCACAACCGGGGCTGGTGAAACTGGAAATGGTTCGGGTACAGCTATCGATGGAATCATTGCCTCAGGCTTATACACAGGAGCTGGAGAAACCGAGGGAGCCGGAGGTGGGCTCGGTACAGTGGCGGCTTGGAGGAGGCCAAGTTGTGACGGTGGAAGTTTGAGCTCCAGAGCAACTGGAACCACTGGTTGCGAAGGAAAAGGGGCCTGCGACATCGCCATTGCAACCGGGGCTGGTGAAATCGATGATAGTTCAGGCACAGACGTCGATGGACTCAGTGGCTCAGGTTTATGCAAAGAGACCGGAAGAATCAAAGAAACCGGAGGTGGATTCGGTGCGGCGGTAACTTGGGCCACGCCAAGGTTCGTCGTCATGGTTACCGGCGAGGGCGTAATCGTTCCCGTTTGCGTCAGGGTCATCTGCACGGTCGAGATCGATGACGGCACGACGGTCATCGGCGGGCGTTCAGGCGTGGAAATCGGTAAGCCCGGCGGCACTGAAGAGGTTTGCTTGGGGGAAGGCACTCCTTGCAGCTCACGTTTTTTTCGCTCAAGCGTGGTAATAAGGGTTTTAATGAGGGCGATACTCTGCTGCGTACCCTCAGGCGTATCCATGAGAAGTCTGTGATGGCGATGCTCTTGGAACTCGAGGGATTTCTCGCCAAACGTACGGCGAATGCACTCGCGGAATTGTAACTCTGTTCTTGCTCTGGCCGCGTCGAGATAGGGGAATCCTTCTCGGCCCAGGTCTTCCACCTGTGCGAGAAATTCCTGGAGGTTTTCGACGCCGCGGGTGAGCTCTTCAACTGTGGCAGTTTTGGACCGCGCGCGAGACGGTTCTGATGTTTTTGCTCGTGCCATAGAATCTGGAGGAAGTCTAGCCCAGCCTCCACAACGTGGCAAGAAAACATAGGAAAGTTGACGAGAATCTTCGAACCCACCTCTGAAACAGGACGGCATATCCCCCACTCACACGACGACTCATTCATGGCCAAACTGATGAGGCTACGACGCCTACGATGACATCGAGATGTTTCTAGATGCCATCTTCTGGCCTGGCTCTCGTACAGTTGAGGCGACGCCAGCCAACCCCTGCCCAAGTCTATTCCGCTCCATCACGGGGTCAAGGACGTGTCCGCAGTTGAGACAGCGCCAACCTGCCAGCCACATATCTTCCGCGCTCTCCATGAGGTCCAAAAAGTGATCTTTTGCCATATAACCCTGACAACGTGTACAGGTCATATTGCCCTCCTTGTATACCAATCTAGCCAGAAGAATACCTGATCGCTCTGAGTTGATTAGACCGAAAAGAAGTAACTCAAACGAGGGGAGACGTCACCTAGCCCGCATCGCTCATGACAACTCGTTGTCCCCTGCCGTACTTCCGCGATTCTATGGGGAAGAGGGAAAGGCGAAGCGAGGCTGCGCCGCTTAAAACTCGATCAGAGGAAAATAAATTTTCTGGGGCCTGTTAGGTTGGTGAGCGCTGGTAGACCAATAGAAGGTCATGGAGTTGCGCCAGCACTGCTGGCTCCATCGGGCCAAACTTGACTCCGAACTCTTGATTGCGCGTCCATCGCACATAGGCGCAGGGAATCTGAATGGGTGTGGCAGATTCACCGACCGATAGTCGGAGGGCAAGACGCATACCGACATGAACTGAACGGGTGCCGAGGATCTTCATTCCATCGCCAGAAAGATCCGTCATCGTTCCCTGCTCCGTAAAGTTCGGTCCAAGGTATTCCACGACGCACGGACTAGGTTCTGTCGACATTTAGTAGAAATTGCGCGAGAATCTTCTAACCCAGGAGAGCAAGCTCCACCCCCCAGCGACCTGCGGCAGGCCCCCAACAAGAACTGCCTGAAACCACGCGCCTGTTTGATCTGGCCAAACACGGGTTCGACCACCTGCTTGCGCAGCCGATAGCGACTGCGATACCCGGCGCGATTCAGGCGAATCTTCATGGCGTGGACGCGTGTTCTCGGGACGGTTTTCCGCCTGCCGGTGGCCGAGGCCTCGCCGTGCTGGTGCCGACCCGTGGCGACGTAGCCGCGCACGTGGCGGCGAGCCAATATCCTGAGATTCTGCTCGGAGCAATATCCGGCATCCGCCGAGAGCTCCCGCGTCTGTCGGCCCGTGTTGCGTTTGATGTGCGCCAGCATCGGCTTGAGCTGGACCGCATCGCTGGCCTGGTTCGTCAGCCCGTGCGCCACGATCACTTGATGCGCAGCATCGACAGCCGCTTGAGCGTTATAGCCTTGGATGAATCCGTCCTGCGCCTTCATGATGCGGCTGTCCGGATCGGTGAAATTGCGCTGGGCGCGGTCGTGGGGGGTGCCGGGCGGATGTGTCGGAGGGCGGCCTGGTCGAGGGCGGTCCGACGGGGGCTCGCGCTGCTGCGTCTTCCTCCGTACCTTGTCCTGTGCGTCGGCTTCCAATTCTGCTTTCGCGGCGCGGATCTTCTCCAAGCGGTGTTGCTTGGTCCTCACCCAATCCGGCAGTTCGTCCCCACGCTGGTCACCGCCATACGCCGCGTCTTCGCGCACGTCGCTGGCCGTGGCCTCAGCCAGCCAACGAGCGACCTCGGCGGCAAGTGCCGGTTCGGCGGTCTTCATCCGGCCATAACTCATCGCCTTGTGTTTGGAGGCGTTGGCGCGGAGCTTGGTCCCATCCAATGCCACGTGACCCAAGCGCACCAACCCCGCCTTCTGGCATAACTGGAGGACCTGCGTGAATAGTCCGCTCAGCGCCGACAAGTCCAGCGAGTCTCGGACCATG
Source organism: Nitrospira sp. (assembly GCA_005116885.1). Lineage (GTDB taxonomy): Bacteria > Nitrospirota > Nitrospiria > Nitrospirales > Nitrospiraceae > Palsa-1315. The sequence continues at coordinate 12,765 of SWDP01000047.1, forward strand.
TCCCGCACAAAGTGCGCGAGATGCCCCGCAGGAACCAGCTCATGAATTGACGGAGGAAGCAGTACCAGTTGATCGACGTCCCAGGATTTGAATGTTTTAGCCATGCCGCCTAGAAACCACAGTGCGCGCTGCCTGTCCAGTCCAAAATGCACATTACTCGGACAGGCTCCTAGCCCGCATGATTTATGACGGTTCGTCGCGAACGCGACCGAAAGCCCGTCCCTCATGAAGTGTATCGAGTGTCTTGCATACGAGGACACAGTCACACTCTGTCCGTCGTGCGCCTCACGCATCCTGAACGACTCATCACGCGCAAGACCAGCGGATCCACGATTGCAGCGGAAGGGCTCATGATCAAAGCGGGCAAGGCCGGTATGAATACCTCGTTGACATTGGTGTAGGTCGCGCCAGGAGACGGGCCACCGCTAAGAGCGTATAGCCGACCATGAACAGAAGCCACACCAAGACCATGACGGCTTGTAGGAAGTGAGGCCCTTCTCTCCCAATGATCAGTTTTAGGGAAGTAGGCATGGTTGAGGTCAAACGTTGTTTGACTGCTTTCCCCACCAACTACATAGATGATGTCGTCGATAATCCCTGCTGCAATCCCACTTCGCGGGGTTGGTAAGTCCGCCACCCTCTCCCAACGGTCGGCTATCGGATCATAGGCCTCGATACTTGTGAGGTTCTGATTGAAGTCACCGCCCACTCTTCCCCCAATGGCATAGATCCTTTGATTGGAAGTGGCCACAGCTAAATGGTCTCGAGGAGTCGGAAGTGTTGCTCTCGGCATCCATGTATCGGTCACGGGATCATACATCTCCACTGCTGCTGAATTACCATTCGTGCCTATCCCGCCGATGGCAAAAAGCTTTCCGTTATACTCGGCAAGGCCTAATGCCCCGCGAGGAGTTGGCATTGGTGTTCTTTCGGACCATGAATTGGCCGTAGGGTCGTACGCAAACACTCTTGCGCTGCGACCGGGAGGCCATTGTATCAGGCCGCCAACGACATACAGACGATTGGCGACACTCGCTACGCTTGCATGGTGAACTGGTACGGGAAGTGGCGCTCTCAATCTCCAGAGATCAAGAATGGTATCGTACTCTTCGACCGCGTCAGTGGCGATTATATCTGACCGCTTGAAGAAAATATTCAGCAGGACATCATACCAACTCAATTCGCTAAATCCACCAACGAGATAAATTTTCTCTCCGATGGCGGCGGCAGCAACCTCTGTTCGCTTTATTGTAGCAGGCGTAAGAGTTTCCCAACGTCCAAAAGTCGAGGTTGATTCCCGGGCGATTGTCCAGGATACGAATGTTAATAGTATTACGGTGATGAACAGCCAGCGGCAAGATGCACGGGGGGCTTGTCCGGAGCCAAAACTAAGCATGCTCTACGTGCGCTCTATGTTGGAGACGAACACCTAACTCTGCCGGATGCCAACCGCTGAGTCAATCCCATTCTTAGCTGAAATTGCGCCCGCCCGCGAGTAGCAGCCAACAGTCGAAGAGAGTCGCTCGATACCGAACTCGTCCTCTCTCTCAAGGCCGTCAGTTTCTTCCAAGCAATGCAAGACCTGTCCACACGCCTATCCACCAAGGCCGGCAAGTCAGGCGATCGACGGAGACGGCTGATAAACGGCTGGCTGAGGCCATTCTTGGGAAGATCAAGGTCCAGATCGTCGAAGGGGCGATTCTTTGAGAAACCGACAGAGCAGCAACGGACATTCACGGAACTGCTGGACCGGTATATCAAAGAGCATGCCGCACGGCGTGGGAACTACTATCGGGAGATGACCAGCGTGAGGACTCTCAAGGCCTTCTTCGGTAATCCCATGTTGGATCACGTTACACCCAAGCGCATTGTGGCGTAGAAGAATCAGCGCTATATCAGCCGAAGTCTCCATCTGGCTCTGAAGAAAGCCAAGATGACCGATTTTCATTTCCATGACCTTCGCCATACCTGTGCTACGCGGATGGTCCAGGCCGGAGTAGATCTGTACAAGGTGCAGCGGTTACTGGGGCACAAGTCGCCAATCATGACCCAACGCTATGCCCATCACTATCCGGAGAGCTTGCGGGATGGCATCGAAGTGTTGGATGTCGGGCGGGGAGTTAGCACAAATTTAGCACAATTGCGGGTCGTGCCTCAGGCCGAGTCTGCAAGCTGTTGAAAAATTGGTGCCCCCGATACGAATTGAACGTACGACAAACGGTTTAGGAAACCGCTGCTCTATCCAACTGAGCTACGGGGGCGTGGCTTGAATGTAGCCTACTCATGGTTGGATTGGAAGGGGCGATTGGATGGAAAGATGCATGGTGACTCGCCCACTCTGCTTCACGTCAATAAAG
>SWDP01000047.1:15221-31172 GCA_005116885.1 Nitrospira sp.
CCTCAGCTTGGAGGTTGTCGGACGGACAACCTTTCCCACTACAAGTTAACCTGTACAGCGTATGGATCCACTTGATCTTCGAGCGAAATCGTTGGAAACCGACCTCGTATTGACCCTCATTTTCTCCCGACATATCCATGTTTGGTTGGTAGGGGTTCCCTATCCAGAGAAAGCGGTCGTCTTCGAAGGGAAACGGATCATTCACAATCAGCTTAAGATCGCCGGAGCGATCGTCGTAACCAACGATAAGAGCCGTATGTTGAGAAATTCCATCTATCTTGAACCCGGATGGGGACACTCCCGCGATAATTGGGCGGCCCTCATTGATCTCTTGTTTCACTTCCGCCTCGGAAAGGCTGCCGGCCTTCGATTGAGCTGCCAGCGCGACATCTCCAGCCGCACCATCCCTGGTAGCCAATAACGGATACTGTTGGACGACGTTCATCATGCTGGACTCATCGCCGGCCGGGAGATCGCATGTCACGCAATTCGGTATCCCTGTGCAAAGGTTTCTCGTCTGCGCAATCCCGCACTGATAGTCTGTCCGATGAATAGCGGGTACATCATAATATTTGAAGACCATCTCTCCCACAGCTGCCCAGCACCAGCTCGGGCGTTCCTGAAACACCGGAGGAATATGGAGCCTCACCTCTCCCGCGAAGGTCGGAGCGATGGGTGCCATCAGAGAAAGACAGAGCCCGATTCCGAATGCTGTCATTCTATGTTTCACTGGTTTCCACTCCTTTGTTCCTGATCCGTCTTACCCACGTCTCAGTTCCCTTCTCAACAGACTGATTGCGCCCGCTTCTTTATACGAGGCTCCCTTCTACACCCTCTCCGGTCTTATTATATTCGATAGGGATGCGGCTTCGATAGCCATGGACTCTCGTGTGGAGCATAGGTAGCTCAGAGGCATGCCTTTGCCTGCTTGATTCAGCGCGTGCGAAGGCAATCGCCGATCCGCTGCGACGACAAGCCTTCGGTCGGCAGGCTCACAGTGGCGTGCAGCAAATCTTCGCCATGCATGATGTCGATGAGGGATGATTCCACTGAGATGGGAACCCGGGGTTCACGTGACGTGGACCGTGAAGTTAGTCATACCACCGAACGTCTTGTTTGGCGGTCGACTTGACGGCGGAGTCGGCACAAGAGAGCGGAGCCGAAGCGAACACCTCATGCACCAACTGCATCATGATCTCAACAGAAAATGGCTTCTGGAGAAAGGGCACCTGATCGGTAATGGTTTGATACGCCTTCCGTTCATGATACGACAAGCTCGACATGAGGATCACGCGCAATGTCTTCTTTATCGCCAAGGCGCGCTGGATGACGTCGTGGCCATGAACCCTCGGATATGGGTTTTGGGTAGAGGTGAGTTGAAAACCTGGCGGAGGCAGCATGAGATCGGTCAGCAGCAGATCGATGGGCTCCTGATAAGTGGCCAATACCTGTAATGCCTCAGAGCTACCTTCCGCCTCAAGGACTGTAAACCCTTCCGCACGAAGCGTTTTGACACAGATCAACCTCATCGATGGATCGTCGTCGACGACTAAGATCGTTTTCGCAAGGGATGGGGATTTCGGTGTCTCTGTGTCCATGCGGACCTCCTGAATTGAACGGGTACTGAACCGTCTGAACTGGCGTGTGCGTCCATCTGCAGACGATGCTCTGAGTCTGTATCGGTCTGTGGCTCAAAAACTTAACTGAGGACAAGGGCAGGATATGGGAAACTAGGGGGGACGAGAAAACTTCGGTGGCCCTAACGTGCAGCCCCGTAAAAAAAGCATTCCCCGAAGGAGGCTCAAAACGGCCGTCCAGCAAGGCCGCAGGCGAAGCGAAACCGGAGGCGGACCCTCCGGGGTACGTTAAGGATTTCGATGAGCCGAGAACAAAGCTGGCGGACTATTTCAGCATCCTGCTAAGTTGCGAGGAGTTGTTTGGTGTCGGCCGGCGAAAGGCGACGAAACTTTCTGCCGTCGCGGGTGCGATCCAGGACCGCAACCTCCAGACTCTCCAGTGAGAGCTTCTGGGTGCCGATCTGTTCGAGTGCGGTGAGGCAAAGAGTGAGGGCAGCCTTGAGTTCAGGAGGCTCCGTCAAGCCTTTCTCCTTGAGCAGGGCTTGCGCCGCTTCGGACTTGCCTCCGATAACTGCAAAGGTGCGTTCGTCGATAATGCTGCCGTCGAAGGAGATGCGATACATCTCATTCGAATGGCCGTTGTGCCCGACCTGCACCACCAGGATTTCCACCTCCAGCGGTTTCAGCTCCTGGCTGAAAATAGTACCGAGGCTTTGGGAATACCCGTTCGCGAGTGAGCGGCCCGTGACATCTTCCCGGCTATACATGAAGCCTTTGAGATCCGCGTGCCTGATGCCGGCCTTCCTAAGATTTTCGAATTCGCTGTACTTGCCGGCCCCTGCAAAAGCAATGCTGTCGTAGATCTCGGAGATTTTATAGAGCGACGCGCTGGGGTTTTCCGCGACAAGCAGAATCCCGTTCACATATTCGAGGGCAATGATGGAGCGGCCTTTGGCGATGCCTTTCTTGGCATACTCCGCCTTGTCCTGCATCATCTGCTCGGGCGAGACGTAATAGGGCATCGGCATGCTTAGTTCTCCTTGGAGCGGCGAGTGGCAATCAACCCATCATAGACGCCGCGGATCTGTTGGTCTAACACATCGGTAATGCCGCTCGCGCTGACGATCTTCGCCGTGGGGTAAATGCCACGCACGAGATCCGGCCCTCCGGTCCCGACATCATCATCAGCCGCATTGTACAAGGCCAGGAGAGCCAGCTTCAGCGCGTCTACTTCAGCCAAGCCTCTGAGGAAATGCTCCCGCATCGTATTGCGCGCATCTTTCCCCCCCGATCCGATGGCATGGTAGTCCGACTCTTCGTACCGCCCCCCCGCGAGATCGTACTTGAAGATGCGGCCTTCCGCGCGCTTCAGGTCATACCCAACATAAAGTGGCATGACGACCAGCCCTTGAAAGACCATCGGCAGATTGGCCTTGACCATCTGCCCGAGCTTGTTGGCCTTCCCTTCACAAGACAATTGTACGCCCTCTAGCTTTTCGTAATGCTCCAGTTCGACTTGGAACAGCTTGGCCATTTCAATGCAAGGGCCGGCAGCACCGGCGATCGCCATCGCGGAATACTCGTCAACTTTGAAGACCTTCTCAACCCTGCGCTCGGCGATTTGGAACCCTTCTGTCGCTCGACGGTCTCCGGCAATGACCACGCCCTGTTGATACTTAATCGCCAGCACAGTGGTCGCATGGGGGACACTGATCGGCCCGGCCCCGCGCATTGGATCGGCTGTGGCCTGAGGCAATAGGGATCCACTGCGGCCAATCGGAGTCAGCCCAGGATGGTGTTCGGTCAAAAAATCGAAGAAACTCGAGTCGTCGTGGTTGGGGAAGAATGGCAATTTCATGGTGTTCATCGCGAGGGAAGGTTGTTCTTCAGGCCTTGAGTTTCACCAGCAATTCATCGACGGTCTCGACCTGATCAAGAAGGTCACTCGTCAGCGAGGACGTGCCTCGGAGCGGATCCATCAACGGCACTCGTTTCACCTGGTTGTTGCCGATATCGAACAGGACCGACGTCCAGCTGACACCATAGACAGACTTCGCGAACTTGCTGACACAACGCCCCCGGAAATAGGCGCGCGTCCCCGGAGGCGGGGTGAACTCTGCTCGTGCAATCTCGACATCTTGCACAATTCGCTCGATCAAGTGGCTGCGTTCGAGCGTAAAATACAAACCCTTCTCAGGTCGGATGTCGTGATACTGCAGATCCATCAGCCGGATCCGCGGGTCGTCCCACCCACAGCCCTTACGCTCCATATAGGATTCCATCATCTGACGCTTCGCCACCCAGTCCAACTCTCGTACCAAGAGCCGAGGATTTTGCTCCAACTTGTCCAGCACATCCTCCCAGCGGACGAGAATATCTTTCGTGACTTGAGACAGCTCGCGGCAAGCATAGTATCCCATCGCAGCCTTCAAATAGGCTCGTTGAATGTCCACTGCCGTCGTCGAGCGGCCTCCCGTGAGTGTGAGCAGCGCCTTCATCCCCAGATCGCGCGACACCTGCTTGATAGCTCGAACCGGATCATCCAACTCGAACTGCGGCAGATCGGCGCCGGCATCGAGCAGATCCAAGACGATCGACAGCGTGCCGACCTTGAGATAGGTCGACAGTTCCGCCATGTTGGCATCCCCGACAATCACATGCAGCCGCCGGTATTTGCCATACTCCGCATGCGGCTCATCGCGTGAATTGACGATGGGGCGCCGAACCATCGTATTAAGATCGACCAGGCACTCGAAGAAATCCGCGCGCTGTGAAATCTGGTATTCCGTTGAGTCGGTCTGATTTTCTGCGCCGACTTTGCCTGCCCCTGCAAAAATAGGCCTCGTCACAAAAAATGGCGCCAAGACCTTCACGATGCGGTCGAAGGGAACCGCGCGCGACAAGAGATAGCTTTCATGATAACCGTAGCTGTTCCCCTTGCCGTCCGAGTTGTTTTTGTACAGCACGCAATGATCACTCCCGGTGACACGTGCCATCTGTTCGAGGCATTGAGCGAGGATTCGGTCGCCGGCTCGTTCGAATGCGACTATTTCCCTTGGATTGGTACACTCAGGCGTAGAATATTCTGGATGAGCCCCGTCAACGTAGAGCCGCCCTCCATTCGCCAACACCTTATTCAACTGACGATTGTATTCCGGGTTGGGCCGCTCTCGCTCCCCTTCAACTTCGAATCCACGCGCATCGAGCAACGGGTTTTCATTTTCATAGTCCCAGATGGCCAGAGGAGCCGGTAGACCCGGATAGTGCCCGATAACGGCAATGGAATTGGAGACGGGATCTGAGGCGGCAGGATCGCGTGACGCGATCCCGAATTCCGTTTCTGTCCCCAGTACACGGGGAATCGGCGGCGAGGTAGGTTCCTGCATGGCTATGATGTTCTAGAGATAGTGCCCTGTCGTAACTGTTTCAATCTGACGCGACTCGCCCGGGCCTCCGCTGATCGTCCGAAGATGCACGATCTTTTCGCCCTTCTTCCCGGAGATCTTCGCCCAGTCGTCAGGATTGGTCGTATTAGGCAGATCTTCGTGCTCCTTAAACTCCTCCCGAATGGCGCGGATCAAGTCCTCAGACCGAAGGCCACGGCCTTCCTTCGCGATCGCCCGCTTCACGGCAAACTTCTTGGCGCGCGACACGATGCCTTCGATCAGGGCTCCGCTCGCAAAATCCTTGAAGTAGAGCACTTCCTTTTCACCGTTTGCATAGGTGACCTCGATAAACTTATTCTCCTCCGAAGACGCATACATCGCCCCGACCGTGAGATCGATTATCTGTTCGACCAGGGCTTTTGCGTCGCCACCATGGCGTGTCAAATCTTCCTCGGCAAACGGCAGGTCGATGCTCAGATACTTCGAGAAAATATCCTTGGCCGCCGCGGCATCGGGGCGACCCACCTTCACCTTCACGTCCAACCGTCCGGCGCGGAGGACAGCCGGATCGATGAGATCCTGGCGATTGCTGGCCCCGATCACGATCACATTGCGAAGCCGCTCCATCCCGTCAATTTCCGAGAGAAACTGCGGGACGATCGTCGACTCGATGTCGGAAGAAATCCCGGTGCCTCTGGTTCTGAAGAGCGCATCCATCTCATCGAAGAATACGATGACGGGATTCCCGTCTTCCGCCCGCTCTTTGGCTTTCTTGAAGACTTCGCGGACCTGGCGCTCGGACTCACCGACATATTTATTGAGCAACTCCGGGCCCTTCACATGCAAGAAGTAACTCCGCACTTCTTTGCCTGTGAGGTGCCCGAGTTTCTTGGCAATTGAATTCGCCACAGCCTTGGCAATCAAGGTTTTTCCGCAGCCCGGCGGGCCATAGAGCAAGACCCCCTTCGGCGCACTCAACTTATATTCTGAAAACAGGGTTGGATGAAGGAATGGCAACTCCACTGCGTCGCGGACCTGCTCCAACTCATGCTGCAACCCGCCGATGTGCTCATAATCGACATCCGGCACTTCTTCCAAGACCAACTCTTCCGACTCCGATCTCGGCAGCTTTTCAACAACGTAGCCGGAACGAGGATCGTAGAGCAGATGATCGCCGACGCTCAATCGTTCAGCCAGGAGCGGATCACCGAGTTCGGCCACCTTTTCTTCGTCGAAGTGCAGCGTGACCAAGGCGCGGTTACCTTCCAGCACATCTTTGAGCCGCACCACTTCACCCTGGATATCAAAACCCTTCACCTCAATCACATTTAAAGCTTCATTCAGGAGCACTTCCTGCCCCTTGCGCATCGTCTTTCCATTGATCGACGGATGCACACTGACTTTCATTTTTCGTCCGGAGACATAGACATTGCCCGTTCCATCAGTATTAAGACTGGAAAAAATGGCATAGGCCGACGGAGGCGCGGTCAGTTTTTCAACCTCGACACGCAACGCTTCAATCTGCCCCTTCGCCTCCTGGAGAGTGGCGACGAGCTTTTCGTTCTGTTTGGTAGCTTGATCGAGCTGGTAGCGGGACTGGTACAGTCGGCGGATTTCTTCTTCCATCGACTGGATTTGCACACGGAGCTTTTCCACTTCGCGAACATGTTCGTCGTTGCGTGGGGCCACGTCCGTTTCTCCTTCTGTCAATCGCTTCGTGATCTGCGTGACGGAATCTCGGAGAGACCGGAATCGACTCGGACTATCTTTCTTGCCGTCCATGCGCGACTCGAAAAAATCGAAACCCTGTGCTGAATCGAGAAGTCCTGGTCTGCGCGGATTCTAACACCCAGTCCTGGGGTGGTCAACCTGACGGCCTCATCCGACAGCATGATGGTTATGTGTCGCGCACATTATTGCACGAACGTCACAGCCTCGAGTAACTCTCGCGTCGCCGACTCCACATCGTCCGCACCGAGAATCGCCGTGATCACCGCCGCACCGAATGCTCCGGCATGCCGCATCTCACGCGCGCGCGCCGCCGTCACTCCGCCAATCCCGAAAATCGGGATACGAACCAGTGTGCATGCCTTCTCAAGTGTGTGAATGCCGAGCGGCGGACCGAACATCTGTTTGGACGGCGTCTCATAGATCGGGCCAAGCACAATGTAGTCTGCGCCCGCTGCCTCCGCCCGCACCGCCTCTTCGACCGCATGCACGGACATGCCCAGAAGCCGTTGCGGCCCCAGCATCTTGCGTGTAACCGGCAGAGGCAAACTATTGCTCCGCAAATGGACGCCGACTCCTTCCAGCGCCAACGCGACATCGATCCGATCGTTGATAAGAAGTTGGGGCTTGTGCTCGGGCGTCAAAGCTTGCACCTCATGTGCAAGAGCCAAGAGGTCACGGACAGATAGATCACGCTCACGAAGTTGAATGGCTGGTATCCCAGCTGTGAGCACCCGTTGCAGAAGGGGAACCAACCGTCTACCCATCGGACACCTCTTGGGGGAATCCTGTCCCCGTTTCAAGGTGCCTGTCAAATCCGGGCCACCTCAACTTGCCCCAGACTGATCATGTATGGTCAGCATACAAGCATCTAGGTTCGACGGCTAAGCTTTCCGATCCATGTCGTCACAGAAAGAGAACCACCCGTCACAATGAGTTTGTCCCCTACGATCCCAGAGACCCCAGATTGACGGGGCTTCGGCAGAGGCGTAAGAGTCGCCCATTTATTGCTTGTCGGGTCGTACACCTCGATGGTCGCGACCGCTTTACGCCGGTTCGTCACACCTGAGACGACAATGACCCGTCCATTCCACTCGAGGATATTCGAAGTTAAATGACCTCTTGCGAACGGAAGGTCTGCAGTATTGGTCCACTCGTCTGTTGCAGGATCGTAGACCTGAACTGACCTCTGGTTCCCTGACTCCTCATCGCCCAGATGTTGGCCGCCAACGGCGTAGATCTTACCATTGGCAACACAGCCGCCCATGTGGTTCCGAGGATTTGGTAGGGAGGCCGCCGTTGTCCAGCCAGCATCATGATCGTCGAGCCTGAGTACCCAGTGATCACCGTAATCTTGCACGTAGTCTCCCCCCTTTAATCGGAGGGTACCCCCGAAGTAGTGCAGAGATCGGCCTAAAAGCACGAGGGCCCCTCCCCCTCGCTTACCGGGCATTGAGGGACCTTCGCTCCACAAGTTGGCAGCGACATCGTACTTCCAAAGTTTGTTGGAGCTGCCGCCGGGGTGATCACCGACAAAGCCTCCTGCCAGGTAGATGAAACGTCCATCGGTTGCTTGGCCGGCATGCGTCAATTTCTCGGGCAGTGGTGCTAGCTGTGTCCAAGTATTATTCGCAGGGTCATAGACATCGGACTGTACCGTGGCCTGTATGTGGTCGTTATAAAACCCGCCAAAGACGTAGAGCTTAGCGTCCAGGGCCAGGCCTTGCGCCTCGAACCGCGAAATAGTGGCATCGGCCCCCGACGCTTCCCAAGTCAGCAAGATTGAGCGGGATAATCTTTCCAAGTCACTCTTGCCACTACCTCTTGGGTCTCCACTCGGACCCTGATCGCACCCAATCGCCATGAGTTGAAAACTCACCAAGGTGAGAAAGCCAATGAACCAACGCATCAAGTGGTCACCTTAAAGTCGATCCAAATCCGAGCTTCGAGCGCAGTTAGTCCAGCCGGACGTGCTTACCCTCCGAAGGAACTCCTAAATCACTTAGAATGAATAAAATGTAATCCCCGGCAGGAGCCAGGAAGTAGTTAGCGGGCGGCGTCACCTTGACAGTACCTGCAACCGGGACGTGGAAGTCGAGAGCGATATATCGTTGGTTTTGGTCAAAGGAGTGAGTCGTGGACCCCAGAGCCATAAGCACCACCCCATGGCCAGATCGTATGGGCCCATTCGTATAATGGAAGGAGACCTCCTGTCCCCCTACGGTCATCTTCACCGGTTCCAGTACTTCTACCAGACTAGGACGCGGCCCCTTCGACAGGTAGCCAGGCGTATAAATTCTGACGTCAGGCCGCTCGCAACCGACTTTTGACTGCTCCGAATCTTTGCCACCGCCAAGCAAGACACGACCATCCTTTAACAGGAGAGCAAAGTTGTGATAGCCGCGTTCAAAGGGATCATCAGGCCAGGCGGGCAAACTAGTTACCATGTGAGTTACTGGATCAATGGTCTGGGGCCGCCGCCGATCCCCCACAAAATCTGGCCTGCCGTCCCCATTCAGGATCAGAACAGTTCCATCAGGGAGCAGCACGCTTGCAGCATGGATCCGCCCAATATTCGTATTGACAGACTTCCAGGTGTCGGTCTGTGGGTCGTAAAAGTCAGCGCGCTGACCAGTAATCGGGGAATCAGCTCCGCCTAACACCAGGATCTCACCTGAACTTAAGAGAGCGCCCGTGCTTCCATCACCTCTTGCACCGCGTTGACCATTGAGCGGTGCCATGAACCGGTCTCGGCGGGACAACTCATCAGTGTAATTGAACAGAAGCACCTTCCCTGACCCGCCGAGCATGGCCACCTGACGACCGAAACCATTCCCTCTGACGGGCGGGAGAGGGCTTGGTAGAAGATACACATGTGTGTAGTCCAACGTTTCAGGTGTCATATCTGGCAGGCCATCACGATGCGACACGATTAAGTGCCAAGGATTTTTGCCGGCATCGAGTCGTTGATAATCGAACAACTCGATACTCAAGTTCCCAAAGGTACTGCCACCGTAACGGGTAAATCCACCGGTCACCAAAACATTCGAACCAGCCAAGCGAGTGTTTGTCGGATACCATCGTATTCCCTCTTCCCTGTCAGGACCTCCTGTCATCGTCTTACCAACCCGCATAAACGAATTATCTGCAGGGTTGTACAGCCGAGCATAGTTGAGACCTAACTCACTCTCACCGAGTTTGCCCAGACGCTCATAGCGAGCACCACCAGAGAACAGAACTCGCCCGTCTGCCAAAGGTCCATGCCCCGCACAGTAGAGAACATCGCTGGCGTGGGAGCCCTGCTCGTCCACTGGCACAACATTCGAAGAGTTCCCGGTCAATTTGGCTGGATCGAGTAGAAAGGTCACACCGTTCTTCCGTGTACCACTCTCCTCCTCACAGTCGCTGTGGTCACGTCTACTCCACCCTGTGATCAGGACCTGTCCGCTCGGCAGAAGAGTTGCGTGGATCGGAGTAACCCACCAGCCTCCCATTGGCTTTCCCTTAGGCCACATATCAGTGTCGTCTCGCAATTCAACCACTCGCCCCCAAGCATCAGCGGCAGGGGTTTTTACGTCACAAGCGGACAGCATCAGGCTGCTCATCAGGGTGATTGCGAGCGTCACGCGTAATCCTAAAGCTCCCGGCCTGCAGACCGAGGGCTGAATCGCTCCTTCTGTCATATGTGCAACCTGCTCAAGCTCCTCAATACTATGCCGAAAGCTAGGCCGAGCGTGGGAAGATGTCAAGAGAAGTGGAATATGTTACTGAGACAGACTACTCACGTTCCCGCTTCCGCCACTCCCACCGCGGCACCAGCTGCGGATCAGCTCCGAAGCCTTTCTTGGCCTCTCGCGCTTCTATCTCTAACCCTTCAAGCACCGTATCTCTTAGCGCATATTTCCGATCCCACCAGCACCAGCCTTGCTTGACGAGTTCCTGATTGTGATAGGCAAATAGGATCGCGTCTTGTAATCATACATCGCCTATTCACCGCTTCAAGCGATGCTCATAGTCCTAAGCCGGGGCGCCACGCGAGACTGGCACTCAGAACTCACGCTTGCATCTTGCGCCTGCATCCCTGCTCACGTCAGAATACCGTCACCACAACCTATGATGTCCACGCCACAACATAACCAGCACATCGTCACCATCTTTCGGTCGATGGCGGAACGATTGGCTGCTCAGCGGGCAAATCCCTATCGGGTCAGAGCTTATCGAAAGGCAGCGGATACCATCGAAGCCTTGGAAGAAGACATTGCCGATGTCGCCGCACGACATGCGCTGGAAGATCTTGAGGGAGTTGGCAAAGACCTGGCGGACAAGATTGAAGAATTTCTGAAAACTGGAACGATTCAAGCCTATGAAGCCTTAAGAACACCGCTGCCGGACGCCGTGAAGGCTTGGACTCAGCTCCCGGGACTGTCCGAGTCGCTCGTGGCGTATCTCTATACCCGCCTGCACATCACCACATTGACTGATCTGGAGCAGTTGGTGCGCTCGCACATGCTGAGGACGACGCCTGGTTTTTCAGGGTCGGAAGAACGGCTGCTGGAAGCGATCGCCAGCTTGCAGCAGCCGCTCTCCGTTAGGAAGCCCGAGGAAGCTCCTTAAAGATCTTCCAGGTCTTCAGCATTTCGACCGCCTTTTGAAGTTGCACATCCTGCTCCAGCGAGGGTTCGCCGAAGACCTCGCCGGGAGGGGTCGGATGCGTGGTACCGTTCTTTGGGGTGCCTTCGTCCTGTCCCTTGCCGTTCGGAGCCGGTTGGTCTTTCCCCGGCACGACTGTGGGCTTGGCTTGCTTCGCCTCTCCATCCTTTTCACCGGACTTCGTCTCACCCACCTTGGCAACAGTCGTCGGTGCTGGGAGTTTCACGACAATATCGGGCGTAATGCCGGTCGATTGGATCGATCGCCCTTTCGGTGTGTAGTACTTCGCCGTCGTGAGACGGAGCCCGGACCCATCCCCTAACGGGAGAATCGTTTGCACCGATCCCTTGCCGAACGAGGTTGTCCCGACGATCACCGCCCGCCCATAGTCTTGCAAGGCGCCGGCCACGATTTCCGACGCGCTCGCCGATCCTTCATTGATCAGAATAATCATGGGCGAATCGTCCATCTGATCTTTCCCCTTGGCGATCCACTCGTCCTTCTTGCTTTCACGTCCTTTCGTATAGACCACGAGCTTGCCCCCGGGGAGAAACTGCTCGGACACTTCTACGGACGCGGTCAGCAGTCCGCCGGGATTGTTGCGAAGATCGAGGATCGTCGATTGGAGCTTCTGCTCTTTGAATTGTTTGAGCACCTTGCTCAAATCCCGCCCCGTCGATTCTTGAAATTGTGTCAGCCGCACGTAGCCGATATTGTCCAAAACCTTTGACTTCACGCTCTCGATCTTGATGGTATCGCGGACCAGTGTAAATTGGAGTGGATCAGGAGTTCCCTCCCGCTGAATCGTCAAATTGACTTTGGAGCCCTTGGGGCCACGCATCTTCTGGACTGCATCCATCAACGTGAGGTCTTTCGTCGTTTCGTCGTTTACTTTGGTAATGAAATCACCGGCCTTGACCCCGGCGCGGTGGGCTGGCGTGCCCTCGATGGGCGCAATGACAGCGAGGCGATTTTCCTTCACACCGATCTGGATGCCCACCCCCCCGAACTCACCCTTCGTTTCGACCTGCATTTCCTTATACATTTCCGGGGTCATGTAGGCGGAATGCGGATCGAGGGTTGAGAGCATGCCACGAATGGCCCCCTGAACGAGATCCTTCGCCTTCGTTTCGTCGACGTAACTCTTCTGAACTTGTGTCAACACTTCGGAAAACGTCTTCAGCTCCTCATACGTTTCCGTCGCATGCCCAGTCCGCTCCCACCCCTTGCCGAGCAGCACGCCCAAGACCAGGGCGACCATCACCATCGGGGCTAAGACCCAGCGTCGTCGTCGGGGATTCTGTCCCATTTCCATAATAATAACGTCCTTTCCTCTTCTCGTTCCCTATATCAGGGTGCTCAAAAAGCCCGCCATCTTCGTTCTCGCATCGCTCAGAGGCTCAACGTACCGAAGCGTACGTCTCTCTTCGCTCACTGCGGTCTGATCGACGACCCTTTTCAACATTCTACACTATTGTGGCTTGCGCACCATTCTGTGAGATCTCAGCGGCGTTGTCTGCATAAACCAAACTTTTTACAACCGGTTACCGTCTCGCTAACCATTGGAGCGGATCAAGTGGCTCCGCCCCCTGGCGTAGCTCAAAGTATAAAGTATCTTCGCCCGTCATGCCCGTATCTCCCGTTTCTCCGATTGCTTGCCCGGCCCCGACCTGTGAGCCCACAGACGCCAGGATCTTCGAGGCATGGGCATACAGCGAAAAGAACCCGTTCGCATGATCAAGGATTATAACGAGTCCGTACCCTTTCAACCAGTCGGCATAGACCACCGATCCCGGCATCACCGCGTGAATGGCACTGCCTTCCACCGTCTTGATTTCAATACCCCTGCGCTGCACATAGGTATTGAAAGTCGGATGCTTCTGCCGGCCAAAGTAGGAAACAATACTCCCATCAGCCGGCCAGGGCAATGTGCCCTTTACCCCACGAGGGAGAAGCGCCCCGGTCGGAGGCCTGGCCGCGGCGGCGCGGCGGCGCTGCTCCATTTCGCGCAACAAGCTATCGATACGCGAGGCGGACCGCTCTAACTCTTGGAGGGCATGTTCATAGGATTCTTTTTGATGCGTGATCTTGGCGAGATAGACCTTCTTCTCTTTCTTAACCGATTGCATTTCGGCAAGCTGCTTCTCGGTGCTTTGTTTGTAGGACAACATGCCGACACGCGCCTCTTCCCGCTGGCGCTCTGCCTGCTCCATCTGGGTCATATCGGTTCGGAACGTGCCCATGAGCGCATAGTCCCGTTCAGACACGGCTGAAAGATACTGAATCCGCCGCTGGAAATCCCCGTACGAGTCAGAAGCGAGCAAGGTTTTCCAATGCCCGAACCGGCCCTCCATATATTGCACCCGTAGCCGAGCCAGAATGGCGTCCCGGCGCTCGCGTATACTCACGCGTAACCCGCCGATCTGCGTCGTAATGACCTCGATCTCCTGATCTTTCTTTCGCAACTTTCGGCTGATTTCCTGATGCGCTTGCCGATACTGCACCAACCGCTCGTCGAGGGTCTGAATCCCCTGCAAGAGAGACTCTCGCTTTTTCCCTGCTTTGTCGGCGCGTTTCCGTGTCTCTTCGATCTGATCTTTGAGTTGGTCGAGCGCCCTCCGTTCTTTCTCGATCTTGTCGGTGATCGGATCGGCCATTACATGAACCGGCCAGGAAAACCCCACCAGCCCGCACAGCGAGACGCCGACCACGAGCTTCATCCAAGATCTCATGCCTTGGCCTCACCGAACCGCCGTATCGATACGAGACTACCGGCAAACCCGAGACCCATCCCTAACGCAATCAGCGCAAGACAGACCGAGGGAGAAAGGAATGCTATGAGATTGTCGAGTCCGGCAAATCGTCCCGTTGCCCGCATTTGCTGGCGAAACAATTCATACATGAACTTGAGCATGACCAGCGAGAGTGCGCTGCCCAACGAGCCAAGCACGGCGCCTTCCAACAGATAGGGGATATGGATAAAACTGGTTGTCGCGCCGATGAGCCGCAAAATGGCGATCTCGTCCCGCCGGGCAAAGAGTGTGAGGCGAATCGTATTGGCAATAATGGTCACCGCCGCCGCTGAGAGAATCACGCCAATGCCGATGGCGACCAACTCAATCGAGTGAATCACCTTGGCAAGGGCATCAATCCAATCTTGATTATAGTCGACCTTGGAGACCCCGGCGACCTGCCTGACTCGTTCTGCCCATCGGTAAATCGCATCAGGCGAATGGAACGGTGGGCTGAGCGCCACCACGAATGAGGCTGGTAGGGGGTTCTGGCCCAGCCCTTCAAGCAAATGAGATTCCGAAGGAAATTGTGCTTTGAACTCTCCCAACGCCTGCTCTTTGGAGATAAACAACAGTGAGGCAACAGCTTGATCGCTCCGCAACTGTTGCTCGATGTCCGCAACCGAGTCGGAGGCGAGCCGGTCCTCAAGATACACCATGATTTTGACATCGTCCTGGAGCCATCCGGCCGCCGCCAGAAGGTTGACATAGAGCAGCAAGAACACGCCGACACAGGCCAAGGTAAAGGCTGTGGTCACGATGGCGACCATCGTCGTGGCCCGGTTGGTCCACATATTCACCCACGACTCTCTGAGCAGGTACGAAAGCGTCCTCACCCTTTCACCCGCCGTTCCGGCAACAACGTGCCCTGCGACAAGGTGAGCACGCGCCGATTCACTTGCTCCATGACCAGCGGATCGTGCGTCGCGACCACCACGGTGGTGCCGCGCGCGTTAATGAGTTTAAACAGTTCGATGATCTCGGACGTCAAAGCCGGATCTAAATTTCCAGTCGGTTCATCCGCCAACAACACGACCGGACCATTGACGATCGCGCGCGCAATGCACACCCGCTGCTGCTCTCCTGTCGAAAGACCCGCAGGCAGCTGATCTCGCTTGTGGTCAACACCCACCGCTCGCAATGCTTCCGTAACTTTCCGGCGAATGTCGGCGGAAGAAATCCCTTGCACCAGCAAGGGCAACGCAACGTTGTCGAAGACGGACTTCTTCGGCAACAGTCGAAAATCTTGAAACACCGTTCCCACCTTGCGGCGCAGATAGGGAATTTCTGAACGCCTGAGCATCGTCACGTTCTTTTGGTGAACGAAGATCTGTCCCTCATCAGGCTGTTCAGCCCCGATGAGCATCCGCAACAGCGTCGACTTCCCCGCTCCACTGGGACCCATGAGAAGAACAAATTCTCCCTTCCCGATCTCAAAACTGACATCCGAGAGCGCCGAACGCTGATCGTACCGTTTTGACACGTGAATCAATTGAATCATCGTAGGACCCTGTTCGAGTCATGCCATTCTACTGCGGCGAACGATCTGCCTGCATCTGCATCGTTCTCGGTCAGAAAAAATCCTCAACGTATTGCAGTGAATACACCTCCGGCTTTTTCGAGCCCGCGCCGCTCATCTGCCCGCGCCTCCTTCGCCTCGCCACGAAGGATTACTCGGACAGGCTCCTAGCCCGCATTATTCATGAACGGTTCTGCTGCAATCTCGGATTCGCCGCTGCGACAAGCCTGGACACGGCTGCGCTGCGTCCAGGCAGGCGGGCTCGCCACTCGGTCGGTCAACATGCTGTTTCAAGTATG
>SWDP01000047.1:31272-46940 GCA_005116885.1 Nitrospira sp.
ATTTCGCAACGAACCGTCATGAATAATGCGGGCGATCCCTACCAACGAAGATCGTCTCCAGAAACTTCGAAGGCGTTCTGAATATGCTCGATTTGCGGAGCGATGGCATCCGGGCCTTGCAGCAAGACGACATCGAATCTGCAGAGGCGATCTTTGATGTGGTGACGGGCCATATATTGGGCCGCTAACTGAATCAACTTCTCCTGCTTTCGGTGATGAACGGCATGAATCGCCCCGCCGAACGCATCGGTTCGACGCGCCTTGACCTCGACAAACACCAGGACCTGACCGTCCTCAGCCACTAAATCCAGCTCCCCCAAAGAGGAGCGCAGATTACGCGCCAGAATTCGATATCCCTTGCGCCGCAGATACTCCTCCGCTGCCGATTCTCCTGCTTGGCCAAACAGTTTCCGAGGGTTAAGACTGGTCACTGATTCATCCGCGAAGATTCACCCAGATCCATACGCGAAGAGGGTCGGCGACCGCGACGTCCGTCCAGGAGCTGCGCAACGGGCGCGAACGTGCGCCGGTGAATCGCGCAAGGACCATATTGAGCAAGCCGCTGTAAGTGTTCCTCCGTCCCATACCCTTTATGGGAGAGAAAATTATAGTCTGGATAGGTTTGATGATACACCGCCATCATACGATCGCGCGTCACTTTCGCGACAATCGACGCCGCGGCAATCGAGATCGATAATGTATCACCCTTAATGATCGGGCGTGAGGGAATGGCAAGATTCGACAAGATGACCGCATCGATCAAGAGACAGTCCGCCGAGGGAGTCAACGATGCCAGAGCACGACGCATGGCGAGGCGAGTCGCCTCTAAAATATTGAGGCAGTCGATTTCCTGCTCTGTGGCGATCCCAACTCCGACGGCACGTGCCCGGCGAATGATCACCTCGTAGAGCTGCACGCGGGCGGACTCGGAGACTTGTTTGGAATCATCGACACCGGCTAAACGGCAACGAGTGGGCAAGATGACCGCTGCCGCGACGACAGGGCCGGCCAAGGGGCCTCGTCCGGCTTCATCGAGACCAGCGATCAAACGATAGCCGCGCCGGCGGGCTTCTAATTCGAATTCATCGGTAGGTCCCACGATGCGTCCGTTTAAAGGGCACCCGACCTGTATAGTCGGTGGAATCGGGGAACAGGACTGGCAGGATACTGAAACAGTCCGCCAGCAGCGTGCTCGGCACTCGTGAAGCGTCGTTCGCTTCCGGGTTCGAACGTTTCACGCTTCACGAACAACAAGGACGCATGTTGAGCATCCTGTGGGATAGGTTTTCCGCAGCCTATTAGGCCTTTGCCACTGGGGCGGCTCCGGCTGGCTCTACAGCCTTGCTGGCGCCCCCAGCTTTCCCCTTGACGCTCGCGACGAATTCCCGATCTTCGACCTTGGCAAACTTGCCCTTCTTCCCTCGAAGATAGTACAGCTTGGCCCGACGCACCTTGCCTTGGCGCATCACCTCGACGCGCGTGACGATCGGCGAATGGATCGGGAAAATTCGTTCCACGCCGACACCGTAGGAGACTTTGCGCACCGTGAAGGTCTCCGTGTTCAGCAACCCTTTACGTGCAATCACCGCACCTTCGAACACCTGAATGCGCTCTTTTTCCCCTTCGACCACTTTCACGTGCACGCGGACGGTGTCCCCGATTTCAAAACTAGGCGCCGCCTTCTTCGTGAAAGACTGTTGAATACGTTCCAACCTATTCATGAGACTACCCCTCCCCCCCACATCGAACAGGCGTGCCAACCACGCCTTCACGAGTAAGTTCATCTAGCAATTGTTGATCTTCGAGACTCAAGACCCGATCTTGTAAAAGATCTGGCCGTCTCTGATACGTGATTCGCAAGGCTTCCTTCCGACGCCACAGACGAATGGCCTCGTGATGTCCTGAAAGCAGCACCTCCGGCACGGGCACCCCTCGAACTTCCGCCGGTCTCGTATAGTGCGGATACTCAAGCAGCGCGTCCGTGAACGATTCTTCCACGATCGACTCCGGATCACCCAACACGCCGGGAACCAAACGGGCTGCGGCATCGATGAGCACCAACGCTGGCAACTCGCCTCCGGTCAACACATAATCCCCGACGGAAACTTCTTCCGGGTGCAAAGCCAGCCGCACTCGTTCATCGACTCCCTCGTAGTGGCCACAAAGAATAATGAGTCGACGTGGGTCGTCCGCAAGATTTCTCGCATAGGCCTGCGTGAACGGACGACCGTGCGGGGAGGGAAACAGCAATCGAATCTGTTCACCGACCCTTGCATAGTCGTCCTGAATCTGTTCCACCGCGCGCAAAATGGGCTCGGCCTTCATCACCATTCCTGCCCCCCCGCCATAGGGCACATCGTCCGCCACCTTGTGGCGATCAAGCGTATAGTCGCGCAAGTTGCGCACCGTAATATGTAAGAGACCTTTTTCCTGTGCCCGTTTAAGAATACTCTGGCCGAGCACCGGCGCTACCATGTCAGGGAACAGAGTCAGAATGTCACAGCGCATGGCGATCCTGAACCAACTCATCGATCCCACGAACCATCATCCGCCGGCGCGCGAGATCCACCGACGTCACAAAACTCTTGGCGGCCGGAATAAGAACTTCCTCCGTCCCCTTACGAACAACGAAGACGCGATTGTCCGGTATCTCCAAAATCGTCTCCAGCACTCCGACCTCGTCGCCCCGCTCGTTCTCTACCGTCATCCCGACAAGGTCACATTCAAAATAGACGTCCGCGGACAATGCCGACGCTGGAGCACGCGGCACTTGAATCAAGCCCCCGCGCAGCATGCCGGCTTCTTCCGGCGTCGTCACACCAGCAAGACCCATGATATAGGTCGAGCCAGCGCGCCGAACATGCGTCACGGTCCTCTCGACCGTCTGTCCCGTCGTCTCCAAGACCTGCACCTGCTTCAGATGATCTAACCGTCCTGGCACATCGCTCAACGACCGAACTTTGAACTCACCCCGTACGCCAAAGTGGCGCTCGATCTTGCCGATTGTCACCAAATCCGTCTGAGCAGGCGTCACGGACTAGCCCTCATTATTCATGACGGTTCGTCGCGAAATCGCTGAGCCACGTCGCGAGACCAGCGCGCGGAGCCGTGAGGACCCGATGCGTACTCGTGTAGTACGGTGAGGGTCCGAGGGGCGAGCCCGCTGGCCGAAGGCTCGTCGCAGCAGCGGATCGGCGATTGTAGCAGAAGTGCTCATGAATAATGCGGGCTAAGCGCCCTTCTTCTTCGCCGCTTTCTCTGTTTCAAATTGCTTCCATACGCCACTGCGGCGGAGCAATGTCTTGACGGTGACGGTCGGTTGGGCTCCCTGATGCAACCAACTCAACACCCGTTCCTGCTTCAGTTCCGGCAGACCCGCCTCTTTCAAGGGATCAAAAATCCCAAGAATTTCCAAGAATCGCCCATCGCGCGGCTTCCTGGAATCCGCTGCCACCACGCGATAGAGCGGTCGTTTGTGTCGTCCTGTCCTCGTCAATCTCAAATGAACAGCCACTAGACTCCTCCTCCTGTACACACACCCGTGATAATGGTTCTCGCCTCTTACCTGGAGCGCATCATCTGCGCAAGCTGTCGGCGCCCCCCAGATCCTGCCATCGCTTTCGCGATTTTCCTCGCCGATAGAAACTGTTTAATCAACCGATTCACCTCTTCCACCTTCGTCCCGCTTCCGCGGGCAATCCGCTTTTTTCTACTTCCGTTGATGAGCGTATGGTCGCGCCGCTCGCGTACGGTCATCGAGTCGATCATTGCCAAGACTCGTTTCATGTCTCGTTCCGGCTTCTGCCCTTCCATCGCCCCCATGAGCTTCTGACCGCCAGGCAGCATACCCAAAATCTGCTCCATCGAACCAAGACGATTGACCTGCCCCAGCTGGGCACGGAAATCCTCTAGCGTCAGCGTGTTGCTGGTCAGCCGTTTCTGGGTCTCCTCTGCCTGTTCACGCGAAAACGTCTCTTGAGCCTTTTCGATCAGCGAGAGGACGTCGCCCATTCCAAGGATACGCGAAGCCATCCGATCGGGATGAAACAACTCCAGCGCATCGAGCTTCTCCCCGACACCCAAAAACTTGATCGGCTTACCGGTCACCGCACGGATAGACAACACCGCCCCGCCCCGAGCGTCGCCTTCAACCTTCGTCAAAATAACGCCGGTCAGTCCGATACGTTGATCGAACTGGCTCGCCATGGTCACCGCGTCTTGGCCCGTCATGGCATCGGCCACCAAGAGGATTTCTTGTGGCCCTACGGCAGCTTTCACCGCGACCAACTCCCCCATCAACTCATCGTCGATGTGGAGACGTCCGCCCGTGTCTAATATGACAAGATCGTATCCCTGGTCTCGCCCCCGATCCACGCCGGTCTGGCAAATGCGCACGACATCGGCCTGGGCAGCGTGCGCCTGATCGGCGCGATACACATCGATGGCAAGATCGCGCCCTAGACTCGATAACTGGTCACCGGCTGCCGGACGACGAGGATCTGCCGCAACCAGAAGAACCCGTTTCCCTTGCGCCTTGAAATACCGCCCAAGCTTGCCGCAGGTCGTCGTCTTTCCCGCACCCTGGAGTCCTACCATCATGACGACGGTGGGAGGATTCGAGGCCAGAGCCAGACCGGCTCGTTCGCGGCCCATCATCTCTCGCAACTCGTCCCACACGACCTTGACGACCTGGTGCCCTGGGGTCAAACTCTGGAGGACTTCCTGCCCGACGGCTTTCTCGCGAACCCGCTCGATGAAGTCCTTGACGATCTTGAAGTTGACGTCGGCTTCGAGCAGCGCCAGACGAACCTCTTTCAAGGCTTCTGCGATGTTCTGTTCGGTGAGAACCCCAGAACCGCGAAGTTTTTTAAAAATCTTCTCGAATTTTTCGCTAAGAGAATCCAGCATAGCGCCACAAAGAAAAAGGCAACCGAAGTCTTACCGCCTGATCTCCGATCGCCTCGAAAATTCTAGCAAAAGAGCATCGGGGAGTCTAAAGGACGAGGCAAGATGAAGTCAAGGGAATGGAGATGCAGGTAGTGGGTCAGTTTGAAATGCAAAAATAGCCATGTTCACAGGGTTTCTATTGCCTATGCTTAACCGGTCATGTATCATGAGGCATGGCTAAAAAAACAAAATCCAGCGATATAAACGTCACTGCGCATGAAATCCTGCAAGCTATAACAGGCGAGCCTGCTGGTAGTACTTCAGTCCAAAGAGAACCTGCCAAGAAGAAAGCCCCGCCCGCAAAGAACCCTGCTGCTGTAGCCTTGGGACGCCTGGGAGGCCTCAAAGGGGGCAAGGCTAGGGCAAAGTCTCTGTCACCCAAGAAGAGGGCTGAAATAGCCAAGAAGGCTGCACTGGCCCGTTGGGATCATCCGCGTAGATCTAAGGCGTAACCATTTAAGTATTTAGTGGAATTTTTACGTAAGTCCTGCTATACTTACATAAAGTAAGAAACTGGATGACACGAGGCACTCCTGCCAGTACCCCTCACCGCACCGGCACCGCATCTAGTTGTTGACATTTAAGCGCACCCTTTATATAGTGGCCACAAGTGGCAAAACTAACACTTTCGTAGGGGGTAGCGCATGGTTATATCTGATATCGCAGCTTTAGAAGCTAAACTGGCCGCGCTAGAATCGCATGTTGACCGTCTCCGCTGGAAGTTCCAGTGCCCTACCTGTAAGCACACGTATGCCCATGCTGATCCGATTTCTCACTTGAAACCATCCGAGGCTGTTGTTGCTTGTCTACGCGAACTTGACAGGCCTATAGGGGTCGGGGTTCTTCGGACTAAGCTTGAAGCAAAGGGCTATCCAATGGAGCGCTTTGGACGCCGCTACAGTTATTTCTATACCATCCTCTGTCGCCTGGTAGAGGCAAATCGGGTTGAACGACATGATGGCGATGAGGTGCTTTTGACGGGCTAATGAGAACATTGAATAGGAGGAAATACATGAGAAGATCTATAGCCCACGCGATCACGCTCACCGACGCGATGGGCAATAACAGCAAGAGCCGTCTCTCTGCTTTCTAGGGCGTGAAGAGACGGCTCTTGGTGGGCACAAACCGAATGTAAGGTGGTGATCGTCGACGGGGTGACTGACCGGCAAGGTAGGGGCTCGCAACCCCCTGTCATTGCGTGCTACCCACGCATGAGCGGGTTCGATTCCCGCCCCCGTCTCCATTTCCACCCTGTGAATAAAGCATATCCTTACGTGTAGGCCGTGTCAAGTCCGTTGTAAAGAATTACGATGAGATGACTTGACATTGCTTGAGCGCTCAAGCATAATACCTCCATACAACGGAGGGGCATCATGAACAAACTGACGCAAGCCAAACGAGTTCAGATCATCGCCGCTCTTGTCGAAGGAAACAGCATCCGCGCTACATGCCGCATGACCGGCGCAGCCAAAGGCACAGTGCTGAAGCTGGTCGTGGATCTGGGCAAGGCTTGCGCGGCTTATCAAGATCGCACCCTTCGCAATCTCACCTGCAAGAAAATTCAGTGCGATGAAATTTGGTCATTCTGCTATGCCAAGGAAAAGAATGTTCCTGAAGAAATGAAAGGCAAGTTGGGTTTTGGCGATGTCTGGACCTGGGCAGCAATAGATGCAGATACCAAACTCATCCCATGCTATCTAGTCGGTGGACGCGGTACGGAATACGCGAAGAAGTTTGTTGCTGATCTCGCCTCACGCTTGGCTCATCGCGTGCAACTCACGACCGATGGACACAAGGCGTATCTGACAGCGGTTGAAGGGGCCTTCGGTGCAGAAGTGGATTATGCGATGCTGGACAAAATCTATAGCAACCCACCCAGTAAGGGCACGACTCGCTACAGCCCTGCGGAGTGCTGCGGAACACGGAAGATCAAAGTTAAGGGCAACCCAGACATTGCGCATGTTTCAACAAGCTTTGTTGAACGGCAGAATCTCACCATGCGAATGAGCATGCGACGAATGACCCGCTTGACCAATGCATTCAGTAAGAAGATTGAAAATCAGGGTCATGCTGTAGCCCTTCATTTCATGCATTACAACTTCGCGAGGATTCACCAATCGCTACGAGTCACGCCCGCGATGGAAGCGGGAATCGCCAATCACGTATGGACATTGGAGGAAATCGCTAATTTGATCGATTCAAACTGACCCACTACCGAGATGCACATTTTATTGACATGTCCTAGACCTTTCGCTATGGTCCAAAGGGTCCTACCATCGTTTCGTACGATTCCACAGAGAGTTCTGCAAGCTGTGAGGCGGTTGCCGTGAGAAAATCATACTGGATGCTGATCATTTTCGTTCTCATCGGTGGATTATTGGGAGGAATCCTGGGGGAGATCCTCCGAGTCATGGCCCCGCATGGCAACATTCAAACGATCTTCGCCACCCATTTTAACCCTGGCATCAGCCCATTTACCATCGACATGGTTCTGCTCAAATTTACGGTGGGCTTCGAACTCAAAATCAATCTTCTCAGCCTGATTGGGATGTTCCTCGGCATCTATCTGTACAAAAACGTGTAGCAGGATGCTGAAAAAGTCCGCCAGCGTCGTTCTCGCATCGTTTAGACCCTCAACGTACCCCTGAGGGTACGCCTCGGATCTTCACTCGTTGCGGCCTTCCTGGGCGGCCATTTTGAGCATCCTGCGAAGATGATCTCCTTTTGCCTAGGACAGGCGCACCCCTCTGAAGTGCCGACATACTGGAATGATTGTTTGGGTAACGGGCTAGAGATCCGACTTCAACTCTAATTCCTTCAGCTTCAACGCTCGAATTCGGTTTCGCAGCGACGCGGCCCGTTCAAACTCCAATTCCTTCGCGGACGCTTTCATTTCGATTTCCAGCCGCTTAATGATTGATTCCGCCGCTTCCGCTGTTTCATAGACAGCCGATGACTCAGCGGCTACATCCAGCTGCACGGCGCCTATCTCCTCCGTTGCATATTCAAGCGACAAGACGTCCTTCTTGATACTCACAGGCACGATACTGTGCTTGGTATTATAGTCGGCTTGAATCGCGCGGCGTCGCTCAGTCTCGGTAAGCGCCATGCGCATCGAATCGGTAACGGTATCACCGTACATAATGACATGGCCTCGTACGTTCCTCGCTGCCCGCCCGGCCGTCTGGATCAACGATCGATAGGACCGAAGATACCCTTCCTTATCCGCATCGAGAATTGCCACGAGGGTCACCTCGGGTAGGTCCAACCCCTCTCGCAGAAGATTGATCCCTACCAACACGTCGAACCGCCCGCGCCGAAGATCCTGTAGGATCTCAGCCCGTTCCAACGTCTTGATGTCGGAATGCAGATACCGCACCTTGATCCCCAGATCATGGTAGTACTCGCTTAAATCCTCGGCCATCCGCTTGGTCAAGGTGGTGATCAGCACCCGCCCTCCCTGGGCCGTTTCAGTCCGCACTTCGCCGAGCAGATGATCGACCTGCCCTTTGGCTGGGCGCACCTCGATGACCGGATCCATCAAACCGGTTGGTCGAAGGATCTGCTCGACCACCTCTCCGGCCGCATGCCCCAATTCATAGGAGCCTGGCGTCGCGGAAACATACACCGCCTGATTGAGACAACGCTCAAATTCCGCAAACTTCAACGGCCGGTTATCGATCGCCGAGGGCAATCGGAATCCATACTCGACCAAGGTACGCTTCCGCGAATAGTCGCCTTCGTACATCCCTCCCACTTGGGGAATCGTGGCATGGGATTCATCGACGATCAGCAGAAAACCTTTGGGGAAATAGTCCAGAAGCGTCGGAGGCTGTTCACCGGCGGCGCGGCCACTGAGATGCCGTGAGTAGTTCTCGATGCCGTGGCAGTACCCCATCGCTCGAATCATTTCAAGGTCGAATTTGGTGCGCTGCGCAATTCTCTGGGCCTCGACAAGCTGGTTCTGTTTCTTAAAATAGGCGACGCGCTCATCCAATTCTTCTTCGATACCTGTAATCGCTCGCTCATATCGATCCGGCGCAATAAGATAGTGCGTGTTTGGATAGACTGCGACTTTCGGAAGCTTTCTGAGCGATTTCCCTGTGAGGGGATCGATTTCGTGAATCGCGTCGACAACGTCGCCGAACAACTCGATCCGCACGGACACCGCATCGTTCGACGCCGGGAAGATCTCGATGACGTCGCCGCGAGCGCGGAAGGTGCCACGGTGAAAATCCATGTCGTTGCGGGCATATTGAATCTCGACCAGCTTCGCCAGGAGTTTCTCCCGCCTGACCTCCATCCCCTCTTCGAGGAAGACGACCATCTCGTGATAGACCTCAGGCGACCCCAGGCCATAAATACAGGAGACCGATGAGACGATCAGGACGTCGTTCCGTTGGAGCAACGCGGCAGTTGCCGAATGCCGCATCTGGTCGATGGCGTCGTTGACGGATGCGTCCTTGGCAATGTACGTGTTGCTTTGGGGAATATAGGCTTCCGGCTGATAGTAATCGTAGTAGCTGACGAAATATTCCACCGCGTTGTGGGGGAAAAACTGTTTGAACTCTTGGTAGAGCTGGCCGGCCAGCGTCTTGTTATGGACCAGCACCAACGTGGGCTTCTGCACCTGCGCGACCACATTGGCCATGGTAAAGGTCTTGCCTGACCCGGTGACACCGAGCAGCGTGTGGTGTCTTCGTCCGGCCACAATTCCTGCGACCAACTTATCGATGGCCTGACCTTGATCTCCGCAGGGCTTGAATGGGGCTTCGAGTTGAAACGGCGGCATGGACGACCTTTAGCCAGGATTATTCATGAATGCCGTCGCGAGGGGTTCGAGACCGAAGCCCGCCGGGGCTTCTCGCAAGTAAGACCGACGTAGGCGTACGTGGAGTCCGTCAAGGAGGCCGAACGAGAAAAGCCCCGCCGGGCGAGTGGATCGGACGACGCAGCAGGCATTCATGAATAGTCCTGGCTGTGGTCGTTATCTTACCATCGGAAACAGCATCGCGCACAACAGTGCGTGGGCAAGCTAGACATTGACAGATCCATGAGACGCCTCCGGCCCCTTCCGGGGTCCGGCGGCGTCAGCATTTCTTAATATCGCGAGTGCCTAGACGGACCTGCCGAGGCTCCCTGTCTATGAACTGGGCCACGGTTCTCGCCCTCACGAAACCGCCGGCCCGAGGGTTCCGCACTTCGGCGTGGCCGCTGGCGATGAGACTGCTCTTCACTCACCGGCATAGGGGCCGGAGATGGGAGAGCCGCAAACACGGGAAGCGCGAGCTTCTTCGTCTCAATTCGCAATTGTCTCACCATTCGAAGATACTCTCGTTCTTCGGACTGAGACAGAATCAGGAAGGTCGCCCCTTCCTTCTCTGCTCGACCCGTTCGTCCTGTCCGATGGCCGTAAGAATTCGGATTAGTCGGCAACTCATAGTGAATCACTTGGGTCACGTCCTGAATATCCAACCCTCTGGCTGCCACATCGGTCGCCACAAGCGAACGGAGACGACCGGCCCGAAAGGCGCCGAGCGTCCGTTCCCGCTGTGCTTGACTGTGATTACCGGTCAACGCACCGACCGAAGCTGGTTCTCCGCCCAAATGGGCCGCTAACCGTCGCACCTTATACTTCTGATCGCAAAACACCATCGACCGCCCACCACCCGTCACACTCTGGAGCAACGTATGCACCAGTTGCGTACGAGCCTGATCTCCCGGCACGACATAGTAGGCATGCACGATCGTCGTCGGGGTGCTGATGCCTGGATCGACCGAGATACGAGCGGGATTGCGTTGCATGGTCTGCGCGAGCGTTTGAATCTCCCCGGAAAAAGTCGCGGAGAACAACAGCGTCTGGCGTTCAACCGGCAGAAGACGGATAATCCGTTGGATGTCCCGAAGAAACCCGCGGTCCAACATCTGATCGGCCTCGTCCATGACAAGAAACGTCACGCCACCCAACTTCAAGTGGCCGGAACCGGCCAAGTCGAGCAACCGCCCTGGCGTACCGACCACCACCATCGGAGGCCGTTGCAATGCACGGTAATGGCGCTCGATCGGCGTCCCACCATACACCGACAGCGAGGTCACGGATATCGGGGCATACTTGCGCAACTCCATTTCAATCTGGAGCGCCAATTCACGTGTGGGCGCCAGCACCAAAAACTTCGGTCCAGACGCGTGGCTCGGCCCAGACCTGGTATAGGGACCAGGCGCAGGCGCAGAAGCCTCCCGACGCATCACCTGCTCAATAATCGGTAGCAAAAACGCCAGTGTTTTTCCGCTCCCGGTTTTGGCTTGCGCCATAATGTCCTGGCCTTTCAGCGCGAGAGGAATGGCAGCCTCTTGCACCGGCGTAGGTGTCGTGAGGCCTGCCTGTATCAGGCGCTGGGCAAGGGACTGGGGCAGATTCATATCAGCAAACGTAGACATAAAACTCCTTGTAAGGAAACACTTCCTGGGACTGCACGGTCCGGCCTGGTAGAGGGCCGAGAAACGCATCACGTTGATGGGCAATTCTAGGAAGGAAATAGCGGGGCTGCCGGATAGGCAGCCCCGATGTGTAAACCACTTGTTACGGCTTAGTACCGATCTCCGCCGCCGCCGCGACCGCCGCGACCACCACCACCGCCGCCACCAGTACGTGGCTCCTGTGGGCGCGCTTCGTTGACGGTCAACGTGCGACCGCCCAACTCAGTGCCGTTCAGCGCGGTAATCGCCGCCTGCGCTTCTGAGTCCCCGGACATCTCCACGAATCCAAACCCGCGGGACTGGCCAGTAAACTTATCTGTGATAATCCGGGATGATGTCACCGCTCCATGCACAGCAAACAGATCGCTCAGCTGCTGCTCAGTGGTGGAATACGGTAAACCGCCGACATAAATCTTCGAACCCATTGGGCTCCTCCTTTGAGAATATGTGTTGTCTTGGACTCGAGAACAAAGTGAGGAAGGAGTGGGCCGAAGATGCAAACACCATGGCGGCTCAAGGCTGGCTTCCGATCAAATTCCCGTGCAGAACCAAAACAACAACTGTCTTAGGCCTTGTCTCTCTCTGTAATATCATCACCAGGCCTTTCGCGACGATACACGAGGTACTCTACTCCTCTGCCCTTTTAATTGCAAGCGATGACGTATTCACACGCATAGCGGGTGCCCTTCCTAATAGGCGGCAGGAGCAGAAAGCGGGCGGTGCGAGAACAGCGGAACCGCATGCACACTATCGAAGTCCAGCGCGGTAGATCCCCGAACCACAAGACCGACCTGACCGATGGTCAGAGACTGATCCTCAACCGTTACCGCGAGCACGCCGTCAAAGAAGGTTTCGATAAAGTCTTTACTCAGGATAGTATTCCGCTGAATACGCAGCATATGCCAGGAACCCTTTTTAGGCGTGAGCGACGATTGTCCGAGACTCGTCTCCTTTCCTTTCACCACTTTGCTCACTTCCAATATCTTCGTCGCAAGATTGACCACCACCACATAGAAGTGCCTGGCATCCTGTACGCCAAACACCACACCACCTATCGCCGTCGACTCATCGACGGGAAACCGCATCCTGACCGACATATCTGGGTATTCATACTGAAACCCATCGGCGACGATCACACGGTAACAGGTCTCAGTTGGGCACGATGAATTGACAGCGAGAACATTGGACCCCGATGAAGCATCAGGATCTGCCTTGACCATCCAATCCGCAGCCGGCCCCTCGCCAAACCCCAGCATCGAGAATCCGACAGGAGCCTCACCGGACTTCTGCTGGTCAAACGTCCATCGATTAAACAACCCCCCTTGCACCTGGCCTTGCAAGTTGGCTTCTTTTTCCATCCGGCTCTCTATCTCAATCGCATAAGATGGCTCAACGCAATCGCTCCATTCGCCGGCAATCATGGCCAAGACAAGCCCTATAAGCACCCGACTCACAGATCTCGGCTTCACGCTCATGCTACGTTCATTCGCAACCATCTCCTGGAATGCTTGCTACCTCGGTGGCCGCTTCTTGATATCGAGAATGTCTTGCTGAAACCGATCACGAGCGGCCATAATTTTGTTTCGACGTTTCCATCGCCCCCAAGCCCACCACCGAAGACGATCTGGGAATGTCACTCCAGGCGTTGGAGCGCTTCCACCGGGGGCATGCTGAAAATCATAGCCCTGGTGAGACGCGCGATTCTCGAAAAATCGCCGGTAGAGATGATCGTACAGCCCTTTGCCTGAATCGCCTGCGCTCACGACATCCTCCCGGCAGTCTCCTTACAATACCAGATCCAATTGGTCATGGTCTGTCACAGGAGGTGAACAGGTCTGACGTTGGCACACATACGCCGTCGGCTTCCCGTTCACACTCGTCTTCCCGATCGCGAGCGGCAAGTCGGATTCGCCCCCACGACGAGCCGATTCGACCACCAGCACCGAATGATTCGGCAGATAGCGCCGATGGACTGTTGAGAGCAACGATTCGGTCATGGTATCGCCACGAGTCCCAACCACAACAATCTCCTGTGGTGTCGCCAGGTACCAATCCAGTGCGCACAGTATAGCCGATGTGCCATAGGCGTTGTGGGCCATCGCATGACGGAACACCCGGAACAGCCGCTCGGCCAGGTCATGATACCGTTGTTCTTTGGTGAAAGAGAACAGCCTCAACAAGACCATGGCAACGACGGCGTTCCCGGATGGAATCGCGCTATCGGTCCCCGACTTCATACGATGGAGCAGGGCTTCATGGTCGCGGCTGGTATAAAAACACCCCCCAATGGGCTCATCCCAATATCGCACCAATAAATGGTCCGTGACCTCGCGCGCTTGATCCAGATACCACCGATGCGATGTTGCCTCAAACGCGTCCAGCAACGCAGCGGCAAGACAGGCGGCATCGTCCAGATAGCCGTTCAAGCGTCCTTTCCCCGCCCTGACCGTACGATAGACCCTTCCGTTCTCAATCGCATAGTCCAACAGGAATGTGAGCGCCCGCTCCGCAGCTGCCAGATACGCCGGAACCCCGAACGCATGGTAGGCATCGAGATACGCGGACACCATCATCGCGTTCCAGCTCGTGAGAATATTGTCATCCCGCTGCAACGCCATCCGTTGCTCGCGTGCGGTCAGCAACTTGAGTCTGGCAGCCCGTAACATGGTCTCCACTTCCGCTTGCGCGTCAGATTCTGGGTGGACCTCACCCAGCCGATTCAACACGTTCTTCCCCTCAAAATTGCCGCTCTCCGTCACCCCATAGTATCGACAAAACTCCTCAGCCATGTCGGCTCCCAGCACCGATGCAATCTCTTTCGGCTCCCAGACGAAGTAGCTCCCTTCATGTCCCTCGCTGTCGGCATCCTGCGCAGCAAAGAAGGCGCCATCGGGATGCGTGAGTTCACGACGGACATATTCCAACGTCTCTTCCACCACTTCACGAAACCGCTCCTCTTTGGTGAGACGCCAGGCATCGAGGTAGATCCGCACCAGCTGCGCATTGTCGTAGAGCATCTTCTCGAAATGGGGAACCAGCCACCGGCCATCCACCGAATAACGATGGAAGCCCCCGCCGAGATGATCGTAGATTCCTCCAGCCGCCATGGTGCGCAGTTGTAAGAGCACCTGCTCTTGGTGGGAGGCGTCTTTCGTTCGAGCCGTCTGACGGAGCAACAGACTGAGCGGAGGAACCGTGGGAAATTTTGGCCCTTCACCGAATCCACCATGAACCGGATCGAAAAACTGCCCTAAGCTTTTGACTGCCTCATCGAGCAGACCATCCGTCAAGGGATCGTCAGACGGCTGAGGCGTGCCGACTCGCTGGAGACCGGTTTTTACCTTCTCGACATTCTTCCTGACATCGTCTCGATGATTTCGATAGGCCTCGACAACCCCGCGCAACACATCGGGAAATCCTGGCAGGTTGTAGCGGGGTGTCGGCGGGAAATAAGTACCCCCATAGAATGGTTCTTGGTCAGGCGTGAGAAACATCGTCAAGGGCCACCCACCGCCGCGTCCCAGGAATACCTGCGCGGACTTTTGGTAAATATCGTCCAAGTCCGGGCGTTCTTCTCGATCCACCTTCACATTGATGAAGTCCTGGTTCATCAACCCGGCAATCTTAACATTGTCGAAACACTCATGAGCCATCACATGGCACCAATGGCAGGCCGAGTACCCGATCGACAAGAGAATCGGCTTGTCTTCGGCTTTCG
Source organism: Nitrospira sp. (assembly GCA_005116885.1). Lineage (GTDB taxonomy): Bacteria > Nitrospirota > Nitrospiria > Nitrospirales > Nitrospiraceae > Palsa-1315. Next base: position 46,415 of record SWDP01000047.1, read on the forward strand.
CTCGCGATATGGCTTCCTCGCCCCAGGGATACCACTCCACAGGATTCTCCGCATGCTGCAGGAGATAAGGGCTGGCTTCTGTGGCCAGCCGGTTCGTGAAATGCTGTGCTGGTGTGGTCAAATCTGTCATCGACGTGTCATGCTCACAATTCGGCATAGTACCTTGGCCTGCAACCGCTCTGCAACGGACCTCTCGATCTATGCTATAGTGCCTCGACCTCGAAAGGCTCACTTCATGAACGGCTCAACGCGCAGCGGCTCTCCCTCCTTTGGCGTGGTCATTCTTCTGGGAATTATCCTCGCTCTGCTCCCCATAGGAACCCAAGTCTTCGCCCAATCGGAGGATGACCAGCGTGCATGGCTTGGTGCACTCGACAGCCTGTCAAGCGAACGCATGCTCGCCGACGTGACGACGCTCAGCGGCCCGTCATTCAGCGGGCGGCAAGCTGGATCAGAGGATGATTTTCGATCCGCCGCATGGGTCTCCGACCAATTTCGCGCCTCTAGGATCAGTCTCGCCTTTGTT
>SWDP01000047.1:47040-52499 GCA_005116885.1 Nitrospira sp.
GTTGGCGCCTTGGATGAGTCCGATCGAGAGTTGCGGCCCGAACGTGGTCACGGCCCCACTCCATGCTTGCCCTGTTGTGGGATTCCGAAAGCTGAACGACTGGAAATTGTTTCCTGGGTTGTACAAAAATCCCTGCGTGCCTTGATTATCGACATAGAGACTCCCGATGCCTGGCATCTTGAACAGTGGCGCGACCCCCCCATCGAATGAACGAACGCTGGAGGTCGATTGCCCCCAGGCCTGCGGGGGCAATGACGGGAGTGAAAATAGGAATAGGATCACCGCAGCCAGTGCTGCTGGAAGCACCAAGCCCGGCACAATACATAGGTTGACCAAACCCGCGGCACTTAGCCCATGACAGATTCGCATAACATCATTATAGTATGCAGAGATTTTGCTTGTCGATCAAAGGGGGAAGGATGGAACAGAATATCAACACACGGAGATGGTGGCGCACGTGTAGCTATGCCCTCGGTATTGGACTCATCCTGTCACCTGGGCTCAGTTGGGGGCTCGAGATCGGCAAGACACCGTCTTCGGAACGACAGGAAACCATCTCCCTCGCCGACGCAGCCCTTCAAGCACTGAAGTATAATCTGGACATCAACATCAGCCGCCAGACGAAGGAGAGCCGGTTGGCAGATATCACCATCGAAGAAGCCAAGTTCGACCCGCGCAGCCGATGGAAGCACCGGAGGCGTACCCTCAGGGGTACGTTGAGGATGCTTTCGAGGCGAGAACGAAGCTGGCGGCCTGTTTCAGCATTCTGTTAATTCAAAGAGGGGTCGAAGGGCATATCCGCGTAATGGCGATAGTCGTCGCCTAGGGCGCTCACGATGTCCGGCCAGATACGTGTGGGATCCTTGTCGAACACCGCACTGGGATCTGCGGGAATGGTAAACCATGATCCGGTCTGCATTTCAGATTCCAGTTGTCCAGGGCCCCATCCGGAATATCCGATATAGGCGCGAAACGCCTCTCTCCCCTCACTGGTCGTCAAAATACGATCGACGAGCTCTGTGTCCCCGCCAAGACAGATCCCATCGAACACATGGTGGGAATTCTCAGGCAATTGATCCAAGCGATAGAGCATCATCACCTGATTCGTTTGCACCGGCCCTCCGGAGAAGAGGACGTGCCGTTGCCCTTCGAGGATCGGAACTTGTGGTAAGGCCTCTGAGACCGACATCGCAGTCGGGCGGTTGACGACGACACCCAATGCACCTTCGGCCCCGTGCTCGCAGAGCAACACGACGGTCTGCCGAAAATTTGGATCGCGCAAGGACGGCGCGGCGATGAGGAAAATGCCTTTCCCAAGTGGAGCTTTCATAGTGGTAATCCTACCGCTTGAGCCGGTGGCGTGCAAGCGTCACGAGCAGACTTGTTGATCTGGTTTATTTGGTTTGTTTTGTTCATTGGTTCGTCGGATTCAACCAAACAAACCAAATAGACCAAATCAACCAGACAAACCAGCCTGGCTAGCGATAGAGGGATTCCCGTCGATCGCGGAGTAGATCGTTGTATCGTGTGAGGGCTTTGTTGCGCGCATCGGCAGGATCGATCTCGACGAGATAGAGTTCTTCTTGGTCTCGCGGCGCGCGATGCAGAATCGCTCCTTTAGGAGCGACGACTTCGCTGTTCCCGATAAATGTCAGCTGATCTTTACCGCCTCGCACTTCGCTTCCGGTGCGATTACAGGTAATGGCGAACACTCGATTCTCCAGACACCGAACCGGCATGGAGTCCGGACAATTTGGCAAGATGAGGTTCGAGGGATGACAAATGATCTCTGCGCCCTTCAGCGCTAACGTACGAGCCGCCTCCGGATAATACCAATCGAAACAGATCATGACGCCGATCTTGGCCGGCCCGATATCCCAGACTTGAAATCCTGTGTCGCCGGGCGTGAAAAATAGCGTTTCTTCAAAAAACAGATGGGTCTTGCGTTAGCACCCGATAAACCCCGACGGGCCAACGACCACAGCGGAGTTATAGCAGGCATCCCCAGCACGCTCCGGAAGGCCGGCGACAATCGTCATCCGACGCCGCTTCGCTAGATCGATCAGCCGTTGCGTGGTCGGCCCATTCGGCACCGACTCCGACAGGGTCATCACTTCATGCTGCGACACGAACTGATACCCGGACGCGCAGAATTCCGGCAAGACGATCAGATCGGCGTCCGCCCGATCGAGGGCTTCCACAATCGTGTCGAGATTGTGAGAGACTTCACCGAATCGTGGTGCGAACTGAAAAAACCCAACCTGCATGATCGTCAAGTCCCCAGACTAAAACGGGCAGGGTCGCCCCTGCCCGTTCACGAACACACTTACTCGAAGGTTTACTTCACTTCAGACAAATGGGTGACCGCGCCTTCGGCATGCTGTGTGCCCACATCAGCGTGACCAGCCTTGCCATGGGCCACGGCTTCCTTGAGATGCGTAATGCCTTCGGCCAAATGCGGATTCTTCATATCACCGGCCATGGCATGCTTCAGCCCTTCTTCAGCATGCTGCACCAAGGCATCGGCATGTCCCTGCTTGCCATGCGCCACGGCTTCCTTCGCATGTGCCAAGGCTTCACCCACATGCTTGTCAGCAGCAAGGGCAAGCCCGCTAAACAACGGGAAACCAACGAGCGCGGCAACCGCCGCCACAGCCAGTGCTCCGCGACGAATTTTCATGGTCATGGGATCCTCCTCAGTGGTTAAGATTTACTCGACGAGTAAGCAGTATTTACAACATTCTCGACTGACTATCACCTTACACAGCCATTTTTTTACTGTCAAGAAGGTCTCACTTGGGGATCGACGCTCAGAATCTGCTGCAATCCCTTGGCATCTTTTTCAACCGGGCAGGCAAAATCCCGGCTCCACTCCCACCATGACCCAGGGTAGTTGCGCACCTTCCGATACCCTGCGAGCTTGAAAATAAAATACAGCCATGATGAACGGACGCCGCCGGTGCAATAGCAGATGACTTCTTGATCCTGCGTGAGACCTTTCTCGGCGAGACTCTCTGCAATCGTCGGTACATCTTTTACCGTCGCGTCTGCGTGAAGAAATCCAGTCCAGGCCAGATGAATGGCAGAGGGAATGTGTCCGGGTCGCGGAATCCCCGACACCTCTTTTCCAAGATATTCTTCGAGACTGCGCGCATCGACGATCGCGGTGCCTGGATGCGGCTGCTTCACAAGCTGCTTCAGTTCATCTTTGCTTGCGATCACGGTCGTCACCGGCTTGACGGTGAAGATCCCCGGTGTGGGCGTCACACATCCATGCTCGAACGGCCGTTTTTCCTGCACCCACTTGACCCACCCACCGTCGAGAATGCGGAGGCGTGTGTGCCCCAGATACTCCAACATCCAGAACATGCGGCCTTCGTCTCCCCAATTGTCGAACGGATTGGAGTAGATGACCACATCGCTATCCTGGCTGATGCCCAAGGCGCGGATCTTCTGTTCGATGCGACCGCGATCGGGATCGAGCAATCCCTTCGGCACAGCATGAGGGTCGCTGTACTCATGCCATGTTGAATGTACCGCCCCCGGAATATGGCCGCCGAATTCGTAGGCGGCCCGCCCTCGCACGTCGAGCACCACCAGACCGGGCTGTCCCAGGTTCTGCTGGAGAGTGTCGGTATCAATCAGCAACGCGTGTGTCATGTCATTCCCTTTAGCAAGACGCTGAAAAAGTCCGCCAGCATCGTTCAGATCCCTCAACGGGGACCCGGCCGCCTCACTACTCGGCGGCGCGCACAGACTTGGTGCGACTTATTCGTCGCACCGTGCGCCCCAGAGGGTACGCCTCCGGGCCTTCACTCGCGGCGGCCTTGCTGGGCAGCCTTTTTGAGCATCCTGCGTGGTGTTCTCCTGTTGTCCAAAATGTGCAGACCTTTGAATTTCCACTAAGCCGTAATAGTTTTTTCGCAGCTTGTTAGACATCATTGGTCAGCCTTCAACTCCGGCCTTACAACTTAACGCATCTGGCTGACGGTTAACCGCTGAGAGCTGATTGCCCTCGTCCAATACTGCAGCAAGCGCGCCGGACAACGGAAACTCCCGCTCGTAGACGACGAATCGATAGGGATCGTTCCCCGTCAGCCCATATTTCGTCTGCAGCATCTCATGCTGTTTATCGGTCAGGATGTGGTACTGCACGCGAGTCTTCACTTTCAAGCCTTCCGCCTGAGCCGGGAGTTGGTACGCAAACTGGTATTCCCGGCTGGCCAATGGCAGCAGGCGGTTATCATACAACTCGACAATGGCCGGCTGCCACATGATCCAGCGGCCCATCGTCGATGTATGCTGATCCAGCACCTGCCCCTTCTGATCTTCGACGGAAAACTCCACCGTGAAGTATCGATCGGGATCGCCGGTTGGAATCTTATGGCCGGCTCCTGCATTGATCAGCGTGAGCGTAAAACCGACTCGATCACCCGGCTTGGGTGACGTGTTGTCGGCCTTGACTTGTATTCCCACTGCCCGCTTTACCATATCGGGGTCGTGCCCACCGCGCCAGAGATGCTTGCGCCCACGGCGGATTGGACTATTGGTTGCAACAGGCCGATCGACTTCCGGCATGTGGCAGCTCTGGCAAATAAAGCCCCGCTCCTGCATGAAGAACTTGCCTTCGTATTCTGCATACGTCCCGCAAGGACCCACGTTATAAAATTGGGCCGGTCCGGACACGACATTGTGACAACGATAACAGACCTGCGCGGTCCTGAAATTCGGATCGAACTTGGTTGGGTGCGGCGCAGCCGAATCGTCAAACGGCCCGTAGATGACTCCGTCCCGCACATGGCAGACCGCGCAGGTCACCGATTCCTTCTGATACTCGGGATCGTACTGAGGATTGGGCTCTTGAACCGCCTTCTCCACACGCCCTCGCGGAATCTCCTTGATCAAAGTCGGCTGCTGGTTTTCCAGAGGGGTATGACAGTTCAAGCACACCCACACATTTTTGTCTTTTTTCCAATAGGCCTGAAAAAACGGGTCCTCATAGGCATGGGCGTGGATACTCGTCTTCCATTCCTCATAGATCTCGCGATGGCATTCTCCACAGGATTCAGCCTTCAGACTCGTCAGACCCTCAGGAATTTTTTGATATGGAATCGCATGGGCGTAGTCCGACCGCAATCCAAAAATCACGACCGGTTTGATCTCGGTGTAATACACATACACGAGCACACCGACCAGAACACAACCGAGCAGAGCTTTTATAAGGGTCTTCATGCGGCTAAGAGACTATCCCAAAAAACTCTGTGTACGCACTGGAATTTTATTGGCTTGTACATCGAGAACAACAGGAGCGCACTATGCAGGATGCTCAAAAAGGCCAGACTTCTCACCCGCCCAACCCCGGCGCGCCGAGACGCGCCGTTCCGCGGGCAAGGCCGCAGGCGAGTCGAAACCGGAGGCGTACCCTCTGGGGCGCACGGTGCGACGAATAAGGAGCACCA
>SWDP01000047.1:52599-71956 GCA_005116885.1 Nitrospira sp.
GCGAGGCGTACGCTTCGGTACGTTGAGCCTCTGAGCGATGCGAGAACGCCGCTGGTGGACTTTTTCAGCATCCTGCTAAGAGCGCCTGAATGTGGCGATCGACCGAGGCAGCCAAGGCCGGTAGGTGATACCCGCCTTCGAGCGATGAGAGCATGCGTCCACCGGCATGACGTTTGGCGATACCGGCCACAATGCCAGTAAGATCCGCATAGCCCTCTTCCGTCAACCCCATGCTCGCAAGCGGATCGTCTTTGTGCGCATCGAATCCGGCGGAGACGATGACAAATTCCGGTTTGAACGCATCGGCTGCCGGCACTAACGATTTCAGAAAGACGGCGCGATACTCCTCATCACCCTCACCCGCTTCCATCGGCACATTGATCGTGAAACCCTCCCCTGCTCCTTTGCCTCGTTCCGTCGCACCACCCGTGCCAGGATAATGTGGATACTGGTGCGTACTGAAGAACAACACCGATGGGTCAGTCTCGAAGCTATGCTGCGTGCCGTTGCCATGATGCACGTCCCAATCGACAATCAAGACGCGCGTGAGGCCATACTTCTTCTGCACATAGCGCGCGGCAATCGCCACATTATTGAAGAGACAGAAGCCCATGGAACGCCCTGCTTCGGCATGGTGCCCCGGTGGCCTCACGGCACAGAAGACATGGTCCACTTGCCGGCTCATAATCGCATCGACTGCAGCCAATGCCCCGCCGGCTGCCAGATAGGCGGCGGTCAATGAGCCGGGAGACATGGAGGTATCAGGGTCGAGCGAGACTCGCCCATTCGTCGGTGCATGACTCTTCAGCATCGCAAGATATGAGGCGGTATGGATCTGCGTAATCCATTCATCTTCCGCCTCTCGCGGTTGAATCTGAGTCAGCCGAGTCGCCGTACCGCTCTGTCCCAACTGCTGCATGATGGCACGCAACCGATGAGACGACTCAGGGTGCCCGGCCCCCATATCATGGTCGAGGTAGCGAGGGTCATAGACGAGTCCTGTTTTGCCCATGTTGAAATCCAGTGATGAGTGATGAGTGATGCGTGAAAGGTGATCAGTCGTGATGAAGGAGCACTCCGCCCCTCACTCATCACCCTTCACTCGTCTCTCATCACATTTTCGAATCGTAACATGCAGGAATCGGCATAGACAACGAGCGCTCGGCGCTGCTATCGTCACTCATACCTGGAGGGAAACATGGCAAATCGTCGCATCGAACCGCTCAAAAAAGTTCTGGCTATTGACCCGAACGACGAGGTGGCCTGGTTTGGCCTCGGGAAGGCTTACATGGAAGATGCCAACTTCGAAGAAGCGGCCAAGGCGCTTCAACAATGCGTGATCGTGAAACCCACCTATTCAGCCGCGTACTATGCTCTGGCCCAATCACTAGAGAAGCTGGGTCGGATCGACGAATGCCGAACCGTCTGCGCCACCGGCATCGACATCTCCACGAAAAACGGCGACGCGATGGTGACGAAGAACTTGGAGATACTCAAAGGCTCGCTGCAGGCCTGATCACTTGGATTCACCTGGGAAGGAAGCGAAGTAGGGGAAGGGTAGCCTCAAGAAAAAACCGTCGGGCAAACTTTTTTTCTCTCCGAGTTTGCCCCCTACACCACTCGATATTAAACGAGGGAATAGTCGGCTTCCCCTCGGAGATGGTCAAAATTGCTTTCATGAGGACCACCTCCTTTCGCTGCCGCATAGCGGAGAGCACACGGCACTTCATGCTAGCATGAAGCTTGTCTCGATAGATATCATCGGCGGCAAGTTACAGGACACCTCCACCAGTTTTAATTCTCATCTCGATCAAGCTTCTAATGCACGCCGGGAAGCACGATGGCCTTCACGGAGGTGAGTGAAAAACTTCCCCGTTCGTCGTGACCACTGTCGCGCCATTGTTCGCCTTCGAAAACCTACCATACCATAGACGCACTTAGTGACGAGATACGAACGCCGCTTCACGAGCGACATTCATTAGACCGGCTCCACCCCTTTGTCATCGTCGTCATCATCGGTTGTGCGGCCAAGGGATTCAGACTGGCGCTTGGAGATCTCCTCATACACTTCATCGAGCCAGCGGCTCGCGCAGCCGAGGATCTCCCTGACCAACGGTTCCGTTTGGCCCGTTCGTTTGATGGTCCATTGGCAGACGTACTCCAACAGCACATCCCGCTCAAATCGCTCCGACGATTGGGTGGCCAGAGCAGTCATTTCACCCATGCCAGTCTTGAGAATCTCGGCCACTGTATCCCGCCCATACGAAGTGCTGGCAGTGACATATTGAACTGCCCGGTTGAGTTCCTGATCGGTCATGGCGTCTCCCGTATTGCTTGGCCTATCATACCGAGAATGCCCCGACAGATGAAAGATTCACATCGGGTTCAAGCCAGCCAAAAACTCTGCGGGCTTGTCAGTGGGAATGGTATGATCGCCGCCGGAAAGCCCAACGTACATGATGTACGCAGATGAGACGAAGGAGATGCAACCTATGCCTGTGAAAACGAGTCGAAAGATTTCACCCTCGCGCAAGACCTCCTCCCCTCAACGGCAGAAACGCTCCTACTCCGAGCGCTGGGACCTCTCACATTTACTGGAAAATCCGGTTGAACGTTTTGAAATCTTCTTGGGAGAGATCGAGGCCAAAGTGGTGCAATTCGAAGCTGCGCGAGGCCAACTGAGCCCGACTATGGACACATCACACTTCCACCCGTTACTGACTCTGAGCGAAGACATCACAGCGGCCTCCTCCAAAATCGGCGCCTATGCCTACCTCTGGTTCTCCGAAAACACGAAAGACTTAGCCGCCCGTTCGTTTAAAACCAAGGTTGAGGAGCGGCTCACGGCGATTCAGAACCGACTGGTGTTTTTCGATCTCTGGTGGCAAAGCGTCGATGAAGACAATGCGCGCCGACTCATGACCGGAACAGGCACACTCCGGTATCACCTTGAAACCATCCGCCGTTTTCAACCTCACACACTGTCTGAACCGGAAGAGAAGATCGTCAACATTAAGAACATCACGGGTCGTAGCGCCGTCCATTCGTTGTATGACGTGGTCACAAACGCCTTCACGTTCACGCTCACCATCAACGGCACACGAAAGACGATGACGCGCGAGGAACTGACGTCCTACTTGCGCCATGCGCAAGGCAGGCTACGTGAGGCTGCCTATCGAGAGTTGTACCGTGTCTACGCCGGCCAGCACGACCTGCTTGGGGAGATCTACAAAACCTTGGTGAACGACTGGAAGGCTGAGAATCTTCAGCTGCGCGGATTCGCGTCCCCGATTGCCACCCGCAACCTCGGAAACGACATTCCCGATGCAGCCGTGACATCGCTGCTGAAGGTCTGTCAGAAGAATGCGCACATCTTTCAAGAATACTTCCGCATCAAGGCTCGTCTCTGCAAGATCAAGCCGATGAGCCGCTATCACATCTATGCGCCTCATCGCACCGCACAGAAATCCTATCGCTATCAGGATGCCGTCCGAATGGTGCTAGGGGCCTATCGGGGATTCTCTCCGCAACTAGCCGATTTGGCAGAACGCGTGCTGCATGAACGTCATATCGATGCACGAGCGCGACCCGGAAAAATCGGGGGCGCATATTGCTACAGCGTCGTCCCAAACATGACGCCTTATGTGCTGATGACCTTCACCGGCGAGGCACGTGATATCGCAACGATGGCCCATGAACTCGGCCATGCCGTCCACGGTATGCTGGCGGAAAAACACTCCATGTTTACCTTTCACTCCACCCTCCCACTGGCGGAAACGGCCTCGGTGTTCGGGGAACGTATCCTGTCCGACGCCCTCATGAACCAGGAACGGGACAAGAAAGTAAGGCAGGGACTTCTGCTCAACCAACTGGACGACATTTACGCCACGGTCCTGCGGCAAGCATACTTTGTCCAATTTGAGAATCAGGCCCATGAGATGATTGCCCAAGGCGCGACCGTAAAGGATCTTGCCAAGACCTATCTGTCTGAAGTGCGGCAACAGTTTGGAAAGAGCATTAAGGTCCCGGAAGAGTTTCAATGGGAATGGCTGACCATTCCCCACATCTTTGCCAGCCCCTTCTATTGCTATGCCTATAGCTTCGGGAACTTACTGGTTCTTGCCCTCTACCGGATGTATCAAAAAGAAGGAGCCACGTTTGTACCCAAATATCTCGATTTGCTGAGTACCGGTGGGTCGGAGACGCCGCAGACGATTCTCGCTAAAGTCGGCGTCGATATGGCGTCTGAAGATTTTTGGCAATCGGGGTTCGATACAATCCGCGAGATGGTCGATCAGCTGGAAGACACGCTCTGAATTCTCTATCTTTCTAGCACCTTAGTCATTCCACTCTCCCACGCCACACCTGTACACGCCTCCCTCTCTTGACAGAAGGAGAGGCGGGGCGTATTATTATCTTAATTGATAACGGTTATCATAATCGTCGTCTGCGCACGAGAACCCTCTTCGACGAAAAAGGAGTACAACCCATGTACCTCTGCCTCTGTAAGGGAATAACCGATTCAGATATCAGAGAAGCAGGACAAGCCGGCATTGTCATGCCCTGCCAACTCAAAGCGAAGTTCGGACTAAAAGATCCAGGATGCTGCGGTCGCTGCTCAAAGAATATTCATGAGTTTGCGGAAATCGCAATGAGTGCGCAGCAAGCGCCTTCCCTCAACAGCCTACGGAGATAGTCCGGACTAAGGCCTTCTCCCTCACCCGACCCCCACAAGACTACTGCGGCACAGATCCACTCACCATCGACGACGACAATCTCGTCTCTACACAGGGTACCGCGAGATGAGGAGTCTTACCTTTCTGGCATCCCGTTGGAACGGAACAATGTGTCACGATCTCTTATTCACTCGACGGACACATCCTCACCGTGCGCTCGGCGAGAGCAAAAACTCGAAATCGGATTTGGTCAGCACCCCTTGCCCGGAGCCGCGCACGACCCCACGCATCACCGCATCATACAGATCGAGTTTCCGTAGCTTGAGTGCCATCATCTTTTCCTCAATGCTATGGCGCATGAGAATCCGCACGATCGAGACAGTCCGCTGTTGCCCGATGCGGTGCGCGCGATCCGACGCCTGGTTTTCCACCGCCGGATTCCACCAGGGATCCAGATGAAAGACATAGCTCGCTTTGGTGAGATTGAGCCCTTGCCCCCCCGCTTTGAGACTTAAGAGAAACACGCTCGGCTGTTCCCCGCTCTGAAACGCCGCCACTCTGGTTTTGCGCGTGGTCGCCACCGTGGAGCCATCCAGCCGGTGATACGACAGCGCATGCCGGACACAGGCCTCCTCCACAAGATCGAGAAAGCTGGTGAACTGGGAAAACACCAGAGCGCTATGCCCCTCATCCAACAATACGTGTAATCGTTCCATCAGGAAACTGATTTTTGGCGAGGGCTCGTCGGCACGGTTCGTCAGGAGGCGAGGCGATAGACAGACCTGCCGGAGCTTGAGGATCGCCGTCAGCGCGATGAACTGCGCCTGACCCGAGGTCTTGGTCCGGTAGGCCTCGTCAATCGTGGTGCGAACCTGAGCGACCGTCTGCTGATACAGCACCTTTTGCCGATCGGTTAAGTCGAGGAACACCTCGCTCTCGATCTTCGGCGGCAAGTCTTGGAGGACCTCTGCTTTGGTCCGTCGTAAGATGAAGGGCCTGGTCCGGCGAAGCAACCGCTCCAGCACGGCGCCTTGGACACGTTTGAGACCGGCCTTGAACCGATCGTACTCGCCGAGCAATCCCGGCATACAGAGATCGATCACGGAAAAATACTCGCCAAGATGGTTTTCGAGCGGGGTGCCGGTCAGCGAGAGTTTAAAACGTCCGGTGAGACGGCGGGCGGCGCCCGTCGTGTCGGCTTGAATGTTCTTCACCGCCTGCGCCTCGTCGAACACAATGACATGGAACGCCAGGCGTTCCAATCGTTCGATGTCCCGGCGAACCAGCCCATAGGTCGTGATAACGACCTCACCGTCTTTGGCATCGAACGTCCGCTCGCTGCCGCTATAGACATGGACTTTCAAGCCTGGCGCAAAGCGCGCAAGCTCCTGCTCCCAGTTGAAGAGGAGACTCGTCGGCACGACAACCAGATGCGGACCCTTCACACCCGCCGCCGTCTCCAGGCACCCGTCCTGAATAGCGGCCAACAGACAAATAGCCTGGAGGGTCTTACCCAACCCCATGTCATCCGCTAAACAGCCACCGAAACGATGCTCGTAGAGAAACGCAAGCCAGGCATACCCGTCCCGCTGATAGGGACGAAGCGTGGCCTGCACATTTTTCGGCAGAGACCGTGCGGCAATCCGCGTGAATCCCAGGAGACGGGCGAGCACGGCCTCGTCTTCAGCAGGCAACGAAACCGCAATGCCCTGTTCGCGCAATGCCAGCCAGTCGAGGATCTGCATGCGCGGCACACGCACGATCTTCGTGACACCCCGATCCGCCTGCGCCTCGCCGGTCAGGGCGAGGATCGCGTGCAGCCGTTCCAGGGTCTGGCGATCCAACACCCGCAACCCGCCGTTAGCGTCGATCAGCCCTCCCTGCTGAAGGGCGGCCCGCCACTCCGCTTCGTCCAGCGCCACGCCGTCGCACCGGATCTCCGGACGGATTTCAAACCAGTCGATCCCGGCCCCTTCCGGCTCGATACGCTCCACATGGGCTGAACAATCCCATCGAGAAGGCTTGACGGGCTTGCCCTCGTAGAGCAATGCAATCCCTGCGGACGTGAGGCTGTCCAAGAGAGCCGGCAATCCTTGGAACAACCGCGGCGCGTCGATCATCATCTCGTCGCAGCGCCGCATGCCGCGAAAGATTTCCTGGCCGAATACGTCGAAGGGAATCCTGTACAGCCACACCTCACGAGCCTTATCCACCGGCTGCAGCTCCCATCGCCCGGCGTGTGTCTGTAGTCGCACATCTGTCCGGGCATAGCCCAACAGGTGCTGCTTGAGCCACTGCGTGGCCTCGTCGTTGACGGCGCGTGGCCACTCCTCCAGACTGAGAACCATTTTGATGCGTTGGTCTCGCTCCTTGGCCTCGCGCACAGAAAGAAGTCTAAAAAACGCGTCGTAGAGTATGGCCTTTCGTTTGTGCGTGCGCAGCGCACTGGAAAAGGCGCGCCCTTGCTCCAACGCCGAGAAAAATCCAAAGGTAGAGACACTCGGAGCAAACCGGACATCACCACGGCGACATTGTGCCTGTAATGTCCATGAAGCAGATAGCGGGTCTTCCACGCCGGATGGAGGCTTCAGAATCAGGGAATACGAAAATCCATCACCCACCGAAGGCGGCGCGGGGCGTTGCACCGAAACTTCCTGGCCCTCTACCTTCAGCAGGAGATCCCGCACAATCCGGTTGGCCTGCATTTGAAGCACCTCGATTTGCGCAGACTGAAACTCGTCCAGCGAGATCGTAAACTCCAAATCCTGGTTGGCGCCTTGCCACCGCCCATACCCGGACTCGCCCGGTAACGGCACCGTGCGGAACCCTTCGCCGAAATCGTCATAGGGATCGGAGAACGGATCGCCACCCTTGAAGCGTTGCAGCAAAGAACGGAACAACGCCCACCCCTGTTCGTCCTTCAGATAGAGCAATCGCCTGCCGCTCAGATCGACCACAAACGTCCTGAAGCGCGCGATCCGTTCGAGCGGTACCTCGTCGGCGAGGCAGACCGCGCGTACCCTGACCTGGCCGCCGACAAGGTCAACCTCCGTCTTACTCCGGCACTTGACTGATTGGTTCCAGTGAAGCGGGATCGATTCGTGGCTAGATACCAGCACAATCGGGTAGGGCCTGTCGTGAACCCTGAGATAGTGGAGCAAGGGGTCTTCCCCGAACCCGGACATGAACCAGGACACATTAAGGAGAGAAACCAGTTCAGGTGGAATCGCGGCGCCCCATCCCCCGGACAGCGGCACGCCATTCCTATGGATTAGGAGCTGCGGATGCAGGTGATGGGCATCGATCACGATCTCATAGGCCGGTCCCTTGCGAGCCACTCCTTTACCGGCCACTTCGGCAGAAAACGGTCCTGGCGCCCTGGCTGCTTCCTGGATGCTGCCGAGCAACTCGGCTCGAAGCTCAGGCAGCTCGACTTCTTGCCCGCCAGGCAATCTAAACAGCTCCGGTGAGAGCAGATGCTTGGTCGTGAAATAGACGCACAGCACATGTTTGCACAGCCTGCCTGGGTCCCAGGCCGGGCAATCGCAAGAGGCCGCGAGGAATCCGTCGTCGATGGAAAAAATGACCTCGTAGAGCCTGCTCCCTTGTACCTCCGCCGTCAGCGTTGTACGGTCATGGTTCCAGGCATAATGCTGAAGCCGCTGCTCTTGGTAATAGTCGTACCCCCGGACGACGGATGCCTTCGGGGCCATCGTATAAACAGCGTTAGCCGATATGGCGCGAAACGCGGCGATGAGTGCGAATGATTCGGAGGCAGGGCGTGGAACGACAATTCCCTGCCCGCGACGGGATGAGGTCTTCTTCCGCATAGTGCTTCACTATAAGCGGGAGAGAGGAACGGCAGCAAGGTACGGTAACGGATGAATCCTCGATCTGGCACCTGGGTCGGTCCCATTACGCGAACCGGCGCTCGCCGATCGAAATACGTCGTGGAGACCAAACAGAAGATACTACTTGGCAGAACTGGCCTTGAATCTCGCTGCGATCTCGGCTACACGTCGGCCTAACTCCTTGGCGTCGGCCAACTCCTGGTTGTCGATGCCGGGGCTGTCGCCTTCTGTGGTGGCCGATGCGCCGAAGGCCCCGCCCCCACTGACGACGATCATCTGATTCCCCAGCATCGCGGCAAGAATCGTCAGCATCGTGACTTCCTTCCCACTCGACACCTGACCGCCCACGGCGAAAGCTGCACCGATCTTGTTCTTCATCTTAAATTCTGGGAACACACCGAATTTAAACTGCCAGTTGTCGAAAAAGGTTTTCACCTCACCAGACATGTTCGACCAATAGACTGGCGAGCCGACCACGACTGCATCGGCAGAGAACAAATCGTCCGCCGTCACCTTGCCGACTCGTTTCAAGAGTACCTCGGTGCCGGACACGCTCTTCACGCCAGCGACCACTGCTTCAGCCATGCGCTCCGTATTACCGGAAAGCGAATGGTAAGCCACGAGCACCTTCACCAATGGCGCGGCATCCTCGGCAAATGCCTCACCAAAACCGGCTGCGAACACTACAAGAAGAGCGCTCAGAAGAAGGGAACCACAAAGGCGGAGGCGCGAAAAAGAGATAGGGAAAGGGGGAATCATCAATTAGTTAATCGAGAGAAGAAGCCGGAGCACGGAATTGCCGTGGTTCAACGACGGACAATTTCTTCTTCCATCCGTTCTTCAACGGAAACTTCCGTCAACGTTCCACGATAGTCACACTTGTGACAGCGAACTCGCCATTCTTCGATCCACTTTTCCTGCACGTACGACTGCCGACATTTCGGGCACACAAACACGCCCTTCACATAATGCACTTTTCGTGTTTCTTTCATATACCTGCCCCTTGCTTATCTATTTTGAGGATGGCATAGGCACCCGCGCGATTGCAAGATACTCTTAGCCCGCAGACGATCTCATGCCGCCCCATGCAGCCTCCGGCTTGACTCGTTTCCAGTGCGCCGATAGGATGCCGCCGTGCAACGACACCGACCACTTGCGATTTTTCTCATTCTCCTCTTCTCGTTCCCTTGCTATACCATGGCAGGACACGATCCATCCCAGCCTGGGCTAATCCCGATTACCCTCCCGGGAGGAACCATCATTCACGCGGAGCTGGCCAACACTCCCCAGAAACGAGCAGAGGGATTGATGTACCGCGAGCAGTTAGCCCCAGACCGCGGCATGCTTTTTACATTCTCGCAAGCAGAGGCCTGGGTGTTCTGGATGAAGAACACCAAGATTCCACTCGATCTCATCTGGATCAATGAGAAAAAGCAGATTGTCCATATGGAAGAAAACGTCCCGATCTGCACGAGGACGGATGACAGCTGCCCCCAATACCGGCCCAACGAAGGCGCACTCTATGTCTTGGAGCTCGCGGGGGGACGAGCTGAGAGTTTGAAGTTACAGCGGGGATCCAAACTACAGTTCAGCCTTCCGTAACAAGTCCCTCTCACGCAAGATGCTCAAAAAGTTCGCCCAGCAAGGCCGCAGGAGAGTTGAAACCGGAGGCGTACCCTCGGGGGTACGTTGAGGATTTCAAGGAACCGAGAACGAAGCTGGCGGACTTTTTCAGCATCTTGCTAAGATCGTTCCTGCCAGGCCCGCATCCGCCTTGCCGTAATTACCCCCTCCACACGTTCAACAGCTTTGAGCACTTGATCGAGATGGCGGGTATCTGAAATTTCTACGACAAAATCCAGCACAGCTTTTTGATCCTCCCTCGTCGTGATCTCCGCACGACTGATGTTGGCATGGCATTCTGCGATCGCAGAGGACACATTCGCCAAGACCCCGGTCTTATCGACAGCGACAATGGACATTTTGACCGAGTGCGTGCTGGGTGTGGCAGCATCCCACTCCACTTCCACCAACCGCTCCTTGTCGTAGTCCAGCGCCTCAAGATTTGGGCAATCGACGGCATGGATTGTGAGCCCGCGACCTCGCGTAATGTATCCCAGAATGCGGTCGCCGGGCACAGGATGACAACAGCGCGAGAGCTGCATGAGAAGATCGCGAGATCCTTTCACCTGTACACCGGTGCCGTCGCTTTTTCCACTCACCGCTTTACGCGCAGTGGGACGTTCAGGAGCGGAAGCTGGAGCCGGCGCTTTAGATGATGAAACCGTGAGTTTGTCGATGACCTGCGACGTCGCCACGCGACCGAACCCAACTGCCGCAGCCAATTCGTCGGTACTCTCGAATCCTGACTGACGAGCGGCCTCCAACAGCTCCGCCGATTTGAACATCCTGGCCGGCGCCATCCCCTGACGGCGAAACTCCGACTCCAGCAGGCGGCGGCCGATCTCGACACTTCGCTTCTGCTCCTCAAGCTTGATCCAGTGTTTGATTTTGGTCTTCGCCCGCGAGGTGCGAACAAACTTCAACCAGTCCTTATGGGGCGATTGCGTCGGGGACGTCAAAATTTCGACCGTATCCCCACTCGCCAGTTGATACTTGAGTGGCACAATCTTTCCGTCCACCTTGGCCCCGACACAATGGTCTCCCACTTGGGTGTGAATCGCAAAGGCAAAATCGACGGGTGTCGATCCCCTCGGCAGCTCTTTCACCACCCCTTTGGGCGTGAATACATAGACCACATCGTGGAAGAGGTCCAGCTTCACCGAGTCCATAAATTGCCGGTTATCCGTCAAATCTTCATGCCACTCAACGAACTGATGAAGCCAGCCAAAGGCCTTACTGTCACGATCTGCCACATGGCCCTGTTCTTTATACTTCCAATGCGCGGCAATGCCATGCTCGGCAATACGATGCATCTCTTCCGTGCGGATTTGGAATTCAACATGTTCCCCCTTCGGACCCACCACCGTGGTATGCAGAGACTGATACAGGTTGGACTTAGGAATCGCAATGTAGTCCTTGAAGCGCCCTGGCACAGGCCGCCAGACTGAGTGAATCACCCCAAGCACGGCGTAACAGTTCATCTTGGCATCGGTCACAATCCGCAATGCCGTCAGATCGTAGACCTCTTCAAACGTAATCGACTGCTTATTCATCTTCTGGTAAATACCGTAGAGATGTTTGGGCCGACCATAGACCTGTCCAGCCAATCCATTCTCTTCCATCGCTTTCTTCACGAGCTGGCTGACTTCATCAATATACTGCTGCCGATCCTCATCTCGTTTCGCCACACGAACACGCAATGTCTCGTAGGCCTCAGGCTTGAGGTGCTTGAGGCACAGATCCTCAAGCTCATTCTTAATCCACCCGATTCCAAGGCGGTTCGCCAGCGGCGCATAGATCTCCAGCGTCTCTTGGGAAATTTCCTGTCGCTTGGCTGCGCTGAGATGCTCCAACGTGCGCATGTTGTGCAGTCGATCGGCGAGCTTGATGAGAACGACACGGATATCATCCGCCATCGACAGCACCATCTTGCGGAAGTTTTCCGCCTGTTTTTCTTCATAGCTCCGAAATGTAATCTTGCCGATCTTGGTCACTCCGTCGACCAGATGGACGACATCCTTCCCGAATTCCCGTTCGAGTTCCTCAGGCTTGGCGACCGTATCTTCCAGGGTATCGTGCAGCAACGCTGCAACAATGGCGGTGACATCCGCTTTCAGTGAGGTCAGAACTCCGGCGACGGCGATGGGATGCTGAAGGTAGGGTTCTCCGGACCGGCGACGTTGCCCTTTATGCGCTTTCGCAGAAAACTCGTGGGCCTTGCGAACGAGGCCGAGGTCGGCATCGGCAGCATAGCTTCGAATCCGATCCAGCAACTGGTCGAGGTCTGTGACAGTTTGGTACACCATGATGCGCTCACTTACTTACTCACTCACGCTCGGCCGGACATCACGAATGCGAAGTTGAATCCGGTCACGGCCGTTCCAGTGGTTCAGTTCCGGCGTAAAAGCCAGATCGACCGGGGTACGGGACGGAATGCCGCGCTCCAACAGCGACTTCATCCCAAATCCAATACTATCGAACGGCAGCGATGTCCCCTGGCGTACGGTCATTTTCAGATGCTTCTCGCCGACAGTGCGTGCATCCAACACTTCGAGACGAGTCACCGCAAATGTAGGCTCTGGATTGCCCTCGCCGAACGGATGCAGCGAACCGATTTCTTGGATCAACTGCAGATTCACTTCGTCCAGACGCACTTCGGCATCAACGTTCAGTGTTGGAACCTTGGCGCCATCGTGGGTCCACCCGGCTACCACCTCCGAAAATCTGGCACGAAATTCAGCGATCCGAGACTCGCGAATCGTTACCCCTGCGGCACTCGGATGCCCACCGAAGGCCTCCAGCATCTCTCGGCAGGACGCCAATCCTTGGTAGAGGTCGAAGCCGCTGGTCGTTCGTGCCGAGCCTTTAGCGATGCCCTGTTCGTTAATCGCCATCACGATCGCCGGTCGCTGAAACCGATCGACCAAACGCGCCGCCACGATGCCGACCACGCCGAGATGCCAGTGCCGAGAGGCCAGTACGATTGCGGGCGGCACCTCTTGATCCTTCAGCGAGGCCAGTGCCTCCGCCATGATATCCACTTCGATGCGCTGCCGTTCTCGATTCAGCTGCTCAAGTCGATCTGCCAACTGCTGCGCCTCAGCCGGGTTGTCAGTCGTCAACAACCGCACAGCCAACATAGCATCGTCCAATCGCCCAGCGGCATTGATGCGCGGCGCCAGCTTGAAGGCGATCGTTTCTGCCGTGCAATCCCGCGTGACCCCCGCCACCTGCTTCAACGCCCGCACGCCGCAGCGCGCGCCACGAGACAATTGAACGAGTCCTTCGCGTACAAAGTTTCGATTCTCGTCGTGCAAAGGGACGACGTCAGCGACCGTCGCCAACGCCACGAGATCGAGCAGCGACTCCAACGGTACCCCAGCAACCCCATAGCGTCGCTGGTAGGCCTGCGCCACCTTATAGGCCAGCGCTGCGGAACAGAGCCCCCGAAAGGGATAGCAGGCGCCGGCTCGATGGGGGTTGA
This sequence comes from Nitrospira sp., assembly GCA_005116885.1. GTDB lineage: Bacteria > Nitrospirota > Nitrospiria > Nitrospirales > Nitrospiraceae > Palsa-1315. Next base: position 66,234 of record SWDP01000047.1, read on the forward strand.
GTACCGCCACAGCCGGCGGCATGTTCTCATCAGTCTGGTGATGGTCCGTCACCACCACATCCATACCAAGACGAGCAGCCAATGCAATTTCTTGATGTGAGGTCGTGCCGCAATCGGACGTCACCAACAACGAGATCCCTTCGTCATGCAAGCGCTGCACAGCGCCGAGGTTGAGGCCATAGCCTTCACGGAGACGATGCGGAACATAGGCGCGTACCTTGGCGCCCAGCCCGCCAAAGAACGACAGGTAGACACTGGTCGCTGTAATCCCATCGACATCGTAGTCGCCATAAAAACAGATCGGCTCCTGAGTCTTCACGGCGCGATGCAACCGTTCAACTGCTTGGTCCATATCGGGAATCAAAAATGGGTCGTGTGGCGGCTGTAACAACATCCACGTCGTCGCTTCATCCGGTGTGGTTACGCCACGAGCCAAAAAAAGCGATGCAGTCGCAGGAGAAATCGAGAGGGCCTGGGCTAACGAAGCCCGCTGAGATATATTGACATCACGGAAGACCCAGAGCTTGGACTTCATGAGGACCTCTCGGAGAATTATGAGGCTAACTATCTGAGAATTAAAGGGATACTAGCCGCTCGCCCCTGCGTTGTCAAACCGAGAAACATGGCATGGCGTGGTGACGGACGGAAGTCGGACAGTGATTACCGGAGTGTGATGAAGAGGAGAGTAAAGAAGGAGGTAGGTTCAGATGACTACCGGTGCTACTCTCCCCCCTTTTGCACGTAGTTCTTGACGAATTCTTCTGCGTTTGTTTCGAGCACGTCGTCAATTTCATCGACCAGCTTATCGATGTCTTCTTTCATCTTCTTGCCGGCCTCAATGACTTTCGGATTGGCCTTGACGTCGTCCTTCCCCTGCGGCTCTCGCCTGGGCTCTTGCTTGCGCTCTTGTTTCTCCATCCGAGCACCTCCCGCGATTCTGGGAAACCCTCGTGGATCAGCCACCAGCGTGATCCCTTACGACCACCTTACTCCACGGTTCTTTCAGCCGTCAAGCCGAGGCAGAAACCGCGAAGCGTTGTTCGGCTCTCGACGATTGACTCATTGGATCATTAATTCAATGAGTCAATCGCTTCACAGTCTCAGTTATCACACGATCAGTGAGACGATTAAGAGCGCCACAATGTTGATGACCTTAATCATCGGATTGATCGCCGGACCAGCCGTATCCTTATAGGGATCGCCGACGGTGTCGCCGGTGACTGCCGCCTTATGCGTGTCTGTCCCCTTCTTGCCCTGCTCTTCGATATACTTCTTGGCGTTGTCCCAGGCGCCGCCGCCGCTTGTCATCGAGATCGCAACGAACAGACCCGTGACGATGCTGCCGACAAGCATACCGCCCAAGGCTTGAGGCCCCAGAATCACGCCGACCACAATCGGAGAGATGACTGGAATCAGTCCCGGAACCATCATCTTCTTGATTGCTGCCTGCGTCACAATATCCACACAAGTCCCATATTCCGGCTTGCCGGTCCCCTCCATGATCCCCTTAATCGTCCGGAACTGCCTACGCACCTCTTCCACTACAAGACCGGCTGCCTCTCCCACGGCTTTCATACAAAGGGCTCCGAAAATAAATGGCAACATCCCACCCAAGAAGAGCCCGACTAGGACAGAAGGATTGGAGAGGTCAAACGTGCTCGCGCCGCTCCCTTTTGCCACCTCACGCGCATATTCGGCAAAGAGCACCACCGCCGCAAGAGCCGCTGATCCGATTGCATAGCCCTTAGTAACCGCTTTTGTGGTGTTACCGACCGCATCCAACGGGTCAGTGATGTCCCGCACCTCTTTGCCGAGGTGAGCCATCTCCGCAATACCGCCTGCGTTGTCTGTGATCGGGCCGAACGCATCGATCGCCACCACGATACCAGCCATCGATAACATCGAGACCGCGGCCACGGCCACGCCGTATAAGCCGCCCGATGCCGCACCGCCGCAGATCCAATAGCTCCCAAGTATCGCTGCCCCGATCACCACCACCGGCCAGGCTGTTGACTCCATCCCAACGGCCAACCCAGCGATGATGTTGGTCGCATGGCCCGTTTCACTGGCCTTGGCAATAGCCTTCACCGGCGTATAGCTCTTGGACGTGTAGTAATCGGTGATAAAGACGAGGGCGAGGGTCACGGCTAAGCCAATCAAGGCCGCGAGATAATAACTCAACCCACTTACGCCGCCCACACCATCCATAATCGAAGAGGTCACGGGAAAGAAGGCAATTGCTGCGATTCCACCCGCCACAAACAAGCCCTTGTAGAGCGCGGTCATAATTTCACCGCCCTGGCTTACCTTCACAAAGAAAATACCGATGATCGTTGCGAAGATTGTGACCCCTCCGAGGGCGAGAGGATACAGAATAGGGGCGCTGACTCCCTTGAACAGCGTGAAGGCCAAGACCATCGCCGCCACCGTCGTCACCGCGTAGGTCTCAAAAAGATCCGCAGCCATACCGGCACAGTCGCCGACATTGTCACCCACATTGTCTGCAATGACTGCAGGATTGCGAGGGTCATCCTCCGGAATTCCCGCTTCAACTTTTCCGACGAGATCTGCGCCGACATCCGCCGCTTTCGTATAGATCCCGCCACCCACACGGGCAAATACCGAAATCAAACTGCCGCCGAACCCAAGACTCAGCAGCGCATGGATTGCATGCTCTTGCCCCGCAAATTGGGCAGCCAATGAGTAGAAAAGGGTAATGGCCAGCAAGCCCAAGCCGATCAACAAGAGTCCCGTCACCGCGCCTCCACGGAACGCCACGGTGAGCGCGGCATTCATCCCATTATGGGCAGCCTGCGCCGTACGAACATTCGCCCGCACCGCGATGACCATTCCCACGTAGCCGGCCAGCGACGACGCGCCGGCGCCGATTAAGAACCCAACGGCAGTCAGTAGGCCGAACTTATCGGAGAAGGCTCCCGCCCCCCACAAGAGAGCGAACAATACAGCGGCAACGACCGCAACGGTCTTATATTGGCGGTTCAGATAGGCGCTTGCACCTTCCTGAATGGCCTTGGCAATATCCTGCATCTTCTGGTTCCCGGCATCGAGTTTGAACACCCACATGGCCAGATACAGGCCGTAGGCAATGCCGGTCACCGCCGCTATCAATGCAAACGTAATGATGACTGAGTCGCTCACAGTGCTCTCCTCCCAATGAATTCAAGGGCTCTTTATGTCACACGGTTCCCTCTGGCTTCAACCCATCAAAAGTACGTGTGGGGGGGAAACCGCGGGGTGGTGCAGGCTTAGTCTTGCAGCTAACTAGCCGAAAAGTTGCGCCATTCTATACGGGTGAGGGGAAGGGATCAAGATGAAAAAAGGAGAAGAGAAACCCCTGTTGGTTCTTCGCTCCCAGAACACGCGCGCTGAAGAGGGCATGTTCAGCGGGTTCAATCGAACCGGCAGCCGATATCCCGATAACCCTCGCTCCGCCCCTTTAGTTCAGCTGAGCCATAACCGATAACGATAGTCGAACGCCTCTTCAACCAGGTGTAGACACGTAATATTAAGGAGTGCACGGTGATGGCCTCGGCGCATGAGCTCGTCCAATCTTGCTCAAACCTCTTCACCCTCCCAGAGATCTACCTCCGCGTTCGCGATGTCGTCGACAATCCAGAATCGACCATGGACGATCTTGCCAATGCCCTGAAATTCGATCCGGCCATCTCCGCGCGTCTCCTGAAAATTGTGAACAGCCCCCTCTATGGATTTCCTAAGCAGATCGATAACATCGCTCGAGCCGTCACCCTACTTGGCATGCAACCCGTCAGTGACTTAGTCGCCTCCACCACTATCGGACAGACATTCACGGGAATGACTGCAGACCTCATGGACCTCCCGGCCTTCTGGCGGAAGAGCGTGCGTTGTGCCTTACTTGCACGTAAGATTGCTCAAGCAATCGACGTCGAGGAAAGCGAACGCTTCTTTATCGAGGGCCTGCTCCGGGACATCGGCCACCTGGTGCTCTATCAAACCATTCCGCAACGGGCACAGTCCGCCCTGGTCGAAGCCGGATATCTCGGGTCACCGCTCGCCGAAGTGGAACAATCGAGCATCGGATACGACTTCACCGAAGTCGGCGCGGAGCTGATTCGTTTCTGGGGTATGCCGAGCCAGATCGAGCAGGCCATTCGTCACCAACTGAGTCCGAATCAAGCCGGCGAATTTGCTCTCCATGCATCGATTGTTCACCTCGCTGGAGCTCTTGCCGATTATGCAGAATTAGAACCGGTCCAGGCCGGTCGGCTTCCTGCCTGTGATCCGTTCGCGCTCTCCTGCACACGATTCAATGCGGACACATGCCCCACTCTGCTCAAAGAAGCCCAAGAACAGCTTCAGGACGCCCTCGCCTGTATATACCCCTTGGCGATGGCGGCGTAGCCCACGGCCAGTTAGAATGATGCCCCGCACAGAAGTCTTCATGTGCAGAGACACTCGGCATGCTATAGCGAGGATCATCCCCTCCGGATCGAATCAAACTGAATGTTTCTCCGCAAACCTGCGTGCTGGTTTGCGGTTCAAAAAGAGAGTTGCTATAGTGCGCGGCAGAGGAAATGACCATGGGGATGGCGCCGGATTATATTTTGGTGGAGGGACAGCAATTCAGCAAAGCGAAGCTGTCGTTGGACAACCACGTCTACAAAAACTGTGCGATCGATGACTGCGACATCTATTTCAGCGGCGGACAATACGAGTTGCTCGACACCCACATTACCAATTCACGCCTCATCCTCAACCACCCCGCCAAAGGCATGTACAACGCCGTTCAGATATTTAAGATGAAGTCCCCTGGCTCTAGCATCGTCGCCGAATAATTCGTGAAAGGTAAAATGTGAGACGTGAAAAGTGGCCTGAAGGTAGGCTATCGGAGACCCTCGTCTCTATAACTTTTCACCGCTCACCTTTCACGTTTTACGCGTGAGTGGTCACTTATTGACTGCGACATTCTCCACGTACTTGACGATCTCGATCGGCTGAAAGACCGGGTCTTGTGATCCTTGGGAAGATTCAGCTTCGACGCGCTGTAGGAATGAGGCAGTCCCGGTGATGGGTGCGTAGTTCAGGGTCGCCTCAACATCGAACGTTTTGGTGTCTTTCGGCGTAGGAAACGTAAAGATCTCGACACGCGTTTCTTCCGGTTTCAAGACTGTGTCCTCGATCACTTTGACGGCATCAAAGTCGAAGCTCGTCTTCTGGCCATTGGCATCCTGATAGACTCGGCCATAGATGCGCTTGTCCGTAAACACAGTCTTTAGATTCTTCCCTTTGATATCCAGATCCAACACCACGGTCGCCCAGGCTGGATGGGTGGTCGGCAGATTGTGCGGAACGAGACTCTGCACCTTCACGGTGATCGTCGTTTTTTCACCCTCGACTTTCGTTGTGACGCCCAGCTTGGCCGCCTCTTGGCGAAGCTTGCCGATACGACCAGGGAAGCTGTGGTTGGCGGTTCTTCGCTTCTTCTCGCCATTGGCAGACTCGCCGACTTGCTCCGGCATGTGACAGGTCTGGCACTCTTTGCCAGACTTCACCGCCTTACTCTGATCCCAGTTTCCCAGTAGGTCGTTGGCCTTCCCTAGGCCGACGGCGGAGGGAACCGACTGATGGCAATTCAGGCAGAGGTCGGACTTTTGAAACAACCCCAACTCCATCGACTGATGCGCCCGATTCTGAACAGAGTCCTTATACGGGCCAAAGATCGT
>SWDP01000047.1:72056-120019 GCA_005116885.1 Nitrospira sp.
AGCACGGCTTCAATCGAAGCAGCTGTCGATCCTGCCGGAATCGCCAGGGAGAATGGAACTTTCCTGGTGTGCCCCCCCTTAATGAAGGGATCAGGAATCGGGCCTCGGAGAATCTTGTCGTAGGGCAAGCCAAACTGCTTGGTCTCTTCTTTCAACACCTTACCCTGCATATCTTTGGCGGTCAGGATCAGAGAAAACTGCTTGAGCACCGGATCGCCATCTGGAAAACTGTGCGGGAGGCTGCCGATCCTCACTAATGCCGTCCCCTCCACCGCCGAAGCAGACTTGGTGGCCTCAAGATCCACGCGAGGCATCCATTCAGCTTGGAGATTTCGATTCTTGAGCATGGTGCCGGACACCACGACCCCGCGGAACCAGTGCCGGCCGATCGCACGAGTCATGGCGCCACGCTTCGATGTGGAACTGCCGGTCGAGGGCTCCATATGGCAATCTTGGCAAATCGTCCCCTGTAAGATCTCACCAGCCAGATCTTTCTGCATCACATCCTTTACTTTATCGAAATGACAGGAGGCACAGAAGTTCGCGCCACGGAACAGCTCGGACTGCGTGGCAGGATGCACAAGGTTCTCTTCTGGATTTGCATAGGGCCCGTAGATCATCTTCCCCGGCTCGATCTTGAATGAGGGTGGAGAGTCGGGCGTCTGCTCGACCTGCTTGATCAGATGGCAGGAGGCGCAGCCAATGCCCTCGACTTGTGGCGTGCCGGACAGCACCTGGGCCACAATTTTCTCGACATGTTGGGGGAACACAGTAGTCGATGGCACATGGCAGGCGAGACAACGACGGCGCTCATCCGCCGTCGGATCGGTCTGCAGCCAGATACCCAACACCGTACGGAAGACCGGCGACTCCAGCGACGTCCCATGCAACAACGCCGCATCGACTCGACCGAACGTCTTGAGATCCGGCGTCTGCTCGCGCACGCCTTTCCACTCTTCATAGTGCCTGTCGTGGCATTGTTTGCAGTCTTCCGATCGGATGAAGATCTTTTCGATTTCTTCTACCCAATCAGCTGTCGCCGTAACTTCTGCCTTCTGCGCCATGGCAAGGCCATGATACAGGCCAATGACCCCCACAATGAGGGCGAAGCAGAGGCCGACGGCAATGTGTTGGGCATATGATGTAGGTCGTGACATCCTCAGTCCCTTTTACATCCGACGAAATGGAAATTCACTCCCCACCCCACAGGATCGCCTGGATCAGCCGACTCATAGGTGCCGACGGTGAAGTTACATTCTTTCATTCCTCGCTTGATTGCTCTCCCAAAGTCGATCAGATTTCTGATCTCGGTCTTGTTGATTTCCTTGATGACGGATCGGACCTTGATGCCGGCAGAATCTGCGCGCGAACTCCCAATCACTTCGAATACCGCGACGCCCTGCGCTCGTTCAAGCTTTAATTCTTTTCTGATGTCTTCGTCCACATCCCCGACCATCACACCGAATTCTTCTCCCAATCGCTCGGCTTCCTCCACGGTCATCGGCTCCTGATCCGCCGCATTCACCGGCGCCGGCGCGTAGCTGTCCAGGACTCCCAGGCACAAACTGACACACAACACAAAGGCCCTTCCACTCCGAAGGGCCTTTGTGCGCGCACTGGCTGAAACGATTCGAGCATCTTCCAACGTCCGTGCCTCTCTAGTGGGAATACTCCCACAGGATGCTCAAACAGTCTGTCCAGCAAGGCCGCAGCGAGTGAAGGTCCGAGACGTACCCTCTGGGTACGTTGAGGACATGAACGATGCGAGAACGCTGCTGGCGGACTGTTTCAGCATCCTGCTAAAGCTTCGCAACTGGGTCGATGACGAGCTGAAACCATGGCGCGACAGATTTCTGCCCATTTCGTTCTTTATTCTCACCGTTCCAGACAGCAAACGACACAGTTTGTACCCGACCTGGAATCAGCTTGGCTTCGTTCTCCTGCTCTTCACTCACCAAGGGCCTGCGCATGACAACATGCCACACTCCATCTTTCCATACAGCCTTCCCCTGAACTCGCCCCTGCTTCTCTTTGGTCGTCAGGGTACTAAATCCCCCGCCGATGAGATCCTCGACAGACGAGACTCGTCGTGGGATAACTTCGAACGTTCGTACACCGTCGCGAGCCTTCTCGGAGGCCTTCGCGGCCCGGCGGTCGATATCGCTCTGCCAATCGGCCTTCCAATGCCAGATATTAATGTAGTGATCGAGCTGACCCATGCAGAAGAACGAAGGGGCATCGCCGAGCGGCAGTCCGATCGCTACGCCATCGCGAAAAGTTCCCGGCGTCAGACGGTCATTCTTGGTGTTGTCCTGCCATTCAAGCAAAAATGCGATCTCAGTCCCGTTGTGAAGCGACCGCACCGTCAAGGCTCGCGCGCTCGGCTCCGGCCAGACAGGTCTGGTAATCACTTGACCGCTCAATGGAAGCGTCATCGGCGAGACCTTGGCCCACGCCACATCATCCGGCTCAGCCGGCAGATCCCCCTCGACGAGACGCGTGCGAATAATCATCCCCTCGGAACTCACAAGGGGAACACCGACACTGACTAAGACCCCGGCTATCACCAGAATGAAGAAGAGCAGGAGCAGGACTGGGCGGGAAGATATCTTTGTCGTCGTACGCACTATGCAACGCCCTCAGGTGATCGGCGCGAGCCCATCGCGATGGGCGCAGACACTCACACAGCCCAAGCGGCTCAATCCGACGGCACGCGAATCGCTACCAGAGTTTCACACGGCGAATTTTGTTTTCGCCCCGCTCGCAGATGTAGAGATACCCCTGGGAGTCCAGTGAGAGTCCAACCGGAGAATTGACGACGGCCTCGATCCCCAGAAGTCCGTCTCCATGTTTCACGGTCCCTGCCGACTCTTTCGCGACGAAGCGTGCGGCGCCGCACCCACCCATATTCTTATCTTCGTACCCACTGTCTCCGTTGCCTGCCACCGTCGTGATAAGGCCGGTGGCAACCTCGACCTTACGTACGCGATGATTCATCGTGTCGGAGATGTAGAGATTGTCCTGCTGATCAGCCACCACCGCTTCCGGCGCATGGAGCATGGCTCTGATCGCCGGCTTGTCGTCACCATCGTAGCCGTACCGGCACACCCCGGCTACTGTCGAGATGATACCACTGCGATGATCGATGCTGCGGACACGGTTGCTGCCCTTATCGACGAAAATAATATCGCCTTTCCCATTCACCGTAAGCCCGACGGCATCATACAGTCGGGCTTCGAGTGCAGGCTTTCCGTCATCGAGATACATGGACATGTCCAGTCCATCCGAACAGACCGGCATGAGCCAGCCGTGATCATCGCTGAAATCGATGCCGATGGCATCGCCGGAGAGCACCACCAGATTCCGCGCCACGAGCGGTTGCTCTCGAGCCTCGTCCTCTGCCGTCCAAGTCCCGGCGACAGTCGTGACCATGCCTGTCAGTGGATCGTAGCGACGGATTCGATGTGCTTGGGTATCGGCGATGTACATCACGTCGTTGGGATCGAACGCGATCGCGGCAGGCCAGGTGAGATTGGTCTCAAGGGCCGGGCCATCTCCGTTGAACCCATGTTGTCCGGTCCCGATGATCGTCGTGATGATGCCAGTCGCATGGTCTATTTTTCTGATGCGGTTACTGCCGGAATCGCAGATGTAAAGATCATTGTGGGAATCGAACGCGACGTCGAGCGGCAAATAGAGTCCGGCCTCTCCACACAGGCCTTCGTCGCCGCTGTAGCATGTTTCACCGATGCCTGCAAAGTTATGGAGTAGGCCTTCCCGGAGATTGACCCGTCGGATACGGTCGGACCCGGACTCGGCAAAGTAGAACCACACTTCGTCCTTATCGAGCGCCGCGTGATGAGGCAGTGGAATTCCGGACTTGACCGCCCGTTTTCCATCGCCAGTGCTCCTGGCTTTCCCGTTGCCTGCGAAAGTTTCGATATAGCCGACCGCAAGCTGAAGCTCGGTTTCCATATACCTGTAACCCTAATCCCGGCGATTAGCCGCGTGACGCTGAATGGACCGGCGCGGCCGACTGCTCCACGGAAGCCGGTGCTTGCAGCATGGGTTCAGGAACCGCTTGCTGCGGAGCGGCGGCCATGTTCTGCTGGGCCGCTTGGGCTTCGGCTTCAATCGCGTCCGCCTCATGCACGGACTTCTTGAAGCCCTTGATCGCCTTACCGATCCCCTCCCCCAACTGCGGCAATTTTCCCGCACCGAAGATGACCAATACGATGAAAAGGATCAAGATCAACTCTGTAAAGCCAAGACTCCCAAACATGGTGTATTCCTCCTTATAAATGAGGCAATCAGGATGTGCTGCTCTCTTTGGCCCGTTTGGAAAACCGTTCTTTCAATCGCTTCCGTGCCTGCTCAGCCTGTTCAAACATTTTCGCCTTATCGTAGACGCTGATCAAGTTGTAGTAGGCCAGTGGTTCTTCGGGATTTTGCTCGACAGCTTCTTCCATGACCTTGATCGCGAGATCCGTTTTCTTGTGATTCAACGCCAACTCCATCAGCTTGAAACTGCCTGCCAAATGCTTTGGGTCCAACTCAAGTGTACGGACATAGCACTGGATGGCCATGTCGATGGTATTGTAGTCCGAGACCTGAGGATTATCGAGTTCGACATAGACCCCCGCGAGATTGTACCAAGCCATAGGGTCGTCCGGCGTAATCTCCACAAGGCGCTCGTAATACCCCTTGGCTTCCATGAATTTCTTCTTGTCGGCATAGACCCGCCCAAGGTTGAAGAGTGCCAGGACGTCATGGGGAAAGACGTCGAGCGCATGCTTGAATTCGGTTTCCGCTTCATCCGTCATGGCCTTCGTGGCGTAGATCGTGCCCAAATTCGAATAGTACATCGCAAGCGACCGATTCATCTCTGCGCGGAGCCCTTCCGCCATTTCGATCGACTTCTTGACCTCGACGAGCGCGTCATCCATACGGCCTTTGCTGAAATACAGCTCGCCCAATCGGCAGCGGGCCTGGAAATCGTCTGGCTCGACCGCCAAGAGTTTTTCAATCTCGGTAATTTCCTCGTCGGGGCTCAGTGGCTGATCCCCTGGGTCGATGATGGTCTGGCTTTGTTCAGGAAGAGCAGCGGTTGGTTCGTTCATACAATTTCCTATAGTAAAAGTCTGTTCACGAGCTATAGAAAGCTCCGTTTATACACAAAACACCCTTGGAACCATTACAGAATGGTGTCGATGCTAACATCGCCTCAGGATGCTCAAAAAGTCCGTCCAGCAAGGCCGCAGCGAGCGAAGAGGCGAGGCGTACGCTTCGGTACGTTGAGCCTCTGAACGATGCGAGAACGCCGCTAGCGGGCGTTTTCAGCATCCTGCTAGATATGTCCGCCCGCCAAAGAATCCGGCCTACTGACCATGGGAGCGTTCGTTGCCGGCGCCGACTCCGTCGCATCGCGCCGTTGCCGGTCCATGCTTAAGAGCATTGCGCCGAGCACCACCATGAGCGTCAGATTGGAATATAGGAGCGCATATCCCGCAATAAACATCAATCCAAGACCATACCCTGCCAGACGCCCCATATTGAGCAATTTAATCACCGTGTACGACCAGCAGAACAGGCCTGTCAGATAGAACGCAAACGGGAGAAAAAACGTGTAGCCCATGCCGAACTGAAAAATCCACCCAATGCCGTCCGCCGCCTTACGAATGTTACTGGCCATCCCGGCATCATACCGATGGAGCAGATAGTCTAAGAACAACATCACCGTAAACACGGATATAGAGGTTGCCCAAAACCAGATGGCACGACGGCGCTGCCGTTGATTGCGGGTCCGAAACGAGACGCCCTGCCCATAGGCCCACATCACCAGGATACTGGACAAGACCAAGAGCCCCTCACCCCCACGATGCGCCTCATACACCAGGGGCGGAGCCGCAACGGTTCCGATAAAACTATAGATGGTGGACACGATCTGATAATACAACCAGCCCCCGACCCCGAGAAGATAGGTAATCCCCATAGCGCGATGCGACCATTCGGTATGGGTCGAGAGATACTCCACCATCAAACAAATCAGCGCGACCAGCGCCACGATGTTATAAATCGCCGACCCCAAGAAGGCGGGAGGAACCAACAAAAATCCCACGGTAAGAAGCAAGAGGAGCGCGACACAGGGGATCACGATCCGATTCAATCCCGTAAACCCTCGACTGGCCACTCGATTGACGGCCGCCACACTCAGGGCAAGAAACAGCAGAATCGCCACGACGTTGAGCAACCACTGCCCAATCTGCGTCAGCGCCGTGAAGGTTGGGATAATCCATTCATGCTCCTGCGCCAGCTTGCTGAGATGCACCCCCAACCGCGACACAAGCCGATACAGAATCAATTCCGAGAAAGAGACGATGAGGACAAGCTTGATTGTGTATCGAAACAGCAAAGATTGATCGCTGAGCTTCCCCGTAATCCGTTCGATGGTGGGATTTGTCGCAGCAATCACTCTGTCCACCCTTGAGGAAAATGCGAACTACACCGATGGAGAACAGTCAGGGACACCGTCGTACGAAACAGGCTCATGATGACCCTGCCGGCTGCGGCTCGCGCACTTGTTGCGCTTTGGCCCGTGCGATATATAACAATCCATCGGCCATCGAGTAGTTGAACGGCAGCTCGCACACGACTTCGCTGACTTTTTCGTAGACATGTTGGTAGAGGCGCTCCGCTTCGTCCGGCGTCATACCTTCCGACACTTCATAGAAAAACCCCAGGCTCAGGTCCTCTGCCGACGGGCGCATAATCCGCCTGATGCCATAACTGCCGGGGTCGCTCATGATCGGCGCTTCTTTTTCCAAATCGAAGAGGCAGGGCTGACAAGAGAATCCATACGAATTATGCAGACGCTCGTTCTCCACGATAAAATTCATGGTTTCCCTGGCTTCTTCTTCCTTCTCGGTCGGGAACCCGACAATGATGTAGCAATGCACCGCGATCCCCAAATCGACGCAGTCGCCGGCAATTCGGCGCACCCACTCCTGCTTAATCCCTTTCTTCATGAAATCCATGACGCGTTGATTGAAAGACTCCAATCCGAACACGATCTTCAGACAGCCGGCCTCCCGCATCGACGACAGCAGTTCACGGGTCAGATGCTTCTCGAAACGCATCTCGCAGGTCCACTTGATATCCAACCTCCTGTCGATGATCTGCTGACACAACCGTTTCGCCGGAGAGAGAGCCACGCACTCGTCGGTGAAGAAGAAACGCTGCGCTCCGTACCGCTCCTTGAGCCATGTCAACTCTTCGACAGTTCGTCCCGGTTCTTTCTGTCTGAAGTTCTGGTGGTCCAGGGTCAGAGCGCAGAACGCACAATCTTTGTAATAGCAGCCTCGTGAAAACTGTACCGGCAACACCGGCTCCGGCGACAGATAAAGCTCGAGCGGAAAGCCGTCGTAGTTGGGGGCCGGCAGCTGATTGATGTTCTCAGAATAAAACGGCTGATTAATCGTAATCTTTCCGTTCTGGCGATAGATCAGATTCGGAACTTTGCTGAAATCTTTTTTTCCGTCCAATTGATGAACGAGTTCGAGCAACGCGGTCTCGCCCTCGAACACGATGATATCGTCGGTCAGATCGAAGAGACTCGGACAGCGACGCACGTTATCGACCAATCTGGTGAAGATGCTGCCGCCGATGGTGAGATGGATGTTGGGAGCAGCTTCCTTGAGCAAACGACAGAGTGTCAGACCGGGGATAATCTGCGATGTCGCCGTAATCGACACGCCGATCAAGTCCGGCTGGTCGCCGACAATCGACTGCACGAACTGCTCACGAAAAAGACGAATATAGGGGTTCTGGGCCTCATCCCTGATGATTTTCATCAGATCTTTGGATGAATAGATGGAACAGCTGCCGAACTGATTGTCGACGACCGTCAATCTGGTCGGGAAATAGAGCGTGGAGAGTACCTCCAGCCATTTGTCGATGAGAAAGAGACTTTCCTTGTAGGATTCGAGATCATAGAAGCCCTCTCCGCGAAGAGTTTCCTTGGCCGGCTCAATCCGATCGATGAGATACGGAAAGCGGTCCAGCGACTCCACCACTCTCGCCAAATGCTCGGCACTGCCAGGCCCGGTGTCCCCAATCCTTTCCTGCTCAAGTGTTCGCTGTTTATCGACTAACTCCTGATACAGGGCCACCCCATAGGAATGGGTCACCACCCTGTCTAGGAGTTCGATTCCGAGATCACGCTGGGATACATCAGTGACGCCGCCTTGAGCTAAAAACCCCGTCAATGAAGGGAGGCTCAGATAGGGCTGCGATGGATGCCACGTTGGAGGAAAGAGCAGTGAAATCTTCATGCCGATCCATCACCAACTGGAGAGAAAATAAGATGAATTCTCAATAAATTCCAACTATTTTTATACACTCCGGCCTCGGGCAAATGCAACCATCTGAAATTCTCCCTTGCTCCATCTCCCGCCTACCCCATCTTGTCTTTTTGATTGAACTTCCATATACATACCATCGCATCTCGTGTGAAAATTAGACATGCCGCCACGTTGTGAAAGGAGTGATGCCCATGACACTGCTCGGAAAATCAAAGACCGTCGTGCTGACAGGGGTACTGGCTACAGTCGTAGCGGTCGCATTGCCTCTTCTATCGGCATTTGGCGAAGGCGGTGCGCAGCGGGACGTTGTGCGCAACGCGACGACCATGGGCATGCTCTATCTAGTCGAGTTTATGGCGGCCCAAGCCGGGGCTCCTCCGAGCCGCGAGCAAACGATCGAGGAACTGGATAAAATTCTCATCCCATCCCTCGAGAGTCTAGGGAAAGAAAGCAGGGTCCTTGCTGGAGGCATCGCCGCCGGCACCTTTACCGGAGCCTTTGTGATTGAAGCCAAGTCGAAAGATGAAGTGACGGCGCTCATTGGCGCGCTTCCCGCATCGAGCATGATGAAGTGGCAGGTCACACCGATCGAAACATTCGCACACCGAGCCGACATTGAGAAAAAGATAGTGCAGGGACTCCGCGCGCAGAAGTAGTTCGGCGCACAAATGAGAAACCCCAGCCCGGCCTGACGCCGGACTGGGGTTTTCTCGTTACGCTATCGTTCTTCCCTACTACAGTTTCAGAGTAAACCAGGTGGAAAGCGCCTTCATGCCATTGCGCTCGATGTTGTTCCCATCCCATACCGCAAAAGCGATAGGTACAGACATTCCCGCCTTGAATTGGGTATCGTTGGCATCGCCGGTTTCCAAGGTGCGTTTCACTACCACGCGCCAGGTTGGACCAGTATATCCACCGCCCTTGATGGAACCGGCGGGTTCCCAGACACCGTTTCCGATGACATCCTGATGCGCCTGCGTCGTCAGGGTGCTGAAGCCATTGGCGTTGAGATCTTCAACTGAACTCACACGCAACGTCGGATCGGACATGATGTTGCCAGACCAGATACCAGGATTGAAGGGCCCGAGGCTTCGGCCGATCCGGTCAGGATAGGTCACGCCGCCTGCCGGCTCTTCGAAGTAATAGTCCCAGAAAATTCCTGGATACTGGTCATCGACGTCCCAGATACCTGCGCTATCTTTGCCGATATCTTTCTGCCACTCGGCGTTCCACCGCCAGATGTTGGTCGTGCCGCCGGACTGACCCATGCACTGGAAGGGTGGCGCGCCAGCCGTGTTGACCGGGAACATGACCGCCGCCTGATCCCGGAAATCCTGGGGACCGATGGTTGTATCGTTCTTGGTCTGATCCTGCCATTCGATACGAAGACCCATCTCTTTACCGTTCGTCATGGCTTTCACGAACACCGACTTCACCGAAATATTCGGGTGCATCGGCGTGGTGATCAGCTGACCGCTCAGTGGTACGATCACCCCGGGCACGCCCTCCCATACCGGGTTGGCGCCATCCATCGGGATCGCACCCTTGACCATCTTCGCCGGAATGGTCACCGGCTGACTGACAGCCAACGGAACCTGCCCGATCGTCAGCATGACGCCCACGATCAACGCAGAGAGAAGAATGCCGAGCACCACACGCTTACTGTGTGTCTGCACTACACTCATAGGATACCCCTCCTCTCAATTAAAAAAGAACACTCAATGTCAGGCCGACGATCAATGAGGATTAGTCATGATGGAGACAATGGCTAACAGTACACCCACGATCACGGACACGACCAAAAGACCAATCCTTAAACGGTTGCTCTGAGGCTTTGGCTTCGGCTTCTCTTCTGTTTTCATAGAATACGCCTCCTCTTAATGAAAAATAAAGAGCGGCGGCCCAAAAATTGTCATCATATAACACAATACGAGGGTCAATTGAACAGACACGGGGATTAGGCCGTCCCGACTGGCCCCTCCCCCTCTTTGTCTTTGCCTTGATCCTTCTTGTCCAAGAACGACTCTGCTCCAACTTCGTTCAACAACAGACTCAGCTCGTTTCCCTGATCCTGCGCACCACACTCATAGGTCTGGCCTTCCGGCGAATTGAACGTGGCCGGACGATAATCGGTCTCTGAGTAGGGCTGAGGCGCGACGCCGAGGAACGCCACTTCAAAATCCATCCATTCCGCCATCAAGTCCGCCACGTGTTTGTAAAACCCTGACCCGGCTTTCTTGACCAACATCCGGCAAAACAGCGGGACCCATCGGCCGATATGGTTCTTGACAAATTTTTTCTGCGCGTCCAGGACAATCTGTGTCTTGTCTGCTCCATCGTGGCAGCGGGAATACGATTCTTTGTAGGCCAGAAAATGCATGAACTCGAATTCGACGCTCAAATGATCCAGTCGCTCATGGATGTCTTTGGATAACTCCACACCGAAGGCACGATAGAACCCGGCGATATCGCCCATCACTTGCGACTGCGCGAACACATGGTCGTTTCCGAATAGGGTTTCGTAAGGAGGACAATCGAGCGTGATGACGTTACTGAAGACTCGGCGATGCTCAGCTTGTAGATCGGTCAGTTGCCAGTTGACACATTCCGACGCGACCACTTTCTCAATCTGATCGAACTGTTTACGCAGCAATACCAATTTAAGCTTGGCCCGCTCGCCGCCGATGCCGTCAAGCATCGCATCTAAGGTATCGAGCGCCGCTCGTCCATCCTCAACAAACTCTCCGCATTGCACATAATCGAGAAACTCTTCATCCTCCGGATACAACTGACTCCACGACACCAGGAGATAGAGCTTACTGCGATTGAGCGCACGTTCGACAGCGGGTGAATCTTTAATGGCCGGAATGGCCGGCGACGCCGGTATGACCCCGGCCACGGCCTGAGCATGTGTGTGTGCCGGCTGTTTGCTCGTCATGCGAATCGGTTCCTCGGTTTATCCTGATACCCGCAAAATTTCCTGAACATGCGAAGCCAAACCTCTGGCACAAAACTCTCGTATGGTAGGTATCGGCTCAAGGGTTGTCAAGCACGATCTTCCCATTCACAAGAGATAATCTCAACTCAGGATTATTCAAAATATTTTCTTTCGGGAGCCGCGGCATCTCTTCAAGATTTCTCCTCTAGCATTCAGACCGGCCTTGTGAATCATCAATGCGCCGACGCCAACAATCTCACTGGTGTGACCCGAATGGCCACGCGATCGTTCACGGTCAGGCACACATGTTCACATAATCCGCATCCGACGCAACGCTCAGCCGCCACCACGAGCCGCTGTTGATCGAAGTCCATCGATAAGGCATCCGTGGGACATTTCGATGCGCAGGCATGGCACCCCTGCCCTGCCGTACAGACACGGTGCGAGACAACCGCGAGGCCCATTCGTATCTGTTCCGGCCCTTCGACCGGAAGCAACGCTTCAGTCGCACAGGCCGTAATACAGGGCACGTCCTCACAGAGATAGCACGGCATGTGATCCGCAAAAATTACCGGTGTCCCGTTCTGCGGATGGAACGAAATCGACCCGTATGGACAGACCTTGGCACAGTCGCCGCACTGGGTGCATCGCTCCAAAAACAGCGCCTCATCAGCCGCGCCTGGAGGGCGCAGCCAATCGGTTCGCACCGGGAGTGGAGCCGGTTGTTCCGGCGCGGCATGCTGGTGTTTGGAAAACTCTTGTGCCGCTCTGGCAACGGAGACGACCGAGTCCTTGAGGAAGTCGCGACGCCCATAGGTCGGATCGGTGGCCACAATGATGCCCCTGTTACATGACACCGTCGGCGCGCAACTTATAGACCTCGACACAACGATCGCAGGCCCCGAACTCGATGTCCCAACCAGGGTGATTCTCGCGAATGAAATCGAGCACGTAGGACTCGAGCTTGTTGCCCATATCCTCGACCCACGAATAGGTCGGGAACCGGCACAGCGGGCAGGGGAATCCCGGCATCAACATCACTTTATTTTCTGTTTCCGGAACCTCGCCTCCCTCGACATCCACCGCACGGTCCATGACGCGTAAGGTATCCGACGCCATCTCGATCAGCTCCGAGTGGGTAAAGAAACTCGTCTGCCACAACCCTTCAAACACCGATTTCAGTTGTGGTGCGGGAATCTTGCGGTACCAGGAGCGAAAATCTTTGAACCGGTCTTCTTTCCTCAGCATCGGCTCTTTGCCGGCAACGGTCAGCCGGCTGTCCACGGTGAGACTCCACAACACCCGATAGCGTTGGAGAATGAGGGTTTCCTCCCCGGGATTTTGCCCGACTTTGGTATCAGGATCATACCCAAAGACCGGATCCAGCATGTCCGAGATATGCAACAACTCATGCCGGCAATAGCGTGTGAGCGCGGGGTCATAAAATCGACGTGGAATGAGCTTGATCCCGACGCCTTTCAAGCCTTTTTCTTCGAACTCACGAGCCAACTCGTGCTCGACAGACCCCCACTTCCTGAGAATATCGACACCCTCTTGATCCTCCTTGAGGACCCCCTTGACGAGGACGATGCCGACCCGTTCTTTGAGCAAGGGATATTCATTAAAGGCATCACGGATGATATCGGAGAACCCCCAGGTCCCGAACATGTACTGGTAGAGTTTCTTGAACTCGCTCTCCCGATCGTCAAGCGTAAACTTCTCATAGATCGGATCGGCCAGTTCGTGAAACTCTTTATAATAGGTCGGGTCGCCTTCTCGTTCCGTCTTTTCGACGAACGAGTCGATGACCTCTTGCAGCAATGCGGGCTGAAAACGAAGTTCCATACCTGTCCTTTGGGAGGCGCGCTAGGAGTCTGCTTGACTTGCCAACAAAGCTTCTCTTACGATCTCTGTACGTGTATACGAATTATACTGGCGTGAATCGACGGTTTGCAATCAAACCGGTCGCCGTACGCCGCTCCACCTTGCTCTAGCTGTAAGGATGTACATGGCCGATCAGACAACTTCCCAACTTGACCCCGCTCTCTCACCGCTCACGCCAATCCCATCAGGAACGGGCGCTACGCCGATCGACTTTCTTGAATATTGGAAGACAGGGGCACGGGAGTTGACTGCGTTTCGAGGCCATTCACATGGAGTGTGGTCGGTGGCCTTCGCACCAGACGGATTGACCCTCGCCAGCGGAGGAGTCGACCGGCTCGTTCGCCTATGGGACATTGAAACTGGACGCCTCCTACGCTCACTCAGGGGACATACGGCGGACATCCGATCCGTCGTCTTCACGCCGGACGGCCAAACACTGGCCACTGCCAGCGAGGACCGGACCATCCGCCTGTGGAACCCAACCACCGGCGAATCGAAGAAACTTCTCTTCACACGCTACGACCACAATGTCGTCAGCCTCTCGCTCTCGCCCGACGGCCTTATGCTGGCGCGCGGCAGCCACAATAAAGACATCAAGATTTGGGAAGTCACCACCGGCACCGAGCTCATGACCCTCCTCGGCAAAGACCAATATGACCATAACTGGTCTGTCTGCGTCGCCTTTTCGCCGGATGGGACCCACCTTGCCAGTGGAATGGATATCGGTAAGATCAAACTGTGGGAGGTCTTACCCAGTGGCGAGGAAAAAATCCTGCACAACGGCCACTGGAAGGAGACCGAGGAAGACACGAGTGAAACACGCGGATACTTTATTGAAGATGACGGTGGGTTTCAAAAGCCGATGAGCTATTGGATCGGCGCGATGGCCTTTACCCCCGATGCCAAACTATTGATCACCGGAAGCCGTGACGAAACAATCAAGCTGTTCGACATGCCCCACATGGCGGAACAACGAACACTGAAAGGCCATACAGGCTGGGTGCGGACGCTCGCCGTCACGCCGGACAGTAAGGTGCTCATCAGCGCCAGCGATGACGCGACGATTCGGTTTTGGGACTTGTCGAACGGCCGTTGCTTCAGAACACTCAAAGCCCATACCGGAGGCATTCGCGGGATTACCCTGTCACCGGATGGAATGAAACTGGCCAGCGCCTCGTGGGATCGGACAGTGAAGTTATGGGAAGGTGGCGCGGAGCCTCACGAGTAACCTTGCCTCATCATCTGTATTCCGAATAAAAAGGCTGTGGGGTAGCACGCCCTGCTATTCCAACGCTTATAAGACATATTACCCCTGCCAGTATGACTTCCGCAAAAAAGAACGGCGACAGGCTGCTGATAAGCCTGTCGCCTTGCCACTTCGCCACGTTCGATGAATTGCCCTGGTAATTATTGCCCTAGAAGCCTCTCAGCTTTTTTTTGGACCACGCAGGAATACTTCGACCTCCATCGGTTTCGTCAAAACAACGGAGAATATCCCTGTTTTTCTCCTCCAATTCGAATTGCACAGATTGAGAAAGCCAATCCAGATTTTTAGGGACGCGCTAGTTTATTTTTGATCACTTGGTAAAAGAACGATGCAGTTAGGGTTAAATCCCTGATTTTTCAGCGTGTCAATGCTCCCGACCACTTCTCTCTTCACTAAGTCAATCACCGTAATCGATCCATCATTCATGCCTTCAAGATTCAGGAAACTATTCTGAACAAAAAGGTAGCCTTCATCAGAGGACAGAGCCATGTGATGCGCGCCTGCGGCTGTCGGGATGGCCTTAAGAAACTGAGGATGCCGTGGATCTGTATTGTCGTAGATGTTGACATACCCTGGCTTGGCGGTTGTGACGTACAGCCGATCACCCTTTCGGTTATACAACATTTCCAGAATCACTCCCTGGTCGCGTGGACCAAAGTCATCGACCTGCTCAAAGCTAAAACTCTTTGATTTCTGATTCCATGCGGCCATCCATACGGTTCCCTCTAGCATGTTTGTGATATGCGCTATGGGTGGGTTCGCGTTAGGGGAGAACATCACTTCGACCGGGGCAGACTTGGAGGGTGAGGCTTTCAATGACACCTTGTGCGTGGAGAGCACCTTGCCGGTGTTGGCTTCAAGCACTGTGATCGTCTCCCCTGCTTGGGAGATATCACCAGGCATCACGGTACTGGTGATCAAAACGCGATCGATCCCATTATGGATGGCTATGCCATGGGGATGACTGATGAAGGGGTCACCGGGAAGAGGAGCGGCAATCGTCTTGAGGGGTGTGTCATTCCTCGCATTTCCCATGATGACGGTGCTCGACCCCATACAGGTGAGAAACCAAGTTTGGTTGTCCTCCGAGAACACCATATCTTCTTGAACACTGCAGTCCGGAATCTCCACCGCCTTCATCCGGTAGGGAAAACGTTTTAGATCAAGCACGTGCAAGACAGTTTTCCCCAGCGCCGTGACATACGCTTTGCTCATATCTCGATTGTAGTAGAGGTGATGAGCCACGAGGTCAGACGGAAGTGGAATATCCATCAATATCTTGCCGAACCCTGACGACTTAGGATCGACATCGATAATGGCCAACCCCTCTTTCCGCACCGTGTTTTCAGGCTTGCTTTCGTAATTCAGCATGGCCAGGATTTCTGCGTGCGCAGGAGAGGTCAGGAGCACAACGAGAACACCAGCGATCAATCCCGATAAGAGTAAGCGTGTCATGGCCGTATCCTTTCAGAAAAGAATCCAGTTTGGTAAATGGCAGGTCGGTAACGTGGTTTGGGAATGGGTTTGCCGGTTGCGCGAGCCGCTTCCAGCCAGACTTTCTTGGCCAGTTGCGCTTGTTTCAGGGCGTCGGCCGGAGTTTTCCCGAAAGCAGAACAGGCGTCCAGATCGGGAATATCCGCGATATAGCCCTTGTCTGCATCGCTATAGAAGATGTTGATGTGATAATCCTTCATGGTTCCTGTTCAACTCAAGCTGCTTGCCCCTCTGCCGACAGGATTTCGACAAGAAATGTCTTCAGCTCTTGGAGAACACCAGGGTCGTTCTTGAGTAACCACTCTGTGAGCTGAACCGAGTGATCAGTTTTGTTGTAAATATGACGTGCCCCGGAAAGATCTTGAAATAGGTCAATCAACAAGTTGGCTCCGTCAACTGTTCTGAGCCACTCAAGGTCTGTAACGGCAATGCTCTGCTGAGGAGCGGACAGGTACTTTGCGCTTCCTCCATTGGAGGTCATCCACGCGGTTACCTGCTCCACAGCAATCGGCGTCTGTGAAAAATCTGGAAGGCTATTCATCAGAGCTATCAAAGCCGTTGGGACGAGGAGATAATTTTCGTACATGCGACAAGGTAAAAACCTAACCTTGTTCTGTGATCGGGCCATAATATCGTTCATTTGGGCTTCCGTGCGAGACTCACGGTCAAAGACAAATCCCACAGCAGGAGGCAGGTACGCATCCCCCTGGCTGAGCTTCTCGTAAATCCCCACGATTGTCTCAACAGGTATCCGCTTGGAACTGAAGTCCCCTGTGTGTTTTACGCCCACAATATTCGCACCAACAGCTGTTCGATGACCGGCCAAGAGCAGAGAGAAGCATTCCTCCTCCGTATCACCTTCAACCCATAGGATACGATCCGCGCCGAACACATCTGACAGCTTGGCTCCTACTTCCATCAAACACTTTCGTATCCCACTCAATTTTCCAGCATCAACGAGTTCGATAACACTCTGTGGCCTTTCCCAACGAATAAGCGTCATCGTGGCAGGACTGGCCGCTCTTAGGATTTCGCTAGAATGCGTTGCGATGATGTATTGGTGTTGCGGAAACTCTTTGAGGATTTCGATGAGCTTGCGCGCTGCGGCAGGATGCAGAAAGCTGCTTGGTTCATCGATCAGAATCGTCTGGGAATACTTGGAGGTGAGGACAACATAGAGGAGCGCGAGAGCCTGCCCCACACCAGTTCCGCTTTCAGATAGCTGGATGGCAAGATCCTCGCGTCTACTCTGAGGACCGTCTGTCCATACCAGAATCTCCAGGATGCCGTTTCCTACCGGTCTAACAGAGACCCTAAATATCGAAGGGAATATCCGATGTACCAGTTCGTTGAAGTCCTGAAAGAGCAGCGCATTGCTCTGCAAGATGTTGAGAACCTCTGGAAGATTATTAGCTGTGGGGTGCATAACAGCATTGTGCCCAAACCCGCATGAACCCGATCCCACGCGTTGTGCATCGAATCGATAGATGCGTGATCTAAGAAAGCTTGCTACCACCACCCCGAACTCAGCTTGTTCGGTCGTTTTCTGCGTTCCGACTGCGTAAAAACTTGTTCTATCTGGTGAAGGGGTTATGCGGTGAAATTGCTTCGTTGCCGGGTATAGTCCGTGCGTGGGGTAATCCTTGACGAAAAATTGAGCGGCACTACCCTGGGGAGCATTGAGCTCAAGCGTGAAGTGTGTTTCGTCTCTGGCCAGAATAGCCTCAAGCGCACTTATCCCATCCTGTCTAGGAGTCGACTGCTCAGTCTGGACGGGAACATTGAACTCCCCACCACATCCAAGGAGAAGCTCCCTGAGCTCAGCCCCACTGACGGCAAGTTTGACCCGCGCAGACGAAAGTGGGTCTATAAGAGCAGTGGATGTTTGTGCTGTTAATTGACTCCTGTGTGGCTTGCCCGAGAAGCTGAGAGACAACGCTTCTAGTAAGGCCGTTTTGCCAACATTGTTTTGTCCGACGATGAGGTTAATGCCCTCCTCAAATATCAGTTCTCTCGGTTCCAGGAAGCTCTTATACTTTTTGATCTTAAACGAACAAATTCTCATATCGGCTTATGCTCAAAAATGAAGACAAAGAACAGGGATATTCCACAGTTTCATCACGTGCGCGTGTCCAAGGCTGCCCTTGACTGCGCGCATCGAACGAGCACATTCTGAACGTGCGCGTTCTGCGAGCAAGAAAGGCACCTGGCCGCTCCTATCCCGTCCTTCCGAGCCTACTCATCGCTCTCCAGGGATGGGGGCTGAATGATCTTCCACTGCGCGCGTCCAACGAGGGGAGTCCACGACCGCGCGTTGCGCGAGCACGGAAGATCATCAGCCCTCATCCTCCGCCTCTTCTCTCGCCGACGGAATCCCATAGCGCTTGCACTTCTCCCACAGCGCTTTGCGCGAGATGCCGAGAATCTTCGCGCCGGTCGTGCGGCTGCCGTCTACCCGCTCCAACACCGACAGAATATAGCCTTTTTCGAACTGTTCCCTCGCCATCGCCAGCGAGGTTAGCTGACGTTCCTCACGCTTCTGCCCCGTCAGCCCTTCGCTACAGAATCCGCACGATTCTTGGGGCTGCCCGCCTGTAAAAGGGCAGGACTGGAACCCGCACAGATCTTGCGGTTGAACCGCTTCACGATCCCGCCCCAGTGCCACCGCACGCTCAACCATGTTCTCCAACTCCCGCACGTTCCCTGGGAATGAATAGCGCAAGAAGAGCTCGCGCGCGGCGGGAGAAAACCCGTTCAGTGTTTTATTCATCTTGCCGGCGCAGCTCTTCAGCACGTGCTCGGCGATGACCATGATGTCTTCCTGCCGCTGGCGCAACGGCGGAATCACGACGGGCACGACATTCAGCCGATAAAACAAATCCTCTCGAAACCGCCCCTGAGCCACTTCTTTTCGCAGGTCCTTCTGCGTGGCGCAGACCAGGCGCACATCGACGTGAATCGTATCGTTTCCTCCGACGCGCTCGAACTGCCGTTCCTGAAGCACCCGCAAAAGTTTCACCTGGATAACCGGTGAGATTTCCCCGACTTCATCGAGAAACAGCGTGCCCCGATGGGCCAACTCGAACCGCCCGTGCCGCTGCCGCAGCGCCCCCGTAAACGCCCCTTTTTCATGGCCGAAGAGTTCCGCTTCCAAGAGGGATTCAGGAAGCGCTGCGCAGCTCACTTTGATCAAAGGAAACTGGCTGCGCGGACTGTTTTGATGGATAGCATTGGCGACCAACTCCTTGCCAGTTCCGCTTTCTCCTAAAATCAACGTCGTCGAGTCTGTGCCTTCCACTAGCTTGATCTTTTCAAGGACGGCCCGCATCTGATTGTTCGCCCCGAGAATGCCCCCAAAACTGAACTAATCTTCCAGCACCGCTTTGAGATCTTGATTTTCGCGCCGCAAGGTGACCATGCTGCCAACCCGCTCGACGATCAGCAGCAATTCGTCCATCTGAAACGGCTTCGTGATGTAGTCCAAGGCGCCAAGCTTCATCGCGCCGACTGCTGTCTCTACCGATCCATGGGCGGTAATCATCACAACTTCTGTTTGGGGCAGCCGCTCTTTGGCTGCTGCGAGCACGGCGAGCCCGTCTGCGCCGGGCAACCGCAGATCGGTGATTACCAGGTCGAACGGCCGTTGGTGGATGGCGTCGATCCCCTCCGTGCCGGAAGCCGCAGCCTCGATATCGTGGCCGACCGCCTCCAGCGCATCGACCATCGACAACCGCATCAGCGGCTCGTCATCGACCAAGAGGATTCTGAGTCCCTTCATGACACCCGCTCCATTAACGAACGGTCTCTGGAAACAGGTAGACAGAGGGTAAAGGTTGTTCCTTTTCCCACTTCGCTATCCACCAGGATCTTTCCACCGTGGCGCTCAACGATACCCAGACTGACCGACAGGCCGAGACCGGTTCCTTCACCTTCCTTCTTGGTTGAAAAGAATGGATCGAAAATCCTCGGCAGAACTGCCGGCGCGATACCCGATCCGGTATCGTGAACTTCGATCAGACACACCCCTTCGACCACAGACGTTCGAATCGTCAGCATACCTCCGTCTTTCATCGCTTGGACCGCATTCAACACCAAGTTCATCAACACCTGCTCAATCATATGCCGATCGACCATTACAGTCGGCAACCCCTGACCGAATCCCGTTTCCAAAAGGATTCGGTTCGGAGCAAAGAGATGCGTCGTGAGGGCCAACACCCGGTCCACGACGTGATTGATGTCTGTCAACGCAAATGCAGGTTCGTGCTGCTGAGAGAAATCGAGGAGCTGACGCACAATCTTCTGCACCCGCCGCACGCCATCTTCCATCGACGCCCAATATTCCTCTTGCCGACCCGGCGACAGCGTGCCCTTCCGCAAATTGTAGAGACAGTTCAGAATCCCTCCCAGGGGGTTATTGATTTCGTGCGCCACCCCTGCCGCGAGCTTTCCGACCGAAGCCAGTTTCTCCGAGTTCCTAATCTGTTGCTCCAACTTTTTGGTCTCCGTCATATCTCGCGCGATGCCCAGTACGCCCAGGATCATGCCCTCAACCCCATGCAGCGGGGACACACTCACCATCACAGCCCTTGGTTCCCCTGTGCGCGTTACCACTTCGACCTCATAGACCTGTTTCGCGCCGATGTCCAATGTGCTTTTGAGGCGTTTCCCTCTATGGCGCTTGGAGAGAAGCGCAAGGTACGGGCGCCCGATCAGATCGTCTTTCCGATAGCCCCATGCTTCGATCTTGCTGTTGACATAGGTAAACCGCTGTTCGGTATCAAGGGTGTAGATCACGTCGTTGGCGTTCTCAAGAAGATTTTCGAGATATTGCTTGGTCTCTTCGATCTCTCTGGTGCGCTCTTTGACGTTATGTTCCAATTCCTCTCTGTACGTATCCAACTGCCGTTCAAGCCGCTTCCGATCGGTAATGTCCCGCAACTGCACCATGACCAACAGCTGGTCGGCCACTCCGACACGAATCAAATCCATTTCAGCCGGAATGTCCTGTCCGCCGGCATGGCGCACCATGATCTCCTGAGTGGGTACTTTCCGCTGCCCGGAAATGACATCGTTCAGCCATCCACGCAACGCCTCGTGATAACCTGAGAGCACCACTTCGAGCAGGCTATGGCCGACGACATTCGCCTCGGCATACCCCAGCGCTTGTTCCTCGCGTTTGTTGACGGCGACGATGCTGCCGTGTGGATCCACCATAAATACCGAGTCTGCCACCAAGTCGAAGAGCGCCTTGTAGCGCGCCTGCGACGCCACGAGCTGTTCTGTGCGCTCCGACACGGCCTGTTCCAAATTTGTGGTGTAGGCTTGCAGATGCCGCTCAAGCCGATGACGTTCGGTCACGTCGTGAACAAACGCGCGGGAGTGAACCAACCCGCCCCGCTCTTGATCGATCAAAGCCGTGGCGTGAATTTCCACATCGATCGGGTGACCGTCTTTCGTCAAAAACACCGTCTCCATCGAACTGCGCCCTTGCGCAACTAATTGCTCCAGATATTGCAGGACGAGCGGTTCCTGGCCGCGCGGCACGAGGTCCCAGAGGCGCATGGCCAACATCTCATCGAGGCTATACCGCAGCTTCTCGATCCCTGTCTTGTTCACATGCACGAATTGACCACTCCGATCCAATTGGCAGATCATCTCAGGAGAATGCTCGATCAGGTCGCGGTACTTTTCTTCCAGGCGACGTACATCCACCACGCGCTGTTCGATTTGGGCAAACGACCGTTGGAGATTCTCCGCCATGTGATTGAAGGCAACGGCAAGCCCTTCAATTTCATCGCCGGTCTTCAGCTCCAATCGTCGATCCAATCGACCGCTTCCGATTTCACCGACCCCGTCGTGCAGCAACTGAATGGGGCGGGCGATCCGACGTGCAACGAGTACCCCTGTCCCCCACAGCACGGCGAGCACAACCAATCCATAGAGCAGCACTTTCGCCACGAGTTCGGCCAGCGGCGCATAGGTCTCCTTGGGATCCTGCCGTACTACCGTGATCCACTGATGTCCGCCCAAACTGCCCGGGGCCAAGCTCTCGCCGAATCGAACCGGCGCGAACCCGATCAAGGCATTCAGGCCCCCGTGCGAATCGTCTGCCGCAACGGCCCAACCGGCCTCTAGTTTCCCAAGGGCGCCGATCAATTCGGGCCGAACCGTATGCGCTTCCGGAGGCAGGACCGGGCACATCACAGGGACACCATCGGAATTGAACAACATGGCGTGGCCGGTCGCCCCGATCGTGACGTCGGCAATGGCATGGAAGATGGTGTCTCGGCGTAATAATATCGTGACCGCCCCGATCGCCTTCTCCTTGGCATCGTCAAGAATGGGCACCGCAACCACAAGCATGTGACTCCCGAATGCAGGATCGAAGGCAATCTCGCTCACATAGCCCCGAGGACTCCCCCCTTTTACGACCGCCTGCCACCATGCAGTCTTCCCGTAAAAATATTCCACTTGTGGAATGGAGCTGACCACCAGCGCCCCCTGCTGATCGGTGACCAGGATTCCGACATAGTCCGATCGGCGGATATCGTGCCACCGGATGAGGTAGTTCGTGACGATGCGATTGATGAAGAGGGGAAACTCGCTTGGCTTACCTCGCTGCCGCCATCGCTGCTGCCAATCCTTGATCATGCCCTGGATGCTGCGCGCATCCTTTCCCTCATACGTGCGGTTGGCTTCTGCCACGGCGGTGTGGAGAAAGGGGGTCGTGGCGAGCTGCTGGGCTTCGTTCATCCCACGGCTGACCTGCATTTCGATGCGGCGAGCGGCCTCAACGGCGACTTCCTTGAAGTTGGCGCCGGTCATGTCGCGAAGCGCGCGCCGCTCCTCAATGTACGTGAGTACGAGCAGAAAGGTGAGAGGGAGCAGTCCGACCAGCACGATCGCCGCGATGATCTTATGCTGGAGACTGTGAGACCGACTCCAGAGTGTCATGGGTGTGCCCCAAGCAGGATGCGACAACCCTCGATGCGTGACGCGAATCTCGTTCAAACGTTTCAGGTGGCAAGTTTCAGAGGACGATTCCTGGCAACATGAAACCTGAAACTAGAAACCAGCAACTCTGTTCCTGAACGATGCTTCACACATGACTATATGTGATCGCACCAGCCAGCTAATTCCCCTTGAGCAGCCGCCCGGATGCTCCAGGCCAAAGCAATAGCAATGGACTCGCAACGAAGACAGAGGAATAGGTCCCGAAGATCACACCCCACAAGAGGGCGAGAGAAAAGTCGTGCAAGACCTCTCCACCAGCCAACGTTAAAGGAATCAACACCAGCACAACAGTCAAACTGGTGACAATCGTACGGCTCAAGACTTGGTTGACCGCGTTGTTGATGATGGTCTCTTCGCTCTCCCGCCTCCGCATCCTGAGGTTTTCCCTGATTCGATCGAACACCACCAC
Source organism: Nitrospira sp. (assembly GCA_005116885.1). Classification (GTDB taxonomy): domain Bacteria; phylum Nitrospirota; class Nitrospiria; order Nitrospirales; family Nitrospiraceae; genus Palsa-1315. The sequence continues at coordinate 95,423 of SWDP01000047.1, forward strand.
CGTATCCGTCATCGAATAGCCGGCTAACGTCAGCAAGGCCGTCACGACGAGCAAGGTAATTTCTTTGTCCAGAATATAAAAGGCGCCCAATACCGCCAATACGTCATGAAAGGTTGCCAATGCCGCAGCGATGCCAAAACGAAATTCGAACCGCGCCGCCACATACAGAATGATTCCGGCAAAGGAAATGAGGATCGCAATGAGGGCGTCTTGTTGAAGCTTGTTCCCAATGGTCGGTCCGATCTCCGTACTGGAATCGATCACGAAATGATTCGAGGCAAACTCCTTCGTAAAGACCGCCACGACCCGATCGGCAACTTTTTCCTCGATGGTCGTCGATGCCTTCAGACGGATCAACAGCTTGTTATCTTGACCGAACTCTTGCAGCTCGGCATTGCCGAGGCCGTTCGCCTCCAAGACTTTTCTCGCTTCGTCGATCCGAATTGCTTGATCGAATTTCAGCTGCACCGCGGTCCCCCCCGCGAAGTCGATGCCGAGATTCGCCGACCCTCTGCCAATTTGAATGATCGCCACAATGCCCAGCACCACCATGATGCCGGAAAAGAGAAAGGCCCAACGACGCTTCGCCATGAAATCGATACTGGTTTTCCCGAGGATCTCCAACATGCCGGCTCCTTCGAACTAGATGCTTAACTGTCCCACTTTGTGTCGTTGATTCAAGAGGTCGAAAATGACCTTGGTCCCGATCAGGGCGGTAAACAGATTGATCCCGATTCCGAGACACAAGGTCACGGCAAATCCTTTGATCGGCCCTGTGCCGAAGAGGAACAACGCCACTCCCGTGATCAGGGTCGTCACGTGCGAATCGACAATCGTCAGTAGCGCCTTGTCATAGCCTCCATCGATCGCCAAACGAACCGCTTTCCCCGATCGCAGCTCTTCGCGAATACACTCGAAGATCAGCACGTTCGAATCGACGCCCATCCCGATCGTAAGTACGATTCCGGCAATCCCCGGCAACGTGAGTGTGGCGTTCAGCGCAGAAAGGGCTCCGATCAAGCACAACAGATTGAGCATCAGCGCAAAGTCTGCAATCACGCCAGACAGCCGGTAATACACGATCATGAAAATGACCACCATGGCACCGGCAAACAGCGTGGCCTGCACGCCTTTCTCGATCGAATCTTTCCCGAGCGACGGCCCGACCGTGAGGTCCTGAATGATCTTGAGCGGAGCCGGCAACGCGCCGGCCCGGAGCACGATGGCGAGGTCGTTCGCCTCTTGCATAGAAAACGTTCCGGTGATTTGCGCGCGGCCCCCGACGATGCGGTCCTGGATCACCGGCGCAGAATAGATCGTATTGTCGAGCACGACTGCCATGCGCTTCTTGATGTTGTCGCCCGTAATCCGTTCGAATTCACGACCGCCCTTCCCGTCAAAGGTGATCGAGACATAGGGATCGTTGAATTGACCGATCGAAACCCGTGCATCGCTCAACACATCGCCGGTCAGCATGACCCGCTTTTTCACGAGATACGGAATGCGATATTCGCGGCCGGTGTCCTTGTCGACCCCTCGCTCAAAAAGAATCTGATCGCCGGCCGGCAGCTTTGACTCGGCCTGCTTGAGCACCTCTTCCTCTTTGTCTTTTGGAATCCGGGAAGGCAAATCCAGCTTCGACTGGTTGTCTTCATCGAGCATCTTAAATTCGAGCAAGGCTGTCTCTTTGATCAAATCCCTGGCACGCTTGGGTTCTTTCACGCCTGGCAACTGCACGACGATCTGCTTCAACCCCTGCCGCTGCACGATCGGTTCCGCCACGCCGAACTGGTCGATACGGTTTCGGATCGTTTCCAACGCTTGGTTGATGGCAGAGTCCTTGATCCGTTTGACCTCGGCTTCTCGCAACTCCCACACCAGCCGATTAGCCGATCCGGCAGACGCGGTCTCACTGAAGGTCGGATAGTCGTCGATCAACTTCTGAATCTGCTCCTTGAGTTCGGCATTTTGAAACTGCACCGTAACCTGAGCCTGTCCCGTCCGCGTGACAGACTCTACGGGGATTTTCTTCTCAACCAAGACATCTTGAAGAGACGCGACCGATCGATCGACGGCAATTTCGACCGCGCGATCTTCGTCCACTTCCATGACGAGGTGAATCCCGCCTTGGAGATCCAAGCCCAACGTAATGCCTTTATTCGGCATCACCTGCTTCAGCCAACCAGGCAACGCCTGATAGAAGGGCTGATAGGTGGGGATGAAGAAGATCACCGACAGCACCACCACCAGCACCAACAATGTTAACCGCCCGCCCACCTTTTTCATGTCGTCCGGTACCCCTTTATCCTCAGCAGTCTACGAGTCTTTGTCCTTGTCCTTCTCCTCATCGTCGCCACCGCGTAATCGGGCAATCTGATCCCGTTGTATGCGAATCTTCGTCGTATCCGCGATCTGCAACGTCACCGTCGCCTTCCCAAGATTCGTCACCGTACCCCAGATACCTGACGCCGTGACGACCTTGTCGCCTTTCTTCAGGGCCTCCAGTAGCGACTTCTGCTGCTTCGCGCGCTTTTGTTGCGGTAAAATAACCAGGAAGTAAAAAATGACGAAGATCAGCGCGAACGGAACAAGGGAGAGGATTGTGCTGGTCGTGGAACCCCCACCACTACCCCCTCCGCCAAATAACTGAGCCATCACGACCGATTGCATGAACATACACACTCCTTCTCAACCAAGTTAGTCCCCTGCCGCAGACCGAAGCCCCTCACCGTCCGAAGCTAAACCCTCCGATGCAGCCAGGTCTCGAGATCGGTAAAAGTTTTCCCGGAACGACCGGAACGTCCCTTGTGCGATCGCTGACCGCACCTGGCCCATCAGATCAGCAAAATACCAGAGATTGTGGATCGTATTCAGCCTCGACGACAGCATCTCTTTCATCTGAAAGAGGTGGTGCAGATAGGCGCGTGAGTAACGCGCACAAACCGGGCAGCCACAGGCCGGATCAATCGGTTGCTCATCCCGAACATACCGCGCTTGCTTAATCACCACGCGCCCGAAACTTGTAAAGAGCGAGCCGGTCCGCCCATGGCGAGAAGGCACCACACAATCGAACAGGTCGATCCCCCGTGCCGCGCCTTCGATGAGATCCTCCGGCATCCCCACTCCCATCAAATACCGCGGTTTCGAAACCGGCAGCTCCGGCACCGTCACATCCAACATGGCATACATCTCTGGCTTCGACTCTCCCACCGAGAGCCCGCCGACCGCGTAGCCCTCGAAGCCAAGCCCGACGAGATCGCGGGCCGAGGTCACACGGAGGTCTGGATCCAGGCCGCCCTGCACAATCCCAAAGAGGGCTTGATCCCTACGGCGCCGGCTGGCCTGACAACGCTGAGCCCAAAGGGTTGTCCTCCGTACCGCATCGCGCACGATCGCTCTGTCAGCCGGTAAGGCCACACAGTGATCGAACGCCATCATGATATCAGCCCCCAACGCTTCTTCTATCTCGATGGCCGTCTCCGGCGTGATGAAATGTGTGGACCCATCGAGATGCGATTGAAAGCTCACACCCTCGTCCGTCACCTTGCACAGCTTGGCAAGACTGAAAATCTGAAATCCGCCGCTGTCCGTCAAGATGGCCCCAGACCATCCCGTGAACCGATGTAACCCACCCATCTCCGCCACGATCTTATGCCCAGGCCGCAGATAGAGATGGTAGGCGTTGTTCAGCATGAGACGAAATCCAAGCTGTTCTAAATCAACAGGATCAATTCCCTTCACTGGTCCCAGCGTGCCAACCGGCATAAAGGCGGGCGTGTCGATCACGCCATGAGCAGTGCTGAGCCTCCCCAAGCGCGCACTCGTCTCACGATCCGCCTGCTGAACTGAAAAATCCACAATCCCTCTTGCCGGCTACATCTGCTCCGGCGCGGAAATCCCAAGCACGCCGAGCCCATTCTTCAAGACTTGCTGAATTCCACTCATCAACGCCAGCCTCGCCGCAGTCCGTTCGGGAGTCGGCACCTCCTTCTGCAGCCCCTCGGCTGGAGCTAATCCTTCAGGAGTCGCCGACAGCAGATCGCGATCCGCAGCAGGAGGCAGAATCCGATGTTTGTTATAAAACGTGTGCAGCAGGCCGGCCAATTGCTGGAGGTAATAGGTCATCCGATGTGGCTCATAGGCCATGGCACTGCCCTGCAGAACTGAGGGATACGCCGAGAGCTTGCGAATCAGCCCCAATTCATCCGGATCAATCAACACCGTCAAATCCGTCTCGCTCGGCAAGGGACAGGCGATGCCTCGATCAGTGGCAACACGCCAAAGACTGGCGATCCTCGCATGAGCGTATTGCACATAGTACACGGGATTATCGGATGACCGCTGCTTCGCCAGTTCCAGATCGAAATCCAGATGCGAACTGGAATCGCGCATCAAGAAAAAGAACTTCGCCGCATCGGCCCCGACTTCATCGATCACTTCCCGCATCGTAATGAACTCGCCGGCCCGCTTCGACATTTCCACTTTTTTCCCACCACGCAACAAATTCACCATCTGGACCAGCACGACCTGGAGGCGATCTTTCGGATGCCCATAGGCCTGTACGACCGCTTGCATCCGAGGAATGTACCCATGGTGGTCCGCGCCCCACACGTCGATGAGAAGATCGTATCCGCGCTGCAATTTATCTTGGTGGTAGGCAATATCGGAGGCCAGATATGTATACTCACCGTCCTGTTTCCGCACAACACGATCCTTCTCGTCCCCGAACGCCGAGGATCTGAACCACCAGGCCCCTTCCTGTTCAAACAGGAACTGTTGCGATTTCAGTTCATCCAACACCCGTTGAACCGCCCCTGAGTTCACGAGAGAAGCCTCGCTAAACCAGGACTCGAACTCGATCCCGAAGGACTTTAGGTCCTCGCGAATCAGGCGCAGCAATTCCTGATTGGCAAACGTTCGACAGCCCTCCTCAACTTCTGAGGCTATCCGTCCGGCCAGCTCAGGTCCGAGCTGTTTCTTTACCTGCTCGGCCATAGCCGTGATGTAGGCTCCGTGATAGCCCTCTGCAGGAAATTCGACCGGCCGGTTCGACAGTTCCTCATAGCGCGCGTAGACGGAGGCCCCTAGCAATTTCATCTGCCGGCCGGCATCGTTGATGTAGTACTCGCTCACAACGTCATAGCCGACTGCCTTGAGCATGTTCGCAACCGCTTGCCCAACCGCCGCGCCTCTCCCATGCCCCACATGCAACGGACCGGTCGGATTCGCACTCACATATTCCACCAACACTCGGCGCCGTTGCCCAATTTCCGCTCGCCCGTAGACAGACCCTTCCCGCTCAATTTCCCTGAGCACTTCCTGCCAAATGGCTGGTTTAACTGTGAGGTTAAGAAATCCAGGCCTGGCAATTTCTACCCGGTCGAAAAGCTGATCGCGTTGAGCAAGATTGTCGATGATAATTTGAGCAATATCGTGGGGGGCTCGTTGCTCAGACACGGCGAGGGACATAGCGACTGTGGAGGCTAAGTCTCCCCATTCAGGCCGTTTGGGAGTGTCCAGACTCACCTGAGGCCAGGATTCCGTCTTTAACTGGCCCTTCTTTTTGGCCCCGTCGAGCGCTCCAATCAATGCGCTGGTGACCTTTTCCTGAACGACCCCGCTGGACAAGAAAATAGCTCCTAAGTCCTTACCAATGAAAGGGAAAAAGAACTGGTCACTTTAGCATACGGGATAATCAGTGACAAGGCGGCCGGATGGAATTCTCCGTCGAATCGCTGTTTCATCAAGGCGGGTGAGACACAGTGCCACAAGATCATCCGTTTGTAGATCGAGACATGGTTTCCCCTTACATCGACTCACCTCGTCCCATGATCGGCAGAGGCACGATGCGCCCTGCACGACGGTCACGTGGATGCCACGAGGAGCCCAACGAGCAGGGTCGGTCGGCCCGAATAGAGCCACCATACGTAGCCCCATCAGTCCTGCCACATGCGTGATTCCCGAATCCTGCCCGACAAAAAGCTGTGATTGGGCAAGCACTCCGGCGACAGTGAGGAGATCAAGGTCCTTCAAAACAATTGGTGGGTTTGGGCATAACTGGAGTAGACGCTCAACCGATTCCCGATCTGCCGGCCCTTCAAGAATCAACGGAATGGCGCCAACACGCTGAACAGCGACGACGACGGGCAGGAGTGTCTCCGGTGCCACACATTTATGGGAGCTGCCACTCCCCGGATGAATGGCAACAAGAGACTGTCCGATAGAGTGGCCCGCCGCTTCCAGGCAGGCTCGCCCAAGCTGGATGACCGGTTCCGTTACCTTCAGAAGAACATCTCCCTCATCGTCAGAGGGGACCTCATCGAGCGTCTCGAGAAACCTGTCTTGTTGATGTGCCGCCAGAATCTCCGTCGAGAATGGAGACCTCACGATAACCTCTCGAACTCCAAAGGCCTTAAGAGTTCGGCTCAATGTTCCATCGTGCCCCTGCATCCAGCCGATTGCGAGGTCACAGTCCATCAGCCATGTTCGTACCTGACCGTTAACAGCGTCTGCGTCCACGAATAAGCCCGCGCAGTCGCGCCCCTGCATCGAGGTCCAGGCATCGACAACACCACAGGCATACAGTAGTTTTGCGGCCGGAGCCTCTGCGAAGAGTGCCAGCCGATAGCCCGGGAAACGAGTCCGCAGTCGAACCATAGCCGGGACTGCTAATAACACATCGCCAAGACTGCCAGGATGCATCATTATGATCGTCTTTCTCGAAGTCGGCATGGCGGTTATCCTGAAGGAGGTACCTGAGTCAATAGAAGCCGTGCTTTTTCAAGCTCGGCCACTGTATTCACGTTGTAAAAAGAACGCCCGGCGGGATCGAGAGTATGCAGGTCAGCTTCGGTGACATACTGTTCCCGGAGAGACGATTGCGAAACCATTCCTTGGATCTTGAGCCGCCGCGACTGAATCATCTGTTCAACAACTGGCAGGCAACGTTTCCCATACAATGCATGCATGGGATGTAACTGGCCTGCAAGTTTCGCCATCACAATATCTACAGCTCCTCTTCGATTCGTAAACTGATCAATGACCGCATGATTGAGAAACGGCATGTCGCATGCGACCACGAAGATCCAAGGAGTCGTTGCCTGTATGAGCCCGGTGTACAATCCTCCGAGACTGCCACATTCAGGCACCTGGTCGCGTACAACTCTGGCATCGACGCCAAGCGGATCGCTATCCTTCGCAATGACCACTAGTACCTCCTGAAAGATTGAGTGAAGCACGCTCAGCCCCCTTTCAAGGAGGGTCTGCTCCCCGACAAGGAGATACCGTTTATCTTCTCCCATCCTTCTGCTCGTTCCACCCGCGAGAAGGATGCCGGTTACTTCGATTTCCATAATCCCTTCATGTAGCCGACTAAAAAGAAAGAGGGGGTGGGTCACCCCACCCCCTCTTGATGCTTCAGACTCTCTCAGTTGTAATGAACGTTAAACGTTCTTTGCCTTCCGCTTGTTTGCTCGTCTCATCAGGATCCAGCCTTCCAGAAAGACAACGCCTACCGCAATCACTATTGGATAGATATAGGCTTCTTTCGGTGTTGGGGGCTCCAGGAAGGTATAATAGAACGCTGAAACAGCCATCTTCCTCCCCGCATCGCCATTGTGCCCATCCCAAGCAAAGAACACCGTGGGAATATATTGCCCCATTTCGAAGAAAGTATCTTCGTCGTAATCCTGGTCCTTTTTGTTGCCCAAAGGCCGCTGAATGATCACGGTCCATCGGCCATTCTTCCACTCAGAAAAAAGTAGTTTACTGCTCTCTTCGTAGTTGTCTCGCTCTTCAAAATCTTTATCCCATCCGGTACCCTTGAAGGCGCGGAGAGAACCATCAGCCTCCCACTTCATAATGTCCATTGGGAACTGCTCGTTGCTTCCGAACAGATACCGGGGCTTAATCGGCGCAGGTAGATCCTTCCACTTCACCGCAGTTTCAATAGCGACTGCATCGTTGTACACGGCGTAGTTATTCTGACGCGATGCAATGGACCCCTCTTCACCGGTTTTCGGATCCTGTTCCTTAACATCGATATTGACTGAGGTCGGAGGCCAGGGCAACTTCCCTTCGGCTACGCTCTTTGTACGGTCGTCCCACTGGAACATGAAGGCGATATGCTTATCATTGTAGAGCGATTTCACCCAGATGTCGTCGATCCTGTTGACGAAGTTTCTGGGCTTATGGGTGATCTGGCCACCCATCGCGATAATTCTCCTGGCCCGCTTCTGCCAAAGTTCATTTTCAGGATCTGCAGGAATCTCTCCGTTTTCCAGGACCACCCCTGAGGACAACACAAAGTTCACCTTTGGTTTGTCTGTCAATTGATCGATCGAGAGAGGTGTCCCATCTGCCTCGCGTTCACAGAGTGAGTTCACAAAGTTCGCAATGTGCCACCGCTCTTCGACCGTGGTATTGTCGGCGAATGAAGGCATCGGAGTACCGTTGACTCCTGTCGAAAACGTCCGGAAGATATTTTTGACGTTATAGGGATCTTGCCGGCTGCCTCTGAAGTTCCAACACTTGTGCCAGTTGGCTGGCTGTATTGAAAAACCCCAATCGTCTTTGAGATTGAACGCATTGCCGTCGCCACGGCCATCAGCGCCGTGACACTCGACACACTTCTTCTCAACAATAAGTTCTGCTCCCTTTTTCAAACTTTCCTCTGTCGCAGGAATCGGCTTCAGATCAGATAGCTGCAATACACTCTGACTCTCTGACTGCTTGTCCGTAAATTTTCGATCTTTCACAAGCTGGGTGGTGACGAATGACAACACTTGGAGCCGTTGCTCTTCCGTCAGAATGCCTTCCCACGATGGCATCGCGGAACCTGGCAGACCGTGCGTCACAGTTTCAAATAGATCGTTCTGCCCAGGAGTAGGTTTTTTGGCATCGAATAAAGGCAATTCGCCGCTGGCCGTGTGCCGAATCTTAAACGTCCCCTGGTTAAAGTTGCGGGGACGCGGCCAGAGACGATCGGCACCCGGCCCATCGCCCGCTCCATCGACCCCGTGACACCAGACGCACTTGGTGAAGTAGACCCGCTTTCCTGCCTCGATCATATCTGCAGAAGGCTCAGCCGCTAATTCACCCTTCTTAAAGCCCGCAGGAAGAGTCTCTGCGGCAAAGGTCAGCCCTCCTGTGATTCCAGAGACCAGGATCACTCCGAAGGCAGTCGTGAGAAATTTCCCAGCCTTCAGCCTTATCGAATTCTTCATCGCTTCCCTCATGTCATAAATCCAGGTTGGCTATAAACTCGATGAACTCTAATCCCAGGTTCTCGGGTAATACCCTGTGTGCCAATATTCAAATAAGACGACTTTCCAGATTTCATCGACAGTCAAATGCTGTTCCCATGGTGGCATCACAGAGGCCCAGGGGAACCCTTCATTTGGCAAGCCGATCCCACCCTTGGATACACGCCAGAAGATGAATGTTTCTTGTAATTGCGCGATCGTACCTGGGTCAGTAAAGTTTGCGGGGATCGGATTGAATGCGAAAGCATGGAGGCCACGTCCGTTTAAATTATCGCCATGGCAGAAGTGGCAATTTTGATAGAAGATCTCTCCGCCCTCACGCACATATTTGAGGTATCCTTGCGCATCCTTATCCCAGGGGTTGGCATTCGGCTTCATCAAGCGGCCCATCCCCTGTTCAACGATATTGGCGTTGCTATACTCCTGATCGTATTTTCCTTCAGGATTAACACGATAGGGATTCTGCGATGTTTGAAGTGTATAGGTCTTCCCATGCACCTTGGTACTGGCCGGAGGGGCAGGGTGCACGGTCCGCAACTCAATTGGCTCCTCGGATTTTGGAACCATGGCATTGTATGAAAAACCACCGATCAAGATCGGGATAATAAACAGATATCCAATGCGCAATGCCTTGGTTCCCCCGGTCTTGGCATCCAAAACGTTCATGATTGGCTGTTTAAATTTCTTCCAATCTTCTTCGTTCGCAGACACCCACATGAAGATAGCCACCAGAGAGATCGTCCCATACATGGCGCGAACGCTAAATGGAATCGGCGGATAGATACGAAACTTCAAATAAAGGAGAATGAATGCCCAAAAAAGAATTCCTTGCCAAAATCGTGGAAACGCCATTCCCATGGCTGCCATCATATAACTAAGCCCTGTAAAGCCCGCCACGAACAATGTGAGTTCCGCGATCACTTGGACCGGCATATACCCTTCAATCAGGCGTACATAATTTGACGGAACAATGCCCACGATCATTCCGGCAAGCAAGAGAATTCCAGCTGCCCCTGCAAGTGCCGCGACTGACATTAATGCTTTCATCGGCGAACTCCGTTTACTCGATAAAAGAAATGGATAGCCACAATCATGAGACCTTCGGTGGTGGCGATCCCACCTTCACCTGTGACAGATAATCAATGATTTTCTTCATAGCCCCCGCACTCAACTTTTGGCCAAATACTTTCGGCATGGTATTGTCCGGAAATGGCTTCACCACATACGCACTGGGTGAAACGATCGACTCCATGATGTAGTCTGGAACAGTCTTTGCCGATCCCTTGTAATCTTTATCCTTCATGCGAAGCAAGGCATTCGTTCCCTCTTCAAGCACAGGACCAATCGTCCCCTTCGCTGCTGGAATACCGGGAATCGTATGACAGGCCGTGCACGTCGCCTTTTGAAAAATCACATCTACCGTCTCGGTTCCATCTGCCATTAACGCACTAGCCCCCCCACCTGTCGCTTCTTCCTGCTGCTTAGGCCGGTCAGCTTCGGGGACAAACTTCTCATACGATTTAATCATCTCTTCGAATGATGGAGCGTCGACTCCTTCGCGTAGATACAACCAGGTGTCTACAGCTGCCAACTCAGGAAGACTTAACGAGATTGGCGGCTTATGAATAGCCGGCATCGGGCTCTCTTTGTCGTTCGACCCCTTCACCCCATAACCCACAACGACATAACAGCTCGGACAAGCGTGGGATTCTGCAATATATTCTTGACCATTTTCCGCGGTGCCTGAACCTGGGAACGCTTCTTTTTGTGCGAAGTCTCTGGCTTCCGCCTTGCCCTTGCTATACTTAGGATCCTCTAATCGCTCCTTACCTGCTCGCCCTGGAAGGCCTTGCAAGTTGGGAGCGCGCTCACCCAGCATCCCTGCATGGAATGCGTGACAGAGAGGACACTGGCCTTTGCCTACCGCGCCCTGCTCTTTGTTTTTGCCAATTCCACCAAAAATAATCTTTTCGCCCTCATCCGCAAGTTGCTGGGCAGACATAGAAGAAAAATCCAATTTCACTTCTGCAGGAGGAAATCCCCCCTCGACCTGCGGCAACCAGTTCCCATATCCTGACAGGCCAGCGGCAACCAGAAACATAAAGCCGCCGATCTTAAACAATGCAGCATGATTGGGGAAATAGATCCCCATCATGAAGCATGTTGTCGTGATGAGCACTAAGGAGACCGGAAGCATCCGGTTTGCTTCATAAAAGCTCCCCTTATAATGTGCAATTGCCAGCAACAGTAAGAATGCGCAGACCGTGCCGATTAGGAGCTTGAACAACGAGCGCTTCCTTGCTACCCCATCTTTAATAGATACCAGAGAATACACGAAGAGACCGGCTAGAAGCGCGAATAGCGGCCACCCTATCGTTACAGCTTCCCTTGCTAAATCGCCCACAGATGTAACCTCCTGAAGTTTGGGTGAGAGGGAGCCGCGTATTCAGCAACTCCACTCCCCCAACCAAGATCCTTAAAGATGATTAGTGGCCCCCAGCCGGCTGCGGTGCGCCGCCAGGAACCCCTGCCTTCGCCTCAACAGGCGCCTTCTTCATCCCGAGGCTTCCCAGCCAGAAGACGAATAGGATACTCACCCAGAAGAACAATACATTGAATGAAATCATGTTCGCGGCAAAACCTACCGTATGCGTATAGGCCCAAGGTGAGTTATCACGCATAATCTCATTTACGTGCCAGAATAATCGGACGGAAGAACGGATGTATCCCATCAATCCCATCATCCAGGTAAAAGCCGTTGCAAGCATGATTAACGCATATTGCGATCGAACAGAGATCTTTCCCCATTCAATCGCCCCCATCTGTTTGGCGCCCTTCATCATGGCTGCGTTCAACGGAAACATGAAGAAGAGACAAGACAGTGTTGTGGCGACTTGGGGCACTGAGAGACCCACTCGCACGTTTGCCGGGATGTAATACCCGTAGATGGCCAGCCAGATAATGTTCACATAGGCACAGGCAAAGAACACGCCCATGAAAATGTTACCGAACTTCGACCAGGATACCGTCGAAACCTTATTCCCTCGCATGTACCACACGAAGCTCAGAATGGTGGTAGTGATGATCACATTAATTCCACCGTTCTTGGCCGACATAACCCCGTAGTTTCCCAGCACCGGATGCTGTTGACCACCCATCGCTTTGAGTTCCGCTGGAGTCATGACGATCGTGTGGGGGGTAATAAACACGAGGTAGCCGCAACAGAGAATGAATACGAGATACTTAATGTAGCGTTGATATTTCTCAGCCCCGCGCATCCGACCCAGCGCCTGCCAGAGATAATAATTTGTACTCAAGAAAAGAATGCCGATCATGGTGGCCTGAATAATGAAAAGCCACGCCAGGAGGCCTCCCATGAGCGTAATCCCCATCTGTTGGCGATAGGCGTACACCTCGCGCATCAACCAGTAGCCGGCAAACGGCAAGGGAATTAGGAACGCCACGCCGAGCGCCATCGCGATATACCCCATCCAGTCATAGTGCGCACGATCCTCGTCTGTCTTGGAGGCCAAGAACTTGTATGCTGCGTAGGCCGCCACGACACCGCCGCCAAATGCCATATTCCCCAAAATACGATGCACGTTGAGGGGATTCCAAAGGGCGGTATGAATGACGTGCCAGATGTTTCCCAGGTAGCGACCCTGCTCATCGACGCCGGCAGGCGACATCATAAAGCCGATCCATGAGTTCGCCAGGAACATGAGCAAGGTACCGATGACGTTCAAGATTACGGACATGCTCAAATGAATCCACTTGAGGAACCCGTCTCTCATCTTGTCCCAACCGTAATAGTAGATGTAGAGCGTTCCACTCTCCGCCACAAACATCAACGCATAGATATGCATGACTGGGCGGAAGATACCGGACAAATAGCCGAAAAATGCGGGGTACAGCGTCAAGAAAGTGAAGATGAGAATACCACCCAGAATTGCGGTCAACGAATAGGCCGTCAGACTGATTTTAATGAAGTCATAGGCGAGCTGATCGTACCGCTTCGCCATCGCTTTATCCTTCGTCACCACCCCCATAAATTCGATCACCATGCAGAAGATCGGCACTGCGAGCACGAAACTCCCGTAGTAGAGATGCTGTTGGTTGGCGAACCAGAGCAATACACGGCTTTCGAAGTTGTACCGCGGATAGTCCCGAGGGCCATCGACAGTCTTCGGGGCAGGGGCGCCGACGACGATACCCTCCGTCTTATAATAGACGTCTCGCCCCTTCTCAACTTTCGCCTCACCGTCCTTCTTCACCGCATCAGGGGCATCCGCGCCCATAGCCAGTGACGGAAGCGATACAGCGATGGGGAGCAGGAGAAGGCCAATCATCGCGCAAAGCGCCATGATTGAAAAAATCTTCTTCCCGGCTACACGTCCCATGAAATACCTCCTTGATGCATTCTGAAAAAGACTCATAACAATTCCCTGCAAGCTCGACTCAGGACGGAATGAACCCCTACGGCCTACTTCCGGAATAAATACCAGAAGTCCAGTCCCTGCGAGTCCATCAAGAAGTGGTCAACTGCCAGAAAATAGGTAATGCAAACTGCCAATGACACCACCACGTATACGACTGTCATACCCATTGCACTCCCTCCCTAAACCTTGCCGACATCCAAAAAATCATAGCGCCGTAGCGGCCCCGCTTAACAGGGGCACTGAATTCCAGCAAACCAATAAAAAAACCACAAGCCTACCGCGCAAGTGATGTAAAAAATCATCTTCCCAACTTTGACCTTTATCTCGCTATCTGGTACTGCCGTGGCCATTGCGTCTCCTTCTCTCCTGATGCAACCACTCCATCCAAACTCAGCTCAGCGAATTTCTTGACACACAGATACCCGTATGTTATTCAAAATTCCTTGCGAAACACGAAAAATCAGAGGAAACTCGATGCAAAAAAAATCAAAAGTGTTCGACATTATAGTTTTGGTCGGAATGGTTGTCAATATACTTTTGGCCGTGTTTCTCATTCTCTATTACTTTGATTTCTTATAAGTTTCGCATGGTCTTCCCGTTCATTTTTTCTCTGATTTCACACCAGAAACTGCACAACGAAACCCGATCGTCTCATCGCGAAAATCCTGAACCAGCTTGCTTCTGCTGGTAATGCGAATATCAGCTCCCGTGGTCGCATAGCCTCCCCCACGAAGCACTCGAAATACGCCGTGATCAGGGCCCTGAGGGTTCTGATCCGGAGCCTCTTCGTAGTAGCGCTCCGCGTACCAATCATCGACCCACTCCATGACATTTCCTGCTCCATCCATCACACCGTAGGGGCTCCTATCTGTCTGAACCGTCCCGACAATTGCGGAAACTTCATGGCCATCCTCCACCCTCGCCCAATTGGCTCCGTTGGGCTGCTCAACACTACCCCAAGGCCACAGACGTCCATCCGGCCCTCGCATGGCTTTTTCCCACTCCGCCTCGGTTGGAAGCCGCCTCCCTTTCCAATGGCAATAGGCCTCCGCATCCTCCCATGATACATAGACCACGGGCTGGTTGAGACCCAGCATCTTGCTCATGTTCTTGGCGTAACGAGCAGGAGGACCGGACTTGCGATGCCCGGTCGCATCCACAAATTGCTGGTACTGAAAATTAGTCGTTTCATAGCGATCAATGGCAAATGCGCCCAGCACCAGCGTACGTTGCGGCCGCTCATCGAACCCACCTTCATTAGTGCCACGGATGAAGGGTCCTGCCGGAATCGAAATCATTTCTTCCTGAACCGGCTCCTCACGAGCAGCCAGAGAAGGGTCGGGCGACCCCGACGGCGTTGAATTTGTCGAATCGGCAGGAGACGCTTCAAACGGGGTCAACGTCGTACCGCGAAGGATTCCCATGATAGGAATCGCAGCAAATGCAAGGATGGCAAGAAGAAACAATACCTTGAATTTGGTTTCGAGCATGTTGGTTATGACGCCGCGGGACTGTCGCTGGCCTCCATATCGCTCGCGCAGCGAAACCCGATCGTAATATCCGTCCGCCAGGCTTTCGCGGCAAATCGCTTGGAGAGTCGCGCAGTATGCTCGGTCTCTCGCCACGACCCTCCTCGCACAACTTTCAAGTCCGCACGGTCCGGCCCTTTCGGATCACGATAGGGTGCTTTCTGGTAGTAATGCTCATCGTATGAGTCTGCTACCCATTCCGCAACATTCCCGGTCATGTCATAGATTCCATAGGTACTTCTACCAGCTTCGACTGAGCCGGGAGGCGCAAGATACCGATATCCATCTTCACTCCCATCCAGATTGGCATTGGCATGGCCAGTTTTGACGGTGTCGCCCCACGCGTATTTCCGCTTTCCTTCACCACGGCCGGCCTTTTCCCATTCCGCCTCCGTAGGAAGACGTTTTCCTGCCCATTTACAATAGGCCGCCGCCTCGTCCCAGGTCATGCTCATCGCCGCAAACTCAGGCTTCAGCAGCTTGGATTGATCGTCTTCAAACACCTCGATCTTGGGCAACGAACGCTTAGTCATTTTGGCGAACCGGGCATACTCCTCTTGCGACACTTCTTTTCTATCGATATAGAATGTGCTTAAAAACACTTGCCGTTCCGGCACCTCATCTGGATCACCATCTTTGCTCCCCATAATGAACGGGCCATCGGGAACCTGCACCATCTCTCGCCCTTCATCTCCTATTTTCGTCTTATACATAGAATAGTCCAGAGAGGGCGCGCTGGTTGGCGCAGGCCGAGCCTCGGTCTTAATCGACGAAGCCAAGGCTTTCATCTGCTTCGCCTTGTAGGATTCATAGACCAGCAAGCTGATCATCAGGGCAAACGCCCCAAAAACGAATACGATCGAGCCGACAAGCACTCCCTTACTTTCCATCATGTCTCATACTCCTCCGGGTGCAGCTTTTTTCTTTGCCGCTCTCATATCCAGCAACATCGAAATCTGCACACCGAGAAATCCGCCCATCGCAGCACCAGCCCCCGCCCCCACAGATATTCTCTCTGGTCCGGCAATAAGCCAAGCAAGCGACCCACCTAGCAGAGTGCCCACTAAAATACTCGCTAAGAAACGCCGCCCTCCCATAAACCCAATCACACCGCCGAGCACCAACCCTGCCCCACTCGCCAGCGGCATGATGCCGCCCCCCATAATAATCCCGATCAGCGTCCCGACAGTTCCCATCACGGCTACACCGAACAGGATATCGATCACCTTCTTTATGGGCGCAACGTGTTCCGTGCCGGAATTGGCCATGCTGACTACGGTCCATTTCTCTAATGTCCGGCGCTCGCCACGATCGAGCCAAAATCGATTTCAACACCGGATGCGGCAATGATCGAGATGCCCCAGGCTTTGGCAGCCGGTTCGTGCTTGTGAATCCTCTTGAAATCCTCATAGACGTTCACGCGTTCCTCGAACCACTCCCCAACAGCCTTCGTACCGCTTTGCACGACGATCTCTGAGCCGCTGAAGATCCCTCCCTCGGTAAGCGTGCCATCGGGCTTAGTCGCACTCCAGACATACTTCGTAAACACCGGAATAAACATCAGATCGGTATCCAGCGAAGCGTACATCGCCGCAATCGGCTCAGTGTCCGTCGTGGCTTTTTGCAGACGCCAACGCCAGGTGAGGACGGGAAAGGCCTTGGGATCCCAATCGATCTTCTTTTTCTTGATTCGCTGCCCCGCGTCCTTTACGGCCAGAAAGCTCACACCATCCTCCGTCTGAACCTTATACGCATCCCGCCCCTTCGACTGGCTTCGTTGATTCTCATGCTCCCAATTCAATGGAAATCCTTCTGCATCTTTCGTCTGAAAATCCTCCAGAACCAGGGACTGGCTTTGGGCTGTGACCGCGCCCTGCATCACCATGCTTCCACACACGAGCAATACGACTGTTAGGTATCTCAGGATCATCATCCCTCGCCTCATACTTCCTACCCCTTTCGGACTTTAGCAGGCTGCGGAAAAACTCGGTCCATACATAAAATGCCCGTGGAACCTTCCTTACCTACGACGCTGATTTCAACATAGCCACAGGATGCTCAAAATGGTTGTCCGGCAAGGCCGCAGCGAGCAAAGAGGCGAGGCGTAGGCTTCGATACGTTGAGCCTCTGAGCGATGCGAGAACGATGCTGGCGGACTTTTTCAGTATCCTGTTAGGCCTCTTGCGACGACGACGGCGGCGCCAAGACCCTTGTGTTTCCCTCGACTAACTCTTCTCCAATCGCTGGCGACTGGTTACGCTGAGACATCCAGAACAGGACGAGCACCGCTCCCCAGAACACCATCATATTGAGCGTCACCATTTTCGCCGCAAACGCAAAATCCGGTGTGAAGGCCCAAGGAGAGACATCCGCCATCAACTCGCTGACATGCCATGCCAGCCTCCCGGATGAACGGATATAACCCATGAGACCCATCACCCATGTGAAGGCTGCGGCCAGTCCAAACAACCCCGCCATGCCCCTGAGGGAAATCTTTCCCCACTGAACCGGCCCGTGAAGAATCGCCCCCTTGAGCATCATGCGATTGATGATGATTCCAACCACAAGGACCGTCAACGTAGTTGCGGCCTGCGGCGACGACAGCCCAACACGGAGCTTCGCCGGCAGATAATACCCATACACTGAAAGCCAGATAATGTTGAGCGCCCCCAAGAAGAACAACGCACCGATGAGGATGTTCCCTTTCGTGACCCAGGGCACAACCATCGTTCGATTGGCGCGACGGTAATACAGAAAACTCATGGTGGTCACAAGAATCATAATGTTGACCGCACCGTTCTTTGCCGACATCACTCCATAGTTGCCGACTACGGGATGCGACGCTCCGCCCATCGCCTTCACTTCACTACCCGACATGAAAACGGTGTGAGGCGTCAGCCACACGAACAGCGCCACCATAAACACCGAGAGCAGCACTTGATAATAGGGCTGATACCGTTCCCCACCACGAAGGCGCGCCATGCTCTGCCAGAGGTAAAAGTTGACTCCCAGAAAAAGGACGCCGATTAAGATGGCCTGCACGACGAAGAGCCATGTGAGTAATCCGCCCATCATCGTCACACCCATACTCTGGCTGAATGCATAGACCGATCGCATCAACCAGTAGCCGGCAAAGGGCATCGGTAACAATGCGATCACCGTGACAAATAAGAAAACATGCCCGACCCAGTCGAAATAGGCGCTCTCTTTTTCTGACTTGCTCGTAAAGAATCGATAACACGCGTAGGCCATCACCACCGCGCCGCCGGACATAATGTTTGCCAAGAAACGATGGACATTCAATGGATTCCACAGCGCCGAATGGAGCAGGTGCCATCCGTTCCCCAAAAACTGCCCCTTCGCATCGACGCCAGCCGGCGCCATCATGAAGGCCGACCAAGCGTTTGCTAGGAGCAGCAGTGCCGTCCCAAATAGGTTACTCAACAGGCCGATTGATGCGTGGACCCATTTCGAGGCCGGCTCAACCAACCTGTTCCAGCTATAGTAATAGGTGATGAGCAGCAGCGATTCCCCGAGAAACACGAATGCATAGACCGGCATAAAGGTTTTGAACGTCCCGCCCATGTACTTCATGAAGCTGGGATAGAAATAGAGAAAGACCCCCAGCATGCAGCTCCCGACCACGGCCGTCACCGATAAGGCGAGGAGAGCAACTTTTGCCAAATCCCGCGCAAGGCCGTCATAACGAAGGGCAAGTTCGGGGTTTTTGCTCCTGAGTCCAAGAAATTCCAGCAACACACAAAAAATCGGTAACGCGAGAACACCGGAGGCGTACCCTCTGGGGCGCACGGTGCGACGAATAAGGAGCACCACGTCTGTGCGCGCCGCCGAGTGGTGAGGCGGCCGGGTCCCCGTTGAGGGTCTAAACGATGCGAGAACGAAACTGGCGGACTTTTTCAGCATTCTGCTAAACCTTCGAGCCGGAACCTGCAGTCATTGACACACCTGCTCCCGTTGACTTGCCAAGAATGCCCATGACGAAAGGACATCGGAGCAAGGCACTCGACATCGTGTATCCCTGCTGCTCTTCTACCTGCCGGCGAAACCCGAGATAATAACAATACAGCGCCATCATCCCTGTGACGAATCCGCCACAGACCATCGCATAGGCAGTGGGAATTCCTGGCTGCCTCAAGAAGAAAATGACACAGCCAGCCGCCACGAGATAGTATGTCGCAGCAAAGGAAAGCCCAGGCCACCACCAATACTTGAGCAATTCACCCGGCTTTGTTTGCGACAGCCCTTGAGTCCATGACGATTGAGGATGAAGCCCGCCCAAATAGGCACAGAGCGCGACTCCGCCCCCCAACAACGCGACAGCAGACAATTGCACCAAGGCTGCAACCTGATTCGTCTCCACCAAATATCCCAGGGACGCACCCAGCGCCCCCACAATGAGACCAACTGCGACCCAAGGGCCGAATTGCATCGTATGGTTGCCCACCATCGTCCGGAGTGCCACCCCATCGGGAAATGTCGGAAATGGACGGCCCATGAGGGTCACTTTCCGCACATGACCGATCTCGAACGCATCGCGCGCGACCGACGTGCAGGAAATGATGATGGCCATCATGGCCGGCCCATCTGGATGTTTAAGATAGTCGTACCCGACAAGCCAGAGCAACGCCAAGACCAACAGAGACAACTGGACTCCATACACAAACCCGATCCAGCCACCAAGCCACGTGAGTAACCGGTTACCATCCTCTCGCACGATGTTCCCCCACCCAGTGGCCCGACCAACTCGATACGCGAGCAATGCCGTCACCAATGAGACAAGGCCGCTGACCGCCAACAGCACGATCGGTTCGGAAAGCGGCAACAGCAGCTTGGCTAATCGATAGACCGCAAACGCCACCAACCCAGGCACAAACATCACGATCCGCTTTTTTTTACGCACTGAGTGTTCAGTCACAGCCAAACTGAGGCTGGGTAATACTCGTAATGCCATTCGGTGCAACATTACAACACCAGTGATGCGTGACGGGTGATGGGTGAACAGTGCCGGGAAATATGCGACCCTCTTCGCTCATCACTCATCACAGATCACCCTTCACTCTTCTGGGCCGCCATTCCAAAGTAACGCGCCTTCACTTCTTCCATCAGTGCAACGGTAATGCGCGTGCCGCCGCGATCTACCGCAGTCCGTTCCAACTCGATGCGTGCCATGGCACGTACCGCCGCCGGCACCTTGTCCAATCGCCGTTCCGCTTCTGGCTCCCACTCGATGCGTTGGCCAGTCCTTGGACGGAGCACGATGTCATAGGTGACGACCCGTTCTCCTCTCATCCGCATATCCTGCTCGATTTCACTTCGCACGAGTGGGGCGAGATACGGCGGCATACGATCCAGCCGATGATTGGCGTCATCGGTCCACATCATCCGGTCGATAAGCCCACTAGGTTGACCGGCAGGGGCGTCGATCCCGACTCGCAATCCACAGCCTCGACATTCCGTTCGTATGAACCACTGGGGAGTTCCATCCGCATACGACCGTTCTTCAACTCCTTCGGTATGCATCCAGCGACCGCAACCACAGGTCAGCATGGGAAAACACCGTGAGGCGTGACACGTGACACGTGAAACGTCTCGGAGCGCGTAACCATCTGCCTTCTCCGCATTATGTGCGCATCACTCATCACAGATTACCCATCACTTATCCAATCTTCCCCGGATACAAGAGATAGAGCATCGTGTAGGTGGTGGTCCCGGTCACAAAGAGGACGCAATAGACGACCATCGTAAACAGCCCGAGTGCCCGATGGCGGCGCGCGCCGTTCGGCCAGATCCGTTGGATCGTCATTTCAACCGAAAACACAATGGCGATCACAGCCAATAAGCCGAGATACACTTCGAATTTCCGCATCGAAAAATCGGCAGTGGCGATGCGAGAAAGAAACAACACTATGATCAGCGCCGTGAGCGTACCAAAAATCACCCCAATCTTTTTCCACGTCGTGAGCAACAGCGTCTCTCTGAGCGATCGGACACCATCGATCACTTGTTGCGCGCGAAAACCCAGCACAATCATGTAGATCGCCATGACCAATCCGAGAATGACCAGAATAATGTGCACGGTCAGCACAGGAATGAAGACATAATCGTAGAGCGCTTGCGATCCACCGAAGCCCTCTTTCCCTTCAAATGCCAACACGCCTAATTGGCGAAAGAGGTAGTAGCTGATGAAAAACGCCACCATCGCGATCATCCCGCCAAACATCATCCAGTGATGCGCATCCGCACGGTGTCTCTTCGCTTGAATCCAGCCGATCACGAAGAGCCCCGTAAAGAACGTCGCCATGAGTTGGCTCATATCTGCCCCAACCGTGGCATGGGTTCCAAAAAACCCTGGCTCTTTCAGCCACTCAAGCATGCAACTCCTCGTCATCACTCGTGAAAGGTGAAACGTAAAGCGTGAAAAGTTTTAGAAGAAGAGCATTGGCTGTCCTACGTATCACGGTTCACCTTTCACGGTTCTTGAGAGCGAATGCCCTGCACGACCGCTGACGGTTCCAATTCTGTCACCGTTGGGAAACCCGCCTCCCCCATCCAACGAATCGCATCTGCCGTCTTGTAACAGCCGCCTCGCTCTGTGTTCACAAGAATGTGGATCGCGAACGCGGTGGTCCAAGCCGGGCCGGTTCCGGCCTCGTTTAAGAATCGGTCCTTGATGACCAAGCGTCCACCCGGAGCCAAATGGGTCCAAACCTTTTTCACCAGAGCCGCATTCGTCGAAAAATCTTGATAGTGCAGGATGTCCGACATCAGGACGACGTCGTAGGGTCCACCCAGTCCATCCTTATTAAAATCTCCGGGAAACAACGCAATTCTCGATTCCAAACCAGCTTCTTTCACCGTTCGTTCTGTGAGTCGAAGGGTCGCAGGCAAATCGAACACTGTGGCGGTCAGCTCCGGATAGGCCTGACAAAAGGCAATTGCATTTGTCCCGGCCCCACCTCCCAAATCCAGGAATCGAACCGGCCCGCTCAACTGCAGACGCTTAGC
Source organism: Nitrospira sp. (assembly GCA_005116885.1). GTDB lineage: Bacteria > Nitrospirota > Nitrospiria > Nitrospirales > Nitrospiraceae > Palsa-1315. The sequence goes on from SWDP01000047.1 coordinate 117,680, forward strand.
AAGGTCTGGCCCACTCTGCTGTCCAATCCTATGAAGAACCGCCAATACGTTACTGCCTAATTCAGGGTCGGTTTCAAAGACATGTCGGTCGACCGACCGCTGTCCCGTGCGAATCGTCTGCTCCAGCTTGCCCCAGTTATCCCATTCTGCATCGTGAAGTAGGAGGAGATGCCCGATATATTGGCCGGAATTGCGAACCAGATGCGTGGCTGCAGCCGTCGAGTTTCCATAGGACTCCCCATCCTTCTCCAACAATCGCATCGCAACAAGGGCATTCAACAGCAATCCCAGTGTCTGTTCATGGGTGCTAAGACGATCGGCCATATCATGGAGGGTTCTCTGCTTCCCATCCAAAGCGGAAAATACATCCATCCTGACGGCTGTGAGCAGGATTTTAGTCTCCCAGTAGTATCCTAGCTGGAAGATTTCCGCGAGCGAGAGTTCTCGTGACACACCACGCCCCTCAAGTGAAGCTCCCCGCACTCCAGCCCGGGGCATCTATAATAAGAATGCGGAACTCTCCGTAGCCCTCCTTCGCTCATGCTTCGGAGGGCTCTCCTCGCCATTCATCCTCGCTCTACCAAGCGTGGCATTTTGGCGAAGGAGAGCAAATCGCTTTGAAACTCGCCATCCTACCTAGATTGGAAACTGAAAGGCAAGGCGGCTGACTCGGCGTGGTACGCAGCACAAATACAAAGGGCAACGGATTGCTCCGCTGCCCTTCGATTGCGGGTTACCCCGCTCAAATATGTACGAGCTTACTTGATTTCAGCTTTGAGATTGGCCGTCCCACCATCGGCTACATCGACTTCAAACTCCACTTTCTTGCCCTTGGCGGCGAACGGATGCCAAGCGATCACCTTGTGTTTGCCGGCCGGCACATCCTTGATCTCGAAGGAGCCATCGTCCTTCACCACCGCAAAGTGCGGGCTCGATACCGGGAGAAAGAAGCCCTGCATAAATTCATGCTGGTCGCACTGTAAACGATAGAACCCGTCCTTCTCTGCCCCACCGCGGAACACCACTGGCTTATCAAGCTTGTCACCCTTCTTGGCCAAAGCGATATTGAACCCTGTGGCCGAGCTGGTGCCCTTCACGACGAAGCTATGCGGATTATGGAGCACGCCTTGGAGTGATTTGGGGTCATCCGGATCGGCATCGGTGTTTTCAACCTTGAAGGACTTATTATTCACCACAATCCCAGCGAAAGGCAGAAACTCGCAGAACGCCGCCGTCACTTCCGTACCACTATACCCATCCATGAACGCCTTATCTTCAACATCGATTACGGCAACCACCGCATGCTTTAGTCCGCCATCCTTACCAACTTCGATGGTCTTCAAGAATCGCTTGTCCCCATCCATCAACGACTTGTTTGGGTTCTGCGGACAGAACTTGGGATTGGGGAACTTCGAGAACAAAAACTCCTTTTGCTCGGACTTTCCGGCAAAGGTCACCTTGCCGGCAATCGTTCCGCCTGCGAACGAGGTGAGAGGCGCCGCGACAAACGCGACGGCTGCCACACCAAATATGATTGATAATGCACTCTTCATGGGACTGCCTCCTTGTGATTAACGATAAACTATGATTGCTCGCGTGCTGTTCCCTACCTGTATCCACCGGCCCGACGAGAGAAAGGTGGGAATAGCTTCCTCTCTGGTGTGCTCGATCAATGCCATGCTGGCGAAGCTGTTCTGAGAACGAGTATATATATGAAATCCTACCGTATCCTGTCAATCTGAAACAAGCGGGTGGGAACGGCCGATCGGCGCGATCTGAAGGCTGAAGTCCGAAAACTGACGGTCGGGGTTCGAAGTTCCAAACACTTCAGCCTTCGCACCATCTCAACAGTCTAGCCTTTATTCGTCTTCATCAACCCAAGCAACTTCATCGACTCCTGCGCAGCGGTACGAGCTTTGGTCGCGGGATTAAGAAGCTGTCCTGGATCGGCATGGATACCGATATCCGACACACGGCTGCACTGCCGGATCACTTCATTGAGCGAAGTCACGGCATCGGTTCCATGTGCACCCGACAGTGGCAGCTGTTTGATGATCGCTTTGGCAAAGCGCGTGGCCTCTCCGCAATGATGAACAATGGCCTTGGCATCTCCCATACCGCCATGCGCCACCATTTCTTCAACGTTCCTCATTAAACCATCGCCTTGCTCTTGCAGGCTGGCACTGGATGGTTCCACTGCATGTATTTGGCCCCCATCTGGAAAAATGGGAAACCACAGGGCAACAAAACCCACCGATACAACAACCAGCAACCTTCTGCTCTTCATCATCTGAAATGGATTCACCACTCCTCCTTAACCCCTATGGTTACAAAGACTTT
>SWDP01000047.1:120119-130460 GCA_005116885.1 Nitrospira sp.
GCAAAAAAAATAACCGAGAATCAGCCTCATGCTAAAGTGGCACCTCTAATCGTTGATGGCTTGCACAAACTCCTGCGCGGTGGAGCCCCACGGCTTTATAGCCGTGGTCCCTCTGGTATCTTCAGCGAAACCCGCCGAGCCTACTCCGCCGAAGGAGCTCAGCTACGAAGGCTGGAAGCATGCCTTCCTTCGCCAAGGCTTCGGCACGTCGCCCATAGGCTCTGGCCGACGGGTCGGAGGACACCCGCTGCGCATTCCTCCACGGCTTGATCCATCCTCCGTAGCAGCCTACTGCGGAGGACGGTCAGCCATGGCTTCCTGCGTAGGTGGGTAAACTGGCAACCTTAACCGGTATTCACCATCTCCGGTTTGCCATGATGAGTGAACGCCTTTTATAACACATCGGCTGCGTGACAGGTCTCCAGCGTGATGGCGACCTTCGCAGCCAGTGCCACACCTGGTTAGCCCGGCTGATGCTCAACCCGTATAGCACGTAGAGATATATTTCATGCCCGAGATGCTTCCTGCTCTGTCCCTACCAGCTGCGCCTGACGGCTGATCGACCGTACATGGATGGAATCCATCATCTAGCAGGCTGCGGAAAAACTCGGTTTATACAGAACGTGCAAATGGAATCTTACTATGGCGCTGATAGCAAAATAACCGTAGGATGCTCAATAATGGCCGGACTTCACCCGCCCATCCCTGGCGCGCCGAGACGCGCCTTGCCCCCGGCAAGGACGCAGCTCTGCTGCTGAACCTTGTTTCACCTTTCACGGATCTTGAGAGCGACGCGAGAACGACACTGACGGACTTTTCAGCATCCTGTTAGCAGAGAAAGAGGGAAGGACATGTGGTAGAAGAAGTCGACTCGGCGGACACACGACTATCAACAAGCAGAGCATCGGGGAACCCTGAACCTTGTGCTGGTGATGGCCTCGCATTATAGTGGGCCACTTCTTATTCACGGTGTTCGATCGTCATGCAGGACAGCCGCCACACCGCTCGACACAGCAACCGACTTTCCAGACCTCTTCACGCCTTGAGATATATCCTCATGGCTACACTCATGGGTGCTGCGTTTCTGCACACGGCAACAGCAGCGCCGATTGATCCTGTCGAAGCCATTGCCGCACTCGCCAACAGCGCTCCCATGCTGACAGCTGACGAGGGGCTCTTTCTCATGGGCACCGCCCGCGCAAGCCACGAACCGTTCAGCTTCGATCTCCAGTACGATGACACAGAGCAGCCACAGCGTCGCGTCTGGCTCAATCAGTTTGAAATCGATCGGGATGAAGTGAGTCTGGGAGAGTATCTGCTGTGGTTACGGCAGCAACAACGCCATCTCTCCGAAGAACTTCGGAAATTAATCGATCATGTCACGACGATCCATGCCATGCAGCCCGAGACATTGACACGTTGGCCGGCACTCTACGTCACCTGGTCTGAAGCCTCTGACTTTTGTCGCACACAGGGAAAGCGGCTTCCAACAGAAGCCGAGTGGGAAAAAGCCGCGCGCGGGGACAGCGGCAATCTCTTTCCATGGGGTCAGAGACCTCCCACGCCGGCGCTCGCGATGTTCGGGCAGTATCACGCCCACGAGATTCCCATCGTGGCTTCTGTCGAAAGTGGCGAGGAAGGGAGAAGCCCCTACGGCCTGCATCATATGGCAGGGAATGCGGCCGAGTGGGTCGAAGACTGGTTCGGGATCGACTACTATGCGACTATGCCGGATCGCAACCCCCACGGACCTGCCACCGGACGATACAAGGTGGTACGCGGAGGATCGTGGAAGAGTACGCCGGCGTTGCTGCGAACGGCTACCAGAGGCGGAGCATCGCCGGATCGGCGCGCCGCGACCATCGGATTTCGCTGCGCACGCTCCGCGCAATAGTAGGCTGCAGGGAAAAGTATATTGCAGACTAAAGTTTCGATAATCCTGCACAGTTGGTCCAACAGGGGAGCAGTTCTGCAGGATGCTCAAAAAGGCCGTCAGCGCGGCCGCAGCGAGCGAGGAGGCGAGGCGTACCCTTGCGGTACGTTGAGTCTCAGAGCGATGCGAGAACAAAGCTGGCGGGCTTTTTCAGCATTCTGCTAGCCTAGGAGGACTCATTGATCTGGACATACCTGCTCATAGCAATTGTGACGAGCCTCAGCCTGACAACCCACGCTCCCCTCGCCGCTGCGTCGGACGATGACATACGCGCATGGAAAGTCTATACGAATGCCCGCTTCGGCTTTTCCGTCCATTACCCCGAAAACTGGCGGCTTGGCAATCCGATATCGGACGGGGTCGGCGTCATGCTCCACCCACCGATCGACAACAGCCTTGTGGCGTTATCCGGCCACATGAATGTCTTGGAGGGTAAGAGCCAGGACGGACGACAAACACTCGATGAGTTTGCCGTGGCTCATCGCCGCATTATCACGGAACTCTTCGGCAAGAAAACGATCACGGTGACGTGGCGGAAGGATCAGGAAATGTCGCTGGCCGGATTCCCCGCGAAACGATTGACCTTCACCTATTCGGATGACAAGCAGGGCAAGATGATCGAACACCACATCTTTTCACTCGGCCGCAACGAGGGTCGCGGGATACGAATCAAAGTGCCTCTCTCAGCAGAAGAACAGGTGCTTCCACTGGTCACCAGAATGCTGGAGACCTATCAGCCGGGGCGAGACCAGAATGCAGTCAGCCCACTTGTGCCGAAACCTTGAAGGTTGAGGTTCAGGCTCAGGTTGAGATGGGTCAAATCGGATCGCTGCTCAACCTTGACCTCAGCTTTAGCCTTCCTTGTCTATGCCCCGTTGTCTTTCATGGCCGCGAGATGCGTCACCGCCTCCCTAACCGCCGCACGGGCTTTGGCGGCAGGATTCAAGCTGGCTCCAGGATCGACCTTGTCCCCCATTGCAGCCACTCGCTGACATTGCTTGATGGCTTCCTGTAAATGAGGCACAGCGTCCTTGCCATGCTCATCGGTGAGCGGTAACGATTTGAGAATCGCGCCCGCATGTTTCGCCACTTCACCGCAGTGATGCACGATGGCCTTCCCATCACCCATCCCTCCATGCATGACCATGTCTTCGGCATCTCGCAGCATCGCCTTCCCGCGATCCTGAATATTCCTCGGCGACTCCGCATGAGCGAAGGACATCGCAACTGAGAGAGACAGTGCGACGATGCTGAGGGCTTGAACGGCTCTATTTTTTACCATGAGTCTTCGGTCACTTCGCGTCGAATTGGACATCGAGCGTGGCGGTACCGTTCGGCTCGACCGTCAGTTCCCTTTCCTGGACACCCAGAATCGGATGCCAGGCTTTCACGCGGTAGGCACCGGAAGGGAGGTCCCCGATGGAAAATGCGCCGGTCGCGTCCGTCACGGCATAATAGGGGTTGTCGATCGCATACCCCCAATTCTGCATATACGGATGTACGCCGCACTGCATGGTGAAGACTCTCCGCCCCTTGACTAAATGCACGATATCGGTCGTCCCGGTGGCTTTCAGTGAAGGGCGATGTAACACGATATCCACCCCCGCTTGGTCGTAGGCATAACCCTGAATATCGTGCGACACGGGATCCTGATTCGTCACGGTCAGTTGTCGCTTATCGCTCACGACAGTGACGAAGGGAAGAAACTGGCACACGTTGGCTTCGACCTGGGCACTCGTAAAGGTGAACGGCTTCCCACTCCGCACCCCTTCCACGACAATCACCACATCCTTGAGACCGCCGCCCTGCCCGACATGCACTTCCTTGAGTAACCGATGTCCCTCACCATCGGAAAGGGCGCCACAGAACACGCTATCCGGATATCGATGCAACTCGAATTCTTTGGGCTCCGGTGCAGTCCCTTGAAACGTCACTCTACCCCGCAATAACGCTCCGTCAGTCACGACCACTGTGTCGTACGCGCTCGCCGGCCAAAAGACTCCGAACCCCATACTGACTTGCACAACCGCGCCAAGACACAGGGCCGTCACGATCGACCGTTTCACTGATATTCCCTCCTCACGTGTTGCACCGTTACTGTTGTATCTCTGCCGGTGGATTGGCCCAATCCAAGCGTCGCGGAAGTTCGAATAAGAACGGAGATTGCTTGGTGAAGATCAACCGTTGAAACTCCTCGGACCAGTTCCCCTCTTTACTCACCGTCTTTACGGGAAACCGCTGCACCTTGGTCACCCACTGATAGTAGTGCCGCTCGCCTCCATTTTCAGAAACCGTCACTTCGAACAGTTCTGTGGGATAGCCATTCAGTGTCTGCTCACCGACGAGCTCGCGCGAAAGTTCCCCCTCCATCGTCTCGCTCACTGCCAATTGATGGTCTCTCGCTATCGGAACCTCGAGATACTGCCGACGCTTAGACAAAATGAGCCAGGAGCTCTGGCGGTCCATCCGCACAATGATGATACTGGCGTCCCCTTGCGGTCGAGCGAACTCGAACCGCCAGCGATCATCCGTGGCATTGACATGAGCCGTCACCACGGACTTCCCGCTCTTCACAATTCGCTCAGCGGAGAAATCGAGCGCGGTTGCGTCATCAGCTATGATGGCGAGTGCGAACGATACCAGCCATTCCAGGCACCGCTGAGACTTTTCTCTATGCCCTCTCTTTCCCATGTGGTGGTTCTACCGCACGGTCGAGCCTCCATTCAAGACACTTTCCCATGCCCTCTGCAAAAGGAACGAGGGAATCCGAACGTCACTCTGTCGGATTCCCCCGCGCGGCTTCCTTCGTCCAAGCTAACCTAGTTAGCCTTCATGGATACCGGCATGGATTGCGCTGGGACCTGTTCCTCGGCCTGTTGTGTAGCCGGCGCCTGCCCGCTCAACGGCAAGATCGCACGACTGTTGCGGTCGAACACCGTCAGCGTTCCCCACTGACCAGCATCCAAATATCCTGGCCTCTGGTTCAACCATAGATAGCTGCCAGGAATCCCGTTCGGACCTCCGGCCCCGCCATGCAGCCAGGCATTGATCACCTCGGTGCCGCCAAACTCCATGGTGCTCACGAGGTCCGCTCCTGTCATGTAGGGCTCATGCTTCCATTCATGCCCCGACACGCTGAACAGCTGTATCTGTTCACTAAAGGCCCCCAGCACATGAATCACAACCGGGTCGCCCACGTGCGCCGCAATGCTCGGGGTCACCGGCTGATCGCCCGCCTTGACGCAAACGAGAACCTCACTGTACGCACAGCCCTTCTCAATCCGGTAATCGGTCGGCTCTGACCGGTAATTCACCGCCGTGACACCAGCTACCTTTTGGATGTAGGGCATGAAGCTGGTACCGATGATGTTGTCTTCGTCTTGGAATAGAAGAGCGAAGGACCGATAGTTCTGTCGAGTCTCGTTACCCGACAGATTCCGATCCACAATCACATCCGCGCGCCAGGAACTCTTCTGGGCCAGATCTTCACCGGTCACCGGATCGCGATACTGCGATCCCCTCGGGCCGATGATGATCGCTCCGAAGAGCCCGTTCCGCGGATTCTCAATCACATTCCCCCAATCCTGAATCAGAGCAGCGTTCTCCCCAAATTCCGGATGGGCGAAGAACGTGTAAGTCCGGCTCTGCCCCGGCGCCACTGTCTGGTCGCCTGGATTGTTCCCTGCGTTGATCCCCATCGATTCCTTGGGATCGAATGCCACATGGTCCACGTGGAACCCGGCCCGATCCTTGGCCATCTCGTTCCTGAGATTCACCTTGATGCAATCGCCCACGTTCACATGCAGAGTCAACGGACTCGGTTCAATGCTCCCCGCGGCAACCTTGATCTTCTCGCCTTCGAGCACGTACATCTTGCCGGTCTCGTTGCCCAGCACCATCTTCCGCTCCATGTCCACTTCCATCACGCCAGGCGTTCCCTTGTTGTAGCGAATCGCCTTGTCGATGGCTGCCACGTTGAACGTTTTCACCGGCGCCTCGGCCGGACAGACAGACTTGGCCGACTGCGGAATCTCTCCCCGTCCCGGCAGCGGCTTCAGTGTGGCATCGGCTTTGTCCAACACCCGGAAGAGGCCCCAGCTGCCTTCCGCAAAGTGCGACGCGCGACCGCTGTAGTAGGGGTAGTCGCCCGCCATCTGTTGCGGTCCTCCTGCGGCCGGAATGGCCGCATCGTACCGCTCTCCGATCACGACGTGCAGCGAACTCCTGGGGATGGAGTTTGCACTGTAGCGTTCCATTGGGAACCAGTGGCCGCTGATGTGCCAGGAGTGCACTTCGTTCGCCGATCCTTCGATTAATCGGACCACGATCGGATCGCCCAAATATGCTCGCAACATCGGGGTTTCGGGATCGCCGTGAATCAGACTGCTGAAGAGCTGAGACGGATCTGGATTGTTCGCCAGCCGCACAGACAAAGGCTCCACACGCATGTTGTAGCCGCCGCCCGTTGTCGCTTCACCACCGTTCAAAAACTTCAACGGCGACATGTTGAGTTTGGCTGGATAGACCGCAGACGGAGTGCCATCCACCGAGATGGCCTGAACTCTCGCCTGTGGATTGTCGGCCGTAATCAACTCCGCCGTCCGGGGATTGGAATCCATGACCTGGGTCACGATTTCACGGAAGGAACCACGGATATGCGCTGACACCGGTTCGAGGGTATGAATGTCGGCCACCGGCCCGCTGCGCACTTCTTTGCCGGTCATTGGGTCATGATAGGTGGATCGCGGCGGTTCGGCGATGAACGTGGAGTAGAAACCATGGCCCCACCCATCCAAACCAAACACATGGTCATGCCAGAACGTGGTGCCGAAATCGGCGTCCACATACCATCGCTCGCGGATCCACTCCACCGACACGATCTCGCCCTTCTTGTGGCTATACTTCAGCGGCCGCTCGAACATGATCGTATTACCTTCGATCTTGCTGATCCGGGCCGACTCGAATGCGCCCACTTCGTCCATGCCCACGCCCAACTCAGTCTTGAGGTGATAGCGTGAGGCGTCCTTCACCTTGATACTGGTCGCCCCCTTGGCCGCATCGGCCTCCATTGTCGTGTTCATCGGCACGGGCATGCCCTTACCGGGATGCTCGTCCTTCAGAATCGTGAACGGCCGCAACGACATCTCATACGAGAAGCCGATGATTGGGCCGTCAGACGCCTGCGTGTCGAACTGGAACATATGCGGATGCAGGTTCGTCTTGCTGGAGAACCCCTGCCGCACATCGTCTTTCAACTCGCTCTTGTACACCACGTCGATGCAATCCTGCACGTTGCCGCGGATGACCAGAGGCATCTGCTTGGCAGGATTCTTCCGAACTTCCTGCTCCTCTTCATGCAGCACGTAGAGCAATCCACCCGGATCCACAATCGCCGGCGTCTTGGCCGTCGCTTTTTTCAATGTGATCGGCAGCGCGATTGCATGAATATTGAAGTACTTCTGCGGCGCCCCTTCCGGGCACAGGCTCCATGGCCCCTGCTCGCCTGGTTTCGGCGGTTCGGTGGAGTTACTGCCGTCGTCACGGCGATGGATCGGCTCCAGCCACGGCGCACCACTGTGGCTCGGAGAGAACGGCACGCGCCGGCCCAGGTGCGGCCGTAACCACGGCCAGGCGATCTTGCCGGATTGCGGATCGAAGAGAATCTCCTGCCGCTTACCGGGTGTCGCCGACTTGTAGTTGACCCACTCATACGTCGTCTCGAGTTCGCTGAGCGCCTTGCGACCATCCCACGCCCAGTCGTTGACGGTCGAGTCGTAGGCCAAGGTCTGCTCTTTCTCGCTGTTCTTCTTGCCCGGCTTGCCTTGCGGCGTGAGCATCATCTCCACCCAATCCTTGATGGAAACCTTCACCGGATTGGATTTCCAATCGGTCTTGTCCTGGGTAATCTCGTATTTCTTTCCGCCGTACCAGTCCACCGTAGTGCCGACAAGCTTGTCCGACGGAGTCCCCGTCTTGATCTTGCCGACACGATCCGGCAGTTCGACCAAAGGCTTCATCACATCGGTCTGGAAACCAGCTGCTTGCAGCGTGTTGTACACACGCCAGAACCCCCACATGCCCGTCACATAATGTTGTGGGATGTGGCAATGGAACACGAACTCACCAGCAAGAGCCTGCAGGCCTCCCGAACCACCCTCAATTACCTGATCGTACACCTCTGTCGGCCCGATGGATTGCACGTCCAAGCGGTCTGAGGGGTCGCTGATCGCAGGAAATTTCACCGGCCCGTTCTTCGACAAGGCAAAGTCCAGGTTGCTGTTCCCTGGCTGGCGTGCCCAGCGAATTGAGCCGCCATGGAGGTGATGCGAGTGCACGATTTCCGACCCGCCCGCCATCCGGAACTTGGCTGGATCTCCGAGATAGGATCGAGGAACGGTCGTGGCCGGATCGCCAAACGTATAAGACCCGTACGCCATGGACTCATCACCATAGAAGCCCATGTGGGCCTGAAGCTCAATACGCGTGCCATGCGGTTCACTGCGGTAATTTAGCAACCGCGCGCCAGGCCGATAGGAATCGGTATGTGGATCGCGCTGGGGCAACATTTCGCCCTTCTTATTCAAGAGGCGAAACGCTTCATCACCGGCCTCATGATAGAAAATCGCGAATTCTCGGAAGTCCGCTCCCTTTGGATCTTCAATCATCGCCTCCCAACCGCTCGCCATCGGCTTGCCGTCGAAGGGGCTGAGATAGCGTGAGCCACGCGGTTCCACGACAAGCATGCCGATCAACCCCTGGTTGAACTGTTCGCGCGATGCATGCGACCGGAAAAATCGCGCGCCCTCCTGAGTATCCGGATTGATATACCACTCGAACACCTGCTGCCCGCCTGGGGCAACCGTACCTTCTGTATTTGAGGGAGTTGCAGGCTTGCCGTTAGACGCGACCACCATGGATGAACCGTTAATAACCAGGTTCGTCGGCTCATCTGTGATTTCGTTGTGGAGCGTGAGCTTGAGACAATCGCCCTGGTTGGCACGGATCACGAGCGGCTGAATGGCATCTCCCTGCAACCCGTTTGACACGGCGCCGGGATCATTCTCCTTCTCCCGCGCTTCTTTGTTCGCGACTTCTTCGCCGCGGACCTTCTCAACGTTCTCTTTCAGCACATACATGTAACCTGGGAAGTAGTCGAGAAACCGACTCAGCGTGATTTCGACGTTGATCGCCGAAACGTGATACTCCTTCATCGGCGCATTCGCCGGGCAACGCTGCCCGGCACTGACAGCGATTTTTGTCGGATCCTCCGCTAGCAGCAGAACACCCTGCTGCAGCATGTGACTGTTCGCGCCGGTGCTATATCCACCTTTTTGCCCAATAGATTCCTGTTGACGCTTTATTTCTTCCATCATGCGGTCGTGCAGGACCGCTCCGCCTTCGCGATAGATGACCTTCTCCGTCGATGCCTTCCCTTCCTCGCCTTGGTGGGTGTGCTGATCTGCTGCCAGCGCCATCGGAGCTGTCAGCAGGCTGCTGACGAACAACGCAACCGGCAAACTTGCTGCCATGCGATACGCGCGGCAGCTGCGGGAACTCAATACCATTTTCATACCTCGGCCTCCTTCTTCCACCGCTATCCCTCTTTCGAACAGCGGGCTGAGTTTTATCCTGCTCCTCTAGGATCACCCATCGTGCGTAGCCGGCCGCTACCGCTTCCAGAGGATATTCCTCGCCCCAACAAGAACAATAAGAGCTGGTGAAGGATTCCTCCTTGCGGAGGAGAGGGTCATTCGGAGGCCGGTCCTAATCACCCAGACCTTCACCAGCGCTATTACATATGCGCAACTTATGTGCCTAGATACAGACAGAGGCAGGAATGAGCCACCGAATCCGGTCCAGCCTTCATGATTCACAATTCACAGTAGCGGGAACTTGATAGGTCTGGATTGGTCAAATTTCTACAAAACTAGACATCCATGAACAGACAGAATTCACCGCCACTGCAATTTCAATCACATAGACCGTCTAATTCCTTGGACGCCTGCGTTGAAGATCTGGGGCATATCGGGACAGAGATGGGCAATCAATGTGGCACAACCGGGAAAATACCGAGAGACCATTGGGCTTTGGCTGAAGCGCGGTCATCCCAAATAGATACTGTGGCATTTGACCATCTGTCCGCCTTGACAGGAGTCGATATGTACAGCAAGGAGGCAGAGCAGCGGGACACTTAAAGACGGTCTCTGGGGGGTACAGTGGGTCTTTTTCTGAATTCCGCGTTATCGAAGGTAGGAAAGCTGCGATGACTTGTCGTCAGGAACTCTCGTGAATACTAGCAGTGTGTTGACAAACTTGCCGTTTGAAGCGGATTCACCGTCACGCCTGGATTCAGGCCGGTCTCTGTGTGTGTGTTCTGCAGGGTGAGCCATCCATGTCCTACTCTCCTG
>SWDP01000047.1:130560-140625 GCA_005116885.1 Nitrospira sp.
AGATGTCAGACCCTTGTAGAGACGGTGAAACTCTTCGGTCGTAAGAGTTTCATTCTGTAATTGGGCAAGAGTGGCCTGATCGATAGCGTACTCAACCGTGTCGTCATAGTTCGATGAGGCGATCGTCACGAATCGTGGAGGGAACAGTCTCTCAGGAAGCAGTATCCCCACACCAAGGTTGTATTTGAGTGCCAACCGGATCGCTTCTCGTGCCTTATCAGCTGGAACGTCTCGGCCCAGACCGATATTTTGCGGAGGCTGCCCCTGCCTAAAAAACTGAAAATGGACGTTGGGCATCCCCGCCTGGACAAATTCTTCCTTCACTGCGGCAATCTGAGTTTTGTACTGACTTGCCAGGACGACTTCGATGCGGCTAACCGGAGATACCGCTACGACTTCCGCAGCAACGGCATGAGCGCCCATCATGCCCGCGCACAGAGCTATCATCACCACATGAAAAAACCGAGAACACCCCATGGCTATTTCGCCTCAAAGCTGAATCCCAGCGATGTGGTGCCGTTTGCAGCCACCGTGATATTTTGTTCTTTCTCTCCCAAGGTCGGATGCCACGCCTTGATCCGGTAGGTGCCAGCCGGAAGATCCTTGATCGTAAAGGCTCCCTCCAAACCGGTGATCGCGTAATACGGATTTTTGACGGCGAGCCCGTGTCCTTGCATGAATGGATGCATGCCGCATTGCATGGTGACGTCGCGGCGGCTCCCCGTAAATTTAATGACATCGCTCGTCCCAGACTTGGTCAACGCCGGCCGATGGAACATAATAAACACATGCTCATTGTCTCGTTCATAGATTTGCAAATCATGCGAAACCGGATCCAGATTTTTCACAGCCAGGGGATGGTTCTCCCGCATCACCGACACAAACGGGACGAATTGACAGATATTCGCCTCCAAATTTGTTTCAGCAAACTCGAAGGGTTTCCCTTTTTCAATGCCTTCAACTGTCACAATGACATCTTTCAAACCTTGCTGCGCTCCAACGGAGACTTCTCGAAGCAACCGATACCCAGACCCATCGGATATTGCCCCGCAATAGACTCGATCATAATATCGGCGAAGCTCAAACGGCGTGGGAGGCGGAAGTTCTCCGGAAAACTGCACGGTCCCCATGACCGTACCACCGTCTGATACCGTCATTTCCTCGTAAGCCCACGCGGCGATCGGAGTGCTGAACAATAGGCTCAGCACGATCGAGCGACAAATAGAAGCCACAACACGCCGACCTTGTAAAGTCATGATCATCACCATTACGGTCAATAAAAACAAAATACATGGGGGGAGTATAAATACTCCCCCCATGGGCAGGGCGATCATAACCGCCCCTCACTCGTTCCGCCAGATCCTCCCTACGTGAAGAAGCCGACGCTCTCGTTGTGCTTACCGTCCACCCGTCGATGTACGCGACACAGCTCCACCATTCTCACGCTCTGCCGTCTTGGTCGGTGGGACCTGTGGCATCAACGGAAGAATCCTGGAATCGTCAATCGGCAGAACCTTGAAGAGGCCCCATTGCCCTGCGTTGGCAAACGCCGGACGTTGGTTCTTCCACATATAGTCGCCGACGATCTTATTCGGACCGCCTGCGCCGCCCGTGAGATACGCATTAATCACTTCGGAACCACCGAACTCCATGGTGCTGACCTGGTCGGCGCCTTGGGAATACGGCTCATGCGGCCATTCATGGCCATCGACGGTGAACAATTGAACCTGCTCACTGAACGCGCCGAGCACATGAATAGCCACCGGATCTCCAACATGTGCCTGCAACAGCGGTGTCGCAGGTCCAGCAGCCCCAGCTTTGACACAGCTGAAGAGCTCCGACACATCGCAGCCTTTTTCCATCCGCCAGGCAGTCGGTTCCGACTGATAATTCACGGCCGTGATGCCGGCCACCTGTTGGATATAGGGCATGAAGCTCACGCCCACGATGTTATCTTCGTCTTGGAACATCAACGAGAAAGAACGGTAGTTCTTCCTGTTTTCGTTCCCTGGGATCGTACGATCCACGAGCACATCGACACGCCAGCTGCTCTTCATCGCCAGATCAGCGCCCGTCATAGGATCGCGGTAGCGCGACCCCTTGGGGCCGATAATAATTGAGCCGAACAGGCCATTGCGTGGATTTTCGACCACATTTCCCCAATCTTGAATGAGAGCTGCCAGTTCTCCATATTCCTGGTGAGCATAATAGGTGTATGTCTTGCTCTGCCCAGGACCGATCGTTTGATCGCCCGGGTTGTTGCCGACATTGGCACCGAACGAATCCTTCGGATCGAACTCCATCATATCGACGTGGAATCCGGCCCGTTCTTTGGCCATCTCATTTTTCAGATTGATCTTCATGCAATCGCCGACGTTCACATGCAAGGTCAGCGGGCTCGGCCTCAGTTCGCCTGCCTTGACCTTCCCACGATCGCCATCGAGTACATACATCTTGCCCTGCTCGTTCCCAAACACCATCTTCCGTTCCAAATCGACTTCCATCACGCCCGGCGTCCCTTCATGGTACCGGATGTTCTGGTCGATCGCTGAAACGTTGAAAGTCTTCACTGGAGCGTCTGCCGGACAGATCGACGTAGCGGATTTTTGAATCTGCTCACGGCTCGGCAAGGGCTTCAGATCCCCCTGCAGTTCATCGAAGACCCGGAAAATTCCCCAACTGCCTTCCGCGAAGTGGGAAGCTCGACCGCTATAGTAGAGATAGTCGCCGGCCTGCTTCTGCGGTCCCCCCGCGGCCGGAATCGCCGGATCGTACCGCTCTCCGATCGCCAGGTGAATCGTGCTCCGCGGCATGGCGGTCGTCGAATACCGTTCCATCGGGAACCAATGGCCGGTCACGTGCCAGGTATGTACTTCATTTGCTGATCCGACCAACGCGCGCACCAGAATCGGATCGCCGAGATAGGCCCGCAACAACGGAGTACCCGGATCGCCATGAATACCGGATACAAAGAGTTTCGACGGATCAGGATTCTGGGCTAGACGCACACTCAGCGGCTCCACACGCATGCTGTAGCCGCTTCCGGTCGTCGCTTCGCCGCCATTCAGAAACCACATCGGAGACTTATTGATACGCGCTGGGAACTGATGAGACGGAGGCCCATCGACGGTGGTCGCCCCCACTCTCGCTTGCGGATTGTCGGTCGTGATGAGTTCCGCCGTCCGGGCATTGCTGTCCATGATATGCATCATGACTTCGCGGAAACTGCCACGGATATGGGCCGAAACCGGTTCTAAGGTATGAATGTCCGCAACGGGGCCGCTCCGGATCTCTTTTCCAGTGACTGGATCGTGATAGGTCGATCGCGGTGGCTCGGTGATGAATGCGGAGAAGAGTCCGTGTCCCCAGGTATCGGTTCCGAAGACATGGTCGTGCCAATACACGGTTCCGAAATCGGAATCGACATACCAGCGCTCACGGATGAATTCGACGCTGGCAATATCGTTCTTACTGTGCCCGTACTTCAACGGGGCATCGAACGTGATGGTCTTCCCATTGATGGTTTTGATCCGAGCCACTTCGAAAAATTTCGGATCGTCCATCCCCACGCCCAGCTCAATGTTCACATGGAACTTCGACGGATCGGCGACGGTGATGCTGCGCGAACCGGCCTTCGTGTCCGCCGTCAGCACCGTGTTTCCTGGCAAGGGCATTCCCTTGGTAGGTTCAGGATCCTTCAGCATGGTAAAGGCGCGCAACGACATGTCGTAGGAAAATCCGATCGTCGGACCATCGGATGCGCTGGTATCGAATTGGAAGAAATGCGGATGAAGATTGACCTTGTTCGCCCATCCCGTCCGCGCATCGTCCGGTATTTCGTTTTTGTAAATGATGTCGACACAATCGTAGACGTTTCCACGAATCACCAACGGAAGCTGCTTTTTTGGATTCTTGCGAACTTCAGCTTCTTCCTCGTGCAACACAAAAATCATTCCGATGGGATCGACAAGCGCGGCGGATGTCGCCGTTGCCGGCTTGAGCGTAATAGGCAGCGTAATGGCATGAGTCGTGTAGAACTTGCGCGGAGAATTTTCCGGACACAAACTCCACGGCCCCTGCTCACCCGGCCTGGCCTGTTCTGTACTCTTGGTTCCGTCTTCGCGCACATGGAACGGTTCTAACCACGGCGCACCACCATGATTCGGCGCAAACGGAGGCCGCTTCCCGAGATGTGGACGCAGCCAGGGGAACGCCAGTTTTCCGGTTTGCGGATCGAATGTAATGGCCGGACGCTTCAAAGGAGTTGGAGACTCATAATCCGCCCACTTATGCGGCGTCTCCGGCTCGTTCAGAGCCAACGGGCCTTCCCACTTCCAATTCACCACCGTCGCGTCATGCGCCTGGGCCTGCTTCACTTGATCTTCGGTCTTGCCGGGCAATCCTTGCGGCGGCAGCATATACTCAACCCAATCCTTGATGGAGACCTTGACTGGATTGGCTTTCCAATCTGTCTTATCCTTCGTGATTTCCCACTTCTTTCCGCCATACCAATCCACTGTGGTCCCGACCAGCTTGTCCGAGCTGACTGCGAGCTTGATCTTCCCCTTGCGATCGGGCAGCTCGACGAGCGGCTTCATCACGTCGGTTTGGAACCCGGTCGACTGCAACGTGTTGTATACACGCCAGAATCCCCACATCCCCGTCACATAATGCTGCGGGATGTGGCAGTGAAACACGAACTCACCCGCCAGAGCCTGCAGGCCTCCTGACCCACCCTCGGTCACCTCATCGTAAATCTCCGACGGACCGATTGACTGAACATCCAGCCGATCCGACGGATCGCTGATGGGCGGAAACTTCACCGGACCATTCTTCGACAAGGTCGGATCAACTCTGCTCGTACCAGGCTGTCTGGCCCAACGGATCGAACCACCATGCAGATGGTGCGAATGCACGATTTCAGACCCACCGACCATCCGGAACGTAGCCGGATCCCCTAAATATGAGCGGGGAACCGTCGTTGCGGGATCACCAAACGTGTAGGACCCATAGCCTTGCGACTCATCGGAAAACCCGACCAGGTGCTCCTGCTGCTCTAGTCTTGTGCCATGTGGTTCGCTGCGATAGTTGAGCAAGCGAGCCCCCGGACGATAGGTGTCCGTGTGCGGATCACGCTGCGGCAACATGTCCCCTTTGCGATTCAACAATCTAAACGTCTCGTCTCCTGCCTCATGGTAGAAAATGACAAATTCGCGGAAGTCCGAGGCGTTGGCCAAATCGATCATCGCCTCCCAGCCGCTCTTCATTTCCTCGCCCGTAAAAGGACTGAGATGTCGAGCCCCGCGCTGCTCAACCACAAGCGAACCTAACAGGCCCAGGGAATACTGCTCTCTGGTCGCATGGCTATGGAACGCGCGCCCGCCCACCTGAAGATCCATCGGAATGTACCACTCGAATTCGCCCTGCTTCCCTGTCGGCACCAATGCATCAGGATTATTGGCGGTCGCCGGCTTGCCCGTACTGGCGACGAGCATCTGCGATCCGTTGATGATCATGTTGGTCGGTTCGTCAGCAATCTGATTGCGCAATGTGATCCGGAGACAATCCCCTTGGTTCGCCCGAATGACCAACGGTTGAATCAGATCGCCCTGCAAACCGTTTGACACGGCGCCGGCAGCGAACGTCGGATCCTCGCTTTCCCGCGCAGCCTTGTTCTTCTCCTCTTCCGCCCGCACACCGGCCACATTCTCGGTCAGCGCATACATATACCCTGGATAGAAATCTCCAAATCGATTCACGGATATTTCAACGTTGATCGTGGAAATATCGAAGGCACGGACAGGGGCTTGCGCTGGACAGCGAGCGCCTTGCGTGACCTTCACCTTATCCTGATCTTCTGCGACGAGCAGAATCCCCTGCTGCATCGCTGCGACACAACCGCAAGCGCGGAATTCGCCTCGGCAAACAAGATACAGGCCGCAAGCCCCATCATCCCCGCCCCTACCCACTTCTTTGATGCACTCATACGGTAAGCCTCCTCCTCAATCGGTCACTATTTGGTCACGATACTGTTTCGGCAATATTTCTATAGCTGGTGTCATTATAAGTCTGATCACAACTGGGGTATAGACCATAGACAAGGGGTTTGAGTCAAGAGGGGGCTATACCTAGAAAAAACATGAGCCTGTATGGGTGAGCGCTGAGATCATGGCAGCAAAATCGTGACCGTCGCGTCACCCAACAAACGCAGCGGTCGGCAACAGGAGAACCAGCGCCCTAAGTCATATGGACTGAAAGCATCTTCTTCAATGCGCACCCCTTCGCTTCTGTGCAATAATGAAGATTATGTTTCTGAAGCGTTGGCTGGTTGGCGATCCACTCAAGAGTACTCAGGCAGCAGACGAACGGCTGTCGAAAACCCTCGCTCTCGCGATCTTTTCCTCGAACGCGATTTCTTCCGTGGCCTATGCCACGGAAGAAATTTTGCTCGTACTGATCCTTGCGGGAACTGCCGCCGTTGCCTGGTCCATTCCTATCAGCCTTGCCATTTTATTTCTCGTCGTCGTCCTCACCATTTCCTATCGCCAAATCATCTACGAATACCCGGAGGGTGGCGGGGCTTACATTGTGGCCCGCAACAATATCGGGGAACTGCCGGCGCTGATCGCGGCCGGGGCGTTGATGATTGACTATGTGCTCACGGTCGCCGTCAGCGTGGCGGCAGGCATCGCGGCCCTGACCTCAGCCGTGCCGAGCTTGTTCGAGCATCGTGTAGCCATCGGCCTCACCGCCATCATCTTCATTATCATCATGAATCTTCGCGGCGTGCGGGAGTCGGGGAAGTTCTTCGCCGTCCCTACCTACTTTGCCATCGGCGCCCTCGGAGTGATGGTGGTGATCGGAAGCGCCCAAGCCCTGTTCGGCCCAGGCACGTCGATCCCGCCGGAGCACCAAGTCGCGATCGAAGAAATGACCCTGTTTTTGATCCTTCGCGCATTTGCCGCCGGCTGTTCGGCTGTGACTGGAATGGAGGTCGTCTCGAACGGTGTCAAATCCTTCCGCCGACCGGAGGCCGAAAATGCCTCGACGACCATGATTTATATGTCGCTGATTCTGGCGGCATTATTTATGGGTATCAGCTTCCTGGCCTCCCACTATGCCATCCTGCCCAAAGTAGATGAGACGATCGTGTCCCAATTAGCACGTCTCACCTTCGGTGCCGGAGCCCTGTACTACGCGCTCCAGATCGGAACCATGCTGTTGTTGGTGCTTGCCGCTAACAGCGCCTTTGCCGGCTTCCCTCACCTTGCGTCGATCCTGGCGCGCGACGGCTATATGCCCCGTCAGATGGCGACGTTCGGCGACCGCTTGGTGTTCTCGAACGGGGTCGTCATTTTAGGGGTCTTCGCCTGTTTCCTCTTGGTTCTGTTTCATGGTGACACGCATGCCTTGATCCCGCTCTACGCCGTCGGCGTGTTCATCTCCTTCACGTTATCCCAATCCGGCATGGTACGCCGATGGCTGACCAAGAAAGGGCCTCATTGGCGAAAGAGCCTGATTGTGAACGGCGCAGGCGCTGTCATAACCGGCATTGCGACCATCATCCTCGCCAGCACCAAGTTTACACAGGGCGCCTGGATCGTCTTCCTCCTCATTTTCATCTTGGTCTTGATGTTTCGCTCGATCCACTCTCATTACAAAGCCGTCACTGAACAGATCTCGCTCACGCGTGATCATCGACCGCCGCTTCCACGGCGCAATGTCGTCGTGATTCCCATCAACGCCGTCAATCAAGCGGTCATTCGCGCGGTCGATTACGCACGCAGTCGTCCCGGCGAGATTCATGCGGTGATGGTCGATGTGGACACGCAGGCCACGGCGCGCATACAAATCCAGTGGGCGCAATGGGGCTGTGGCGTCAATTTGCGCGCGCTCCCGTCGCCCTACCGCTCAGTCATGAAGTCCTTGCTCGACTACATCGAACAAATTCTCGAAAAGGAACCTGACATCTGGGTGACGGTCGTCATCCCGGAGATTCTTCCCGCCCATTGGTGGCAAAGCATCCTGCACAACCAACGCGCGCTGCTCCTCAAAACCGCACTGCTGTTCAAAGATCGCGTCATCCTGATCGACGTGCCCTTCCACTTAAAACGGTGAGGCGTGAAACGTGAGGCGTAAGGCGTGGACTCATAGCTGTTGCCTTTTCACTGTTGCCTTGTCCCTTGCACTTTCGGCGCAACAGGCGCTCGCCTTCAAGATCATCGAACCGGCAGAAGGGGCGAAGCTGACACCAGGCACAACCGTCACCGCCCGTGTGGATCTGGGCAAAGATGCCGGTATCGTCCAGGTCCGCTACTATTGGTATGGGGAGCAGGATGACCGGCTGGTTGAACAGGATGACGCCACAGCCACGGGATCGATCGTCACCCCGGTAGCACTGATCGGATTGTCCGACCATCACCCGCCCTTCGGCGGCCCATTGTTGGTCCCGAAAGACGGCATCGGACCGATGCGGTTACTAGCGGTCGCCGAGATTTCACGCGGTCGACTGGAGAAACGATCCATCTTCGATGAAATTCTGGTGCAGGTCGAACCCCATGCTGCCCTCGTCTCCATCGAATTTGAAACTGACAAGCCCTTACAACTCGGCCGTGCCGGCCAATCCTCTGCATTCGGACATGTGGATTCGCTGGGTAAGATTTTTGAGCTGCCCGTCGTGGGTGAGTTTACGGATGGCGTGGTTCGCCGAATCAGCTCACCGGCCAGCGGCACCAGTTACAAATCCTCTAATGACAAGGTCATCAAGGTCTTGAAGGATGGCCTGCTTCAGATCGTCGGCAATGGCAAGACCATGCTCACCGTGAGCAATCGTGGCAAGCAAGCTCAGCTGGACGTAGACGTCAACGTGAACGACGAGCCAAATGAACCACCGATCGCCGACGCAGGAACGAATCACACCATGAAGGCTGGAACGAAAGTGCAGCTGAGTGGATTGAAAAGTCGCGATGCCGAAGGCGAAGCGTTGTACTATGCGTGGAGTCAGGTACGAGGCAGCAAACTCGCGATGCTGGACGTGAATGGCGCCGAAGCCTCCTTCCTCGCGCCGACCGTGTCGGAGAAACGAACTTATCGGTTTAAGCTAAGGGTGACGGATAAGAAGGGGGCGGATTCTGTGCCGGCGTATGTGGACGTCACCATCGAGCCTTGACGGCTGCTGAAAAAGGCACCCAACTTCGTTCTCGTCTCGCAAGAGTCCTCAACGTACCCCAGAGGGTACGCCTCCGGCTCTTGCCTCGCCTGCGGCCTCGTTGGCTGACCTTTTTGAGCAGCCTCGGTCAATACCAATTTCGCGATTATTTTCTTCGCCATGATTCTAGACTGCAGCTCACTTCAATCCACTCAACGATCGCTCGAAAAATCATCGAGATCCCAAGCACTGGCATGCTTGAGGCACTATCGCACTTTGATCTAGACCAGTTCTGCGTCGAACACCAATCGGACGATCGCAAGCCCGGGGCAATTCTGCTCGAAGAAGTTTTCAATGTTGATGCAGGCACAAAAATCCCCGAAAGTATTTCATGGTTCCACGGAACTCGTGTCATTAATCCCGAGAGCTTTCGTGTCAATGGCATCACGACACATTTCGTGCCGCTGCCAAGCGGGTGATGGAAAAGAACACTGAACTCTACCGGCGTCTTTCGTAGCCCGCTAACTCATTACTCTGCTAGCCGTTTCAGCATCGGCCCATACTGTTTGCGCAGCTCTTTGATCACAGCATTGATCCGTGACGAGCCAATCCCAATCTTCGCTTTCTTCTGTCTCACCCTCTTGGTTTTCATAGCTTGATGATATCGAAGAGCTGGCAGAAGAACAATCCGGATTATGCCTTGCTCAACCGCACTGGCCCGTAATTTTCACGGGCTTGCTGGAGTTCCTTCACATAGCGGCGGAGTGTTTAACGCTGCTAACGGATTTCGCCGATGGGGTGCACGACCCACTTACCGAATTGGCGAAAGTCTTCGTCGAACGCAAACGCAGTTCCGATGCCGAGCCGCTTCATGATCGCGAAGCTGGTGCAATCCGTAAAACTGAATCGCTTGTCCG
>SWDP01000047.1:140635-154792 GCA_005116885.1 Nitrospira sp.
CCGCTGGCCGGAGCCGGTGAGCCACTTGAGATGCCAGCTGGCATACTCTAAATCCTGGATCGAGTAACGGACTGATTCCACTTCCTCAAGACAACGAAACCTGGCCCGCTGCAAATCGCGCTGGGTGAGTCCTGCCCGCTTCCATCGAGTTGATCCACCCACCCCCGATGCCCACGTTGAGAGCCGCTCGAACAGCATCGCTCCCATCGTAAATGTAAATGACGCATGGAGAATGCCTCTGAGCGGACGCAGGCTGCGGCGCCAAGGGGAATAGAAGATTTGTTGATTATGGTCACCATGATACATCACGTGTTTGCGAAGCAGGAGATTCAAATGGTGATGGCTATTTTCATGAATCACATCATCGATCAGATCGAGATTGTCCCGGTCAAAGCAGTTGATGAAGGACAAGCCTGGCCTGTGCCGATAACTGAAACTGACGACGCCCTTGGCTTTAAGGGGAATGACCCGAGTGGTTAAGAGCGCAAGGACGTCATACCCTTCAGGCCAAGCCTCTTGAATGATCGTCCAGGCCCGCCCGATTCGCGCAACCTGATCAGGTGAGGTGGCAGCGACCGAACGAGGTTGACGGTCCTTCCCATAGACAAGCGTTGGCCCGGCAGTGATGGCGCCTGAACGAGTTTCGATTGCGACGACTGGCGGTCGGTGCGTCCATCTCCAATCCAATCGATTACCTCGCCTCGTGCAGAGAGGCGTCACGGTTCCCTTAATTTTTAGAGACAGCTCGTGCGGCTCGACCAGAATCATGGCATGTCCCGCTGATTGTTTCAGGGCCCTCTTCACCGAGGGAGGGGCTTCATACATATCGCCCTCCACCCCTATTACCATTGTTCCAAACAGCTCTGCCCGTTCGACGTTGTGGTCAAGCCGTACCTCGATCGTCCAGGACGGGATCTTGCTAGAGGCGCACCATAGCATCGGAAGTCCCGGCACAAGGCAGAGCGATTCCTGTGTCAGCTCCTGCGTGAGGCGGGTACACAGTTCGTTGAGTCGCCGTTCGAGCCCCGAGGCTTGCGAGACCCCGCGCGGAAACAGATCGTCCAGATAACTGTTCTCAAAAAACTTCTCTTCGCACTCGGCATAGAGATCCGCCGCAAACTCACGAGGACTCTGTTCATCACGGACTTGCTTCAGAAGATCGATGAAATACACCAGGTCGTTCAACGCTTCGATCCAGCCAACGACTTTCCAGTGAGCATACCCATCCCGTTCGAGTGCTTGGCTGAGGAACCGAAAGTAAGCCACTGGCAAGGCCAACGACTTCGCGACATCGGCATATTGGCTTTCCAAATCAAGGCAGAGATCACTCAACAGTCGTTTCATCGATAGACAAAACTCTTCCTGAAGACGAACCAGCGATGGCGCATCGAGCAATGGCATGGAGAAGTCAGGCTCCGGGGTGAAGAAGCCAGACTCTACCGGAGGAGGGAGACCGCTGCAAGAAGGAGTGCGAAAGAACTAGGAAATTTTCTTTGGGAGGTAGCCGAGTTCATCCAGATGCAACTTTTTGACGTGCCGCATGACATGGTAGGCGAGATCGACTTGTACGGATGCTTCCAACTGCGGGGTTCCGCCTGTTACCAGCGTGAAGGGGAGCTGATCCTTCCAGAGCAAACGGCCATCGTGATTCACCAGATATAAATAGAGACGGCGTGAACCCTCGGCTTTCCATCCCCAATCGCTTGGATGAGAAGGTGAGCCGGTCACGCGACTGACGAGAACGGTATCGACACGCAGGTCCCGGGTGATTTCCTTGGCCAGGGCACTGCGATCATTATCATCAGCTTGTGCCGAACGCGAATCAGTTTCAGCCACTGCGGCCCTGACGGTCGATGGAGACTCGACGCGCAATGTGGTTTCTTGCTGCAACACAGTCGCAAGCCGCGCACCCATTTCCTGGTCGCCCTCAACCGGAAGAATCGCGATGCTGGTCACCTTTGGGTTGCGCATCGCATCGTTCGATCGATCCCGTGGGGCCACCCACGATTGCTCAAACGGCCAAAACGTAATATGACTGCTCTTCATCGTATCCACTGCCATCGCTGCCACCCAGGCCCCTGCGACACACCCTTGCAGGAGGAAAGCCCCCGTCACAACCAAGCTCAGGGTCATGACACACATCCAGCCTTGACGGTTCCCATCTCGGGCCGGCGTCGCATCGAAGGTTCTTGTCAGAGTCATGAATTTCATGAAGAGCGAGAAAAATACCGTACAATTCGGCCCTGCTGAATATGTGACTCCTTTTGGAACCCGCCACACCGCGAGATGCACGGTCATGCCATGGCTCCTCTCGGTTCTCGCTTGTCGGTGAGCAGGAGGACTCATAGCGACGCGGCTAAAACGGAATGCGGACGCCTAGTTGGAACTCATTGGGAGAAACACTTTGTCCAAACTGACTTCGAAGCCCGAATTCGCTCTGGGAGGGAGGTGCCCCGCTCAAGGAACGATTGAATTCTGAATTATAGCCTCCAGCGAAACCTGCCCCGAGATACGGCAACAACGTTCTTCCTCCAATAGCGTAGCGACCGCTGATTGAGGGAATGTCCCGAACGTCTGCGGAAGACGCAGCCGCTGGGGGCACGGCAAGTGGAAGTTGGCTTGGGATAGCGGTCTCCGGCGCGCTCGAAGCAAGTTGGCTACTCGAATCCACCAGGACAGCAGAATCAACCGTGACAGGATCCGATGCGGCAATACCCTGGATGGGAGCAACGAGAGCCGCTACCAATACCATCACGATGCCGGCACTGGACTGTTTCATATTTCAAATCATACAAGTGAATACCTACCTACGCAAGCCCACGTCTCGAGGCAATGTCGCGCAGTCAGAAGACAGAGGCAACCACGCAATGGCGTGCGCGATGACGAGTCGATTCAACCAAGAATTCCGACACCGTTTCTTTGCGAGCAAAAATCGTTGCCCGCTCTCTTCCGACACAGTGGCAGTCCGCCCAGCGTTCCGCTTCACATCGCCGCAAACCAATGTCGACGTGTAGCTAGATAGAAGCAGGGCTACCGACCGAACGACCATAGAGATCTTGAAGAACCTGCGTCGCATAAAATCCTCCGTTTGTCCTCGTCTGATGAGTTGAGCGAGGAGAGGGAGAACGGTGCGCGGGGTGCTACGGTCTATATTATTATCGAACGTCCTGGAAGAACGAGCGGGGCAGCACTGGCAGGCGGAATTCGACGTGAAGAATAATGAGGAGCACGCGGAGAAAGCTGCGCCAGATGCCCATTTTGAGAAACTTGCGGGCGTCGGTGATAACCGACGGCGAGAGCAGAAGCGGCGTGGTTACGGCGATAAGACGCTCGCAAAAGGCCACATCTTCGAGAATGGGCCTATTAGGAAATCCACCGAGCTGCTCGAACAGTGTGCGGCGGACAAAGAGTGCTTGGTCTCCATAGATAATTCGACTGCGAATGCAGCGGAAATTGTCTAAGAACGAAATTAGTTTGAGCCGCCAGTCGTCGCCGGAGAACTGGTGCATGAACCCACCGGCTTGAATGGTCTGGTCCGCTTCCATCTCGTTGAGTCGCTGGATCGCACCCGATGGCAAGACCGTATCGGCATGAAGGAAAAGGAGCCACTCACCTGTGGCCTGCTTGGCCCCGGCGTTCATCTGGGAAGCGCGGCCCTTTGGCGCGTGAAATGTGAAACGTGAAATGTGAAACGTACGATGCGACGCGTCGGGGATAAATCCGAATTCCTTGAGTACGTTCATCGTGCCATCGGTGCTGCCGCCGTCGACGACGACCACTTCGTAGTCGCCCTGTTGGGTGAAGAGAGCACGCAATGTGTTGGGCAGCGCCCGCTCTTCGTTGTAGGCCGGCATGATGACCGAGATCACGCCGGCACCTCGGTCAACCATGGAGGCAGAAACTTCCGCACATCCTGCGCCCAGGCTGTCGGGTCTTCGGCGATCGATTCGAACAGGTCGCTCAATGTCAGGACTATCTGGTCCGTCAGCGCGAGGTAGTCCTGCGCGCGACGACGTAACGTCTCCGCATCGATCCGCCCTTCAGCCATCGCCCGTTCAAGCATACGCCGACCGAATCCGTGATGAGCCTCTTCTTGTTGTAGTAAGATTCGTCGCAGTCGGCCAAATGGTGCCGCGCGCTTGGCCAACCCTTCTTCGATGCGCGTCAGGATGGCTTCGCCCAGTCCTTCGAGAATGACCTGCTCAGCGAGAAACGTTTCGAGCACGTCTTGTCTATCCAGGGCATCGTTGAGTTTTTTCCGATATTCTTCTAACGCCGGCAGAAACGGCGCATCGCCAAGATGCCTCGGTGCGAGCCAGGCAATGGCGCCTTGAAACACCACGGCATGCGCAGCTTCTTGTCGAGCCTGGGTGAGAAGGAAGCGACGCGATCCTGAATCCGGAGCCAACGCAGCCTGTGCCTTGGCGCATTCGTTGGCCATCCGCTCGCCATATTCGAGAAACGTCAGCAGGCGCGCGATCGGCGTTTTTTCATCAGGACGTACCAGCACGTGCCATCTCCTTAGCCCGCATGATTCACGAGCGCTTCTACTGCAATCGCGGATTCGCCGCTACGACAAGCCTGGCCGCATGTTTCACTGCGTCCACGCGGGCGGGCTCGCCGCTCGGTCGGTCAACATCCTGTTCAAGGATGCCTCTCTTCCTCGTGGACTCGGCCCAGAAGCCTGCCTCACCCACTCTTACAAGGGGGCCAGCCCCCTTGTAGAAATCCCCACGAAGAGGGCGCACCCTCTTCGGAACTCCCAGGCGGGGCAAGCCCCACCTCCCGGCTCCGCACGCCCGTCTCACTAGGCGACTCCACGATTTCGTGACGAATCGTCATGAACCATGCGGGCTAGGCGGAATGCCATTCAAACTCCAGTCATAGTCGAGATACTCGATGCTGTAGCCCGGCTGTGCCAGTTCCTTGGCCAATTCAGGATCATCGACATAGCGAGCGATATAGGCCAACGCCGATCCAGCGGCATCGGCGAAATCCTTTTCAAACCATTGAAAAATCATTGACAACGACGCTGTTTTCAGCTTTCGGTCGAAACGATTGCGTGTGGAATCGTTAATGAAAGCCTTGGCAACCTGAACAAGCTGGCGATCCAATTGATCCGGCTGATAGGCCCAGGGCTGGAGCTTCGGACAGGATGTGGATGCGCAAACAATGGCAAAGTGCATCAGCGGCTCATGGAACTGCTCGATCAGCACTTGCCGTTCAAGATCGTAGAGATTGATGGTCGTGCCACCGACTTGATAGTCGCGACCGATAAAATAGCGATAGCGCCCCCAGAGCGTCATTGGCGAATAGTGGTCCAAGATACCCTTGACGGCAAAGGCATTGTAGGCGTTGATCCAAAAAGCCAGTTGATCCTGACGCTCCAGCAGCCTTGTGGGGTCGATCCGGTTGAGTTCTCTTAAATACCCATCAAGCATACCGTCGGCCTGTATGGCCGGATAGTCCACTTGTCCATCGTGGAGGTGAGCCTGGACGATCTGATCCCAGGCCCTGTGCGATACTCGATCAGGCGCAATGGGATCCGCCGGCTGAAACGTTCGCGGAGTCGTTGAACAACCGGCCAACATGACAGCAAGAAGAATTGCGCCGATCCAACGACTCATGTGAGGGCTCCTCGCGAGGTCAATGACCGCGCCGACCGTAACGCGGTGATCGGGTGGCGCAAGATTGTTCCAACGACGCGGCCATCCAGGCGATTGCATGACGAGCGATCGGAACAGGTCTTGATGGCGCTCCGGTCGAAACGTCCCAGGATCTCGCTCAACGACAATTGGAGGAGGTTTCCCACGGACGGAAAGGCCAGGCAAGGAGACACGTTCCCCGATGCATCGATGGCAATGCTGTACCGCCCCGCATCGCAAGGTTCCAACTTCTCTCCACACAACCAACTCACATTGTCCTCAACGAATTTCCTGAGGTAACCGGGAGGAATCAGCTCGTCGTCGAGTAGCCCACTGAACACAGCGGCGGCACTCGATCGATCGTACATGAGCAGCTCATCGGGCCTGCCGTATGTTCCCACGTTCCAATGATAGGCGCCGACCACCGGCAGGAATCCCTGCTCGCGTGCGAAGCGGACGACCGTCGGTACTTCGGCGCGATTGACCTCACTCACGATGCAGGTGAGAAATTTGGGATGGGGAAACGTCTTCAGCAGCGCGACGCCCTCCAGCACTTGCTCCAACTGATCGGCGCCGCGAATCTGCCGGTACTGCTCTCGGTTCAACGTGTCCAGGCTTACCGAGATGGTCAGCGGCAGCCGACCCAGTCGCTCGACAAGATGCGCCGTGAGCTTCGTGCCGTTTGTAATCAGCGTGAGTTGAAAGCCCATCGCCGAAAGGTCTTGCATGATCTCCGGCAGATCGCGGCGCAACAACGGCTCGCCTCCCTGCACCAGCACAAACCGCACACCGTCACGATAGAGACCGGAAAAGACCCTCTGGATTTCTTCTCTGGTCATCTCATATCGACCGACATTAAGCGGAAGGTCACAATACCCGCAGGCGGAATTGCATCGGAGATTGACCTGAAACGTCGCCAACACCGGCCGACCCGCCATAAGGTTGATGACGGGTGTGAGCGCTTGGTTCAAGAGCGCCAAAGGGACGGCCATCATCTAGCCTCGCATCGACACAAACGGCCATATTTGGACAGGATCACGCCGTTTTTTCCCTGCCTCTGTTGCATGCGCATGCCCTTATCTCATCGGCTCCTCTAACCTACTGAACTTTCTTACTAATCTCGCCCTATCCTCCGGCACAGGCCTTGCTCAAGAGTTTGGATCGACATCCACTCTTCGTCCTCTAAGGAGGTTCATGATGCAGAAGACACAGATGAACATGTTCCTGATTCTGGTGAGCACCGTGGCCTGTATCGCCATGGCGATCACCCCGGCATTGGCCAAAGACTCAGAAATGAAGAAGTCCACTCACTTGTCCGCGAAAACAGCCGGTCATGCCCCTCAGCAGATCAATGGACCCAAAACCAGCCATGATAAGAAGCCAGGCCCGGCCTGGATGACGTTCGGTGGCACAGTCAAGAAGATCGAGGGCAACACCTACACTGTGGAAGACTACGAAGGCAACCACGTCGATCTGTACGTGGGCCAGGGCACGAAACAGATCAGGCAAAAGAAGGTCGGGGACACCCTTCGCGCTGAAATTACGCGGAGCGGCTTCGCGAATTCCATTCAGTAACCCTTGCGCGAATCGGCGCACCCACTTCACACGCGGTGACGGCTACAAACGAGCCTGCTCTATGATCAAGTCGGCACGCTCATGATGTGCCCCACATCGAGCCGACGCCTTCACCCTATGCTGTGAGGTCATACAGTCGAAGCTAGCCTTGTACTTCCTCTTTCAATAACATTTGAATCATGTGCTCGGTCTCCCGATATCCTCCTTCGCCAACTCGAACGTACCTGACCACACGATGCTTGTCGATAAGGTACATGGCTGGCCAGTAGCGATTCCCATACTTGTTCCACGTCGAAAAGTCGTTGTCGATGGTGACAGGAAACCGAATCTCATGCTCTGTTACATATTGCTGAACACGATCGACATTCCGTTCGTGAGAAAACTCAGGCGAATGAACGCCGATGACCACAAACCCTTGATCGGCATACTGCCGATACCACTGCTTCACGTAGGGCTCAACATTACGACAGTTGTAGCAGCCGAATGTCCAAAACTCCACCAAGACGACCTTGCCTTTGAGGTCAGCGTCATGAAGAGGCCTGCTGTTCAGCCATGTTTCATTCGTAATCGTCGGAGCCTTGATACCGGTATCTGCGGAGACCGGTGACCATCCAATGAGTGCGCTGAGAATGATGATGTTCGCCAGAATTCGAGTCAGAACTATCATGCCGCGTTCCTTCCACTATGCACAAACCCTTCTCCCTGTCCGACTCGGGCCCGCCGCCGGCATCGCCACATCCATCACGGGGGGGCGGTTTCACGTTCCAATCGCATCGGGTGAATAAGGGGAGCCTCTCGCGGGCGGGGCTCCCCTGCTCATGAGGGCGCACACGGCGGAGCGCACTACACGTCGTTACCTGGCCACCAAACCGTTCGCCCCTGCGGGCAAACCAGCCACGCTCGTCACCGGAGTGAGCTGCCCATTGCCGCGATCAACACGCAACACGTCAATGGTATGTGCCGTCGCATTGAGGACATAGAGAAACTTACTGTTTCCCCTCAATGCCATATCAATAGGGGCGGCTCCGGTCGAGGCAGCCACGGACGCGAGCAAGGTCAGTGTCCCGTCCCGCCCGACGCGGTAACTGGAAATATTGTTGCTGCCGGTGTTGCTGCCGAAGGCAAATTTGCCGTTCTTGGTGACGACGATCCAACACACCGCCGATTGTAAGTCTGGGACTGAGGCGCTGAGGAGCCTCAACGAACCCTGGTGGAGCGCGTATGAAGAGACCGCGCTGGCGTTAGCTGCTCCACCGAACGCCTCGCTGACGATGAGAATCCCTCGCTTATTGAACGAAAATCCGAACGGGGTGATGCCGGACGAGGCATGAGAGACCGGGCCAGTCGCAATACCATCATCATCCACCGTATAGGTGTCGATGATCCGAGTGGCTTTTTCCGTTACCACCAGCGTATCTCCTTCGGGATTAAATTCGACTTGTGCCGGCGCCGTGGCCGGACCACTGAGCGGGCGAGTCGATCCAGGGATCGGCTTCAACGTATCGCGACTCGTCAAGACGAATCCCGTAATATTGCCTATGCCGCTTCCGCCCGCATTCAACACGTAGACCCAGTCCTCATGCACGGCAATGCTGATCGGGCGCACCCCGCCCGAACTCACCTTATCGGCCAGTGTGAGGCCATTGGCATGGACACGAAACACCGACACCTCGTCGCTTCCAGCATTGACGGCCAAGAGCGTATCCCCATCGTCACTTAAGACGATGGCCCCTTGATTGCCAAGCCCACCCCCTGAACCAGTGCCTTGCGTGGGGAAACTCCCGGCCGGAATCAAGGTGTCGCCACGTTGCTCAAACGCCAGGACAGCATTCCCGGATGAGGCATTCGACATGGTGTACACCATCTGCCCTCTCTGGTCGGCAAAGACGGTGCCGATCAACCCTCCGGACAATGCCAATACGAGTGCCATCACGCGCAGGTACATCTTTCTCATTTCCTACCTCCTGTGTTGACCGAGTGAGTGATTAGTTAGACGAACCACATCGTAGGCGCCAAATGTCACGAAACTCTCACGCAGTGATCACATATGAGTCACAAGATGGAGAACCTCACGTTGCGAACTGAACGGGGACAAGTGGGAGGGTCTACTATGTAGGTTGAATCACTACGTCGCAGTGAATGACCGCCTCGGTTCCCTGATACCTATAGCCCTCAAAGAAGATGAGGTTGAGGCTACGGCAACAGAGAGATCGACTCCTGCGTGTCCCCTTAGCCTCACCCTGTCCCCAGAGCGGTCTCGACCGCCAGTCTTACTCGTTCCCGAGCCCTGTGTACCCGTACGTAGAGATTGGTTCCAGTGATGTTCAGCCTCTTGCAGACGTCCTCGGTCTTTACGCCATCCCCATCACGAAGGATCAGGACTTCTTTGAGGTTGACCGGCAAAGCGTCAATCGCCCGCTGCATACAGTCGACGGCTTGCTTCGACACCAAGAGTGTCTCCGGTGTCCGGTCGTCCCACGGCTGAGGAGGGAAGGCCCAATGGCTGGCCCACTCGCCGCTCTGTTTGAAACGAGATGGGTCGACGGCTTCATCATGGTCGTTGTCGTAGGACTCAAAATTCGAAAAGGTGGTATGACGCTTCTCGCGCACACCGCGATCCTTGGCCTTATGGATCAGAATCCCGCAAATCCAGGTGCGAAGGGACGACCGGCCTTCGAACCGACTCAGGCTTTCGATCACCGCCATCCAAGTGTCTTGCACGACCTCTTCAGCGACTTCTCGATCGGCCACATAGCCCAGGGCCATTCGAATGAGCGCGCCATGCTGTTGGCTGACCAGTTCATCGAAAGCCCTCTCCTCACCAGACCTGAGTCTCGCGATGAGTCCGCCCTTGGGCTTCGCAAGATGGGGTGACTTGATCGTCATCGACCTCCGGCTAGCCAACATCACATTCCTTTGTTCGATCCGCCCATGAACGTCCCGTGACCGATTTCGACCCCGAACTTCTTGCACCAAATCACCACACCATCGTAGTCATCAATATTGGTTCCCTCTGGAATCATGAATGTCACCGCACCCTGGAACACCGTCAACTTTCCTACTTCGATGCCTTTCGCATAGTCACCGTGCTTAGCCAAGTACACACGGCCATCCGGCACCCGATCCATATCGAGGCCCGAGAATGTCAGCAAGGACGTGCCTGCCTCGCCCCTTGTAAGGGCGGCGGTACCGGAGGCATGATGCCCTGCCGCTCCAACTAATGTAGCCTGGCGTAGCTTCGCACCCATCATCGATTCCGGTTTAACTTCCATGCTCTGTTCCTTTTTCATCATCATTCCACCTGGTTTCTCCATCATGGCTTTGTCTTTGTCCATTGCCTTTTCTTTATCCATCATGCCGCCACAGGCCGGCAACCACACAAGTACGAAGATCACCAACAACGCGGACAACCCGGCGGCAAATACGTCTCTCATTGTGCGCCCTCCTTCAGTTATGAGTGCATGATGGACCCACGGACATGTGGCGTCGCGATCGCCTGGTGATCATCGCAGTCTCCGATCACGAAACGCTCACACAACAATCACATTTTGGTCACGAGGCACCGAGCACCTTGGTCAGACCGGGATATCAGGTCACCGCATCAAGGTGGTGAGGGCACCGTCTGGGCCAGAGAGAGGTTGGACTGCGGAGATGTTGGCAACCGACAGACCCAGCAGATGAGATCACTACCGAGCCACGCTCCACGCATGCCACGTATCACGACACGATCACCGTTGAGGTACGTATCCCGTCGATGAAAAACCGATGGGCTCAATGGAGGGGTGTGCAGCGGGCAGGTGAAAGGTGAAGGTCGTCCCATTATTCAGGATGCTTCGGGCCTCAATTGTACTTCCATGGAGCTCGAGTATTCGCTTGGTGATGGCAAGGCCAAGTCCCGCTCCAGTGGAGTGTTCCTGGTCGTTTGCCCCCACACGAAAGAATCGGTCGAAAATATGCGGGAGATCGTCAGGAGAAATTCCACAGCCGGTATCCGTCACCTGCACCATAATCGTCTGGCTACTTTGGGTGAGAGCCACGGTGACGGTGCCACCTTGCGGGGTGTAGCGGAGGGCATTCTCGATAAGGTTTTTAAGAACCCGCTCGATAAGCCCGATATCAGCCGACACGAACGGAAGGTCCTCCTGGAAGTCTGCGTGAAGCCCGATACGCTTCTGTTCTGCAGCAAGCCGGAGTTGTTGGACCACGTCTTGAACAAGTTCGCTCAGAGAGAACAGCTCGACATGAGGCTCCATCTCATGAGAATCCAGCTTCGCCAGTTCAAACAGCTCAGCCACCAGTTTTCCTAATTGCTCGCTGTGCTTGGTCGCGATTTCAAGATAGGTTCGCTGCTCCTGTGGGGACAGTGTTCCTTCCTTCAGAAGCAGGGTCTCAAGATACCCCTGAAGGGATGTCAGCGGTGTGCGAAGATCGTGAGAAACATTGGCGACCAGCTCGCGCCGCAACAAATCAGTCTGTTTGAGCTGCCCGACCTGCTGATGGATACGATCCGCCATTTGGGTAAAGATCGTGCCTAACTCGTATATTTCATCTCCCTTCCGAGTGGTGGCGAAATGAACCTGAGACCGGTATGAAGGATCTGACTGTTGAGAAAAATCACCCCGCTTGAAGGTCTCCATCGCCACGGCGAGCGTTCTGAGCCTCCGAGTCAATAGCTCAAAAATAAGGAGTCCGGTCAGAAGGACAAACAGTAGTGTTGCGGCTACCGCCCACAGACTCAAACGGAGAATGTAACTCCCTTTAAGCATCTGTGCCACCGAGTCAAGTTCCTCGCCACCCAGGATCACGTACAGATAGCCCTCGGTTTGGCCATTTAAGCGTTGTATGGGAAAGGCCGAAAAGATCTTCTCACGATTGATGTCACGCGGGTCGTCACCCAGAATTGGGAGGTCTTCGTCTCCCGACAAAAAACGCTCCAGTGGCGCGAGGGAAATGCGTTGTCGTTTCACCTTTTCAGGAGGGGCTGAAAAGGTCAGGATCGTCCCCTGAGCATCGAGCAGGTAAACTTCGATGCTGGGGTTGATCACCATGAGCAGGTGAAACAGTTCCTTGATCGCCGTGTCATTCACCTGTCCCGCCTGCATCAGGATATTTTCAGCAACCATGTGTTCGGCCAAGGTCCGGTTGAGCTTCTGGTTGACCTCTTGGAAATACAGCCGGGTCGTATACAACGTCAGTACAATGGCCACGGCGCCTATGAGGCAAAACAACCCAAGGAGGACAATGGCCAGTTTCCCATACAGGGTTTTGAACATCGGACTAGCCTTCTACTTGTTCTTCATAAAATCTGTAGCCGATTCCCCATACCGTCAACACATACTGCGGGTGAGCTGGATCGCGTTCGATCTTGGCTCTCAGCCGGTTGATATGAGAGTTCACGGTGTGTTCGTAGCCCTCGTGCGTATAGCCCCACACCAGATCAAGGAGTTGGGAGCGTGTATAGGCCCGGCCTGGGTGCTGAGCAAACTGAAGCAGGAGATCAAACTCTTTGGCCGTGAGATCTACCGGTTTCCCGCAAAGCGTGACCGTGCGCTTTTCAACGTCAATCGCCAGATCACCTGCCCGAATTGTCTTCTGCGTCGATTGGGCCGACTGTGATTCAAGCGCTTCAATGCGGCGAAACAAGGCTTTCACGCGGGCAAGGAGTTCCCTGATGCTGAACGGCTTGGTCAGGTAATCGTCGGCGCCGACCTCCAAGCCCAGCACACGATCCAGTTCCGTTGACTTGGCCGTCAGCATCAGGATGGGAGTGTAGTTAGGTTTGGCGCGCAGGTTTCGGCAGACCTCCAATCCTTCGATCCCTGGAAGCATCAGGTCGAGAATGATCAAATTGTAGGGTGTGGAGAGGGCGTGCTTGAGGCCGGAGACACCATCATGCGCCAATTGCACGTCATACCCTAGATCATGCAGGTGAAGTTCCACCAGACGCGCAATGTCCCGGTCATCTTCAATCACAAGGATTTTACGAGGCTTCATGCTTTCCCTGTGCTGTATTGTCCTCGCCGACCTTCGTCGTCAGGATAGCAAGCGATTGTCACAAAAGCATCACGGATGCGCGGGACTATTGATTCGGGCAAGAAATATTGAATAGGGCAGGAACATCGGTCTCGGGCAGCTTATGGTGCGGCCCTCCTGAAAATGATGTCACCGTAGTAGGCTATGGCGCGCTCCTTGGTGTTGTCCGTATCGCTCATGATAGCCACGCCATTGATCATCGGTGGCTCCTCCCCGAACGCTTTCTTGTAGTCTTCGTAAATATTCCGCTCTTCGTCGATCCACACCCCAATCTTCTGTGGCCCGCTTTCCACCACAACCATCTTGACAAAATCCGTATAGGCGTTGTCGATAATCGTGCCGACCGGTGTCTTCGCTTCCCAAACGTAGTTGATCGCCCCAATTGGAATATCCCCGAAGATCACCTGGCCGGCCTTGTACTTGAGCTTCTTGCCAAAACTGACTTTGTCGGGATCGTATGCAAAGGTGATGTAGAGCCTGGCCGGAAAGTCGTCGCCCTCCTTGATCGCCACGTCGCTACCCTTCAACACGTTGTCGATTTTCCAGCGCCACCGGACGATCGGGTACTCTTTCGGGTCGATCACCACCGGCTTGGTCAGGCCGGAAGCCGAGGCCTCGCTCACCGCCTTCACAACCGTCACATCTCCATCCTTGACCACTTCATAGAAAGTATGCTTCGGTATTTTTTTAAATGTGAGTGGCTTCCACCCATCGGGCATCGCCTGCCCGACCTGACTGGCTGAGAATTTGCCGACTTCAAGCACTGCCCCATCCTGCGCCCAGAGGCATACCGGAACGATCAACAGCCACGTCGCTAAGAGTATGCCCGTCGTAACCAGCATCTTACCGCTTCCCTCTTTGAGGGCGAACGTAGTTCGCCTTCGACTGCGCGCATCGAACGATC
>SWDP01000047.1:154892-168385 GCA_005116885.1 Nitrospira sp.
TCCGCTGTATCCAACCCCATCAAATATAACCGGCGGCGACCGAATCGTTTAGGATCTCGCCAGCTGCAAGCGCGGGTTAGTGACTACCGCTGCTAGGTTTCGGAACGTTTTCAGGCCAACAGCGGCGAAACTCAGACGTGGCAGGACACTGGGGCATAATCTCGATTAGTGCCGCGATGCTTCTGACCGCTGTGTCGTAGGCCCACACGGCCACAGCCGGCGTCAGCACCACCCGATCCCAAGTCAGGTGCCCGCTCATATCTTCAGGACCGATGATACTTCGATCGAGAAAGTACCGAACATGTGGATGCTTTGCTAACTTGGCCCTATCGTTTCCCACGATTGGCTTTGGATGAACAAGGTCGTTCCTGAGTGCAATCAGGCGCGAAAGAGCCTGATAGGATGCTGATCCTCTCTTGACCGCGTTTCCAGTGAGAATGGAGTAGGCGAGCTCATACTTGAGGCTTAGCTGCGCCCTGCCCTTCTCTGCCTCACCCAACATCTGGCCCAGCGCTCTGAGTCGTCCATCGGGATCGACGTTCGCCATGTCGGCGAGCCGTTCCAGTTCATTCAGGAATGCCTCAAGACCAGTTGCGGCTAGTATAACCACCGCATCAACATCGCCTGTGTCAATCGTAGAGTGAATGGCGATCTCGTGAGCCTTACGCAGGAGAAATGTACCTCGCGTACTGATCAGAGTCATTACGGCTGGTGACATAAGTTCCTTCGTATGGGCTCCGCGGATCAGCGGCGTCCGTGGAGCACACGATGTTTGTTTGCACTACGCGGTGGTGCGCTTGCGCGACGTCCGACTTGAGCGCGTCGTTATGCGTTTTTGCGCTTCAACCAGACGACCAGATACAAATTTGTGAAGGACGCTCGCCATGAGTGTCTGGTACGGAACGCCCTCCTCAGCAGCTCGGGCCTGCAGCCCTTCGAGGTCAAGCGACGAGATTCGAATGTTGACCCGCTTGTTCTTGAGCAAGGTAGCCGCAGCCGATCTCCTGATGCGCGCGATCTCGCCTTTCTGGTTCCGAACGGATCTCCACTCACCTCGTTCGAACGAAGCCAGAATCTCCTGTTCCAACAATTTTTCGCCGTTCATCTCACTTGTCTCCCGATAAGAAGTCGCACGTCGCCTTGCAGCTCGGCATGATGCTTTTCAGAAAAATCTCGTTCTCGTTTTCAACGTAAGGCACGAGGTACGCGTAGTCTCGTATTGCGACCACCAGCATCTTTTGTTGTGGGTCGAGTGCGGCGGCATGTTAGCCTCCGTATTTAGGATCATCTCTCAGATCACGTAAGACTTCTTCATAGTTTACCGACTGAACAAAATCTTCAAATCGCTTGAGCATTTTTCTACACGAGACTGAGTTGTCCTCTATTCGGAATACTTGAGGATTTCGATGAGCCGAGAACGAAGCTGGCGGGCTTTTTCAGCATCCTGCCAGATCACCCGCTCGCCTCGTCGCACTTCTTGCAATTCAACATCTCTCCAAGATGCTGGTTACGCCCTTCTGCTGTCAGGACCCACGGTCGATTCGTCATCGGCGGTTGGTGGCGCACATGCTGACCATGGCCGCATTGTAGATCGGCCACCCAATCGCCGACTTCGTCCACGTGATATCCCACAATGGGTTGCTGCATTCTACGGACCTCTCTCACACCCCCGTTATCGATTCCATAGACGTATGCTACACTCGCGCACGCGGGCGCATGCTAACACAAACGAAGGAGCAAGCGTGATGAGGCGGTCTGACGTGAAGATCGGCTTTGTAGGAATGGGGCGGATGGGGGCCAATATGGCCCGACGTTTGAATGACCAAGGTGAAACGATCGTCGCGGTATACGATCAAGATCGCGCCACAGCCACCAGCCTTGCAGAAGAACTAGGCTGTGAAGCGACTGCGTCCCCGGCCCGCCTTGCAGAACTCTCGAGCATCGTTTTTACGGTGGTGTCCGATGACGCGGCGATGCGCCACATTTTTTCTGCCACCGGCACGGAGAGTCTTCTCCACCACGCCAAGGACCGGCTCTTCGTGAACTGTGCCACCCTTTCACCGGCTGTACACATTGAGGTCGAATCCCTGGTGACGCAACATGGCGGGCAGAGCCTCGAAGCCTGCATGGCCAGCAGCATCACGCAAGCGCGCCAAGGCACGCTCTACCTCATGTGCGGCGGACGTCCGGATGTCTTCGAATCGGCCAAGCCGCTTTTAGAAAAACTGAGCTCCCATTTACGCTATATCGGACAGGCAGGAGAAGCTGCGAAGGTCAAAGCCCTCGTCAACATGGTAATGAACTGCAATACGGCGGCACTGGCTGAGGGACTGGGGCTTGGAGCAGCGCTCGGGCTCGATCTGACGATGGTGCGAACCGTCTTCGCTCAAACGGGAGCTGCGTCGCGTGTGTTAGAGACGGACGGCGAGGACATGCAGAACCGCGCCCATGACTGCTACTTCTCGGCTGCCCATGCCGCCAAGGATTCGGGCATCGCCCTCGCGTTAGCGAAAACCGCGGAGATCACAGTCCCGTTAACTCAAGCGGCCTACGATCAATATCAGAAACTCGTTGCACTCGGGAAAGGTGATCTGGACAAATCCGCCATCTCTGAGCTCACCTTCAAAGAACGAAGCTCACCATAGCAGGATCATGAGCCTGACAAGTTGAAGAGCTTATCGTTTCTCAAAGGGGAGTTCTGATCGCTGACTGGCAGGGAAATAGGTCCAGACCTTCTGCTCGTTCTCATCAAAGCTGCCGAGGAACGTCACGTAGCGATTGAGAGTGCGAAACTCAGCCAGTGTGACTGCACACTGCTTCACATCGATGACACGAGCATCGAACTGGCCCACCACATAGAGCACACCCACTCCTGCTTGATAGAGATTCCGCCGGCTCGCATACCCCGTATTCGGAAACAGGTCAACCTCGATGGAGCAGCTCCCAGGCCCTTTGAACGTGAGATGCAAATCATGCCGGGAGAGAAATGGATTGGTGGCCGTTCTGGTGATGGTCACGCGCACCTGATCGGCCGAAAACTCGACAGCAGCCGGCACCGGCACGTCACTGTTGCAGGCAGCCAGCAACAGGAACAGGCCGATGAAGCAGCTTGCGGGATATATTCCACTCACTTGGGTGCTGGAACTTTCGGCACAGCGCCAATCGCGTCCAGCCCCGCTTGAGCACAGGCATCGTCAAGGTGTGCGCCTGGTGCCCCGCCGACACCAATTCCTCCGACAATCTCACCATCGATTTCGATCGGAAGCCCGCCGCCCAGCATCAATACCTGATCGTTGATGTCACGAAGTGCTTGCAAGACCGGCATCTTATTGATCGACTCAGCCAGCTCAGTCGTAGGACGGCGAAGGCTCGCCGCCGTGTAGGCCTTCTTCTTACTGCTATCGACCGTATGGGGCCCGGCTCCATCAGCCCGCGCCATGGCGCGGAGCACCCCGCCTCGATCTACCACCGACGCGCTGACCTTGTAGCCGTCTTTCTTACACGCATCCAGCGATGCCTGAATCGCTTTACCCGCCAGCGCGAGCGGCAGCACCGACTCTTTCGGCAATTCATCAGAAGCCGGCACCGTATACGGCATCAGCATCACAAACGCCGTGGCAATTATGAGCCGATGCACCATTGATACAGCCCCCCTACAGTGAGGATGAACGCATGCCATCGGTTTATCTCCTGGTTATAAAGGATGATGTACGGGAATAAGCGTACGAAGGCAAGAGCGGGCCTGTCAAGATGTGAGGCGTGCGATCGAGGATTGAGGAGGTGAAGAAGGTGGAGTCAGCTCCAGACAACGCGTTCTTGATTGAGGAGGTAATCGATGACTTCGATACTGTTTCGCATCTGAATTTGCGCCTTTTCCGACATAGGGAGAACGGCGCCGACCAGCTTGCCTGATTCCACATCGTCGAGCGATGGGATGCCATGAGGTCCACGTTTTTCCAACTCTTGTCGAAAACTTGCCACAGCTGCCTCCTGATTCCCCGACTGCTGGAGTAGCAATCTTTACGCCAGCAACCTCTACCCATGTGACTGTCGGCGTATAGGTAGCATAGCACATGGAAATCAATGCCCGAGTGAAGGACCTATCATGTTGATTGAAGACTACTTTTCAGTCAATCAACGGGCTGCGATTGGGACGGGAGCGAGGGCTCCAAGGTAGGGGAAGTGACCGACTTTGAGAAGCGGCGTATCCAGACGTAGGCGAAAATCATCATGTTCTGGGTCAACAAAGTGCGGGTCACCGGCAATATCTGACCGGGCTTTGAGTTCCGGAGCTGGTTGGTTCGGAGTACCCACGCGCAGATAATCGCCATCGGTATTGTAGAACGCGTTGAACGAGCTAGTGGTCTGGCTTGTTGGCGCGATCACAAAACCCACTCGATTCAGCGCGACCACATTGCCGCTGACATCACTCTGGGATTGCCCGAGAAACATCGCGCCGCCACCATTCTTGACCAGGGTATTACTCACAATCACCGCACGGGCATGGCCGCTGACCACCACCGCTTCAAAGAGGCTCTGTCTGATCACATTCCGCTCCAACTGTACGTTCGATTTGCCGGCAATCGAAACGCCATGGTCGTTGTCATGAATCACATTCCCTATCAGGACGGCGTCTGAGTCGGCAAACTGAACACCGGTCGTCTCGCTTCCTCCGATGACACAATCTTCTATCCGCACATCGTGAACTTGCTGGCTGAATAACATCCCATTGATCTTGATCCGGCGAAGGACAATCCCTTGCCCATTGAAAAGACCAACGGCATGCCCCCCGCTGTCATTGATGGTCATATCGCTGATTTCAATGTCCGTCGCCCCATAGGGCCACTTACCCACATGCAGCGCGCCTACCACGATATCGCGGCCGAGAATCGTCACCTGATCAACCCCGGCCCCTACGAGTTTGATCTTGTCTTTGCTATGAATGGTGACGTCCTGAGCATAGCGGCCTGCCTTGACGAAGACGGTGTCACTTTTCTTGGCAGCATCGACCGCTTCCTGAAGAGAGACAAAGTCTCCTGTCCCGTCCAGCGCAACAACAAGGGTCCGAGGGCCAGGCAGTGGGCCCTCATCAGCCCACACCAGGCCGAACCCCCAGAACCCAAGCGCTGCGATGAGGCCGAAAAAAATACATCGCTTCATGCCGAAATTCATACAAGCCTCTTCAGCCCGAAGTCAATCCAGCTCGGTTGTGAGCGGAGAACTCGCGTGCTATGCTCCGCCGCCATGATTCTCGTTGGCCTCACAGGCGGCGTCGCTACTGGCAAGAGCACCGTTGCCAAGATGTTCAAGCAATGCGGCGCGATCGTCATCGATGCCGACGAACTAGCCCATGAAGTCGTCAAACCAGGTAAGCCGGCTTGGAGAGAGATTGTCGGACTCTTTGGGAAGGCTGTGCTCAATCAGGACCGCTCGCTCAACCGACAGGCTCTCGGAAACATCGTCTTCCGCAATCCAAAAAAACGCCGGCAACTCGAACGCATCATCCACCCCCGCGTCGCTCGTGAACAAGCTAGACTGACGAAACAAGCTGCGCGAAAAGACCCTCGTGCAGTCGTCATCTACGACGTACCGCTCCTCTTCGAAGCCGGCATCGAAAAGCGAGTCGACCATACCATCGTCGTCACGGCCGACCGCGAAACCCAAATCGCCCGATTGAAAACACGAAACGGCCTCTCCCGCACTAACGCAATCCAGCGAATCCGAAGCCAGATGCCGCTGTCTAAGAAGATCCGCCTGGCCAATATCGAGATAGACGGGACACTCCCACCACGACAGGCTATGCAATCGATTCGACGCATCTACTTCGACCTCTTAAAATAGGAATGGTCTCACACTGAGGTCGGCCGCTCCTTCAATAGAAGCATCTCAAATGGTGCTAACCTGAAATGGCGGAAAGAATTCATTTCGATTAGAGGAAAAAGATTTGCCGAGGGATTTGAGCGTCACATACTCAAAAACCTATTTCCATTCCCGTCACCAGCCTGTCGTTCTGAGCGAATTGTCCAAACAAACCGTTACGGGTTCCGTGAAAT
Organism: Nitrospira sp.; assembly: GCA_005116885.1. Classification (GTDB taxonomy): domain Bacteria; phylum Nitrospirota; class Nitrospiria; order Nitrospirales; family Nitrospiraceae; genus Palsa-1315. The sequence continues at coordinate 160,946 of SWDP01000047.1, forward strand.
AGATCAAACCCCAACCATACTTTCATGTTATCCCGCAGTTCGTAACTCACTTTTGGCCGGACCAGGCCATCACCCTCATTTATATTACGCAGCCACAGCACTTCGGCTTCCAGGGTTTCATTCAGAAAATGCCTCCTGGTCAATAAGGAGGTCGTCGTATCCGATGTATCCCGTACAATGTCGCTCGTTGGATTGAGCAACCAGCTTTGGAAAAGCTGGAAACTCACCAAAGAATCCCGGATGCCGAACCAATCCAGCCCCAGGACATATGACATTTCGCCGCTCTTGGTGACACCACCGCTATCAGGCCGATTCCGCGTCAGCAGAAATCGGTCGGTGTTGTAGACCACTTCACCACGTACGGTCAGATCACCAAAGGCATTGCTGAAGGAACCTCCGAAAAGATGATTGCGTTCATAACGCGGACTGACTGTGACGACGGCACCGCTTGGAGCAAGAGACAGAGACTGAAAAAAGACTGGAAAGTCAGCGTAATGATAGAAGTAGTTAAATGTAAGATCCCATCCATGCCAAAAGGTGGACAGCCGCATGCCGACATCGGAATCAGTCAAGATATTCTTCGGACGTTCAATGGGGCGAAGATCCACAGCAACCCCCGGCGGCGCTTGAGGGACTACCAGCGGCGAGGTAAAGGCAAAGGTTGCGCCTGATTCCGGAAGTAGATGATATGTGCGATCCGGGATCCACAGAAACTGTAAATTACTCTTACCAAGAGACAGCTCCGCATTGACTGTCCAGAGCGGAATGCGGGAATCGTCGAAATTATCCAAAATGAATTCCCTAAAGTTTTGCGGATTGATGACATCAAGCAGCTTCAGGCCATCGGCCTTACCCCACACCACTTGTTGCTTGCCGAGAGTGAGATGGGCTTTCCCCAGTTGAGTGCTAAGGTACAACTCCCGCAATTCCATATCGGTTCGGTCGCCCAGCAATACACGGCGCGAATTCGAAGCGATCTCCCTTTGCCCAGGTTGACCAGGTTCCAGGTGGTCGAACCCCTCGGCATACAGCCGGGCAATAGCAGTGAATCGAGTGTCCTCACTGAATCGATACTCCAGCTGTGGGTCAATGAGGAATTCCAACTTGTTGGCCCGGTCACGCGCTATCCCATAGGCCCCTTCCGTTTCGACCACGGCACTGAAACGAAAACGATCCTCCCCAGCCGGTTTGACGTCTTCAAGCGTTCCCGCTGCAAGGGCGCTGGCAGCGATAAAGCAGCCCGCCAGCGCCAGCATTCCGCAATGCTTCCATGAACGTGCCATGAGTCACTAAAACCCGCGCCGCAAGGCATCTTCAGTGAACATTTCATCCTTGACGTTCCGGCCATAATCCACGTCTTTAAACGTAAATACGGTCTTATGTCCGGTCTTATGGTTTTCGCTGATTAACTGATGGGCAGTCCAGATGTCTTGGATAGGTTTAATGTCCTTAAACTGGCTAGTCTTCAAAGGATTACCCGCCACGTCCCAAAATTTCGCCTGACGCACCATCCAGATCTCGGCATCGACCCAGGATTGCACTTTACCGTAGCCCAACTCGTTGGCAGTGTTATCATTCACCGGGATCTGCTCGACCAGAAAGCAGCGGTGGCCGTCAATCGTCTCTTCCCCGAGAGTTTTCCAAGCGTAATCCTCGATCCCCACTTTGGTTTCTTTGCGAATGTCCTCATAGGTAAAATCTGTGCCGAGGAAGTAATCACCCCGGTCGGACGCTGAGATGCGGCGAACCTTGCGGGCGGCGGGTATATACAGCCATTGATCGTCATCGCGATCCGCCTCGGGATAGTCGTAGGTTAAAAACGCCGTATCCTTGATATTGGCGGGACTCAGGTAAAAGATCACGATGCGCTTTTCCTTGCCGAAATACTTGCGGAAGCCTTTGGTTTCCCGCACCCGTTCGGTGCCGCCGCGATCCGTCATCGACATCGTGACATGGCGCGAGACCGCTTCACCTTCATTACGGGCGTTGATACGGCGGGCAATCTCATCGCCCGCGGGCAGTGCTTCGGCTGCCGCGATAGACGCAAACAAAGGAAACAGTAGGAATAGTGCGATAAGTGTGTGTCGCATCTTCGGTTGCATCGGTATTACCTTCCTTTCTCAACAGTGGAGACGGAATACGCCGGTTCCAGCGGCTTATCCTGGGCAACTTCCTCAGGTAGCGGCGCGAAACCGAGAAAGCGAGGGCGGAACAGCTTCGCCATCGCCGGCATGACCATGATGCTGGCCAAGAAACTCACCGTCATGGCCACGGTAACCAGGCCGCCGAAGCTGACCAGCGGCGGCACGACGCTGGTCATGAGGGTGCCGAACCCGAGGCCCATGGCCGCAAAGTTAAAAAACAGCGCCCGGCCGGTGGAGGGAAACAGTTGCGCCATGCGTTCTTCGAAGGTGCCCGTGCCGGATTGCATCAACTCTCGGATTCGTTGGGTGGTATGGACACCAAAATCGATCGCCAATCCCGTGGCAATGGCCGCAAACATGGAGGTGCCGACCGCGAGCCAGATACCGCCGAAGCCCATGACGCCATACACCAGCAATACGGAGGCGAACACCGGCACCAGGGTAAATAATCCAGCGCTGAACGAGCGCAACAGCCAGGCCGCCATCAGCCAGCTAATCACCAGCGCGATGCCTTCGCTGACAAAGTGTGTGGTGGCGATGGTCTTCAACCAATGGTGGTTGACGTTGACCCGTCCGCTTAAATGCGCGGTAATCTCGTTGGTATTGAAATGCTCAGCGAGATACTGATCGAGCTTCTCAATGACGATGCGGTTATTGGTGTAATAGGACGTATTGATGCTGGCGCGAATATTGGCGCGGCGGTAATCGTAATCGATCTCCTCCTCGAAATCGGTGGGATCGCCGGAGGCGGAATAGAGCAGAAAGAGTTGCGCGACAAGGTCTCGGTTATCGGGAATGCTATACGCGTCCTTGCGGTTTTCGTTGATGGAACGGTGCATCTGCTTAATGTAATCCACTACCGATGTTGTACCGCCCACACCCGGCAAGGTCTCGACAAACCGCTGCAAGGCATCCATACGGCGGAGATAATCCGGGTTAAACAGACCCTCATGCGTCTGGGTCTCCACCACGATATCCAAGTAATTGGTGCCGTCCATCACCTGATTGATGGCCTTGTCGGCGTGATAAATCGGTTCGTCCTGCTGAAAGTTTTTAATCATTGCTTCGTCGATAATCAATCGGGACGCCCCCATCCCACTGATGATGATGATCATGAATGTCACGGTCAGGATGAGCCGGGGACGCCGGATCGAAAAATTCCCCAATGCCACCACGGCGCGCCCATAGCGGTCGGTCGTATTGCCGCCTCTGATCGCGGGCGACGGTTTGAATTTCACCAGCATCAACGCCGCAGGAATAAACATCATGCCATACAGCCAGGCGGCCGTGACCCCAATAGCGGCGAACAGACCGAAATACTGCATCGGCGGCATACCGCCGGACAAATAGAGGGATATAAAACCCACGACTGTGGTGAGGATGGTGTTGGTAAGTGGTTTCCAGGTCTCGATCATGGTGCGCACGATGATGTCCCGGTGGCTGAGATCGGGGTGAGCGCGGCCAATCTCGTAATAATGAGTGAAAATGTGAATGGGTTCCGCGACCGCCATCCCAATAAGGATAGAGGCGAGCCCGTTTGTGATCACGTAAAAAGAGATGCCGCCCGCCGCCATCGTCCCAAAGGCGGCGGCGACCGTGGCCAGCACCACCACATTCGGCAGCAGCGTACCCCAGACGGTGCGAAACGCAATAAACAGCACCAGGGTAATAACAATGGCCACAATGGGATTGAGCCGCGTGGCGTCCCGGTCAATGTAATTATAGAGATACCCAGAGATCGCGCCTTCACCGGCAACGTGCAACTCCACACCGGGGATCTGGGGAGCTTCTTTGACTAATGCCATGAACGCGTTGTATGTCGTTTCGCTTTTTATCTCATCGAGGATCTCGGTGACGATCAGCGTGGCCGTCGAATCACGCGCGACCAGACTGCCCTGATACAGCGGAAAATCGGCGATCGCGGCACGAATGGCATTGGCTTGTGCCTGCGTGGCAGGCGGTGGATCAAAGAATTTATGCACCTGCATACCATCGTCAGTACCGACGATATTGCTTTCTGTTGCCAGACTCACGACCCCGTCGGGGTCAACGTTCGGAATTTTTTTGACCTGATCCGTCAGCCATTGCACTAATCGCAAGGTCTCGGGATTAAAAACACCGGTTGGTCCATGATTGATGATGGCAATCACAAACGGATCGGACAAACCAAACACTTTCTTCACCTGATCCCGGTACACACGGGCGGGATTATCCTTGGCAATAAAGGAATCCGAGGAGGTATCCTTGGTCAGACCAGGAATAAACGCTGCCGCACTGAGCATCAGCAACACTCCCGCTACCACCAAAGCTTTTGGATGATCAGTGACCCACCCAAAGAACTTTCTTGCCCTGTCGGAATCTATGGTCTTACTCATTACACTTCCTCCTTATAGTGTATATGCACGTATTTGCCGATGCATTTCGCCCATTTCATTATCGGCCCTCACTATCTGACTGAAAGAAACCGCGCGGACGATCCGTCCCAGCACTCAAAAGGAGCCGCTAGCAATGAAATCGTTCCACCAACACTCAACGCCCAATACAGTGTATCTGCACGTATTCGCCCCTAAAATAGCGCTTGGCCCAACAGCAACTGTGTTTCCTCCCGTGGTGACCAAGAAAGCCACCAGGTTTCTTTGTCATCTCAACGATTGCAGTTATTTACCTGGTTAACATTCTGATCGCAGCCAATTCTTTGAGCAGGCCCTTGAAGCGCGCTGGTCCCAACCCAGCCACAACTTTCTGTTGTGCTTGCTCCCAAAAAGGCAGTGCCTTCACCAACATGTCTCGGCCTGCACCGGTTAATTTCACCGACTTGGTTCGTCCATCCTTCCCCTGATCAACCGCAACGTACCCTCGACCGACTAATGTTTTAAGATTACGCGTCAATGTAGTCCGGTCCACGCCAAGCCTCTCAGCTATCTCAGTAATCGGTAACTCGCCCACATGATGCAGCACCGACAGCAAAGAAAACTGCGTCCCTTGTATTCCAATGGGCTGGAGTACCGCATCGTAAAAGCGAGTGACCACTCGGGCTGACTTACGCAGATTAAAACATACGCACTCTGGGCACTGACTAAGCGTCTGTCGGTGTCTAGCTTCCATATGAGTGCATATACACCTATTGGCACTACATGTCAAGCCTCAACGATGCGCCGCCTGATCTACATCGAGACTTCCAGACTGGTTACAATAATCTATGACGAGGCCAGAGAGGAAGCCACATACGCGGGACCCAGAGAGTCTGGATTCCCCACAGGCTGATCAGAAAGACCGTCTCTCAATCGTGTGACTTTCTCAACCACCTACTAGCTCACGGCCCCTTCCGTGCTTCAGACCAGGCATACGCCGAACCAAACCGGACGCCGGCGACCGCCACAAGTACGAATGCATCTGCGGCACGGATGGCAATGACCCACCACACGATGGCAGGGGAAGGAGCCCTGAGACCGCCCCGAGCAAGATCTTGCCGCCGGCAAGCGGGAACCATAGGCTTTTCCTCCGTTCTGCGTTATCATAGACTCATGCCAATTGATCCCGACGACCCACCCATTTGGCTCCGCAAGCTGCATGTGACTGCGGCGCAGATCGATCCCAGCGATTACCCCGCGACGCCAGCTGAGGGGATCCTGCAAGTCTGTCGGCTTTCTGATGCACAGCTCGCCCTGATGAAGGCCTTTAGGAAATCACAAGGATTAGGGGAGAGCCGTTGAGCCGGTAAACTGCGCCGATTGATCCACTTGGTCAGCCACCATGCCCCCATCAGAAGATCCTGAGTTCGGCTGTCTGGACGTACTGAGCACAGCCGTCGAGGCCTTGTCCATTCCACCACTCCCCTATTGTTTGATTGGCGCATTGGCACTGGGTGCCTATGGCCGCCCCCGTGCTACCCATGACGTGGATTTGTTGATTTTGACTGACCGCGCCACCTCTCATTCATATCTCGATTCTCTGTGCGCCAAGGGATTCGCTCTCGCATCCGACTGGCATGAAGCCAATCCGATGGCACGAGATGTCGTCATGCGGTTGAAACACACATCGGCGCCGGACTTTCCACTCGACCTGATATTCGCGACCTCACCGCTGCACAAAAATGCATTGGACAGACGAAAACTTTTCGATCTTCACGGCACACAAGTATCTGTTAGTTCAGCAGAAGACCTGATTCTTCTCAAGCTATCGGCAAGCCGCCCACGCGACTTCGACGATGTCATGGGTATTGTCGGCAATGCCAGCGCACCGCTCGATCTCGACTACCTCTGGTCTTGGGCCGAACGATTGGGTTTGCAGAGCGAACTGCACTACGTGCTGATTTCTGCAAAACGAGAGTAGCCTCCTACCGTATGCTTCCTCCGCTGTGGTAAAGTCCCCGCATGCACAACGTCATCATCATCGGCTCGGGGCCGGCGGGACTCACCGCAGCCGTCTATGCGGCGAGGGCGAATCTCTCGCCCCTGCTCATTGAAGGCTGGCAGTCCGGCGGCCAGTTGACCACAACAACAGAGGTCGAGAACTATCCCGGCTTTGCCAAGGGCATCATGGGCCCGGAACTGATGAAGGAAATGCGAAGCCAGGCAGAACGGTTCGGCACAGAGTTTTTGACGGGGGAAGTTACGGCCGTAGACTTTAGGCAACGCCCGTTCACCATCACCATTGATGCTGAACAGACCATCCACGCGAAGACCGTTATCATCGCCACCGGTGCATCGGCCATCCAGACCGGGGTGAAGAATGAGGCGCGTCTCACAGGGCACGGCGTCTCAACCTGTGCGACCTGCGACGGATTTTTCTTCAAGGGCAAGGAGCTGATTGTCGTCGGCGGCGGCGACAGCGCGATGGAGGAAGCCACCTTCCTGACCAAATTTGCGACGAAGGTTTCGATCGTCCACCGGCGCGACAAACTACGAGCCTCCAAAATCATGCAGGACCGCGCAGTGAAGAACGAAAAGATCACGTTCGTGTGGAACTCTGCCGTTGAAGACATTCTTGGCAGTGATGTCGTCACCGGCGTCCGGCTCAAGAATCTCGTCACAGACAAGACAACAGAATTGCCTTGCGCCGGCGTCTTCGTCGCAATTGGGCACCGCCCCAACACTGCTCTCTTTGGCGGCCAAGTAGACATGGATGCCAAGGGATACATTCGCACAACACACGGAACCGCCACGAACGTGCCGGGCGTCTTCGCCGCCGGCGATGTGCAGGACTCTGTATACCGCCAAGCCGTCACCGCCGCAGGCTCGGGATGTATGGCCGCCATCGACGCCGAACGCTATCTTGAATCAGGCAGTCATACCCT
>SWDP01000047.1:168485-175761 GCA_005116885.1 Nitrospira sp.
TGGAGCGCTCAGCAAGGCAGTCATCGACTCGCTCCGATCCGAATCGTTTTCCACCTTTCGCGTCTCGGCAAAACGAGCCGATAAACGATTGACGCTGACCTCCATGGAAGTCGCGCGGGATGTCGGCGCGGCTATCTGTGAAGAAACCGGAAAGAAAGTCAGCCTGAAAGATCCCGACCTCACCGTCTATCTCGAACTCCTCTCCAAAGAGGTCTACTACGCGATTGAAAAAGTTCAGGGGCCTGGCGGCATGCCGGTGGGTGTCAGTGGGAAAGTTGCCTGCCTGATTTCTGGAGGGATCGATTCGCCGGTCGCAGCCTATCGCATGATGAAGCGCGGATGCCGAGCCCTCTTCGTCCATTTCTCAGGCCGACCGCTCGTGAGCCGTGCCTCGGAAGAGAAAGTGCGCGAACTCGTGCAGCTCCTCACAATCCATCAATACACATCGACGCTCTACGTGATTCCGTTCGGGGAGATTCAACGTGACATTGTGGCCAACGCGCCGGCTCCATTTCGCGTGGTGCTCTACCGGCGCGTGATGATCCGAATTGCTCAGGAACTTGCCAAACGCGAGCATTGTTGGGGACTCGTCACCGGCGACAGTTTAGGGCAAGTCGCCTCGCAAACACCGGAGAACTTAACGGTCATCGAAGAAGCGGCGGTATTGCCGCTCTTGCGCCCGCTCATCGGCATGGACAAGGTGGAAATCACCGACCAGGCTCAACAGATCGGCAGCTTCGCCATTTCGATCGAGCCCGATCAAGACTGCTGCTCGCTCTTCACCCCACCACACCCCAGCACAAAAACCAGGCTCGATGACATTCAAAAAGTCGAACGGATGTTCGATATCGGCGCGCTGGTCAAGCAGGGACTCGAGAAAGCCGAGCTAACCGAATTCACGTTTCCTCAGTAGCAGGCTGCTGAAAAAGGCCGCCAGCGGCGTTCTCGCATCGTTCAGATCCTCAACGTACCCCAGAGGGTACGCCTCCGGGTCTTCACTCGCTGCGGCCTTGCTGAACGGCCTTTTTGAGCATCCTGCGAGAACGTTCTCTTATTCTGCCATACCTACGGCCCGTTGACGTTCTGACATATGAAAATAGTTTTCCATAGCCTGCTAGCAGGAGATTTGCCTGCCCTCTACTGTGATCGCCCGGACTGCTGCGCGAGCGCCTTTTCCCTTATGATGCGAAAATGCGATTCAAGATCTCGCTTCATCGCAGTGGCGACCATCCAATCCGGCACTATCGTGTCGATCTCGACAAGCACTTCAAACTCAGCCTTCGTATGAACCCCGCCTTCGACAGGGGTGAGTTTCCAAAACCGGCGATACTGTCTGAAGTCGCCCCCCTTCATTTCCGTCAGTATCCCGCCGGTCAGCAGAGTCCTCGTCTCACTCAAGAGTCGCCGCTCGCCTGGGATCAAGGCATGATCGATCCGGATATCCGTGAATACCTTGCCGTCTTGCTCCCGTATTTCCGCCATCCGCATCCGCACATCGAAGAGCTGAGGCCAATGGGCATAGTCAGTCAGTATTCGTTCAATGATCGCGGGCTCTACCGGGAAGAGGATCGTAGCCGTCGCCTTCACGCCGCCGGTAGATTCCGTGCGAACATCCAGCACGACCGGATCGGCCCCATAGCCCAGCGCTGACCAGACGAACACGAGACAGCCCACGACGATCATCACCCGCCACACCATGCCGCAAGTATATAGACCCGGTGAGAACCACGCGAGTACTAACAGCGATCCGTGAGACGTGAAAGGTAAAAAGTAAAAGGGTTCGGAGCATGAGCACTCGGCAATACTACATTTTACGTTTCACGTTTCACCTTTCATGGTTCTTGAGAGCGACTTTTTCAGCAGCCTGCGAAACATCTCTGTGCTACGATGCGGCATGATGCCTCGCTGGTCCTTCCTGCTGCTCATGTTCATTGGCCTGTGGAGCTTTTCAGAAGAGGCTCACGCGCAGCCCATGGACGATTCATACGCCACGACAGAACAGTCATGCAGTTTTGGCATGGCAAAGGGAGAAGCTTCGCAGAGCTGTCACATCCCTTTCCCCACAGGCTGTCTCGTGGCTCATATTCCTGGAACTGACAAACCCTGGACGACGATCTCCAAGGGCGGAAATACGTTCTGCCGATTCGACGAGAAGGCCACAGATTGGAACACCCACATCACCGGCTCCTGCACCCACTGTAAATCCGACCATTGTTCGGTCCAGTTTGTTGTCCGTTTTGACTGCTCCCAACAAGCTCACTAACAGGATGCTGAAAAAGCCCGCCAGCTTCGTTCTCGTCTCGTCGAAATCCTCAACGTACCCCCGAGGGTACGCCTCCGGTTTCGATTCGCCTGCGGCCTTGCTGAACGGACTTTTTGAGCATCCTGATCCGTATTCTTCTACTATCCCAGGCGTGACGACCACTGATACTGCAACCTGCCCACCTAGTCTTCCACAGACTGCTAGCCATCATGTCCTTAACTGAATCAATCAAACGCGAAGCCCTGGCCCTTGGTTTCGACGCTGTCGGCATTAGCCGAGTCTCCGATAGCGGTCAGGCTTCAGCCTTCGGCCTTCAGCCTGAGCCCTCCCTTCCCGATCCCAACACCCCCTTACCTCATCACTTGCTCAACCGTCTTACAGAATGGCTCCGGCAAGGCTACCACGGCACGATGGCCTGGATGACGCGCGACCCCGCTCGTCGAAGCGATCCGCAACTGGTCTTGCCGGGATGTCGATCGATGATCTCGGTCGGGATGAACTACTACACAGACAATCGTGCGAACGAGCAGTCTGGAATGGGACGCATCGCCCGTTACGCCTGGGGAAAGGATTACCACACGGTGATGACCCAGCGACTCGCCCAGCTCGAAGAAAAAATCGTAGCCCTGGCACCAGATATTACGACCAAGGCTTACGTCGATACAGGCCCGATCATGGAAAAGGCCTGGGCGCAGCAGGCCGGCATTGGTTGGATCGGAAAACATTCCAATCTCGTCTCGGCGGAAAGTGGTTCCTGGCTCCTGCTCGGAGAGATTCTCACGACCCTGGATCTGGAACCGGATGAACCGGCCACGGATCTATGCGGAAGCTGCACCCTCTGTATCCAGGCCTGTCCGACCGGCGCCATTGTCGAACCCTATGTCGTCGATGCCCGGCTCTGCATCTCATACTTGACGATCGAACTGCGTGGAGGCCGAGAAGTGATCTCCGACGAGCTTGCCTCTCAGATGGGTAATCGCATTTTCGGCTGCGACGATTGCCTGGACGTCTGTCCGTTTAATTTGCGGGCAGACGCGACGAACGAACCAGCCTTTAACCCCACTCCCTTAACCCTCGCTCCCAGCCTCCAGACACTCTCTCAGATCAGCCAAGAGAGTTTTTCTGCCACGTTCAAAGAAAGTCCCCTCAAACGAGCCAAACTGAGCGGGCTCCTTCGCAATGTAAGCATTGCACAGGAAAATCAGCAGCGACAGACAGGAGGCCGCGCCTCCTAGATCCCCCTGTTTTCTTGGCGGGAAGAGGAGTAGGCTGTTTCCAGTACTTAGCAGGAGAAGGAACGCCCCTATGCATCCTCCGATCTTGCTGCTCATCTCAACCGATCCCCACATCAGACCACTGCTCGAACAAGCCCTCGACCATCGACAAACCACCATCCTTACTGCCGCCACAACCGAAGAGGGTCTGCGCATCCTGAAAGACCATGCAGACCTGGCACTCGTCGTCTGTGATGAAAGCCAAGGACGGATTGCGAGCCAAGTGATCCTGTCTCAGACCAGGCGCACTGCTCACAGCCTCCCCGTGATCATTCTAGGAACAGACGGGTCGGCCAAAGCCGCCGTCGAAGCGTTGCACCGTGGCGCCACCGACTATCTCGCACAACCAGTCACGATGAAGGATCTCCAGACTGCCATCGACAAAGCCCACATCTTCGAGGCGCCAGAGACCCAAATACAAATGGAGCGGTTCTCAGCATTCGATCAGATCATCAGCCAGTCGCCTCAAATGAAACTGCTGAAACATCTAGCAGCCGAAGTCGCCCAAACCGATGCGACGACCATCCTGATCACCGGTGAAAGCGGTACCGGCAAAGAACTCGTGGCCCAGGGGATCCATGCCGCCGGCCCTCGATCCAAAGGCCCCTTCGTGGCGCTCAATTGTGCCGGCATCCCCGAACAGCTCCTCGAATCGGAATTATTCGGCTATCAGCGCGGCGCCTTCACCGATGCGAAACAGGCCAAACCGGGACGATTCCAACAAGCGGAGGGCGGCACACTCTTTCTCGACGAAATCGGTGAGATGAGTTTCTCCGCCCAGGCGAAACTCTTGCGCGTCCTTGAGAATCACCAAGTCGATCCACTGGGCGACACGCACAGCATCCACGTCAACATTCGCGTGATCGCGGCTACGAACGAAGATTTGCCGGCTCAGATCAAAGCCGGGCGCTTCCGATTGGACCTCTACTATCGGCTGAACGTCTACCAACTGCGCATCCCGCCGCTCCGCGAGCGACCAGAAGATATCGAGCCAATTTTGACATCTTTCCTCGAAACCGCCCGACGGGATTATGGCTGCCGCATCAAGGGCATCACCCCAGCTGCGCTGACCATCTTGCAAGGTCACGACTGGCCCGGCAACGTACGGGAGCTGCACAACGTAGTCGAAGGGCTCACTATTACATGTAAAGACGAGATGATACGACCGGACCACCTGCCGGTTTCTCTCCGAGATGCCCAATCGGCTGGACAGAACGGAAACACCGAGAAGTCCTCGCTCCTGGCCTACGGTCTCTCGGTTGATGAGATGGAAAAAAAGATGCTCCAGGAAGCGCTACAGCGCACAGGCGGCAACATTTCCGAAGCCAGCAGGCTGCTCAAGATCACCCGCAATACGCTGCGGTATCGCATGGCGAAGTATCACCTCTAGCAGGCTGTTGAAAAATCCTCAACGTACCCCTGAGGGTACGCCTCCGGTTTCGACTCGCCTGCGGCCTTGCTGGACGGCCTTTTTGAGCATCCTGCGGGAGCGTTCTCCTGTTGTCCCACATTTGGAAGAAAGCTAGTCCCTAGACCCTGATTCCCTTTGTTCCAGCTTTGGCCCCGGTGACTGCCCTTGCCAATGTCCTGAATTTAAGACATACTGCCCCTCGTGAAATCGATCACGTTCCATCCTAAGGCACTGGCATTCATTCGAGGTCAATCACCAACGATCAAGCTGGAGATCGGCGAAGCACTCCGTGATGTTCAGAAGGGTGTCAGTCTGGGCCTGCCTCTCAGTAGGCCGATGCTCACAGTGGCATCAGGTGCTCACGAGCTCAGGATAAGAAGCCCAACGACAGCTGTACGGGTGTTCTACTTTGTGAAATTGGCTGACACGATCGTGGTGTTTCATGGATTCCAAAAGAAAACCCAGAAGACACCTGCACATGAAATCGCCGTCAGTCAACAGCGACTCAAGGAGGTGTTGGATGACTATACCTAAAACCCGCAAGAGCGTGACGGTTCGAACCGCCGAAGACCTTGGGCGCGCCTTGGGTTTGTCCGCGGCTGATACCGCCGAGATGGAATTCCGTTCGGATCTCACCGTTGCACTGGCGAAAATCATTCAAGCAGGACGGCTCACCCATGCTGAGATTGCAAAGCACGCCGGCACGTCGAGAACCAGAGTGACCGCGATTGCGAATGGAAACACCCACGGCGTCTCAACCGATGTGCTCATCAGAGTTCTCGCCGCAACAGGCCATCGCGCTGAAATTCGGGTGAAGAAGGTCGCCGCCTAATCCGATCTAAACTCTTCGATCACTAAATAACCACATTGCACGACTGTCTGTGTTTACAAGAGTTGGGGTAACTGACAAAATGGACACGTTTAGCCCAAAGATGCATTCAATGACGATGCGCATTTCTACCTGGGCAACGTCCACGCGGTTTCAGGGTAGTCCTATGCCAGGAACAGCCATGAAATGAACCATCGTGATCGACAGATTCTTTGCGGACTATTCCTTTCCAAGTTCGATCAGGAGGGCCTGGCGTACCTTGGGCTCGAAGGATTCACCGAGGCATTCAATGCCCTCGGATACAGTCTGCAGGCGCGGCCAGCATCCATAAAGAACTACCGCGATGAATTTGACCCTTACTTCCCAAACCCCAGAAAGGGGTGGCATAAGCGTCCCTTGCGAGCGCATTGCCAACACGTGCTGAATGCCTACAAAGACGCTGACATTGAGCAAATAGGCGAACTAATCAAAGATTTCTTGATGCCCATTAGGGAGGTAACGTCTATACCAGAAGTCAAACGGGTCTTGCGCATTCACGATGCAGACGCTTCCTCCTCATTTGCCAAGAGGCTCATTACAGGAAAGGCCGCAGAACAGTACTTTGCAGCAAATTACTCTGCGATGCAGGAATTCTCTGGTCTGACGCTGACCAATACCACCGGTTGGGGTTGCGGTTTCGACTTCAAGCTTGCACATCCAGGCAGCGATTCATTCTGCGCTGTCGAGGTCAAAGGACTGCGCACAAGGTGCGGGCAAATTCAGTTGACGGAGCTTGAACACGATATGGCGGAGGCGCTTCGAGAGAGGTACTTCCTGGTGCTTGTCCGCAATTTCGCGGAGGAACCTTTCCACACGGTGATCAACAATCCGACGGATTGTGCGATCAAGTTTACAAAGGTCGAACGAAAGGAGATACGACACTCATGGACCGCAAACGTCGGCGAATGATCGAGGGGCGTTTATATCTATTCTCGCTACCAAGTGGTGCAGACAAGACATTGATTTCGCTAGCTATTACGAAAGTCCTTGAGGCAACAAAATGTGGTCGCGTGCTAGGTTCTGGCACATCAATTACGAACGACGACACAGTTGCCATTGAGATCGGCGCATATGACCGCGATGCGGCCAATGATGCAATATCACGCGTATGCAGAAGACAGAAATGCCAAGACTTCGAGGTTTCATGGGATTAGCTAGATAACATCAAACGCACAGTAAGCATGGCGTATACGCCTTCTACGATTATGATGGCGAGCCGATATACGTCGGTCAAACCGAAGAGAAACTAAGTGGTCGCATCAGCAGGCATCTGACGAATCAAAGAACTGACGCTGTCGCTATGAATGTCCTTGACCCCTACGAGGTGGCCTACATCGAAGTGTGGCCTCTTGACAGTTTCGCGGGTAAATTTCCAAGAAAAGACATGAAGGCGCTCTTGGACCGAGCAGAATACACGGTCTTTCAGAAAGTACTGCGGGAGTCTGCGCTTGGCGCCGTCC
>SWDP01000048.1 GCA_005116885.1 Nitrospira sp.
GACTTCTATAAGACAGGGATTGGTCGGCTCTTTCCTCCTGGATGGGAAGAGGTCGAAGTCCTGGTGAACCGTCACTGTAGACTCGGGCCAAGCGCACATCGTTCTTTCGCGCAAGGAGGGCACAGAGATGGCTAGTTTTTCATCTATCAGGCCGGTTAGAACGATGGGACTTCTTCCGATGCGAGCCCCAGTCCTCTTGATTATCTTCAATCGAGCCGATACGACCAGCCGGGTGGTGGAAGCCCTTGCACAGGTGAAGCCCCCCAGACTCTTTGTGTTCGGCGATGGACCGCGCGCTGATCGGCCAGATGATAAAGCAAAATGCACCGCGGCCCGGGCTGTGATCAAGCGGTTGGTGACGTGGGATTGCGAGCTCGTCGAATACTATTCCGAGGCCAATCTCGGATGTCGACGAGGTCCGGCCACGGCCATCAGTTGGGTCTTTGAACAGGTCGATCGGGCGATTATCCTGGAAGATGATTGTCTTCCACACCCCACCTTCTTCCCATTCTGTGATGCACTGCTTGAAATGTATGTTGACGATACGAGGGTGATGCATATTGCGGGACAGAATCTTCAGGGGGGGACGCGACGGACGTCAGACAGCTACTTCTTTTCCGATTACTGTATCAGTTGGGGATGGGCTACATGGAAGAGAGCCTGGCAACATCATGACCTGGAGGTTGGGAAGTGGCCGGCCCTCCGTGAAACCTCTTGGCTAGAAGGTATCCTTGAGCATCCCGATATGATAGCCTTCTATCGGAAGGTATTTGATCAGGCTCACTCTCGGTCGGCAAACTTGAACACCTGGGACTATCAATGGGGTTTCGCCTGCTGGTCGCAGAAGGGGCTGTCCATTCTTCCCACTGTCACCTTAGTGTCTAATATTGGTTTCGGGCATCCGGATGCGACGCACACGACGTCGGCTCCAAGTCCTGCTGCTACAACGAACGCAGAGGAGATGGTTTTCCCCCTGCGTCATCCACCCTGCGTCAGACGAAATCAGGAGGCCGATCGAAATATTGTGATGAAGGCTCTCCTTCCTAGCCTGCCCAAGAGACGAGGCCACATTGATAAGGTGCTTGCGCCTGTCAGGTCTTTTCTCAATGACCGACCGTCTTTGACTGACCCAACGCTGCTCCGTCAGAAAGTGAGCCGAAGCGTGCGTACAATATTTAGGCGGCACACTCCTTCGTGATGAAGTTCCAGGTGGCCATGAGCCCTCTAGATGGGAAGCCTGTGTCAGGAGACCCTCGCTGGACGAGTGAAAAACCTGTGGAATGGTGTTCTCACACTCTGTGTGGCGGAATGATTCCAGCTGATGACACTGTATCGCTGCGTGAGAAACCACTATGGAATCGAGATTCCGTTGTCGGCCCTCGAAATAATTCTCGATCGCGACTACTCGCATGAGTTTGTGACTATTCCGGAACGTCTTCCCCGTGGAGTGCCCTTCTATGATTATTGGCTTAGCCATGGATGTTTTAGCGCTTCGTAGAAAGAGCTTTCTTCGAGCCTTCCAGCTTATGTAAGAAGGAACGGGGGCCCAGAGCTCAAAATGAGTCCAGTCAAGACATTCCCCCACTCGTTAAACAGGCATATGCTGGTATTGTCAGCTGCCAGTAGCGTAGGAGCTCTCTGGGCCTACAATCTCATCATCGGCGTGCTGGATGAGGCGATATTCCGGATTTCCGTAGGATTGGGGTATGCCACACTTGCCGTGGTTGGCGGGTTTGGGGCGTGTGTTTGGCTCCTGCGGCGGGCCGTCGGAGATTGGCGAACGTGTGCGGTTGTATGAAGATACGCATATCCTCGTGGGTGTAGAAGAAGGGCCCTTTATCGGCGCGCTCCGCACTCATTTTTTTCGATCATGGGATCGCCCCGGACCATCCGATTGCAGAGCAGCCGCTTACGACGAGGGGACCGATCATCATTTTGGATGATGTGTAGCTGGGATACAGTGTCATCGTCTGATCAGGGGGCCGCATCGGGAAAGGTGTTGTTATTGGGGCAGGTGCAGTGGTGACAAAGGATGTGTCTGCCGACGCTAATAAGAATGCAATCATGAGGAGGGTAGCGGGCGATGCTTCCGGCAAGTAGATATGGGCTATTTGGTACCCTGTATTGGCAAATACGCGAAGATTGGACGGTTTACCGAGATTGGACCAAACCAGGTTTTCGTGCTCTTGCTGTCCATCGTTTTGGGGCTTTGTTGAAGGATCGAAGGCGAGGGGTACTGTGGTGGGCGTTGTCGATGCTTTATCGCGCCATGTACCGGTACATTCGGAACCACTACGGGATTGAGCTACCGGACACTACAATTATCGGACGCCGTTTCATTATTGGCCATCAAAGTGGAATAGTTATCCATTACGATGCCGAATTCGGTGACGACTGTATAATTCGCCAAAATGTGACCGTTGGACGGTTAGGTGATTGGCGAAAAGATCGCGCAGCAAAGTTTGGGAATCGAGTCCATATCGGCGCTGGTGCAGTAATTGTGGGCGGAGTCACAATAGGTGATGACGTCCAGATTGGCCCAAATGCCGTGGTGATGACGGATGTTCCAGCCGGCGCTACTGTCTTTGTGGCGGCCCCTCGAGTGATACAAATGCGAAAAGCTCAGGAGAATTCAGCCGAGAGTATGGAGGCGAACTAGACAGGTGGGATGCATTCACGATCGCAGGACGTGAGGAGTAACATCAACCCAAGCAAGCCCGCTGTCAGTTCATGTGGCCCGTTAGGACGAGTTATGTAAGGCGAAAAAATGAATGGGTAATTCAGGTCTATTGGCAGGCCACCACCCATTCTCAACAGTCTGTTCCGAATCTCCAGTTCGCAAGGAACGGTGAGTGAGATTCGGGATATTCCAGAAGCAAGTCAATAGGAGTTGGAATGTCGTGTTCGGCCTAATATTTTGACAGGGTAAATCAGGTAAGAAGGTTTAATAAAAACCGGTATTCCCGCGAACATTCTGGCAGATTCCTTCCGCGTCGGAAGAGCGGCGCACAGAATTGGAAGCACGGAGTGGTGGGGAGCAGACTGCTGAAACTTCCCGGTGAGCCCGGCGCAGATGGATCGTTGGACGCGCGGCTCTGAGCAGGAGCTGAGGGAGTCTGGCGAGCCGATTCTTGAGAATCAGGTGCTGGGGTTGCCCCTGTGCCTGTACCCACATTTTGGCGGGGTAATTAAGGAAGATCTCTCGATTCTTCCGCGCACTAGTGAGTGTGGATATCAGATCAAACTATGGAGGTGAACCTAACATGACAGAGAGCAACAACGTGCGAAGCAGGGCTCTTAAAGTAATATATTCCGTTTTCGATCTTCACAATTCAGATAAAGACTCAGCCGGAAAGCTGATATCGTCAGAAAACACGACATTGTTCGGACACGGAGCAGTATTAGATTCATTCGAACTGGTTCGCTTAATCCTCTCAGTCGAGACGAGAATCGATGAAGAATTTGACGTAGTCGTTACGCTGGCAGATGAGAAGGCGATGTCTCAACGAAGTAGTCCATTTCGCACCGTAGAAACATTGGCGAACTACATTGTTCAACTGGTTGGGGAGAACAACCATGGCTAATCAAAAGGTCATGGTCATTACAGGTAGTAGAAAGGGGATCGGTCGGTACTTGGTTGAGTACTATTGTGATCTGGGTTTCCAAGTCATCGGCTGTAGTCGAGAGGATTCTGACTTTTCCAACGACAATTACCGCCACTTTTCCCTGGACGTTGCGGACGAAGCAGGGGCCAGGAAGATGTTCCGGGAAATTGCAAAAAGTGTTGGGCGGGTTGACGTCTTAATCAATAACGCCGGAATAGCTTCCATGAACCACGTCCTCCTTACCCCGATGACAACTGTCAGAAGTATTATCGACACAAACGTTATCGGCACGTTTCTGTTTTGCCGCGAAGCGGCCAAATTGATGCGAGGGGATGGAGGACGTATCGTGAATTTCGCTACTATTGCCACGCCCTTGAACCTCGAAGGGGAAGCTATTTACGCCGCATCGAAGGCTGCTGTTGAAAGCCTTACCCGCATAATGGCAAGGGAACTTGCGCCCTTCAGAATAACGGTCAACGCCGTCGGTCCAACGCCGGTTAAAACGGACCTTATTCGCTCCGTTCCACAGGACAAAATGGATGCGTTGCTCGCACGACAAGCTATCCGACGTTTCGGCGAGTTCCGTGACATCTCCAATGTGATCGATTTCATGATTAAACCAGAAAGTGATTTTGTCACAGGCCAAATTCTCTTTCTTGGTGGGGTATAGATGTCCACGGCATTTTTGACAGATCTGTTTCGGGAGAAAGCTTCTGAGGAAGCAATTGTGTGGCATGGGCGGTCTTACGATTATGCGTGGCTGTCTGACAGGATCGTATATTGGGTGGATCGGTTGACGTCCGAAGGTATTCGGCAGGGTGACGTCACCTTGCTTCAGGGGGACTTCTCTCCAAACTCTGTGGCACTACTTTTGGGACTTATTGAAAAGAGCTGCATATGTGTCCCGCTCAATGCAGAAAGGATTCATGAACGAGATGTTCTGGCGGATACAGCTCTGGTGAGTTGGATTGTCGAGATTGATGAAAAGGATTCTGTTAATATTAATCGAAGACAAGGAAATCAAGGACATGAATTGTATGATCTGCTCAGGAGAATAGGTCACCCAGGGATCGTCTTTTTTACCTCGGGGTCCACAGGCGTGAGTAAGGTAGTGGTGCACGACCTGGCGAAACTCCTGAGCAAATATGTGGCTAAAAGGCATGATCTCAGGACCTTGGCCTTCTTGCTGTTTGATCACATTGGCGGATTCGACACCCTATTCTATGTTCTGTCGAATGGAAGCACACTGGTGATTCCAGAATCCCGAATGCCGGAAGCAGTGTGCCGGGCAATCCAGCAACACCATGTCGAGGTGCTCCCCGTTTCCCCGTCCTTCCTCAATCTTTTACTCCTTAGTGAGGCCTATACGGAGTACGATCTAAATTCACTTAAGTATATAACCTATGGCGCGGAGATGATGCCTGCTGGTACTCTGGTGAAATGTGCGGCAGTGTTTTCCGGAGTGAAATTACTGCAGAAGTACGGAGCAACGGAAATCGGGACAATGCGGTCGAAGTCAGAACAGCAAGACTCGGTCTGGGTGAAGATCGGCGGGGAAGGCTATGAGTGGAGAGTGGTAGACGGTATCTTACAGGTCAAGTGTGATTCCGCAATGTTGGGATATCTCAATGCGCCGAGTCCATTTACTTCCGATGGCTGGTTCGTTACAGGAGATGCTGTCGAACGAAAAGGTGATAGCCTGAGAATTCTCGGGAGAAAGTCCGACATTATCAATGTTGGAGGGCAAAAGGTGTATCCGGCAGAGGTTGAAGAGGTGATCTGCGAGATGGATGGCGTAGTCGACGCAACCGTGTATGGGGAGAAAAATCAGCTACTCGGGAGCATCGTTTGCGCGAAGGTCAAATTGGCCCGACCGGAACAAGTTGAGGAATTTTCACGGAGGCTCAGAGGATACTGTAAGGACCGGCTCGATAAGTACAAGATTCCTTTGAAAATCACTCTGTCGGACGACATGCAGGTTGACGCGCGATCAAAGAAGATGCGACGGCTGTTGGCTGAAAAAACAGATTTCAGGAATGTTTAGAGCACAATCTGATTGTTGTTCGCCGAGGCGGCTGTTGTCTCTGTGCCTGGACACGAAAGGACGGGCTTTTAATCCAGGATCGGTCTGGTATGCCACGTAGCATTTGGGCAGAGTTTATAACTCAGGAGGGCCCAATAGATCCCCCGCTTCGCGACTATTCTCGACAGGAGGGCTTAGTGAAACGAGCGGTGGTGCTGGAGTTACAGAAGCAACTCGAGGAGATTGAACGGGCGCGAGCACCTGGCTGCACATCGGTACGCGGCAGGTATATAGTCACTGCGAAGAACGCCATGGTGAAAGGCGTATTCGTTAAGTTTGGCTTAAAACTCGTCGAAGAGAGCGACGGATCGAGTGTGTGGGAATATGATCTGACGGTTCAACAACCTATCAAGAACGAATTTAATGAAGTGGTTTAATTGTAGGGTGATCCACATGAATCAGCGCTAACAACTTGAAGAAGTGTTTCGAGAGGGCTTCAACCACAGATGATCTGGTTTTGATAATTGATCTGACGTGCAGGCAATTCAAGTCACACTCGTTCTGCTTTCTCTATATGTAGAGTGTGGTGTGCCTGCCTCATCATGGGGACCGCTCCGTTGTAATGTTCAGCGTTTACTGGAAAAGAGATAGCCCTGAAACATCTCGTCATTTCCGGAGCCTTTCCGCCGATGCGTGCCGGCGAGGCTGACCATGCTCTTCAGCTTTGCTGGCAACTGGCAGACCGAGGGCATGAAGTGGATGTCTTGACAACAAAGGGATGTCTCAATCCAGAAGGGGCTAATTTTCGCGTCCATGCGATCATGCCGAGTTGGACGTGGTCGGATCTTCCTAAATTTATGAGATTCCTGGCGCGCTGTTCCCCGGATAGCGTGATTTTGATGTACATCGGATTTATCTGGAATGATCACCCCATGATGACATTTGCGCCGACGTTTTCGAAGCGTATTCTGCCGTCTGTTCCGTTCATTACGCAATTTGAAAATGCCGAGGGTGCATCGGCGCACGACACCTCGCCTATAATCCGATATGTTCGCAACGCGATAGCGTTCTGTGTAGGCGCGAAAAGAGCTGATTATCGCTTTGGGACGCTACCGTCTGACAATGATCGACTGATCGTACTGAGCAGTACTCACCTTGCCCAATTGGCTAAATTCGCGCCAGGCCTTGAGCGCAAAAGCGTATTGATCCCTCCGCCGCCCTTGATGCGAATCAACCCCGATGATGGCGGGCTGCTTTGAGCATGAGGGCGATAATTGCTGAAAGTTGGGCCTGATGATTTCGTCATCGTGTACTTGGGACGAATTTATCCGCCGAAAGGTATCGAGACCGTGCTTCGCGCGTTTCATATCGTCTCAGCCAAGCGAAGGAATATTCATCTTGTCTTGGTAGGCGGTGCGCACGATCGACCAGATTCCGAGCATTTTCGAGCATCGTATCCGGGGGCGATGACTCAGCTGGCTATGGGTCTGGGTATTGCCAAGAGGGTCACATGGACCGGTGAGTTTGACTGGGACAGCGAATTGCCGTCGCTCTATCTTCGCGCAAGCGATATCTGTGCTCTGCCATACAATTATGGGGTTCTGCTAAGCAACAGTTCATTCGCTATGACTGCGTCATATGGTCTTCCGATCATTGCCACAAGAGGAGGGATTCTCGAGACGCCGTGTGTCCACGAAAAGAATGTGTATCTATGCATGCCCAAGAAACCGGATGAATTGGCAATGACTATCGAAGCCTTGATCGATCAACCTCATATCAGAAAGCGGCTTGCAGAAGGCGCGCTCCAACTCGCGCAAGATTGGTTCTCCTGGGATCGAGCGATTGAGCGAACGATCGAAGCCGTTACATTGTAGGAACCGGTCAATATTTCAAAATCTCAATGAGTGCCGACACTGTTCGACGAGAGGCTATGTCGCAAATCAACGATTGCGGACAACAGTGGTTCTACACAATGCGTATTCAAGGGGGTGCCGATGGGAAAGGTGCCGTCCCTAAGGTGATCGCTCTGAGAGGGGATGATTGTGATTTAGGGGGTAGCAAGCATGAAGGTGCTAGTTGTTACGGCTGCGTATCCACCTATGAAAGCTGGTGAGGCTGACCACGCCTACCATCTATGTATGGAACTGGCTAAGCGTGGCCTAGATGTGCATGTATTGACAACGGAATCGAACACGTGGACGCAGGAGGTGCCCTTTACTGTCTATCCTATCATGCGTGACTGGTCGTGGAAGGACCTACCGCGTTTTGTCCGATTCGTTAAGCGGTGCGCTCCCAGTCATGTTTTCCTCTATTACATCGGTTGGGTGTACAACTTCCACCCTATGATCACGTTTGTGGCAACGATTTGTCGTGCTGTCCTCTCTCCACATCGTTTTGTAACGATGTTGGCGCGGGTGACCCAGGCGCGGGATTTTTTAAAACGTGCGGCGGCGTTCTTCGCGAGGGAATCTCCATGAGATACCGCGCGATCCAGCAGCACGACCGTCGCTATCCCATCCGGCTCATGTGCCGCGTCCTGGCCGTCTCGCCCGCGGGGTATTACGCGTGGCGCACACGGCCTGAGAGCCACCGGTCGGTGCGCAACCGTGCGCTACTTTCGACCATTCGGGTGATCCATCGCGCGTCCCGCGAGACCTACGGCAGTCCCAGCATCTGGGACGCCCTGCTCAAGCAGGGGCACGGCGTCGGCAAAAAGCGTATCGCACGGCTCATGCGGGCTGCAGGGATACGGGCCAAGACCCTGAAGAAGTGGCGCGCGACGACGCAGTCGCGTCACCGGATGCCGGTGGCAGCGAACGTGCTCGATCGCCAGTTCTCGATCACGCGCCCGAACCGGGTGTGGGCCGGGGACATTCCCTACGTCTGGACCGCGGCAGGCTGGCTCTATTTGGCGGTGGTCCTCGATCTCTACTCCCGCGCCGTGATGGGCTGGGCGCTGGAGGCTCGGCTCACCGGTGATCGACAGATGAGTGCCGAAGAACGTGAAACCTTGAGTCTGGGGCTGGCCCGCGGTCATTCGTTGCGGACGATGGCGACGGTGTTGAGGCGAGCGCCCAGCACCGTGAGCCGTGAGCAGGTCCGCAACGCGGTGGAGGGACCCGATCGGGCTTGCACGGCGCACACCCTGGCGTCGGCTCGGGCCCGTCAGCCACGGCGGCCGCGCAAACTCTTGGATCCCTGGCTGTGGCAGTATGTGCGGACGCATCTGACTCAGGGCTGCTCGCCCGAACAGACTGCCGGACGCCTCCGACGCGCGCATCCTGACGACATGAGCAAACAGCTCTCGGCCGAGATGATCTATGCGGGGCTCTATGTGTTGTCCCGCGGCACCCCAGCGCAGCGCACTGCTGGCCACGCTGCGTCAGGCGCGTAAGGCCCCTCGCCCTCGGGTGCAAGGCACTGACCGACGCGGCCAGATCTTCATTTTGGGCAGGATTGACGGGACGGATGCGAGTAGTGCCCGAGAAGGCTTTACGAAGAAACTCCGGCATGTGCCCGCGCTGCTGCGCAAAACCTTGACCTACGATCGCGGGAAAGAGATGGCCGAGCACGAACGCCTGGCCGAGCGGCTGGCGATTCGGGTGTTCTTTGCCGATCCCTACAGCCCGTGGCCACGCGGCACCAACGAGAACACGAATGAGTTGCTGCGCCAGTACTTGCCCAAGGGCATGGACTTGTCGGGCTACACGCAGCGCGAGCTGAACGCCATTGCCCATCGGTTGAACACGCGCCCGAGGAAATGTCTCGACTTTGCGACGCCCCTGGAAGTCTATGCGCAATTGCGCCATCATTCACCCGTTGCACTTGGAACTTGAAACCGCCCAGGGATTGCGCAGGTCATGGCGAGCATCGAGGCGGAGCAAGCCGAGCCGCAGTTCGCTCCGACAATGACGGCAGAGTGAAATAACCATAGGAGCCGCTCAGAAAATTTCAACGGACGTCGTGATATCTTGACAACTTCGAAGCAATTGATTAGGCGTAGACAATAAGGAGTAAGAAAAACATGATCAGCCAATTTATAAGAGAGCACACAACGTATGGATTTCGGTCATCACTTCGCCATGTATTGAGTGAAATTAAGATTCTTCGTAAGCACCGACAAGGTGTACGCCAGGCTCGCAACTTGTCCGGTCAACAGCATCTAAGATTGCATATTGGGTGTGGTCCAAAGGTAAAAAATGGATGGACTAATATAGACCTTTCATCCCAAGCAGATATTACCCTTGATCTGAGAGAACCGTTTCCTTTTCCAGAAAATGCTTGCTCAGTTATTTACTCTGAGCATTTTCTTGAACATCTTGATTACCCATTAC
>SWDP01000049.1:0-4187 GCA_005116885.1 Nitrospira sp.
GGCGACCATCGACTGAGTAGTCCAGAACATTTAGATCTGTTTCAGCGATTGGTGCTGGATGCGGGGAAGGCTGAAGACTAAAGGCTGAAGTAGTCGGAACTTCGAATCCAGGCCTTCGGACTGCACCGGCTTGGACCAGCCAACCCGGAGGCAATCTATCGCGTCTGGATCATAAAATTAAAATATGCGCCAAATCCTATATTGTACTGTTATCGTGAATAGCGCATAAGGCAGAGCCCCGACGCTTCTGCTCAATCTGCGGCTGGTCCCGCTTCGGGATGTCGAAAAAATGCCGACGGAACCACCGGCACGAGCTGGGAGGCCTTGGATTGAATCGTACTCTCCGGAATTGTCGCAGCATATTTGGCATGAAGAAGGAGGGAGGCGCAAGCCCACCTCCCTTCTGCCTGTTCAGCAGCCGACACGTTCTTGACATCGCCAGAGTGAGACCGGTCATGTCATCTCTTTCTTGATCTTTCGTCACTGCTGGGGTACGCTCCCGATCATGTCTTATCAGGACCGCATTACTATTGATCCAGCCCAGCGAGGCGGGAAGCCCTGTATCCGTGGAATGCGCATCACGGTATACGACGTTCTGGAATACCTGGCTTCCGGTATGAACGAGGGCGAAATTCTCAACGATTTTCCCGACCTCACGCGGGAAGATATCCGCGCGTGTCTTGAATTCGCTGCGGATCGCGAACGAAAACTCGTCTCATTCCCGTCACGGTGAAACTGCTTTTCGATCACAATCTGTCCCACCGACTTCTCCACGCGCTGCAAAGCGAATATCCAGACTCGCAACACGTCAGAAACATCGGGTTGGCTGAGGCGAGCGACGAAGCGATCTGGCGGCACGCGATCCAACAGGGATTTACCATCATCACGAAGGACGCAGACTTTCATCAACGGAGCTTCCTCTTCGGCCACCCACCCAAAGTGGTCTGGATCCGCTGCGGAAATTGCTCGACCGCGGCCATTGAGTAACTCCTACGCATGCGCCGCAACGATCTCTTTCAATTTACTGCCGACCGAGAAGGGGCATTTCTCATCATCGAGTAGCAGCGCGGTGCCGCCGATGGCAATAAAGGAGTCCCGATGCTTGTCCTAATTCACAAAGAATGCGGTGGGCCTGCCCTGGACGAATCGCCAGTCGGCGAAGTCTGCGCCATCCCCACAGACCGGTTTCCCTTTACCTGCTTCACCTGCCTGGAAGAGATCGACGACGAATCGGAAGTCCGGCTGTCACAAGAACTTGGTTTCTGACCGCTCTGTTCTAGCCTCTCCTAAAATTGGCCAGCGATCACCAAGAGAGTGTTTTCATATTATCGAGCGTTTTCTTCGCGATCTTGAGAATAAGCATTGTCTGTTCCCACTGCGCAGGAAGGGCCTCTCTCGTCCACACCTCCAGCGCCAACTCAAATGCGTTGATGGCCTGGCGGATCAGTGCTTTGCTGGCCTCGCCGCCCGTACGCGTACCCTGGTACCACAGCACGGCACCCAAGTTGCTCTGGGTCATGGCCCACTGTTGGGGAAGTTGCTCTTGGGTGTAGACGGTTAAGGCCGCGCGATAGGCCGTCACGGCCTCCGCCAGCAGCAGCGTCCCGGCCTCACCGCCGGTACGCACACCCTGCTCCCGAAGCGCTGCCCCCAGATTTTTTTGGGTTGCTGCCCACTGTTGGGGAAAGCGAGAAGGAATGTAAACCTTGAGAGCACCACGGTAGTTGGCAACAGCCTCCCTCAGCAAACGATTTCCTTCCTCTCCGCTAACCAGGATGCCCTGCTCCGCCAAGCTGTTTCCAAGGTTCAAGAGGGCTGTGGCGTGCTGTTGAGGAAAGCGGTCAACTGTGAAGACATCTAGTGCACTTTTAAATGATTTTTGAGCTTGAGGATACAAATCCTTAGCCTCCCACACCGCCGCCCTTATCGCCTGTTCACTAAGTGTGTTACCGAGATTAAGCTGTGTTGTTGCCCATTCTTCAGGATATGTTTCGACAGAAAGAGTCTGAAGAGCGACGCCATATGTTTGTACTGCATTAGTCAACAAGGCCTTTCCTTCTTCCCCGAAAGCGCGAATGCCTTGCTCGCTTAGAACGTTCCCAAGGTTAGTTTGAACCAAGGCCCATTCTTCTCGAAGGCCTTGGCTAGCATAATACTCAGATGCCTGACGATAGGAACCCATGGCCGACTTAAAGCTCGCAGAAGCAGCATTTCCCGAACCACGAATTCCGATTTGATAGCTTGCTAAGCCAGCATCGACCATCGTCTTGGCCCACTTATTCGATCGCGCTTCTTTCATTAAACATTCAAGTGCGCGCCGGTACGCCTGCAGAGCTTTTTCGAATGACTCGCTTTCGTAATACCGATCGCCATTCTGAATTTGCACGTCTGTATCACATGAGGTTGTTGTGGCATCAACAACAAAGACTTTAACCCAAAGAAAACGATCTTGCACCGCCAGCAGGAGTGGACGTCGCGCCAAAGCAGGCGCTCTCCAGAATCCCTCCGATAGGACATAATCAGATTTGGGCTCTCCTCGTGGAAAGGGGCTGCGGGGAGTTGCGCCGGACTTTGTTTTCTTGCGGATTGAAAGATACTTTCTCTCTATTTGGTCCTCTGGCAAGAATTTGATCGAATCCTTCGGGAGAAGAATTACTTGCGATATTTCGTTTTCATCCAGCGGCACATATGTTTCCCCATTAGGCGGCACAGAAATTCGCCAACCTTCTTTGATAATAGAAATTCGGATGCGTGTTCCTGGCGGAAGTGAATTGGGGAGCTGAATAACGAATTCACCATGTGCGGTCGTCCTAGACGGACTGCCAAACCCACCAACAATTCTTACCTCAACCTCAGGCGCAGGCCCCTGGTAGCCAGACCTGTCTTCCAGGACGACCAGGCCTCTGTATTCCCTATACTCCTTTTCTTTGGCGTGAAGCATGCCCGGCATCAAGACAACGATGAATAGAACCCAAGAGATGAGGAGCTTCACCGGCATTTCCTCTGCAGGTTTATGCTAATAGGAGTAAGTCCCACGTTGGCAAACCCGGTATACCTGTCGTAACCTTGTTTTTGAGCAGTAAAGGTTACCTGCTCCTGCTTATTTGTTTTCATCTCAAAGTGAAAACTTCCTGAGTCATCCGTCTGTTGTGTCAAATTAAACGTTGAGAGTAAGATTAACACTCCTGAGACCGGCTGCTTAGTGCATTCATCAAAAATATGCCCATCCAACGTCTGGATAAATGGTCCGCCATCGGTACTTAACCCTGGAATCTTGCCGATAAGACCAATGGCTAAGGTCACAGCGGTGAGTAGTCCGACGACTATTGCCACCCAAGTCTGCCATTTTTCTGCGAAGCCTTTGGCTGATTGTTCAGACCGTTGCTTTATTTGAACCGTGACGTTCTCCCCTTGAATGACATTCCCATGAACCATCCAGCTCCGCTGGTCGAAGAGGGGTCTCGTCTCCGCGAGCACGTCTTCTGGCTCGCTTGCCTTAATCTGTCCAAGTTTGCTGATGACCTCCACTCGGCGGCCTCTATCCTCAGCGAGGCCGACGCCCGTAAGAGCGGCCACGATTTTGGGGAGATCGTCGACGGATATGGAGTTTATTGAGGCAAGGGAGGGAGGCAGTATAGTGTTATCCAGCAGGCAGGGAACAATTTTCTTCTTGAGCGCCAGAGCGGTGCACCATTCGAACTCGACGAAGTGGGAGGCGGCTGCATGCTTCGACCAGGCGAGGAGGACAACATCCTGATCGGCAATGGCCTCGCCCAAGACCTTGGGCCATTTCTGCCCGCCGTAGATCTTCTCTTGGTCGCGCCAGATGGAAATTTCAGAATGTGTCTTGAGTTGTGCCTCAAGTTTCTCGATGAGGGAAAGGTCGTCTCGGGAATAGCTTAGGAAGACGCTCAGCATAGCATGAGGCTCTCGATTGGGAAATTAGGCGCCACGATACAGCAAACCCCATCGTCTCTCAAGGCGCGGCTTCGGTAGTGGGCTATTTTGAAATATCATTCTCGCCCGCATTATTCATGGTGGCTTGTTGCGAAAGCGTGCAAAGCAGTAGCGCGTTCTGCGAGCGGTCTGAGGGGTCATATCCTCGCCACAACCTCTTGAACAAACGTCTTTAACTTTTCCTGATCTACCGGTTGGCCGGTCTCTGCCGCTGTCTTGACGCCCGCATC
>SWDP01000049.1:4287-5273 GCA_005116885.1 Nitrospira sp.
TGATGTGATCGCTCCGGGAAGACCTTTCAGATATGCCACGGCGGCATTCGCCGCGGCTTCTGCCACTTTATCACCAATGGCCACATTGACAGGCACCGCGAACGCCAGGCTCGGAGACACCGTGATATAGGCTTTCCCCCCTTGCACCATGGCATGGTCGGTTCCCGTTGTCGGGCCGACGTAGGCGCAGCCGTGATTGAACAGGATCAGGCCAATGAAGACGATGACTGAAGCAGCATGTTTAAATTCCATTTCGTCCTCCAAGAATAATGGGCACAAGAGACGGCCGTTCTTGCGTCTCGTTGGTTTGAGTTCGCCCTATACGGCATTCGCGCAAAAGACGGAAGGATACGCCAAAACCCCTAGACCTGTAAACGAACGCGATGGCCATGGTCCATGTGGAACGTCCCGTCCTTGCCCGCATTATTCATGAGCGCTTCTGCTGCAATCGCGGATTCGCTGCTGCGACGCGCCTTCGGCTGGCAGGCTCGCCGCTCGCTCCCTCGACGTACTGCACAAGTACGCCTCGGGGCTTCGCGGCTCCGCATGCCAGTCTCGCAACGCGACTGCGCGATTTCGTCCCTCGACTGGGCTCGGGACCCTGAGCAAGTCGAAGGGCAACGAACCGTCATGAATAATGCGGGCTGGTCCTATATAATAGGCCGATGTTAAACGCGATCGCGACAGAGAATATCGTTATTGGCACGCTGGCAGGCCTCGGCGTGATTGTGCTGGTTGTGATGGTTGTGTTTGTCGTGAAGCGGATCATGAGGTCATAGGTGGATGCGGACACACTGTATATGATCAAGTGTGCCATCGTGGCGGTTGGGACAATGGTACTGATTGGAGTAGGGATTTACGTGATCAAGTCGAGGATCAAGGGCTAGACATGTTCACAGGCATCGTCGAAGAATTGGGCGCCATCATCTCGATCGACAAGACCCTTGTCGGAACAAGGATGGCGATTCTAGCCTCAATCGTGATGG
>SWDP01000001.1 GCA_005116885.1 Nitrospira sp.
AGATGTTCCGGAGCATCTTTCCCGCCATGCCCACGCCAGGACACGATCAGGATACAGGGCTGGTGATAGATATAGTTGAGCGAGATGAGTGTATTCAGGGAAGTTCCAAGTCCGGAGTTTTGCATCAAGACAGCGGGAATCTTGCCGGCCATGTAGGCCCCGGCGGCCATGGCCACCGCTTCATCTTCCCGAACAGCCGGAGTGTAGAGCCGTCGTTCCATCAATTCGGCAATGATGCCGCCCAGGATCGAATCCGGAACCCCTGTAAAGAAATCCACCCCAATATCTTGGAGGGCTTGGACAAAGGCATCACTTTCAATCATCAAGTCGATTCCTTATCTCGATCCACATGGAAAAACGCGCGCATTATAAGCTATGCCTTCGGACATTCTCAACAAAACTGCGGGAGTTGCACCATGCGATCGGCCATGGTAGCGTTCTGCCATGATCGGACCACAGCGAAACCATATGGCTCGATACCGTGCCCTGCTGGGGCTTTTGTTCTATCTGACCTATTCCCCTATTCTCGCCCATGCTGTGCCGATGCAGAACGATCCGAATGGTTTCCAGAGCTTAGCCTGGGGAGTTGCCTTAACAGCGAGGCCGGACTTAGAAATCGCTAGAGCTGGCCCGCATGTGAATGAATACCGATTGAAAGACCGTCCGCCATCATATGCCGGAGTTCCAGTCGAGAGTCTTCATTTCTTATCGGTTGACGAGCAATTTGCTCGCGTGACCATTCACTATCAGGGTGGCGATCGGCACAAACAGATACTTGCCTACCTTGAGCAACAGTTCGGTTCCCTCGATCGTGTTCCAGGGCAGATGATGCGAGGACTGAATCAGCAGTATACGTGGCGCGGGGCTGATACCGAAATTAGCGTAACCTACCATGCGGATACGGAACGGGGATTTGTGTTTATCGATAGCCGTACCCTGGCTCCTCGGTTCAACGACCATATCACCGACTCAGCGGAGTAACATGCTTCGCCGTCTCTGCTGCGACCCTCTGATCTGGTGTACTTCTTTCGTCTGCCTGTTCATTTCACTCCATCTGCAGGGTGTCCCGGCGTTCGCCGTGCCGATGCAGAATGACCCGAATGGGTTTGAGGGGATACCCTGGGGTGCTTCCTTTTCAGACACTGACACCCTCGTGAAAATTGAGGATACTGGCCGCTCTCAAACTTATGAGCCGAAGGCTGGGTCTCCTTCGCTTGGCGCAGTACCGGTTGACTCCATGCGATTCGTCACCTCCGAAGGCAAGTTCGCTCGTGTCATTGTCCGCTACCAAGGCAGCGTGACCCACGATCGGATTCTTGCTTATCTTCAATCTCTCTATGGCCCACTCGATCGCACACCTGGCCAGTTTGCCGGCGGCCCCGTCAAATTCTTTAGTTGGACAGGGTTTGAAACCGATGTGAATCTTCGGTACGAGACGGACACTGATCGTGGCATCATCTTTTTCGAAAGTCAGGATCTCCGTCGAAAAATGACCGAAAGTAATTCCGCCACCGTGTTCTAGGTTGTATCAACGGCCAGATTCACGATCGCGACGGTCCTTTTTGTAGTCCCATCCCTTCCGAAATTCGATCGTCCAGAGGGCCTTCAGAATCTCTCGTTGCCGCCGGCGCTAGATAAATTCGATCAGGACATGCGTGACGGTTTCCTTCTTGGTGCGGAGCTTTCCAATCCGGCGTGCGCGCTCCAGTAACACATCGTCGATGGCTAGATTAGTTGCCATGCAATCCTCCATGTGTAACGCCCACGTGTAAGGTACGCCAGGCTCATACGGCGGTCAAACTGTTTGCGACGACGCCAGCTTGCAGTTCAGGGTATCTCTGCCTGGACGAGGCCGACAATAAGATGGGGGTGGGAAGGACACCCGCGTTGGTGCTCGCGCAACGCGCGGCCTCAGATGGTGAGGCGCAAGGGTGCCTTGTTGAACATTCAGTCATTGTACTCGGAGCAGGCGCGACAAAGGCTCTTCTTCCTTCATCGCCCCTCGCTGAAGACGATTACAATCTTGGACATCTCTCAGACCAGTTTAGCGGGTTTCCCAGTCAGTCTTGTTGACACTTTCCTCTTTGAATAAGTAGCCTGCTCCCATTTGACGGCCAGGCACATCGCAATAGTGGAGGAGCTTATGCTGACGCGTGCAGTGCTGGAAGAGAGCTTTAAAGTGTACTTCGATGAGATTGAAGGATGCGTTCGAGGACGGTGTTATTGGGCACTTCTGCATCTGGTTGTCGTATTGCCTGATATCTGCGCTTCACTTGAATCTGACAATGGTGAAACTAACGACTCACGGTATCGAAACTGGTGTAAGCGGTATCTGGCGGACCAGCTAATAAAGCCAGGGGACTGGTACAGGATGCGGTGTATCGTTCTTCACCAAGGCCGGACCGTTGATGAGGAAGGCAAGAGTCAGTACGCAGTCTTTTCGTTTAGCCAACCAAATGAAGCTGGTCTGGCTGTACATCCGTGTGTGAAGGAAGGGAAACAGGGCAAGATCCTTTACATGGATGTTGGAGTAATGGCCGACTTGGTACGTGCCGCGATGCACAAGTGGTTTGAGTTTCTCGAAAAGAATGAGCAACCAGAGAAAGTACAAAATGTTGTCCGTAATGCTGAGATGCTTGCCCGCTCACAGGATCGACCAGTGATGCCAACTGCGATGCAGATGTTTACGATCCAGAATTACACAACGTCAAGCCCACACTAGACAGCCAATCGATGAAGGAAGAAGCGCGGCTGGCCAGTTTTGCGGCGCGCGGCGTATTATTCCCCGGAGAGTTGACGGGATTCCTGGCGGTGCGGTCTGGTGATGACCAGAATTATGGTCGTTTTGTGTTGTGAGGTGCGAGATGGCGAAAACGTTATCCTTGTCTGAGGTGAAGGCGCGGTTGCCGGAGCTGGTTACTGGTGTGCAAGAGCGTGAGGAAGAGGTCGTAGTGACGAAGCCTGGGCGGCCTGCTGCAGTGCTGATCAATGTCGATGCGTATACGATGCTGAAAGAGACGCTGGACGTGCTGAGCGATCCTGTCTTGATGAAACAGATCGGCCGAAGCAGGTTATTCTATAGGACCGGCAGAAAGGGCCTTACCTTTGAGGATGTGTTTGGTGAGCCGTTGACCACTGTGAAGAAGCGTCGCACTGCGTGAATCCCTTCCGTCCTGATATCTCTGGCGCGAAGATCACGATCGAATCGTCCCAAGCCTGTTTGCGCCGCACGGCACTCCGCCGCTAAACACCACCCCAGAAGTTTGAGCGCAACAATCGGATAGTGCCTCGACCTGGTCTGACGGTATGATGGCCCAACGATGAGGGAGGGACTTATGCCGTCGGTCAGTGTAGACCCTGCGTGGGAGGCTGTGCTGAGCCGTGATCGCTGCTGCGATTGACAATTCGTCTACGCGGTGACTTCCACGCATGTCTATTGCCGCCCTTCTTGTCCCTCTCGCCGTCCGACTCGCAAGCATGTGACATTTTTCGATTCGCCGCAATTGGCAGAGTCGGCAGGATATCGTGCCTGCCTGCGCTGCCGTCCACAGTCGTCTGCTGGTTCCGAGGCAGAAGAACGGGTTGAACGAGCGCGACGCTATCTGAATGATCATGCGGGCGAGCCCATCACGCTTCGACGGTTGGCTGCTCACGTTGGTCTCAGTCCGTTTCATCTGCAACGGGCCTTCGCGAATAGGGTCGGGCTCTCCCCGAAGGCGTACCAAAGTGTCAAAAGAATGGAGCGGTTTACCACGTCATTGAAACGAGGTGAGACAGTGACGAACGCAACCTACGAGGCCGGGTTCGGCTCCAGCAGCCGGCTGTATGCGCGAGTGCATGAAGACCTCGGCATGACGCCCTCTGTGTTTCGCTCCGGTGGAATGGGAGTCACGCTTCGCTATACCACTGTGCCGACGGTTGTCGGTCGGATGCTGGTGGCGGTCACGGAACGGGGTATCGCGGCTGTGAGTCTTGGAGAGACTGAGGTGGCATTGGTCGCATCGCTTCGCAGCGACTATCCGAAGGCGGTGCTTCGTCGAGATAGGAAGGGATTAGAGCAGCCTGTCTCTCGTCTTCTTCAGTGCCTCAACGGGAGCGTGAGTATGGATTGTCTCCCGCTAGACCTGAAGGCGACGGCTTTTCAATGCAAGGTGTGGCAGGCACTGCAAGACATCCCTCGCGGACAGACCAGATCTTATCAACAGATCGCGCGAGCAATCGGGCAACCGTCGGCAGCGCGCGCTGTGGCCAGAGCCTGTGCCCGCAATCCCCTCGCGGTTGCCATTCCATGCCATCGAGTCGTTCGAGGCACTGGAGAACTTGCGGGCTATCGCTGGGGCCTGGAGCGGAAGCAACGGCTTCTTGCGCTGGAACAAACGAGGTGAAGATTGAAGGCTGCGTCTTGCAATCCAACATCACGCGGAAGCGGGTTCATGGGATTGGCTATGTGCCAGCGGCTAGGGACAGACCGTCACCGCATTGACTTCGACAAGGGAGGCCTGGATGTCATTCAAAATATCGTTTCGGCTTGGATTGAACGAGAGATACCCCATGTAACTATGTCCTCCTGAATAGAGCGGGGTAAACGACGTGAGAAGTGGATTCGGCCCCCAATTGGTATTCGCGTTGAGGGTTTGAGGCAAGAAGATATCAATCGCTCCGATCAACAGATCGCCGGTAGACGTTCGATATCGTCCATTCCCCTTCACCTGCGTATCGGGCGTTGCCACACCGACGATCCTCAATGTACCGGAAGCCGGCGCAGGGGACGGAGCGGGCGCAAGGGCTATTTCGTAGGCCGCGTTCGCGTAGAGATTTCCTTAAGAGTGCGGCACCACCACGACACGTCGACACAGCGGCGGGGTCAGTTGAGCTCGATAGGACTCCGCATGGCGCTGCACGGATGCCTGATCGATATGGTTAGCGCTGGTCATCGGCCCCTGTAAGAGGGGTACCATGGTCGGCCCAAGGGACGTGAATGTCTCCAGTTTTCGCCACATGTCAGACGGGCTGAGCCCTAGTCGCTGCTGCCCAGATTCCGTAAAGTCTTTCACCTCTCCCGACGTGGGATTGTAGTTTAGGAAGAAGAGATAGCAGGTGGATGGAAGTGGAGTTGGCATAGCCGGTAAACGGGTCAAGAACTCCAGTTCCAGTTTCCCGCCATTGAGCCGCGCTTCATCCAGCGTCGTCGTGACGCCATTGACATAATAGATGGAGGTGCGTGGGGCGGATGGATTTTGGCAGGCTGTTTGTGGGGCAAATTGAGCCCAGCTGGAAGTCTCGCAGAAGAACACGCCTGCGAGGAGGCAGAGTATCTGGAAGAAACCTCGCCTCAGACCCCTACGGCTCTTCATGCGCAGGCTCCTGCCCATTGGTCAGCTGGGAACAACGGAATATTCACCGTCGCGGCGTGGCTGTCAGCATTCAAATAGGCTTCTGATCGCGGAAGGGTATCCAGAATCCTCGCGCGTAGTTCTACGAACAGCGGATGGAAATCCGTCGGACGGCGAGACATGAGACATTCCAATGCGCGAAATCGCTCGGTCGAATGGGTAACAGATTTTCCCGCATCGCTCGCATCGATGATTGACGACTGCGCCGCCTTGGCGTACTGCCGCAAGGCCTTGTTAGTATCCAGATTGGCAGGAACAGGATAGGTCGTATCGATATAGGACTCGATATCATCCCGTACCCCATCACTGTTTGCATCGGTCCCGGCCAACGAAGTTGTCGATCCAGTCGGCGATGTGGTCGACTCATTCCCGCACGCGACGCACAGGGCACAAAGGATCATCGCTCCAATCATTCCCAACAATGCACGAGCACCCATACCCAAACCCACTTCCCTATTCCGTGAAGCACGCCGAGGTCACTCTACAAGCGGGATTTTATTAAAAGCAATCCTATGGCCGACTTGGCGTGATCGTCAGGTCTCCGACCACGCATCTCTGACGAGTCCTCCTGTGTACCTTGTGCGCCTGATTAAGCCAAAACTACTGAATCTGGCACGTGGGTAGTGGGTAGATTGTAATGTTCTCCTTATTATCCGACACAATCCTTGTCCCATGTCCAAGTGCGCTTCAGTACTGCCATGCGGCAACCGATAAGTATGGAGGTGAAGTCAGGAGATTTCTGAGAAGTGTAGGACGTCAGGAGGCTGAACGCGGAGATTGATTTTGCGGGCGTATTTCGTGAGGTTCGGCTAATGTCCTATCAGGTCCGCAAGTAAGAGCAGAAATGACAGCAGCACCCATTTCGCAGCGCCTGGTGTTCGACCGGTACACGTTGACACCTTCCTCGGAAACAGGGCGATCTTGGATTATCTTTCATGCCGAATAAGCAGGTCGTCATCATCGGGGGTGGGTTCGGAGGCTTAACGGCCGCGCAATCGTTGCCTGGTGTCGATGTGGTGCTCATCGACCGTACCAATCATCATCTGTTTCAACCATTGCTCTACCAGGTCGCGACGTCCGCGTTGTCTCCTGGCGATATCGCGTGGCCGTTGCGCACGATCTTTCGTCGGTACCCGCATGTTCGCGTGGTCATGGATGAAGTCTTGTCCATCGATCGCACGGCGCGTCTTATACGGTTGCGTGACAGCAGGCCGATTCCATTCGACGTTCTTATCATGGCGCCTGGATCCCGGCACTCGTATTTTGGGCGTGACGCGTGGGAGGAGTCTGCGCCAGGACTCAAGACTCTCGCCGATGCTGTCTACCTTCGCGAAAAGATGCTGTTGGCATTTGAGGAAGCCGAACGCCGACGCATGGGCACCGGCACAGGAGAGCGACTCACCTTCGTGATCGTGGGGGGAGGGCCTACCGGTGTGGAATTGGCGGGCTCGCTGGCCGAGATCGGACGGAAGGCCATGGGGCCTGATTTTCCAAACTTGGGCCTCGATGACCTCAACATTTTGCTCGTGGAAGGCGGCCCTCGCATTCTCCCAGGGTTTAGTCCGG
Source organism: Nitrospira sp. (assembly GCA_005116885.1). Taxonomy (GTDB): domain Bacteria; phylum Nitrospirota; class Nitrospiria; order Nitrospirales; family Nitrospiraceae; genus Palsa-1315. Next base: position 6,960 of record SWDP01000001.1, read on the forward strand.
ACCTATCGGCGAAAGCGGAGGTTGCGCTCAAGCGCAAAGGCGTGACGGTCAAGGTCAATAGCCGGGTGAGTGAGATTCGCGCTGATGGCTTGACGATCGGGAGCGAATTCGTTCAATCCACGCATATCATCTGGGCGGCGGGCAATAAGGCGTCGCCGCTTCTGACGTCGCTCGGACTTCCCCTGGATGGGTCCGGTCGGATCAAGGTTCAACAGGATCTGACGATTCCAGAAGACCCTTGGATTTTTATCATCGGCGATGCCGCGCATTGTGCCGATCAGGCAGGGAACCCTCTGCCGGCAATCGCTCCCGTCGCTGTGCAGCAAGGTGGCTATGTCGCGAGACTCATTTGTCAGGAGACGGCGCCTGATCAGCGCCGACCGTTTGTCTACGCGGATCGAGGTATGCTCGCGACCATCGGACGTGCACAAGCTGTCGCACAGATGGGCTTCTTACGCCTATCCGGACTGCCTGCCTGGTTGCTCTGGTGTGTGGTGCATGTCTTTTTACTCATCGAGTTACGCAGTCGCGTGCGGGTGATGTCG
>SWDP01000002.1:0-598 GCA_005116885.1 Nitrospira sp.
CGCAAGCTGAAGGAACTATACAGTTCCCAGCTCACCTATGTCGGGCATCTCAATGGCATTAAGGATGAGCTCACCCCGGTCGAAAACCTCAAGGTTTCCGCTTGCCTGGCCGGCGATGAGAGTTCCGGTGGAGTCGTGCAAAAGGCGTTGGAGGCCGTCGGCCTGGGGCGATCGGTTCATCGACTGCCGACGAGGGTGCTCTCACAAGGGCAAAAACGCCGTGTGACGTTGGCACGTCTCTGGCTTTCCACACGTCCGCTGTGGCTCTTGGATGAGCCATTTGCGTCACTCGATGCAGCGGCCACGAGCTACTTGACCCAACAGATACAGTCGCATCTGAGCCGTGGCGGTATGGTGGTCGTCGCGACGCATCAGGAGATCGACCTCCCGCCCGATTGCATCCAGCATTTGAGGCTGACTCGATGAGTCAGCCCAGCTTGAGTGAGGCATTACGCGGGGTTGTCCGGCGGGATCTTCTGCTGGCCATGCGACATCGGTCGGATGTGGCGATGTCGGTGTTCTTCGTCGTCATCGTTGCGAGCCTCTTTCCGTTGGGGGTCGGACCAGAGCCGGCTGTGCTGAGAACGATCGCATCCGG
>SWDP01000002.1:698-9789 GCA_005116885.1 Nitrospira sp.
TTTCAGCTCGATGACTCGACTAGCCCCATGCCGTCTAGGAAACTCTCCAGTGCAGGGCCAGTTGTGATTGTGGCGCGTCTCTCAAAGTCCGGCCAGGCGATGCCACAAAGTGGAGATTTGGAAGGCATGAGCCAGCCAGTGCAGTCTGGAGTAGATGGAATCACCATCGTCATCGATCGCGAACGTCCGTAGTCCAAGAAGCCCCCACGCGGCCGTTTTAAAGCCACACAATAATAGATAGCGGCCCTCCTAATAGAGTCTTTAGAGCCTTCTAGCCCATATTCTCCGATGGCTCATCTGGAAATCGCGTCAAGCTCGCTTACTGAAATGTAAGCAGAGGCAAAACGTCCATCCAAATTTTCTTGACATTTTCTGATCCAGACTGAGATACATGTGCGTGATATGCTATGTAATACGCACATTCGAACCGTCGTGTTCTAACAAAGGAGCATTGCACATGGCCGACAAGTTTTTGAGGAGATGCGGTCTGCTCGCCTTCGGCGTAGTGCTCGCCGTGGCGGCATCCGCACAGGCGGAACCGGCTGCGTCGGTTAAGCCGATCGGGCAGTCGCTTGCGATCAGCGGCAAGGTCAGTATTGCGCCGAGCCTTGCCGGCAAGGGGTCCGCAACGGACACGTTATTTGTGTTTGCGCGTGAAACTAGTGGCCCGCCGATGCCGGTGGCGATCATGCGGGCGACGAAGAAAGACTTGCCCTTTACGTTCCGGCTCGATGACTCGAACAGCATGATGCCGTCCAGAACACTCTCCAGCGTCGCAATGGTGGTGATTGTGGCTCGTTTGTCGAAGTCAGGCCAGGCGATGCCGCAAAGTGGAGACTTAGAGGGGATGAGTCAACCAGTGAAGCCTGGAACGGATGGAGTCACCATTGTTATCGACCGTGAAAGACCTTAGTGTCTCCTTGGTTCATGGGGACGTTTTCCATTGTGCTGATCACTCTTTTCAGCAGCATCAAGATGGCGTATGAAAGTATTTATTTTGCATTTTTTGGCACATGAATTTATTTTTGATGAATCAAACATAATGTTCCTCAAATCCTCTTGACATCTGAGGGAACTCAGAGATATAAATGCGCGTCATGCGTAGGATTAACGCATCGTTAGTTATGATCACAATTTAAGCGCAAGGCCGGTAAATTTTTCTCAACCATAATGAGTAGCGGTGCACACTTAACGAAGGAGCATTCAGTTATGAGGTCCAAACTTTGGGTGAGGTGTGTTCTAGTCCTTAGCGGGGTTTTGCTCGCTGGGACAGCGCAGGCGGACTTCCCCAGCGTCCCCAAGGAAACCTATGAGGCGCTGAACCTTGATCGGTCCGCCAGCCCCAAGGAGTTGCATGAGGCGTTGACGAAGCGCTGGCTGGATCCAGGCAGAGGCGCGGGGAAAGGGCAGTACGGCCAGTATTGGGAGCCGATCCCAATGAGCAAGTATTTCGATCCAATGTCGTTCTACACGCCACCAACATCGGTCAAGGATATCGCGACACGCGAGCAGTGCGTGAAATGCCACACCGATGAGTCGCCTGGGTGGGTGGCACTTTGGAAAAAGAGCGTCCACTCCAATCTTGACAAGATTCGCAAGCTCACCCCCAAGGATGACACCTACTATAAGAAGGCGAAGCTGGAGGACGTCGAGAAGAACCTCCGTTCCCTGGGCAAGCTCGGCGCCACCGAATCGCTAAAGGAAGTCGGTTGCATCGATTGCCACGTGGACATCAACACCAAGAAGAAGGCTGACCATCGCGTGGACATCAAGATGCCCACCGCTGACGTCTGCGGCAACTGCCATCTACAAGAATACGCCGAGCGCGAGTCCGAGCGCGACACGATCTTATGGCCGAAGAATCAGTGGCCGAGGGGCCGCCCGTCGCACGCGCTGGATTACAGGGCCAACGTCGAGACGGACATCTACGCCGGAATGCCGCAGCGCGAGATCGCTGACGGCTGCACAATGTGCCACACCAACCAGAACAAGTGCGATAACTGCCATACCAGGCACGAATTCTCGGTGGCCAACTCCCGCAAGCCTGAAGCCTGCGGCACCTGCCATAGCGGCGCTGATCACAACAACTGGGAAGCCTACAACGGGTCACAGCATGGGCTGGGGTACCAGGCCTCTAAAAATCAATGGAACTGGGATATCCAGCTTAAGGATGCAGTTGTCAAGGGCGGGCAGCGCTTCCCTACCTGCCAGAGCTGCCATATGGAGTATCAGGGCAAATTCACCCACAACACGGTGCGTAAGGTTCGTTGGGCGAACTATCCATTCGTGCCTGGCATTAGAGAGCCTGTATTTGGCGAATGGGGCCAGAAGCGCCTGGATGCATGGGTCAAGACCTGTACAACGTGTCACTCCGAGCGCTTCGCGCGCGCATACATGGAGTTTATTGACAACGGCACCTCTGCGGGACTCGATAAATACGATGAGGCGCACAACGTCGTCCGTAAGCAGTATGAAGCGAGACTCCTCACCGGTCAGAAGAATAACCGGCCTGCACCTCCAGCGCCGGCTAAGGCGCTGTTCGACCAGTTTTGGCAGATCTACTGGTCGAAGGGCAACAGCCCTACAGCGATCGAGCTCAAACTCTTCGAAATGGCTGAGGACCATCTGGTGCAACTGCACGTGAGTCTCGCACACCAATATCCAGGGTTCACCTACACTGTCGGCTGGGCAGCGATGAACCGGGCTTATGTCGAAATCATGGACGAGGACACCAAGCTCAAGGAGAAGCTGATGCTGATGGAACGGGTGGCCAAACTCGAGCAGAGCAAGACGAGTAGCCTGCTGGATTTTGATAGCACTGACGGGAAAATTACGCTCGGCAGTCTTGGCGGCGGCATGCTCCTGACCGGTACCCTCGCGCTCGCCGGATGGAGCAGACGCAAGAAGAACCGGCGGTGACAACGGGCGCAGCGCAGACGATGGAAGCAGCGCTGACGCGACAAAGTAGTAGAGTCCTCCCGTCGCTAGGAATAGTCCTAGTGGCGGGAGGACTACTTATGCTAGGTTGGTTTGCGTTTTTATGGCTCAGTCCAGGCCCAGCGCCGTATCACTACCGCTTGGTGGAAGAGGGTGGTATTGATAAGTTCAGCAAGCTTGGACTAGATGCTTGGCCTGACCTTGGCATCAGCAAGCAAGAGATCCTCGTAGATGGTGTGGACGAACCGGTGGCTGTAGGCTATCTTGCCCGCCGCGGAAATACAAAGCCCGTTATGCTCGCCTGGGAAAATCAGGCCGGCGAACCAGTGGTTTTCGTCGACAATAAGCTCTCCGAGCTGACCATGTTGGCGCCAGCGATTGCGAAGCATGTGCCGAAAGACGCTGTTGTATTTGCCTGGTGGGACACCTCGCGTCAGATTCAGCTCTTGACTGGGTTAGAGACGGTGTTCACCTCCCATCTCAGTGGACCTCTTATCACACCGTCGCTCTGGCAACCGCGAATCGAGGCGATCGAGAAATACGAACGCGAGTTCTGGGGCTCTACGGCAAGCGCAGAAGAGAAGGGAAAATTCCAACGCTTTGCTGCCGCCCTGTCGGCAGAGTCAACGGAGGGTGCAGCGATGCTACGTGAACTGGCTGGTGGGCGCGAAGCCTATGTCGTGGTTCACGTCTCGGACCTCTACAAACTCGGGCTGATGCGCCCTGATCGCATCGGTGTCGCCTACAAGGACTTCCCCTTGAAGGGTGGTGATGTGCATGGACTAAGCGCGATGGTGAAGCGTTGGGAATTGGACAACAACTACACCTCCCATACGTTGCATGGACTCTCGGAGGATAACATGCGCGCCTACTTCCTTACCGATGAGAAGAGCAAGGACACGCTGCTCGCACAGATGCTGCCCAATACGCCCTCGCAGCTTGGCGAATTAAAAGCCGTCCAGCTGGTCCATAAACAGGGAGGCTATGTGGTGTATAAGATTCCGTCTGCGCAGCCATCGAATACCTGATTCTTTGAGTGGCCGAAGTGGAAGGACGGTTATTGTAAATCTTGCACATTCTCGATAGAGTAACGCATAATCGATTTTTCAAGCACGACCACGAATAGTTTTTCTGATGAAAGGAGGTCCCGTGAAGTATCCCATGGTATTTGCACTAGCAGCGGTAGTCGTATTCGCAACTATGGCCGGAAGCGCTTCTGCTGAGACGGCATTCGAGGGGCGAAAGAAATGCAGTAATTGCCACAAGAGTGAGGCCGATTCATGGCTCAAGACCGCGCACGCCAAAGCGGTTGACTCGCTTAAGGCCGACAGGGACAAGGAAAAGAACAAAGCCATGGTCAAGGCGAAACTCGATCCTAAGAAGGACTTTACCAAGGACAAGGATTGCATTGGCTGTCACGTGACTGGATTCGGAGTAGAAGGTGGGTATGAAATTACGGAGCCGGACAAGTTCTTGATCGGTGTAGGCTGCGAGTCCTGCCATGGGGCCGGTCCAGATTACCGCAAGGTTCACCGTAAGGCTGGCGAGGCCTTTGAAAAGTCCAAAAAGGTTACGCCGCGCGAGTCCCTCGCGGAAGCCGGACAAGAATTCGAGTTTATTGAAAAGTGCAGCGCTTGCCACCTGAACTATGAAGGCTCACCGTGGAAGGGAGCAAAGAAACCCTATACCCCATTCACCCCCACGGTAGACAAGAAATATACGTTCGACTTTGAGAAGATGGTGCGCAACAACAAGGCTATGCATGAACACTTCAAACTCGCGGGCACGTTCGATGGCCCGCCTACCCCGAAGTTTCATGAGGAGTTCCAAAAGGATGCCAAGCCTGCAGAGTTAGGCAAGGAGGAGTAATGGCGGGGGGGTGGTCTGGCGGTGCCATACTTCTTGGGGCAGTTCTAGCCGTTGGGTCGATTGTCGTGGTATTCGGCGGCGAGGCCGCAATATCCAGGACCGAGTTCTGTGTGAGCTGCCATTCAGAGACCTATCCGTATGAGGAGCTAAAAAAATCCTCGCATTGGGGGGCACTCGGTGCAGATCCAGGGTGCAAGGATTGCCATGTGCCCCAAGGATTGGCAAACTTTCCTCTTGCCGTATGGACGCACGTGGTGGATGGAGTGCCGTTCCTGATAGAGGAGTTCACCGTTGATTATTCTACGATTGAGAAATTCAACGAGCGGCGGCCGGAGGCAGCCTACAGGGCCCGCATGAAGCTGAAGGGCTGGGACAGCATGACCTGTCGGGCTTGCCACAAGAATACCAAGCCCCCGGGCGCCTCAGCAAAAGCAGCGCACAAAAAGATGGAGACCGAGGGGGCAACCTGTATCGATTGCCATCAGAACCTAGTCCATAAGAAGGTTCCTGAACATGACCTCAATGCCAGCCTGGCGCAAGGGAAAATGGTGTTGAAGGAAGAGAAGAAAGAGAAGGACTAATCCACACGTCCCGATGGTTTGGAGAGCGCTTGCAGCGGCAAGGTTTGGTGATAAGAGTCGTTTTCTAATGGGTGTTACGCTTCATTCTATTTGGCGGGAGGCTGTGTGCAGTTCGCAGCTCTCCCGCCAACCTATCTTTTAAGTAATGCAGCTTCTCCACAGAGCACGTTGCCTCATCCTTTCGCTTCGATAATGTCCAGGCCTACGTGCTACCAGGTGGCATGGTGTATATGACCTCGATTGCGTTGGCGCGGTCCTGTCTATTCATTACATACGCGAGAACGATTGCCACCACCGTGATTGTGGTGTGCGGAGCCTAGTCGATTTAGGGGGTCAGCTGGTATCGTTGGTGTATCTCACGGCGTTCTTTATTACCACGTGGCTTGAAATACTTGGCACAGCAGCAGGGGACTGGAAATGGGTGTTGGTAGACCCTGTATTCGGTTTATCCGACACCGCTTGGCGGGTTTCCCCTCGCTGTCTGGTATTGCCTTGTCGATGCGGTAGCCCTCACGGGATGACCTCTATTATCGCGCGGCCTGAAGAATGCCAGGCCTTTACGATGTGGTCCTGTGGTTGGAGAATTGGGATGAGCCTCGTCCAGGTGTGATGTGGAAGTAGGTTTTGTCGAGAGGCTCGGCGGCAAGATCGGGGTTCTTCACCGATATACTGATGGCCTGCGAGGTGCGGTGTATCTGCGTTTGAATATCCTCACGTACATGGCCTCGGAAACCTAAAATATCTGACAGTCTTCCCAGGATATAAGCCATTGCGCTCAAGAGTGCTGGCCGACACACTCCGTTTGCTCAAAATCCAGTCCTACTCACCAGGGCTCAACCCGGTGGAGCACCGCTGGGGTAATCTGCGCGAGAAGCCTCTTCACAACTGGATTTTCAGTAGTATCGATGTCCTTAAAATCCATTTTGAATCATTGATGGCCGGGACGTAACGTCCTGCCTGATGGTTGGGTCGTTCGACGAGGAAGGGGAGAGAGGGTTGCTGCCGTCCGTTGGGCCCCCTTATCTGATGTTCGTAACGGTCAGGATAGAAATGGTTTAGCCGTCACAACGTGAAGCAAATCCATGATTCACCGTAAAACGAACAGGGGGGGGCTTGCGCCCCCCCCCAAATCGCCCAATGACCTAAGAGTCACTCCTGATTCTACTTGTTATCGCGCACACACCAGACAAAGTTGTTGTTGATCTTAAAATCATTGCCAATGATGCCATAGTCGAAGTTTACGTCCCACGCGCTCATCGTATAGTCTTCGTGCTCCGTCGACGTCCAATAACCATGAAACTCGATGTTGGAAAATGGATGGCCAGTCGGGAGGGCAGGGGGAGGATATATCGTGTGATCCGCCAGGGTCTCCAACTCTTTGAGTGTGGGCAATCGCCAGTCTTTCTTGCCACCGACGGTCTTTTTCGCACAGATACCGGCTGCACTTTTCCAAACCGTCTGTGCTCTCGTTGGTATTGTCTCCCATACCAGCCCCGTCTCATTATCCAGCGCCCCCTCATTATTCATGGACTCTAGCACGGTAAACCGCTGGCTCTCCGACTCAGCCGCTTCAGCAGGGGTAACTCCTGAGGCGAAACCAGCCAGCGTCAGGCATCCGACAGCCAGCCCCACAGCCCCGATGCGGTTCACCCAGTTGCTTCTTCTTATTTTCATATTGACCCTCCCAGTCTAATGTTACTCTGGCGCGACCCGTACGACCGTGATGCCATGAGCACCACTGCTATTGAGGCCGCTATGTCTTGCCATTTTCCTAATCATTTCCCTGCAGATTACTACAGCCCTTTGAAGAGGGCAGGATTGGTTGGACCATCTATCTTGAGCAGGCCAAGGGCGCCTTTTTCGGTGCGGAAGATCGAGTGGTCAACCGAAACAAACGTGCCGGGCATTTCGCCTTTAAATTCTCCTATGGTCGCTTCACCTGGCGGCACCAGGGTGCTTTGGATACTCTCAGTTGGCGCTTTTGCCACGTTACCTCCGGGCCACACCCGGTCTAACATCTCGCCGATGACGTGCCACGAAGAATCAAAGTTGACTCCTGCATTGCCAAAGAACCATCGATCGGTCTCTCCCACTTTAGATCGTAGTGGAACTTTGACCAGCGCGGTCATATGGCCATTATGCACAATATAAGAAGCATCCGCATCTGTCACCTTTTGATTCGAAAAAACCAGGGTATCATTCTTCTTGCCATCCTTCATGTAAAATTCGCTCTGCATGACATAGAATTCTTTTTCAACAGGCTTCAGCCCACCAGCCGGCTCAACTAAGATCAAGCCGTACATGCCACTCAAAAGGTGTTGTATGTTGGCTGGCGCTGCAGTTGAGGACTGATAGACAAAGAGGCCTTGGTTGGTGGCCTTAAATGTTATCTGAGCTTCCTTCCCGGGCTCCGCATTGACCAGGGCGGCTCCGCCACTGGCCTTTTGGAAGTCAAGATTGTGACTCTGCTTGCTGCTGCTCTTGTTCTTCAAATGGACTTCAACCGTATCGCCCACCATGACGCGGATCATGGGCCCTGGCACCATTCCATTAATACCCCAGAACTCATAATTGTTATCGTCGCTAATCGGACCGACCCACTCGGACGCTTCCAGGTTGACCACGACGGTGGCGGGCTGGGTTCGTGTGATGGGAGTGGGAACATTGGGTGCTTTCACCAGTTGGGCTGTGATGGTCTCCGCCGACACCAGGCCTGCATTGATGGCAAGACACGGAGCCATGACCAATGCGCTGATCAATCCGGCATGACGCACGCTACGCAAAAAACTCTTGGACATGACGCCTCCTTTAATTTTGGATGACTCTGACGGCCATCATCCTGATCACCTGCCTGCAGAGTCCTTCAGGCCTTTGTAGATGCATAGTTGGCTGGATTCTCTAATCTACCTTCAGCAGGCCAAGGGCGCCTTGGTTCTTTCGACTCTTCACTGGGTCAACGAAAGTATAGGTGCCCGCCTTGACTTTAAACTCTGCCATGACAGCTCCACCTGTAGGAACCTTGGTAACCGTGACATTCTCCGTCGGTGGTGAGGTCAAAGAACCCTCGGCGTACACCCTGTCGAACGGCTGTTCGAGGAGCTGGAAAGAGTCGACAAAGTTGGGTCCTGGGTTGGTTAAGAAAATCCGAACGGTGTCTCCGGCCTTGGCTCGAAGAGGAGTTTTGACCAGCGAGCTCGCATGGCCGTTATATACAACATGAGAGGGGCGCTCGTCTAACCCATTTTCGTACGAAAACTCCAAGGTCTCGCCCTTGCCGCCCTCTTTCGTGTAAAACTCGCTTTCCGTGATCTGGAATTCTTTGTCGACAGGCTTCAGCCCACCCGCTGGCTCAACTATGATCGTGCCGTACATGCCATTCGCAATGTGCTCGGGAATGGATGGCGATGCGGTGGCGCAGTGATATAAAAAGATGCCAGGAATGATCATCTTAAACTTTCCCCCGCTCTCCTGCCCGGGCTCGCTATTGAGCAGGCTAGCCCCGCCGCCTGGTCCCGTGATCGCATGGAAGTCGATATTGTGAGATTCCTTGCTGTCCTTATGGTTCTTCAAGCGGATTTCAACCGTATCGCCCACCATGACGCGGATCATGGGCCCTGGCACGGTTTTATTAAAACCCCAGAACTCATAGTTGTTATCGTCGCTCAGCGGACCAACCCACTCGTTCGCTTCCAGGTTGACCACGA
>SWDP01000002.1:9889-13390 GCA_005116885.1 Nitrospira sp.
AGAAGGCCTCAGACATACGGCCCATTTGAGCCTTGTCACGAAAATCCCGCGCGCCCTTTTTTACGGGTTTACCATCCTTGCCGTGGCAGCTGCCACAGTTGACCTGTGGATTAGCCTCGCCGCTGTAAATCAGCGCTCCCTCTGCGAGGACCTTAGGATCCGTCAACCAGCCCGCCGGCATTTTTTTGTCGGCATATTCGGCCGGAACTTCAGGCAATGGCGCTGGGTCCTCAGCGTACGCCTTTCCTCCGAAAAGAACCAAGACAGATGCCATGATTACGGCTGATATTCCGATCTTCCTCGTCGGCATTCGCACATCCTTTCGTGAATGGTGATTGTCGTTTCTCAATGAGGCCTTGCCTCATCAATCTCAGTATAGATAATTATTCGCATCATTCATGCTTGCGGCCAAGTCCCTGATAGAGTGATCTCGATTGTGTCATGGATGTTGGGCATGATTCCTGTCACACGCATACACGTACAATATAATACCTGACCAATATACTACCTGACAAAACTGCCAGTGAAAAGAGGGCAATCATGAAGGCCGATACGAGCCCTTCCTCAGCCAAATTCGCCACACAATGCCTTACGCGTATTCCATTGTCAAGACACAAAAAGCTGGTGATGTAATCTCCTCTGAGTAAAAGAGGAAGGGTGTCAGCTGGGTTGCTGTCGAAGGCGAACCCATTACCACTGAAGGAGGTGTACACTCATGACGACGCTAGGACCTAGCGCCATGGACCGAGCAGTGGCAACACGTCACGTCCGACCTCAGGGAGCAATGCTGGAGCGATCTGACGCGACGCACCCGGCAGTTGCTCGCCTTTACCCGGAGCACGAGGGAGCGTCAGGCGGCGTGAGAGGGGATGTTGCAGGATCTCTATCGGCGGGGCCTCGAGGGCCGGCAGCTCCAGCTGATCGTCACCGACGGCTGTGCGGGGTTAGCTGCGGCGCCCCAGACGGTCTATCCGCGGGTCGCCCATCAGCGGTTGGGTCCACGCGCTACGCAATCTGCTGGGGGCAGTCCGGCGGCGAGACCACGCCGCTACCTGTGGCTCGTTCTTGATCGTCCGATCGTGCAGGGGGTATTCTTGTGCGCGTAACACCACCGTAGTCGAGTGATTCGTGGTTGTGACTGATCCCAGCTAAGTTGACGTGAGGCCGGCTACAGGGTAGATTCCGACCACAGGAGAATCTGCAGCCTATCCCTGTGGCATCGGACGTATTCTATCTGAACCCTGTTTCTTATTCGCGTTTACGGGTGGTCGAACAATTGAACGTTCGTAACAGATTCATGAGGGGTTGAAATTCTAATGAGGTCGGGTTTGCTCCGCCATTTCCCAACGATTGATGCGGCGTCTGCGCATCAGACACGAGATTACATCATTGCGGCGGTCACGTTTGCCTCTGTCGCGATCTGTATGGCGTTTGAGGCAAGCGGGAGTGTGTGGAAACAGTATGCCCTCGGGGGTATCGCGTTGGTAAGTCTCATGTGGTTTCTGCGGGGCGAGACGAGAGATGTCCGATTGCAGGTTGCCGTCGCGGTCGCGTTCACAACAATCGGTGAATACGTGGCCTCTGTCTGTATGGGTGGCTACACCTATCGATTCGATAATGTCCCGGCCTACGTGCCGCTCGGTCACGGCATGGTGTATATGACCTCGATTGCGTTGGCGCGGTCCGGGCTATTCATTACATACGCGAGAACGATTGCCACCACCGTGATTGTGGTATGCGGAGCCTGGTCGATTTGGGGGATCAGCGGGATTCCAGAGCAGGGCGATGTGGGGGGGGCGGTGCTCTTCACGGCGTTTTTGATCTGTCTGTTTAGAGGCCGCTCGCCGTTGGTGTATCTCGCGGCGTTCTTTATTACCACGTGGCTTGAAATACTTGGCACGGCAGCGGGAGCCTGGAAGTGGGCATTAGTCGATCCTGTGTTTGGTTTGACCCAGGGAAACCCTCCGAGCGGTGTGGCCGTCTGGTATTGTCTCGTCGATGCGGTTGCTCTCAGTGGAGGCCCTCTCGTAGGGCGCGGCCTGAAGCATGTCAGTGGGTGGCTTCAATCGAGGGGCTATGATCCAGATCGAATGGGGAGACTGTCAGGGCTGTTGGGCGTTCGAGGCCATGTACGGGAGGATCTTCACGCACAGATCTGTCGTACCTCGCAGGCCATCAGCACGTCATTGAAGAATCCTGATCTTGCTGCCCAGCCACTCGATAAAACCTGATTCGAGTTTCGACATATCGGGTCAGCGGCCTAATAGTCCCTTGAGCAGGTCTTGTCCCTGTTGTATGACGTCTTCCGGTTTCGTCGTGCCTTTCAATAGGCCATCAATCGTTTCCCTCGCTTTCTTTTGCACCTGCTCCTGAACTCTTCCGGTAAGACTCTTCATGTCTAACCCATACGATGGCGCCTGTGCTGTTCCGGTAATCGTCAGTGGAAGGCTCAAACGATCTCCTTTCATCGCGAGCTTGGCGGCAGGCGAGGAATGGGCGATCTTTTGGCTGAGGTCCTGCGACAGGATGAGGTTCACGGCCAGATTCAACTTCTGGTCGAATCCGATGGTGCCTCCTCCTGTGGCTTGAAAGTCGTGGCTATCCATCAGGAGTCGTTGGACGTGTACAGTCCCTTCTTTCACGGCAAGATCGGTCTCGATCGTCGAAAACGCCGTGGCCTTGGCATGATCGAGTGAGATCCCGGCGACGTTGAGGATCGAGACGGCTTCCTGAAGCAGATTGACGCCCTCGATCTTGCCGTCTTTCACGGCCACATGCCCTGTACCTTCCAACGATTGTGTGAGGTCCGGTATGGAGATCCCTCGGCCTTGCATGCTGAGGTTGGCTCCCGCCGTTCCGCTGATCGAGACTTGGGTGGTCGCCAGGGCCTTGAGCGCCGGGTCGAGTTGCATCCCTTGAATCGTCATCTTGCCGGTGAAGGGCGGTGTCTCGGATCCGGACATGACCCGCCCTTCTGCCGCCACTTGTCCATCGAAGAGCTGAAAGGAGAGGCGCTGTAACAGCACGTCCTGGCCTTGTATGGTAGCGGCAATCTGGAGATTTTTTATATCAATAGGCTGAGTAATGGTAGAGCGACCGGCAGGTTGGCTGTATTGATGACCGGTGCATTGACGTTGAGGCTGGCGTTTCGCCCGACTATTTTCCCTGTGATAGTGAAATCGGTTTTTCCCAACGCGAGTTGGAGATTGATGGCGTCGATATCCGTGGATTCTTTCAATGGGCCAAAGGTACCGTTGAGCTTCACCGGCAGGTTCAACGGTTGCACGAGCATGCCGACATAGAGGGTTGGGGTTTGGCCAAGCCGAACTCCCTGGAGGAGGATCTCCATATCTTGCACGATATACTCGGTCGCCTTGGCCGCCGACTGGTCCCGATACGTGAGTGTCCCACCCGTGATAGCGACTCGATCCACTGCCAGCAGGGCCAGGATTTTGAGCGGACCTTCAGTCGATGGAATGGGCGCTCGCGACGGGGTTTTCG
>SWDP01000002.1:13490-38724 GCA_005116885.1 Nitrospira sp.
AGGCGTACGCTTCGGTACGTTGAGCCTCTGAGCGATGCGAGAACGATGCTGGCGGTCTTTTTCAGCATCCCGCTAGTGTTTGTCAGTATAGGAGAGGGTTCGACCACGGTCAATGTGAGTCAGAAGGTCACTGAGAAATACGGGAGGACGAGTCACACCCAACTTCATGTGCAACACGTAGAATCCTGGCTCAGGAACGGCGTCGCACTATTCCACATGAAGAATGTGTCACGTGCTTGCATCGAGTGTTCCAGATCGACTACGGTTAGCGGGATGAGTGAGCCGACTCAAGAGCAAGTAACCGGCGAAGAGCCGAGCGACAAGATCATCATCTATTGGGAGCGGGAGTATTCGACCGCGCTCGCGCCTGAGCGACTGAAGCTCGATTTTATGCCGCATCGGCCGTTGTTATCCGGGATGTCGTTGAACGAGCAGCGGACTGTGGCAGTCGAAGGCTACAAAGTGATTCCCGACGACTGTGGACCGGTGCGGGCAGTGGGTCAATACGGCTGGCTCATTCGGTCTCCGGTAGACTGTAAGATTCGTCGAACGGCTGAAGGGGTCAAATGGCAAGCGCCGCCGATCTTACCGGAAGAGCGGGTGCTCGGCTACAAGTCGTTTTCGGGAACCTACGTCGATTCAATCTTAAACAGCGGGTATCCCAAGCTTTGCTGCGGCATTCGGTTCTACTATCCCAAGCAGGTAGGATTGATGATGAAAGATGTGCCCAACCACTTCTACCACTATCCCGAGCGCACGTTTGTGGTGTGGGAGGGGATGAAGACCCAGGAGTATAAACGCACGCCGAATAGGTATGACTGGCTCACGGACTATGACGCGTTCACCGCTAATTTTCTCTTGCGACTCACGAAGCCGACGACCATCAAGCGAGGTGATCCCATCGGCATCGTGGTTCCGGTTCTTCTCCCAAAACAATTCGCATTAGAAGAGCTCAAGCCGCGCGGGGGACTGCTCCACGGGGACGTGTTTCCACCCGATTGTCGCCCGTCGCACTCAACCCCAAAGCTGTAGGAGTTGCGAAGAAATGCGCCTATGTCACCACACCGCAATATTCTAGCCCACATTATTCATGGCGATTTCGCGACGAATCGCCATGAATAATGTGGGCTAGAATAGATGGCGGATGGCACCGGTGCAGCCGTGACGGTGAAGGAGACGGGAATTGTGACCGAGGTTGCTCCGGATGCGCTGAGAGTAATGGTCTCGCTATAGCTGCCTGGGAGCAAGGCGCCGGCCAGCACATTGGCTGTGACCGCACCGGCGCCGGTGCCGGAGGCTGGACTGAGGGTCAACCATGTTGCACTATTGCTGGCAGTCCAGATCAAGGCGCCGTGACCGGTATTGTTGATAGTCAGGATCTGGGTCGCAGTGCTGGTCTCTCCCTGGTGAGCCGTAAAGGATAGACTGGTTGGGCTCATTCCAATGGCTGGACTGCCAGTGACGGGACCTCCTGAAAGTGTCGGGGTCGAAGGCGGTGATACCAGTTGTGCTACTCCCGACATTTCTGAAGATAATTTTCGCATTCCTCGCCCACCGGCACTACCACTTCCTGAGGAAGGCGGGTTGCCTACGCCTGCGGCGGCCAAGGGGATGGTGTTGACGGGCGCTGTGCCAGCTGCAGTAAATCCTATGGGGGGTGCAGCTGAGGGTGTTACGCTTATGGGTGCAAGAGGTACGGCTGCTCCAATACTTCTGCGCGGCACTGACGGTTCCTCGGGTTGAGAGGCTCGGCCTTCACGTTGTAGCGACAGTGGAGATGATGGCACGGAGTTGACAGTTGAGGAGTCGGATAGAGGGGGCTCAACCGATGCGAGCGGTAAATCTTGTGGCTTTCGAATCAGTCGATGAGACTTGTGCCTCGAGGTTTGAGAGTCCATCTTTTCAGCGGACTTCATTGGGTATTGATGGCTGCTGGTTACGTTGTCGATGCGTTGCCTATGAGCGCTTGGTCCACCAATGTCCTGGCTGATAGACCTCGTCAGATCCTGGGCAGAAGCGGGAGAAATAGGCTGAAGTAGGGACAAGACGACTGTCATGAAGCTCAATGAGACTGCGTAACCTGTGCCGAGATGTTGGCGGTTCGTTTGGTGCATGCACTCCTCCGTAATATTGACTCAACCCACTACAGAGCGAATTCATTGAGGTGCGTTCGTCACCAATGTATGAGCGACAATCCACCGCACAGAGGGAATGCTGGTTTGGGCCATCGACTGCCAGTGGCCGTCGGAGTGGTTAAAGCAAGAGCAGTGCCCGGTCGGGTAAAGTGTGCACTGATCAAATCTTTAGACCCGAATCAATTTGTTAAAACAATGGCTTGAAGTGCTCAGGCCCCAAGAATGTGAGGCGGCTAGGAAGCGGGACAAGTACAAGGAGACAAGGTCATATTCGATGATTTTGAACACATTATGTTCACAATTAAGTATTTATTTTAACCTATTGACAAAATGTATTAAATTGTCATTTATATTAGGAGATGTACGTGCTGTAAATCTCGTGTGTGTATGAGGTTTTTTAGGATGGTACGACGTTTAAATTGTTGTCTATCTGTCCGTCTTAGGAGGAAGAACTATGGGATGTTTACGGCGTGAGTTCTATTTCCAAGTGCTACACTAGGAGACTTAATTGTGATTCGGCGTAGGTTCTAGATCATGGGGAAAATACTTGAAGGCTCGGTACTTAGTAATAAATAAATCATTACTTGCGCAGATATATGTGAGGGTGGAGCGGAAAGCATGGTATTTGGACTGTGCCGAGTGGCTTGCGTTTGAAACTGGACACGACTGCCCCTCATAATCCGTCTTGATTGAGGCATACACCAGAGGCCATCGACTGATTACACACATGTGCCTGAGTTGGCCAGGTTGTTCGGAACGTCACCTTTACGACAATCCGTACATTGCTCAGTGGTGCAACAAAGCACAGCCAGGATTATGAGATGTCATGACACTTAGGATCTCAGGAGCCGGTTGCAGAGATGGCACTTGTGAAAACATCCGGAGCTAGAATCGCCGCGATCTGTACCTGTGTACCCAGCAGGCGATTCAACAACTTGACTGTCCACCTGAGCGGCTTATTGAGGATGTAAGCGTCGTTCAGTCGTTCGGAAATATGGATTCTAAAGATGGATCAACGCGTTCTGCCAAAATAAACAAGTACCGTATGCCGGTCTCGTGTAACTTCGTTGACGGAAACGCGACATTCTGCCATTCTCATCGAAACGGACGGAGGGGTTGATGTCTCAGGTGAAAGGGCGAAAGATTGCCGTGGTGGGCCTTGGCTATGTGGGCCTACCCATCGCTGTTGCATTCGGGAAGCGGCAGCGCGTGATCGGTTTTGATATCAACAAGGCAAAGATTGCGGAATTGCAACAAGGGCTTGATCGTACCGGTGAAGTCTCTGGTGCAGATCTAAAAGCCACTGAGGTTCATTACACATATCAACCCAGCGATCTCAAAGAGGCAGACTTCATCATCGTAGCCGTACCCACGCCGATTAATGAAGCCCTTCAGCCGGACCTGACGGCTCTCCGCAAATCGTCCGAATTGATTGGAGCCAATCTTTCGCCTGGATCGATTGTGGTCTTCGAGTCGACGGTCTACCCTGGCGCCACTGAAGAGGTGTGCCAGCCCATTCTTGAACAGACTTCCGGAATGAAGTGTGGAGTGGACTTTAGGCTCGGCTATTCTCCTGAGCGAATTAATCCAGGCGATAAAGAACATACGTTGGAGACGATCATCAAGGTGGTGTCTGCCCAAGATGACGCGTCGTTGGAGATTATTGCCAAGACCTACGAACTTGTGGTCAAGGCGGGGATTCATCGAGCATCGAGTATCAAGGTTGCGGAAGCGGCAAAAGTGATTGAAAATACCCAACGGGATCTGAACATCGCGCTGATGAATGAGTTGGCGCTCATTTTTCATCGCCTTGGGATCGACACAAAGTCAGTGCTGGATGCGGCGGGAACGAAGTGGAACTTTCTTAAGTTCACGCCGGGATTGGTTGGCGGGCATTGTATCGGAGTTGATCCCTACTACTTGACGAGCAAAGCCGAATCGGTCGGCTATCATCCTCAGGTGATTCTCTCCGGTAGGCGCATTAACAATGGAATGGGAAAATTTATTGCTGAGCAGACCATGAAGCGGTTGAGTCAGTTGGCTCGGCCGGTCAACGATCTTAAAGTAGACGTCTTGGGGCTCACGTTTAAAGAGAACGTGCCGGATTTGCGAAATAGCAGGGTGCCGGACATTATTCACGAATTGCAAGAGTATGGTATCCAAGTTCTGGTGCATGATCCGATTGCGCAGGTGGAAGAGGCAGTAGACGAGTACGGTCTACATTTGTGCAAGTGGGAGGACATCAAAGATGTCGATGGAATTATTGTGGCCGTCCCCCATCGTCAATATGCGGATATGGGGTTGCGGAAACTGCTCAAGCCTCTCCGCAGTCAGCGCGAGGGGGTGGTGATTGATGTGAAATGTCTGCTGGATCCAGAGGAAGTGCCTAAGACCCTCAGGTACTGGCGTTTATAACAGGGCAGCAGGGCGCGGTCCCCTTCCTGCTATTCAATGGCCGCAGTCGATTTCGGCTCTAACGAGTCCCGCTCGATTTCTCGCCGCACATCGTTTGCAGCATCTCGATGTGTAGAGATGTATTTCTCTTATTTGACACTCTTCCAATACCCTTTCGCAGATACGGTATTCTTCAGGCAGGCTCGCACCTCCCATACTTATTTGGATGCCATAGCTTTTTAGCCGTCTGCATTTCTGGATGGTGAACGGGCAGCCTGCCGTTTTTTCAACCATAGAACGTCATTTCCTCCATCACGTTCATATGCCTGCTCTTCTGCCGATCATGTCCCCTACGGCTTCTGCTAAACAACATGGGCGCGTTGGTCGCTGACAAGATACCGGTCGATTCCTGTCAGCTGATTTTTTGATTCTCGTTGCCCGACTCTCAAGAGGCTGCTATAGATTTCTTGTGGCATTAGGTTCCAGACGTTTCCCTTTTTCCCTTGTTGGCGTTGACCTTGTTGCGTGATCGATGAATAACCTAGGTAATAAAGTTGTGAGACAGACGGCAGTAAAAATAGGGTTTGTCTTTGGAGCCATGGCCCTTCTTTACGGGTGTGCCTACTTTAATTCACCTGACATCAAGCTGGGGGATCAACATCTCGCAGCAGGTCATTGGGCAGAAGCCAGTCTCGCCTATAAGCAAGCGCTGAAAGAGGATCCGTTCAATCCTACGCTACAGAACAAATACACCATGGCTCGAGAACGAGAGGCGGCAGTGTATGAGGAGCGCGGCAGGGCATACCTCAAGGAACATAAGCCCGATCTTGCAACGGAACAGTTTAAGCGCGCACTCACCATCGAACCGTCCAGTCTCGATCATCAATCGGGACTGCTCGAAGCTCTTCGCTTGAACGATGCCCGCAGTCAGAATCGAGAGGCAGATCGTCTTGCCCAGCTCGGTCGGACTGATGAGGCGTTGGAGGCGTATGCCAGGGCGGCTGAACTTGATCCTTCATTCAAAGCACCTCTCGAGGGCATCTCTAAACTTACGGAAGAGCAGCAGGCGTCGAACCGTGATGATCGGCGAAAGCAACCTGTGACACTTCGGTTTCGCAATGCCGGGCTGAAAGAAGTCTTGGAAGGGATTGGGAAGGCCCAAGGGATCAACCTGATTTTCGACAAGGATGTCAGAAATGACCCGGTAACCATCAGCATTCAGGATACGCCGTTCGAAGAGGCCTTCAATCTCATTCTCACCAGCAATAGCCTTTTCGCCCAGACCGTGTCTCCGGGCGTGATGATCGTCAGCCCTAATACCAAACAGAAGCAGGAACAGTATCAAGACCTGATGATCCGGACGTTCTATTTGTCCAATGCCAAAGCGAAAGACATGGTGGTCTTGCTGAAGAGCATGCTCGATTCTAAACGGATGCATGCCAATGAACAGTTGAACACGATCGTCATTCGAGACCAGCCGGAGAAGCTCGAGATGGCCGAAAAGATCATTTTGGCTAACGATCGGATGGACTCAGAAGTGCTATTTGATGTCGAGGTTTTGGAGGTCGATCGCACAGTCGATCAGACCTATGGTCTGACCTATCCGAAACAAATCGCAGGCGCCATTGTCCCTCCTGGATTTGTGGGAACGATTGCCGGAACAATTGCTCCGCAATTTACGCGAGGCCAGCTCGCCGACCTCGGAGGAAACAGTTACCTCTTTAAGCTTCCAACCAACATTCAGCTTGATTTCTTTAAACAGGTGACCGATGCCAAGACTCTTGCTGCGCCGAAAGTTCGCGTGGTCAACAACAAGAAGGCGGAGATTAACATCGGTGATAAGCAGCCGATCTTGCTGTCCACCACGAATGTGTTGCCTGGCCAAGCGGCGACAGGGGCCGTTCCGACGACGTCAACAGTGACGTCGATCGAGTTCCGCGACACCGGTGTCAAATTGACGGTGGAACCGTCCATTCATTTGGGGAATGAACTGTCTCTGAAGATGAAGATAGAAGTCATTCGTCTGGGCGACCAAGTGACGCTCCAGGCCAGCCCCCCCATTACCCAGTTTAAATTCGGTAATCGCTCGGCGGAAACCATGCTCAATGTGAGAGATGGAGAAACGATTGTCTTGGGAGGGCTGCTCCAAGAAGATGACCGTAAGACTCGCACGACGATCCCGTGGATCGGGGATATTCCGTTCATCGGCGACCTCCTGAGTTCATTTAGAACCCAGCGGGTCACCACCGAGGTGATTCTGACGATTACGCCGCACATCATTCAGAGTATTTCTCCTCCTGGGCTCGGTACGCAGGTGTTCTGGTCCGGGACGGATTCAAACTATGCCACGACTCCGATATTTGCCCCAAAAGGAAAGAAGATTTCCATGATGGGTGCTGGGGTTTCTGGTTCAGACTACTTTTCCTCTAGAGGGACAGTAAAAGGTGGACGAGCAGGAAAGCCCGCTGCCGCGTCACTCACCCCTCTGGCCTCCGTAGGGTCGGTTCTTTCGATTAGACCGGGCGAGTCGGTGGTCAAAGTGGGGAAGGAATTCACGCTCGCCATTTCTGCTGAACGGATTCGCTCGACGGCGGAAGGCGTGTTCCGGCTTCATTACGATCCACAGGTGTTGGAATTTAGAACGCTCCTGAATGGCGAGGTCATTCAATCGGACAGCGTGGACGAGCAGGCCTCCGGCAGCTCAGTGACGCAAGCGGGAATGGTTACGTTCAAAATTGCCTCATCGGCGAAAGGGACAGGGAGGCAGGCTGTGACGGCCACGTTCTACGCGAAAGCGCTCGGAGTGTCTCCTGTGCGTGTGGCGTTGGTCGATTCTGCCTCGGAATCTTCGACGCCGCCGCTCCAAGAAGGAAAAGGTATTGTGAGGGTGCGGTGAAAGAATCAGGCGTGACGCTCTTGGAGCTTTTGATCACGCTGACGATTGTGATGGTGCTGGCCTCTGTCGCAATGCCGTTGAGCCATCTGTCGGCGAAACGGACTCATGAAATAGAACTGCGACAGCATTTGAGGATCATGCGGGCCGCGATCGACACTTTTAAGCTGGAGTGGAATCGAGACGGGGACGTGTTATTAGGGCCGGCGTGCATCATGAATAAGCTTACCTGCAAAGACGTGACGAGCATATACGGATATCCGAAGTCGATCGATACATTGCTGGGGATCACGCTGACCAGTGCACAGGCGACGGTCAGGGGCACGACGACGAGGCGCTATCTGAGGACTCTTCCTCTCGACCCTTTGACCGGCAAGGCCGATTGGTTGGTCCGATGTTATAAGGATGCGCCGAACGCATCGAGTTGGTGTGGGGATGACGTGTATGACGTCATGACACAGAGTCAGGACATCGCATTAGATGGCACGAAGTATCGAGATTGGTAAGGGTGGAGCGCAGGGTCAACATGGTTTCACCCTGCTGGAGTTGATGATCGTCGTATCGATTGTCGGCATTCTCGCTACCATGGCGGTACCTTCGTACCAATCGTCGGTTGTGAAGGCCAAGGAGGCTGCCTTGCGTCAGGATCTCTCGACCATCCGCGATGTGCTGGACCAACACAAGGCGGATCAGGGAAAGTATCCTCCGTCTCTGTCGGCCCTGGTGAGCGCGGGGTATCTGAGGGTCATCCCAAAGGATCCGTTCACCGGCGCGACAACCACATGGCAAGAGATTTCTGATCCTGTCAATGGCGGCGTGGTCGATATCTTTTCAGGGGCCGAATATGTGGGAACGAACGGCACCCCTTATAATAATTGGTAATGATGCCTGCTCATAACTTTCATCGCGGACTATTCCCGGCTTTGGCAGAGATAACCCGCGCCTGGTATCCGATAGTGCGGGTGGGCGCACTCTGTGTGGTCGGTTTTGCGTCGGGCTTATTCGCAGGGTGCGGCGAACTTGAGCCGGTGCGTGAGCCGGAGAGGGTTGAGCTTGAATTGACGACAGACACGTTAAAAGCGTCTGTGCGAGATGCGCAACGGATGATTGCTGAATTGAGGGCAGATCTTGAGGCGCAGCGTAGGGAATTGGCGGAAGCTCAGATCGCCCGGGCGCAGCTTGACGGCCACGTCAGAGAAGCGGAACGGCGGATTATCGAAGCACGGCAGGTCATCGAGTTCCAACGGGAAGAACTGGCCACAGTTCGGTCCAAGCAGGCGCATGCGTTCCAAGGGAGCCTTCCATTACAGGGTCGGATGAAGGAGACTCAGATGTCGCTTTCACGAACGAGCAACTCGGGTCCTGTGCGTGACAGGTCGAAGGGGGTCTCTCTTCCCTTCGGTGGCGGAATACACAAGAGTCAGAAAGCGATGCCGGTTTCTGCGCAGCACAATCAGACATCAGAGCTTCCTGAAACGCCTCAGATGCTGGCCGACCCAGCGGCGTTATTGCCGGTGCCGGCCAACGGAATATCCTCGTCTGCGCTTGAGCGGCAGGGGCATTCACTGGAACGTGTTTCAGTAAAGTTCGGCGATACACTCTGGAGCATCGCACAGAAATATCACGTGAGTGTTGAACATCTGCGGGCGTTCAATCAATTGAATGACAATAGGATTGTCATTGGCCAGGCCCTCCGGTTGCCGGATAATCAGCCTCTAGCGACGGACGGCGCCGACAAGGGTACACCGACGCCGTAAACCAACCTTCTCGTTATCGGCCCGACATTTGTGTATTGCCCGATCATGGCTCTATTTGCTTACCGAGTGGCCCGTTCAGATGGCTCGACCCTTGATGGGCAGACTGAGGGAGAGGAAGAGCACCTCGTCCGGGCCAAACTAGAGGGCCAGGGCTTCCTCATCTTTCAGTTACAGCGGCGGGGTGCGGCAACAGTCGGTTTGGGGCTGGGATGGCACGCGTTCCGTAGGCTCCCGCTTCAGGAATTCCTGGTGTTTAATCAAGAGCTGCTCGCGCTCGTGAAAGCCGGCCTTCCCGTGTTGCGAGTCTGGGATCTCTTGATCGAACGAACGAACCATTCTGGGTTTCAGCAGGCCTTGCGGACCGTTCGACAAGATATTCGTGGCGGTGCATCGGCTTCAGAGGCGCTGTCAAAACACCCGATCCACTTCTCAGATTTGTATATTGCGACGATCAAGGCAGGAGAACAATCGGGAAATTTAGCTGAGGTGCTGCAGCGGTTCATCGCCTATCTGAAACTGATGATTGGATTGCATCAGAAAGTCTCGAAAGCACTGGCCTATCCTGGTTTTCTCGTATTGGTCGGGGTTGCCGTCATCGGGTTTCTGCTGAGTTATGTTGTGCCTACGTTTGTATCAGTGTATGCCGAGACGACGAAATCCTTGCCGTTCGCCACGCAACTGTTGCTGGATGTGGTGAAGGGGGGGCAAGCGTATGTTGTGCCGGGAATATTAGGGGTTGCTGCACTGGGGCTTGCGGGTCGAGCGTACTATACGACGCCTGCTGGACGGCTTGCCGTGGATCGGCTGTCGTTGAGTATGCCTGTTATAGGCCCAATCTTTGTCAAGCACTATACGGTTCAGCTCACGCGCACCCTTGCGACGATTCTTGCCGGAGGCACTCCGCTTGTGGAGGCATTGTCTATTGCGCGGGGCGCCATTGCCAATCGATATGTATCGGTTGGAGTCGCGGATGCGGTCGCAGAAATTCGAGAAGGGACGACTCTGGCCGCTGCACTGGATCGCCCAAAAGTATTTCCGAAACTCGCGGTGGAGATGCTGTCGGTCGGAGAGGAAACCGGGTCGCTGCCCACGATGTTGCATGACGTGGCTGAATTCTATGAGGGAGATTTGGATCTCCGGCTTACACAATTGACGACGTGGATTGAGCCGGTACTTCTGCTGATCATGGGAGTGTTAGTCGGTGCGATCGTCATCGTCATGTATTTGCCCGTGTTTCAGATGGCCGGGGCGGTGTAGCCTGGTATGCATATACTCATGCCTCGTGGTGTGTGCGTTTGGATTAAGAAGTGAGTAGGACACTATGGCACGGACTGTGACACGACCAACGCTGACGGATGTTCTGGTTCAGCAGGGTATTTTGACAAAACAGACGCTCGACCAAGTCCTCAATCGATTGGGCGGTGTGACGGCAGCTTTCGGCCAGACCTTGGTGAGCGAAGGGATTCTCTCCGAAGAACAGTTGGCACGTGCGTTGGCGGCTCAGTTTGACCTCCCCTGTAATCTATTAACGGAATTCCGTGTTGACCAGGCGTTCTATGACTCCATGTCGGTGAAACTCATGCAACGGCATCCGTTTATCCCGATGGCAGAGCATCAAGGCCGTTTGGCCGTCGCCATCCCCGATCCGCAAAATCTTTTGGCATTGGATGAACTGGAACTGCTCTTGGGGTCTCCGTTGGATTTGGTGGTGAGTACGAGAAGCGCTATTCTGGCGGCCTTGGAACGGAGTGAAGGGTCCAGTCAAGCTCTTCGGGAGCTTGAAGCGGAATATCGATCTGTGTTGGTGAAGGAGGACGAACGAGGAGAGGAAGTCCTCACGATCGATCAAGCGGGAGACGATCAGAGCCCTGCCGTGAAACTATTGGATTCCATCCTCCTGAGCGCGATGCAGCGTCGAGCCAGCGACATTCACATTGAAGCTGCCGATCGCGCGACCAAGGTGAAATTACGGGTCGATGGGATTCTCGTTCCTGCGATGGAACCGCTCGATATCCGGCTCCATGCGCCGTTGGTTTCGCGGTTGAAAGTTATGTCGGATCTGGATATTGCCGAACGGCGGGTGCCGCAAGATGGAAGTTTCCGGATGCGGCTGGAGCGAAAGACGGTCGATTTCCGCGTCTCGATTCTTCCAAGTGTGTTCGGTGAATCAGCCGTCGTGCGAATTTTGGACCGTGAGGCAATCACGACCGGTGTATCGACGTTGCGGCTGGAACGACTTGGGTTCAATGCGGAAGATCTGAAGCGGTTTCGTCGCGCAATTACGCGGCCCTACGGCATGGTGTTAGTGACCGGCCCGACCGGCAGCGGCAAGACGACGACGCTGTACGCGGCAATTACTGAGATGAATATCAAAGAAGATAAGCTGATCACGATCGAAGACCCGGTCGAGTATCAGCTGTCAGGAGTCGTGCAGATTCCTGTGAATGAGAAGAAAGGCCTGACGTTCGCGCGAGGGCTTCGATCCATCTTACGTCATGACCCTGACAAGATCATGGTCGGTGAGATTCGTGATGCGGAGACTGCGCAAATTGCCATCCAATCGTCGCTTACGGGTCACTTAGTTTTGACAACGGTGCACGCCAACAATGTGTTCGATGTGATCGGGCGGTTTGCCTCAATGGGCATCGATGCCTATAACTTTTTGGCTGCGTTAAACTGTGTGTTGGCGCAGCGGCTTGTTCGAATGGTGTGCGTGGCCTGTCGAACGGCGGTCAAGCTCGACAAATCGCTGGCGGAAGAATCAGGCCTCGACTACGAGGGATATAAAGATGCGCCATTTTATGAAGGCAAAGGATGCCAGGAGTGCCATGGGACCGGGTATCGAGGGCGAAAATGCATCACGGAGTTTCTGGACCTGAATGATGAAATCAAAGAAATGATTCTGGCCGAGCGCCCCTTGTCCGAGATCCGCTATCGCGCGGTGACCAGCGGAATGATCACGTTGAGACAGTCCGCACTCAGGAAGGTGCTGGAAGGTTCCACAACCTTGCGCGAGATCAATCGAGTCACGTTTAGCGAGGAAGGGTAAGCCATGTGGGGGATAACCGCCAGTCGTCCGCGGCACTGTTTGAAAATCGGGGCGCAGGCTCTTGCGTGGGGAGAAGCTGTCCGCACCTGGCGGGGGCGGTATCACTACCGGTGCACGCTTTCACCAGCGCCACCCGAGGCGATCAAGCTGTCTCCGATGGATTTGAATCTCACTGACATGCCTGCGGTAGAAAATTGTGTGCGGTCGCTGGTGGCACCAGGGCGAGATAGTAGGGTGGCAGGACCTGCATGGCAGTCTCAGGCTCCATGCCCGATTGTGTTGTTGCTGCCGGATCTATCGGTGCGCGCGACGGTGTTGCAGTTAGAGCAATTCCCCGTGCATGCGGAGGAACAAGAGGCATTGATTCGCTGGCGTTTAGGGCAGGAACAGCTGTTGCCCCTGGCAGGGGCCAAGATTGTGTGGCAGGGGTTTCCCTCACATGGAGCGCGAGATGAGCGGTCCCACGTTGTCCTAGCCGTGGCGATTCAAGAAGCCATCTTGAGACAATATGAGTCCCTATGTGAGTCAGTCAGCTTGCTCCCTCAAGAGATTGGAGTGACCAGCTTTCGTCTCTTTAATCTCTGGCTGAAAACGGCAGGCGGCCGAAAACGATTGGGTCGCGATTTACTCTGGGTCAGTGTCTCGGACGGCGGCTTGACCTGTTTCGTCATGCAGGAAGGTCGATTGGCGTTTGTCAGGACCAAACTGTTGCGTGCAGATGATGTACAGGATGACGAGAGTCTCGGGAGTGGTATGGCTGATAACATTGTCGAAGAATGTGCGGCATCGCTTCGTGCCTGTCGCGACCATTTTCCTAACCTGAATGTGACGGATATGGTTTTCGCCGGCGATTGCTCATTTCCGACTATTGAACAGGCGCTGAATAGAGAATTTAGCCTGTCGACTGAGCGGCTGGACTGGAAATCCGTCGAGCAGGCAGGGTGGACTCACGACGGCGGAAGTACGTCATGGGCCACGCTTCCTGTTGTGGCAGGGGTGATGTAGATGATGGCGCTTGGATGGACCTCCCTTCGTTCGGTCGCCGGCAAGGGGAGCGGGTTTCTCGTGATGCCAGGGAGTGCACGATATTTTCACATCGAACTGGGCAGCCGTTACCGGTGGTATGTTGCGCCGGCTCGCACGATGCTGGTTGCGCTCTGCGGGATCATAGGAGGCGGAATCATTTGGAGTGGAATCCAGACCGGTATGACTCTGTACGATCTCCAAGACGTGCAGGCGAACCTCGATCATGTCCGTATGCAAGATCAACAGCTTCTCGCGCAGGCTCAACGAGAGGGTCTTGATCTGTCTGAGCCTTCTTTGCAGCAGTTGCCGGCAGAAGTTAGTTTAGCGAACCTGGTGCTCACCAAGCGGCATTTTTCCTGGACACAGTTTCTGTCCGCTCTTGAGTCGGCCATCCCCCAGCAGGTGTCCATGAAGAGCATCCGCTTGGATCAGGGAGGGGCGGTCGTACACATCACGGGGTTGGCGGTGACCGTCGAACATGTGACGGCATTGACGGTCACATTGCAAAACCACGCCGTCTTCTACGATCCTGTACTAGGCCAGCACCGGGTGAGACCCGATGGATTGGTGGAGTTTGACCTGACGTTGCGGTATCGGCAACAAGGTGTGTAGCAGGATGCTGAACAGGAACCGTGAAACGTGAGGCGTGAAACGTGAAACGAGGGTCAGCTGTGGAGCTGCGGCCTTGCCCGCGGACAAGTCGCGATCCGAAGTTCGAAGATCGGGGTTCAAAGCTCAGAAAACCTCGAACTTCGGACCTCGAACCCTCGCGTCTCTCCTGTCCCGCCAGTCTCGCGTGCCAAAATTATTTTTCTGCGATCTGGTAGAGAGGTATGATGGACTTCATCCGTCAGCAATTGCGAAAACCCTACGGGGTGTTGATCCCATGGCTGATGTGGGTCGTGTTGTTGTCAGGAATCTTGTGGGGAGTCCGAACCATTGGGGTGGAAGGGGCTGAGCAGAGTCTCGCGAAATTGGAGTTGGAATGGAACCGAGCCCGTCAAGAGTTCACACATCATAAGGCGGCGCAGAGCGCGCGGAAAGATCTTGCGCAGGTGTGGTCGGTGTTGCCGGTTGAACGGGACTTTGCTCCCTTGGCGCTGGGTATTACTGAGGAGGCCAAGCGTCATCGCGTGATCCTCCCGGCGCTCTCCTACAAGACTGAGCCCACTCTGGTCGCCAATACGAATAAAGGTGTGCTCCAGGGTACCATGACCGGTCGTTACGAGGATCTTCGACGGTTTCTTCATGACCTGGAGACGGCTGAGGAATTGGTCTACATCGAAGATTTGGAACTCGCACCCGCAGATGATCAGCAAAGCCAGACGTTGACCTTCGACATTACGATTGCCACCTATCTTCGAAGCGAGCCCGGCAAGCCGGCGCTTCAATAGTGCCTGGATATGCTGACGACGAACCAAAAGAAAATCACGGCGTTGGTGGGGTTAGGCCTGCTCTGGGGTGGAATTATTGCCTGGGAATGGCTGACCATGGAAGAACCCGAACGTGTGCCGCTGACGAATGTGAGCGGCCCTGCTTCTGTACCTCGGCCTACCCGTGGAAGAATGGACGGGTTGCAGGTGCAACTCAATTTCCTTGCTGCCACGCGGACTCAACGGGAGATGACCTTTTCCCCACCACGTAATATCTTTGCACCGCCTCGCACTGATGCTTCCGGGGCTCTCGCTGCGAATCGGCAGGAGGTCGATACCGGTTCGGAGCAGGCCCTGCGCCAGCAGGCGGCACTGGCAGGGTTGGCCCTATTCCGCTATCTCGGGTTTGTACGGGCGGAAGAGGTATCGCGGAAGAAGGGTGAAATGGCTGTGCTCACGAAGAAAGACGATCTTCATGTCGTTCGGACTGGAGAAACTGTAGAAGATCATGTCGTGGTGAAAGCCATTACACAAGAGAGTGTGACGTTGCTGGATCGCCAGTCACGAGTGGAACATATAATATCGCTCTCCAAAGACGCTCCGTTGGAAGAAGCTCTCTTGCAGCCAGAATAGTTCAATGGCCATCTGCTACCGGCAACGGGTCATCAATGAGCGAGGGGTGACCTACCTCATGCTCATGTTCGCTATCGTCCTCATCGGGATCGCCACGACCGCTGCGGCAAAACAATGGAAGACGACTGTGCAACGCGAACGTGAGATAGACCTTTTGGCCAAAGGGGTCGAGATTCAGAATGCGCTCGCGTTGTATTCGGCGACGAAAAAGGCCGGCCGTGTGATGCCAGGAGAGGTGTATCCCCAGACGTTGGCTGACCTTACGAGATTACCTAAACCGTTCTTGCGGAAGGTCTATCGTGATCCAATGGGGCACGGAGAATGGGAATATCTGCGGGCGCCGACAGGCGGCATCATGGGTGTCCGGAGTGCGAGTCACGCAAAGCCGTTTCGACAGCGCAATTTCCCTCTTTCTGTCAGGCACTTCGAGGGACGCCCCACCTATCATGATTGGATCTTTCAATACCCCAGCCCTTCTTCGGCTCCGATCGTGCCGCAAGGGGCTGTGCCACTTCCTATAGCGCCACCGATAGAAGAATCCTCCTCCGTTCCCGACGGAGGTGCGTTAAATGAAAGCGCTTCAATGGATCCGCCAATTGCGGGCGAAAACCCCCCGAATCCATAGTCTCCGTCGGCGTACCTTGCAATCCCGGTCTTGTGCATCGCACTCGCGACATAAGAGACGAATGATCGTCGGTGTATTCGTCTGACAGGTGAAGCGTGGTTTCTTGAAGTTTTCCTTCCGACTGCTGGTCGTGACTAGCCGTCTTGACCCCATTGAAACTCCCACTGTATCCTGTCCACACAACCTATGCGGTAAGAGTCTACATGCTGTCTAATCCTCACAATCAAGTGGACACATCGGTCGAGCCAGTCGAGTCGATGGGCGTGGAAGTGGTTCCGCCCATTCCGATTCCAGAGTATGTCCACTCAGTGGTCACGCGAGCTAAAGAAGCGGCGGGCAGACTGGCTACGCTGTCGACTACGGTGAAGAACCGGGCCCTACTCGCGATGGCAGAGGCGTTGGAAGAGCAGAAGGATGCGTTGCTGGCTGCGAACGAACTGGATTTGGAAGCTTTCGGAGCTGCGCCGGAAAAGAAAGCGATGGCAGATCGGTTACGTCTCACGGCCAAGAGAATCGCTGAGATGGCAGCAGGCCTGCGCGAGGTGGCTGCGCTTCCCGACCCGCTCGGCGACATGCCGAAGATGTGGACCAGGCCGAATGGAATGCAAGTGGGGCGCGTGCGGGTTCCGATCGGTGTGATCGGCATTGTGTATGAATCCCGTCCGAATGTCACGGCGGACTCCGCCGCGCTCTGCTTGAAGTCCGGGAATGTCTGTGTGCTTCGGGGAGGAAGCGAGGCGATCCATTCAAATACAGCAATTTCGACGGTCCTGTCGGAGGCGGCAGAGAAAGCCGGTGTTCCCGCCGGGGCGATCAGTTTCGTCGCCCGGCCGGATCGTGACATCGTTCCTCTTCTGCTGAAGCAAGATCGCTACATCGACCTGATTATCCCGCGCGGCGGTGAATCGTTGATGCGTGTCGTCACCGAGCATGCCACGATTCCCGTCATTCGACACGATGCCGGGGTGTGTCATATCTATGTCGATGCTGACGCCGATCCGGCCATGGCGGAACGGATTTGCTTCAACGCAAAGGTGCAACGGCCGTCGACCTGTAATGCAGTGGAGACCCTCTTAGTGCATCAGAGCATTGCGCGGCATTGGCTTTCCCCCTTCATTGAGAAGTTAGTGGAGGCCAAGGTCGAGGTTCGCGGATGTCAGAAAACCTGCCAGCTGTCATCGTCGGCCAAACCTGCGAGCGACGACGATTTTGGGAAAGAATTTCTGGATCTCACCATCGCGGTGAAAGTGGTCAAGCATGTCGATGAGGCGATGGAGCACATTGCCAAGTACGGGTCACGCCATACAGAAGCGATCATTACATCAGACTACCCGAAAGCGATGCGATTTTTGCGCGAGGTCGATGCCGGTGCGGTATTGGTGAACGCTTCGACCAGGTTGAACGATGGCTATCAGTTCGGGCTTGGAGCAGAAATCGGAATCAGCACGTCCCGCATCCATGCCCGAGGCCCGATGGGGTTGGAAGAGTTGACCTGCTTCAAGTTTATCGTGTTGGGGAGCGGGCAAGTCCGCGAGTAATCAGGCTGCTGAAACAGGCCCCAACTTCGTGCTCAGTCGTTCGAATCCCTCGACGTACAGAATATGTACGCCTCGGGGTTTTCTCTCCTTGCGGCCTCGTTGGCTGACCTGTTTGAGCAGCCTGGAGCATCATTGAGATCACTTCTTGTGAATCCCTCAGCGCTCGCCAACCCCGGTAACATCAACTTCTCCGGGAATCATTTATTTGCTCGCGATTTTGCCGCAACTGGAGGCCGTTGCGTTGAACAGTCAACCGGGCATCTCGTGTTCTATCGCCCTGACGGTCATCGGTTTCTCGCAACAGATTCAGCAGGAAACCCGCTGCATGAGTGTGAGTGGGGGACTGATATCACAGGTCATGTGACTCTGCTTCGCGTCCGGATACGCCTGGATTGGGGGCAATGGGTCGGCTTGAAGCCGGCCGGTTTAATGAATGAAATCACGCTCAATCTGGCTGGGAGGCCAGGCTGTCAACGGCTTGTGGCTGACGATTTACGGGCGATGGCCGCTCAGGCACTCCGGGTTCCTCTCGAGGATATGAGGCTATTCTATCGGGATGAGGATTTCTTGATCGACCAGACCGGTAGGGTGGCGATTCGTCAGCGAAAAGATGCGCTGTATGTGCTTAAAGACGGGGATTTCGAACAGGCTCGTTTTATGTCCTGTATGGGGGCGATGAACTGGACCGCTATCGATTTTCTTCCGGTCGTTGAACTCTTCCAGTCGCTGTTACCGGGAACCGGGTCCGCGGTCTTTGAATTGATTCGCGGGCTCTACGACGATCAGAATGAAGGGAAGACGGCGCCACAACCCTTACGATATCGAGGTATTCCCACCTATCCGTCGGAAGCTGCGTTCCGCTTGTTCAGTAGTTTCTTCACCCCTCAAGCGTCTGCTGGGGGTCACCCATTCACCCTCTTCATGAATCCCGAACGATCTCATCAAGTAGTCTGGCTGCCTGTGCCAACACCACCGACTCGATATTTCGATCAATGTGCGGGGGTGTGCGTAACCCTTCAAGGCGGCTTGCTGCACAAGGTGACGATGGAATCAGATTCTTCCGGGCTGCCCTATACGAACCAGAAAAGAGGTCGATATGCTCCGTATGATCGGAGTGTGAGGGTTGCCGGGTCACAGATCGTTCTGAAGGATCGTGATCGTGAGACGATATTGCCCGTGATCCTGCCGCAAGGGGCGCAGGATCAGTCGGGTGAGCCGGTGGCCATGAGCCCGATCGACTGGCGCTCCGTCTTTGCCCAAGGAATTCCACCCATCTCGCCTGCTGACGCCTACGGAGCGGTCTTGCTCTATCCGGAAGACGAGTCTGAAATCAGTGAGTGCGCCGCACAGCCCTTCGTGGCTGATTATCTCGAAGATCTTGCCGAGCAGGATCGCGAAATCGCCGGGCTCCTTTCACAAGCCCAGCGTATCCTCATCGATAACGGCGATGCCGTGGTTGCGACCTGCTGCCAGTTTGATCGACCGAGAGACTATACCGTACTGGTGCGGTACCCGGCCTTTGCGCAAAAGCAGGCACAACGGATCTGGAGTGTTTGCGCCGAGTTGCAGCAGTGGAATTGGCTTTCGAGTATTCGATTCAGTATGGACGAAGGGCTGTACGGTCGGGACGCCTCTCACTCCTATGACCTGGTCTACTATTGGGTGCCCTATGACAGTGGAGATCTACCGATCGGTTTGGCTGAGCGCTTGATGAGGATCAACCGAATGCTTCGAGAAGGAAGCACTGCGTTCGTCATCGGTCCAGCCCAGCTCGGGCAGATGAGTCTATCCCACGGATTCCACGTGTGTTGGGAAGAACCGGTTGAACAGCTTCCCACGTTCCGGATGCATCGCACTATCCTCCCGAAAGCAAGGCTGAGAACCGGCCTGACGTTGTTCCACATGAAGAAGGTCTAACGTACTTGCGCCGGGTTCCCGTTCTCTCTTATGGGACGG
Organism: Nitrospira sp.; assembly: GCA_005116885.1. GTDB lineage: Bacteria > Nitrospirota > Nitrospiria > Nitrospirales > Nitrospiraceae > Palsa-1315. Next base: position 32,870 of record SWDP01000002.1, read on the forward strand.
TCCTGTCGCGGAAAAATCGAAATAGTAAATAGGCATTGAGCATCATCACAATTGCGAAGATGCTGTAGGTGGTGAATGTGGTTGTCAGGTCTAACTCGGTGAGAACCCGAGACAGTCCGAATGTGACGATTAAGGCGTCGAAGGCCATGCAGATCCGTCTGAACGTTTCATGGTCCATCAAACGGATCAGATAGCTCCCAAGAGGAATGCCCAGCAGGACGCTCGGAATGATGTAGGGGATGATCGCCATGCTTTCGTAGCTATAGAGTCCAATAACGTAGTAGGCAATTCCCGTGAACACCCCTTCTGCCACTCGAATGACGCCCAGTGCGGCACGGAAATCCTGTTTGGCATATCCCTGGTTGTTGAAAAGTACGGCAAGGGGAGGGCCTGAGATGGTCGTGACGGCGTATAGGGTTCCAATGCTAGCTCCGAACGGTATTGCGATGGCTCTTTCGGCTTGGATGGGCTTTCTGATACCGGCAGCCTGTAGCAGAATCAACGGCAACAGCATGATGTAGGTCACAAATTTGACCCAGGCTGGATGCACGAGGGAAAGAATGTAGCTGCCGATTGCGACACCGATCACGAGTCCGATCAGGATAGGCGCTACCCGCCACCAGATGTTTCGGATGCTCTTCCGATTGATGAAGAGCACATATCCATTGATCACCAACTCCACAAGCACTAGGGCTGGGTTCAGAATACGATTGGTATAAAACAGCAGCGCAACGGGAACGGTAATCGAAGAAAAGCCGTACCCCAAGGCGCCATTGACGGTGGACGCTACGAATGTGATCAATGCAAGTACGATGAGATCCACGATTACCCTTTGCGATGTCCGGAGACGAAGTCGTCGAGCGTGTAGTGGTCCAGGATCCCGGCGATGGCATCACGGACCGAACCCATCACGTGCTGTACCGGACACTGCGTGTGTTCGGCATAGGGGCAGTCTTCACATTTCTGATAGGCGGTCTTGCTCACGCATCCGATGGGGGCGAGGGGGCCATCCAAAATACGAATCACTTGACCGAGGGTAATCTCTCTCGGGGACTTAATGAGTGCATAGCCACCCTTCGCTCCTCGGCGACTAGAGAGAAGCCCTGCTCGTTTCAATGCCAGGAGGATTTGTTCAAGAAATTCAATCGGAATATGCTGGCGAGTCGCGATGTGATGGCGCTGGAGTGTTGTCTTGCCATGCACGAGGGTAAGCTCAAGCAGTGCACGAAGTCCGTACTCGCTTTTTTTTGACAGCTTCATGATGGGATCCGTTAATTCATGAGTTAGTTAATCAAGAATTTGAACAATACGGTATGGCGTTGTACCCGTCAAGAGTCGATCGAAAGAAAATGGTGCGATCAGTCAAGTATCCCGACCATCAGGACTCAGCAATTGTCAGGATGTGATGGGCTGCAACGTATTGATCCTAGAGGGGTTGTGCCTTGACAGCCCTTCCAAATTCCTGTTAGTTTCTTGGCTCATTTCGACGCGTCTAGCTTTAGAATTCAGACCTTCCTACAACGACTGGACTGTTCGTGACTTTCCAGGACCTCATTCTCACATTACATCGATACTGGGCTGAGCAGGGTTGTGTGATCCATCAACCCTATGATCTGGAAATGGGGGCTGGTACCTTTCATCCGGCTACGTTCCTCCGATCTCTCGGCCCGGAGCCTTGGCGGGCAGCCTATCCCCAGCCATGCCGACGTCCTACAGATGGACGATACGGTGAGAATCCGAATCGTATGCAGCACTACTATCAATATCAGGTCGTGTTGAAGCCGGCGCCGGATAACATTCAAGCGTTGTATTTAGAGAGCCTGGCTCAATTGGGAATCGATCAGAAGCAACACGACATTCGCTTCATTCAAGACGATTGGGAGTCTCCGACGCTCGGCGCCTGGGGTCTGGGCTGGGAAGTGCGTCTTGACGGGATGGAGATCACCCAGTTTACCTATTTCCAAGAAATCGGTGGGATTGAGCTGGACCCCATTACCGTCGAAATTACGTATGGGACTGAACGGATTGCCATGTATCTACAGCAAGTCAACAACGTCTTCGATCTTGCCTGGAACGATTCCGTCACATACGGAGACGTTCATCACGAAACCGAAGTCCAATTCTCTACTTACAATTTCGAAGAAGGCGATGTGGCGATGCTTATGGCCACATTCCAATCGTTCGAAGGAGAATGCAAACGATTGCTGGCGAATCGCGATAAGCGATTAATGCTTCCGGCCTACGAGTTTTGCATCAAATCGTCGCACCTCTTCAATCTTCTTGACGCTCGAGGGGCGATCAGTGTGGCGGAGCGGACCGGCTATATTGCCAGGGTTCGCGCACTCGCGCGGCAATGTGCTGAACGCTATATTGAAGAGCGCGCGGCGATGGGGCATCCGCTGCTCAATCGTGGGACGGGGCATGGTGGGGCGAAGGTGTCCGGTTCTCGTTCAAAAGCTGTGGCACGCCGCTCATAAGAACGCAAAAAGATTCATGACAAAGAATCAGAAACCTCGCCGTTCCGCTCCTGCTGCGAAGAAGAGGACGCGCCCTTCTCCGGCATCCACTGCCGAGTTGTTGCTTGAGATCGGCGTCGAAGAACTTCCCTACCAGTTCATCGCTCCCGCCCTGGCTGCCCTCAAAGATTCGGCTGAGCAGCTGTTGAGAGACCAACGTCTCGCGTTTCACTCCGCTCGCACGCTGGGAACTCCTCGACGATTGACCCTGGTCGTTGAAGGGCTTGCGACTCAGCAAACCGCTATGGTCAAGGAAGCGATGGGGCCTTCCAAAGCGGTGGCGTTCGATTCTGCGGGCCAGCCGACCAGAGCAGCAACGGGATTTGCCTCAGGGCAAGGAGTCGCCGTCCAAGAGTTACAGATTCGCCAGACTCCAAAAGGGGAGTACCTCTTCGCGGTGAAGCAGGAGGAAGGGCGGATTACTGACGTGGTCCTGGAAGGACTTCTTCCTCAGTTGATTGCGAAACTTTCTTTTCAAAAAGCGATGAAGTGGAATAATACCGGTATGCGGTTCGCTCGACCGGTGCGCTGGCTGGTGGCCCTGTATGGAGGGGTGACGCTTCCCATCGAAGTGGCAGGGATTACTGCCGGAAATCGGACGGAAGGCCATCGCGTGTTAGGGAGTGCGAAGGGAATTGTGGTTCGACACTATGAATCATATCTGAAGGGACTTGAAAGACAGGGGGTCATTCCGGATCCGCAGCGGCGCCGCCATATGATCGAAGAACAGATCGTAACCTTGTGCAAGGAAACCGGTTTCACATTGAATATGGACGGCGACTTGCTGGATCAGGCGGTCTATACGACCGAATGCCCCAACGCCATTATCGGCTCCTTCAAGCCTGCCTATTTAGAAGTGCCGCAAGAGATTTTGATTACCTCGATGAAAGAACATCAGGGATTCTTTTCCTTGATGCACAAAGAGAACGGGAAGCTCGTCCCCCATTTTATCGCGGTGACGAACAATCGAGCCAAAGATATGGGATTGATTCGCGAAGGCAACGAGCGGGTCCTTGCTGCGCGTTTGGCCGACGCGAAATTCTTTTTCGATGAAGACCGGAAGGTCACACTTGGGGAACGGGTGGTGAAACTGGCTGGTGTCACGTTTCATCAGAAACTCGGTACGATGGGGCAAAAACAGCAGCGAGTTAAACGGTTAGCTGGATTCATCGCCTCAAGTTTGCGACCACAGGATGGCGACCTCAAAAGGGCCTGCGAGAGAGCCGCGGATCTGTGCAAGGCTGACCTTCTCACCGGTGTGGTCGGTGAGTTTCCAGAACTTCAGGGCATCATGGGGGGGGAGTATGCAAAACATGACGGTGAGTCTGAGGCAGTGAGTCTGGCCATCGGGCAGCAGTATCTGCCTCGATCGATCGAAGGGGAATGGCCGAAGAGCGTCGCCGGTCAGGTGCTATCATTGGCCGACCGCCTGGATACCGTGGCGGCATTTTTCCATGTGGGTCTCGTGCCGACTGGATCGGAAGACCCCTTTGCTCTGCGCAGGAATGCCACGGCCATTGTCCGGATCATACTTGAGGAACAATTACGCCTTGATATCGGAAGTTACATCGATACCGCGAGAGACCTTGTTATCGGCGATGGCTTCAAAGGGGGAGCCAACCCTTTGCAGGATGGCCGGCGTCGGATGATTGAATTTATTTTTGAGCGGGTTCGGCACTATGCCAGGGTGGTCTATGCGTTGCGAGACGATGTCATCGAAGCCGTGCTCAAGCAATCGCACGACAAATCGTTGGACCTTGTGGATCTTGTTCAGCGAATGAAGGCACTTGAATCTGTGACGGCAAAGCCGGAATTCAATCCGTTGATTATCGGGTTCAAGCGCGCGCACCGGCTTGTTGAAAAAGAACAGTGGGATCGTAAACCGGTTGACAGGGCGCGGTTTGAACATCCTACGGAATCGGCACTGTACGAGGCTCTTGCCGAAGAACGGCAGAAGATGATATCGGCAATGACCTGTGGGGAGTATGTCCAGGCTCTGGACGCGTTGGTGCGTCTGAAGCTTCCTATCGATGCGTTCTTTGCGGGCGTTATGGTCAATGCCGAGGACCCGTCCATCAGAAGCAACCGATTGTCGTTGCTCCAGGAAGTGGACGATTTTTTCAACTCATTCGCTGACTTTTCGCAGATTGTGGTACAAGGAGGGTAGAGCGTGGATGGAAGGGCAGCCTAGCCGTCCTCCTGCTCGCGGAACGCGCACGCTCGGAAGGTGCTCGTTCGACGCGCGCAATCGAGGATCGACCAGGCCACCCTTGAAATGTATTGGGGGAATTGAAAGAACGCGCGCAGTGGAAGATCAATCAGCCCCCACACTGGAGAGAAAACGAGCGAACTTTGAGGGAGCATTTGCCGCTTCGCTAGATGGCCGCACTGAGACCAGCGCGGGTGCCATTCCTATGGAGAGATAGGCGAAGGAGCAACATAGGGGCAGTACGGTATGGAGCCGTCCATGGGTACAGCGTCTCTTTCCCAACCATCGTCAGACGATCAGCGTCTGGCGAAGAGAGTCCGTCGGTTCGCCATCGGCGTGTCTCTTGCCATGATTGTTCTCTGTAATGCGATCGTTCTGGTCGGGTTACGGGTCAGCGGGATGAACCTCGATGAACTGGCAGCAACTCCTGATATCTTCAATTCCAAACAGGATATTTGTCTTCGGCTCGGCTGGCATTCGGTTACGGGAGCGGCGGAACCGGTGCCTCTCTGTTCGGAATGGATTCATCTGTCCGATCCGTCCGGCAAGACGCATCAACTGCAACGAGAGACAAAGTTTCGGCAAGGGCCGGACGGGCAGTATTATGTCGATCAGGGGAGGCACGCCGACTATCGGTTGCTCATATCGGTGCTGGTCGTCGTGGCAGTGATTACGTTCGGGCTGGTGGCGAAATGGTATCTGGTCGGCTGGTATCGATTGCGTCTCGAATCTGCCGCCAGCCATGGGGCATCACTGGTCCATTGAATTGACTTGAAGTCAACACGAAGGAGAGGGCAGCGTGGCAAAGAAATATGTGTATTACTTCGGTGACGGCAAGGCCGAAGGGACCTCCAACATGAAAGAGCTCCTGGGTGGCAAGGGAGCTGGACTTGCTGAAATGACGAATCTCGGCATCTCCGTTCCACCCGGCTTCACGATTTCGACCGAGGCCTGCGTTGAATATTACAAGAATGGAAAACAGTACCCTCCCGGCATGTGGGATGCCGCGCTGAAATCGCTCAAGCGGGTCGAAAAGTCGATGGGCTTGGGGTTTGGCGACCCTGAACGGCCGTTGCTGGTCTCAGTCCGGTCCGGCGCCCGGGCCTCGATGCCGGGCATGATGGACACGG
>SWDP01000002.1:38824-45322 GCA_005116885.1 Nitrospira sp.
GACTATCTATCAATCAACGGTTCGACCGGCAATGTGTATGAGGGGGATCTGCCCGTCGTCGAATCTGAAATCATTCAAGTGATCCAGGGCAAGTTGGATGGGAAGCAGTCGGACAAGTACCAACGCTTCGCGTTGATTCTGTCATGGGCAGACCGCGTCAGGACGCTTCATGTCCGTGCTAATGCGGACGTGCCGGATCAGGCGAACATCGCGCGTGGCTTCGGCGCGGAAGGGATTGGACTCTGTCGGACGGAACATATGTTCTTTGCCGAGGATCGCATCCCGATCATGCAGAAGATGATCCTGGCTCGGACGAAAGAAGAGCGGGAAAAGTTTCTCGATCAGCTCTTGCCGCTGCAAAAACAGGATTTCATCGGGCTCTATCGCGAGATGGCGGGCTATCCGGTCACCATTCGTCTGCTCGATCCGCCGTTGCACGAATTTTTGCCGAAGCGTGAAGACTTGATGGTGGAAATTGCGCAGCTGGAGCTGACCGGTCGCGACGGATCCAGGCTCGAAGAGAAGCGCCGGTTGCTGGCCCGCGTTGAGGAACTCCACGAGTTCAATCCTATGCTCGGGTTGCGCGGCTGCCGACTGGGGATTACGATGCCGGAGATTACCCGCATGCAGGCGCGGGCCATCATGGAGGCCGCGTGTGAGCTAGCCAAGGAAGGGAAGAAGATTGTCCCGGAGATCATGATCCCGCTGGTAGGGATGGTCTCGGAAATGAAGGCGCAGAAAGATTTGATCCGCGAGGTGGCGCAGGAGACGATGAAGCGATACAACGTGAAGCTCTCCTATCTCGTGGGTACCATGATCGAGCTGCCGCGTGCCGCTGTTACAGCGGATCGCATTGCGACAGAGGCGGAGTTCTTTTCATTTGGAACGAACGACCTTACCCAGACTACGTTCGGTTTCTCCCGTGACGATGCGGCGAAGTTCATCGACTTTTATCGAACGGCGAATATTCTTGAGTCCGACCCATTTGCAGTCCTTGATCGCGAAGGGGTGGGAGCTCTCATGCGGCAGGCCATCGCCGGAGGCCGGAAGACCCGTCCTGGGATTAAGCTCGGCATATGCGGTGAGCATGGCGGCGATCCCAGCTCCGTGGAATTCTGTCACGAACTTGGATTGGACTATGTGAGTTGCTCGCCCTATCGCGTTCCCATTGCGCGGCTAGCGGCAGCTCATGCGGCCTTGGCTGAAGCCGAATCGAAGAATTCTCCCCCCAAGCGCAAGGCATCACGGGTTCGTGTGAAGGCGAAAATGAATACCACAAAGACGAAGTCGGCTCAGCGGCCTCGCAGCCGATCGCGCGTCACGCGCAAGAAACGGTGACCGTCACCACCGCGCATCTCCACTTCATGGCCCTGGCGCTTCGTCTCGCGGCGAAGGGCCGGGGTAGGACCAGCCCGAATCCCATGGTCGGCGCCCTCGTGGTGAAGAACGGCCGTATCGTAGGCCGAGGGTACCATCACGGTCCAGGGCAACCTCACGCAGAAATTCTTGCACTCAAGCAAGCGGGGCCACGCGCCAAAGAGGCGACGCTCTATGTCACCCTTGAACCCTGTTGTCACCTCCTCAAACGAACCCCGCCTTGTGTGCCAGTAGTGGTTCGATCCGGGGTACGGCAGGTGGTGGTCGCGATGGCTGATCCCAATTCGATGGTCAAGGGACGTGGGATTGCTGCCTTACGTCGAGCCGGAATGACGGTGACGATGGGTATCGCACATGAGGCAGCGGCCAAGATGAATCACGCCTACCTCCATTGGGTGAAGACCGGTCGCCCCTACGTAGTCTTGAAAGCCGGGATGACGTTGGATGGTAAGGTGGCGACAGCGAAGGGCGAGTCGCAATGGATTACTGGTCCACTCGCGCGGCAAGACGCGCACCGGCTTAGGAGTCAGGTGGACGCGGTCATTGTCGGGGTGGGTACCATCATTCACGATGATCCTACTCTCACAGCGCGACTCTCAAATCGCCCACTGAAACTGGCGCCTCGGCAACCACTGCGGGTTGTGCTCGATAGCCGACTCCGGACATCACCGACCGCAACGGTTTGTGCCATGCAGGACCGAGCGAAGACGTTAATCGTCACCACACGTCGTGTATTCCCGTCACGCCGCCGCCCATTTGAACGGGCAGGGGTGGAAGTGGTGTCATGTTCGGCGAAGAACGGGCGTGTCTCGTTTCCGGCGCTGATGACGATGTTGGGGAAGCGCGGGATCACCTCTGTACTCATTGAGGGAGGTAGCACCGTCAATGCTGCAGCGTTACGCGAGAAACTTGTCAATCGTGTGGTGCTCTATCTCGCGCCGACTCTAATGGGAGGGCAGGATGCTAAGGCGGTGATCGGCGACCGGAGCCCGCAGCGCTTGGCCCAAGCACTACCATTGCATCATGTTACGGTTCGCCGTGTCGGGAAAGATTTGGTCGTGGAAGGAGATCTGTGACGCGCCGGTTTCTCATAGGCGTTCTTGTTGTGGCCCTTGTAGGGTTCGCCGATCATGAAATGTATGCGCCCGCTGTCGCTTCTTCTGCTGAGATGAAGACGCAGGTCTTCCGCTACCTGGATAGTACGGATGCAGAAGAAGCCTCAAGCCTTCTTCAGGTCATGCTGTCCGATCCGTATGTCACGATCGACCAGGCGGTTCGGATCATTCAAACTGAGCGGAACTATGTCCCTCAGCCGACCGGAACCATTCCAGACGAGCGAATCGATGTGCAGGGGCGTGCCTATCACGTGGCGCTTTCCGTTCCACCGACCTATCAGTCTGTGAAGAGTTACGGCCTGGTCGTGTGTCTGCATGGCGCAGGATTTACCGGTGAGGCCTACCTGGAACGCTGGCAGGCTCGATTGGGGGATGACTATGTCTTGGCCTGTCCAACGACTCCGATGGGCGCCTGGTTTACGAGAGGCGCGGAAGAACTGGTGTTGGCTACGATTCGTTCCGTGCAACGGCGCTACCACATCGATCCTGACCGGATCTTTCTTACCGGCATGTCCAACGGCGGGATCGGCGCCTGGGTAATCGGTATGCACGATGCGCCGTTGTTCGCCGGCATTGCCCCCATGGCGAGTGGTCTCGATAATGTGCTGCTGCCATTTCTGGCTAACTTGCGCTCCACGCCGATTTATATCATTCACGGAGTCAAGGATCAGGTGATGCCAGTTGAATTTAGCCGGAGGATTACCAGTGAACTCACGAAGCTGGGCTATCCCTTCGTCTATCGGGAACATGATCGCGAGCATCCCATGGCGGGAGGACATTACTTCCCGAGAGAGGAATTGCCTGAGTTGGTGACATGGCTTAATGCCCAGCGGCGCAATCCTTTGCCGACGAGCGTGACGGTCGTGCGTGAGGCCAGTCACTTTCAACCGTTTGGATGGGTGCGCATCGATACGACGGATGCAATCGCCGCGTTTTCAGAAGATCTGGTCAGCAAACGAGACGATCTGATCAAACAGCGTGAATATGCGAGATTGGACGCGTCGATCGTGGCGCCGAATCGCATTGAAGTCCGGGCTGACCGAGTCCAGCGGTACAGTCTCTTTCTGAACGAACAGCTCATCGATTTTTCCAAGCCTCTCATCGTGTTCACCAATGGGCAGGTGTCCTTCGACGGCACTGTGACGCCGTCGCTTGAGACCTTGCTGAAACAGGCGCGCCTGCGACAAGATTCCCGGCAACTCTTTCCCGTCCATCTCGCCATCCAGGTTCGAAAGCAGCCGTGATGATCTCCGGATCGACGGGCCTGCGGAGAGCCGGCCTGATGGCTATGCTCGTTGTGATCGGGCTGAGTACAACCATCAATCCCGATCCGGCTCAGTCGGAGACCTGCTCCTTACCATCCGAGCATGGAGGGATGACCTTTCCGATTGAAAAGATCGATCCAGCCTGGGTGTGCCGACTGTACGAGATTATCGACAACTACACCACAGTCAGCCAGGTCGGTCCCATTCGAGCCGGTTTGCCGGAATCGCTCTATCATCAACTACTGGATCGTCCAACGCTGGCAGCAACATTGATCAATCGCCTGGAACTTGGTTTGTATACATCGGAAGCGAGAGGCCCAGGCCGCTTTTGGGGGAATGACGGCGAAGGGACCAAAGGGATTGTGCAACCTGTCTACCAAGACCGCACCTCTCGGATTTACTATCTTGAAGGATCTCACGACAGCCGGTTGCTCCCGAACATCTCCGGCAAAGCTGTCGTGTTTCTGAGGATGGACTCGGTGAAAGACGCAGATGGAGCGGAAGCGATGGACAGTATCATGGTCTCGTACATGAGATTGGACAATCGCATCCTTTCCGGAGTGGTCACCTTGCTGCGCCCGATTATCGGGGGGACTATTACAAGGAAGTTGAGCAAAGGGGTGGAGACCGTCAACCGATTGAGCCGCCTGATGCGGCAACATCCCGACCGTGTTCTGGGTAAAGCGACGGACCTCCCTGCCTTTCCGGACGAGGACGTGGCCTTCTTAAAACAGGCGTTGGACGATCTATCCCATTCCAGCGGCGCGATCTCATCCAGGACGACCGCACCATGACGACGTCACGCAGCTTCACGTTGCTCTGCACGGTCGGGGTGTTCTGCTTTATCAGCTACAACATGGTCCGGATGCCGGTGCTGGCGTTATTCGCTGAGTCTCTGGGGGCTAGCCCTGAACGGATTGGGCTCATCGTGTCTGTTTCTACCCTGACTGGAGTGTTTCTCAAGCTGCCGTCCGGAGCGCTGTCCGACATCTATGGTCGACGGTTCCTGCTTCAGATTGGCGTAGTGGCTTTCGGGCTCCCGCCATTTCTGTACCCGTGGGTGACGGATCTCGATGCACTCACCGCCTTACGCTTTTTTCACGGACTGGCTACGGCCATCTTCGCGCCGAGTGCGCTGGCAACCGTGGCCGATCTCTATCGAGAACGAAGGGGGGCTGCGCTCGGTACCTACACGGCTTCGACGCAATCCGGTGCATTGGTCGGGCCGTTTATCGGTGGCTATCTGATCTACGTGTCGGGATTCTCCGCTGGCTTCGTCACGGCCGGCCTATTTGGCTGCATTGCCATTGTCATCTTCTACAGTCTGCGACTCACACCGCCTCCCCCTCGTATCCAGGAGAAGGGAATGGCCCCGCTGATGGCGGAGATGTGGAAGGGCTTCAGGGTGGTCGCCAAGAATCGCAAGGTTCTCATTACTAGCTCGACCGATGCGGCCAAGATGATAGCGAATGGGGCCTTGATGGCGTTTCTCCCGCTCTATGGCGTCTCGGCGGGATTGAATCCGGGAGAAGTTGGGCTGTTGTTTACGGTACAGGCCCTTACATCGCTGGTTTCTAAACCGATTATGGGTCGGGTGTCACGTGGATGGCATCGGCACCGTTCGCATCCGCCAACAGGATGGGAATGCCATTCTGTTCATGATCGAAGCCCAACCTGAGATTCTGCGCCACTGCATCGTGAAGGGGTCTATTACCGTCGATGGCATCAGTCTGACGATCAATCAGGTGACTGAGCGCGGTTTCTCCGTTTCGATTATTCCACACACGGCCAAGGTCACGACCCTGGGTCTCAAGCAAGTCGGCGATCACGTCAATCTCGAATCGGATCTGATTGGGAAATACGTCGAACGATTGCTACAAGAGCGTGGGCAGCTTCCCGCCAAACCCCCTCCCGTTATTGACAAAGATTACCTCCAAAAGCGCGGCCTCCTCTGACAGAATGCTGAAAAAGCCCGCCAGCTTCGTTCTCGGCTCATCGAAATCCTCAACGTACCCGAGAGGGTACGCCTCCGGTTTCAACTCGCCTGCGGCCTTGCTTGGGCCAAGGCGTGTCTCGGCACGCCAGGGTTGGGCGGGTGGGAAGGCAGGACTTTTTGAGCATCCTGTAGGGCGGTCAGTGTCCACCGGTCAGCTTCCAGGATAGATAGGGTCCAGGATGGCACAAAAGGCCTCCATATCTTCCAAACGTCTCACCGTGGATCGGCTGCTGTCGAAGCTTGGACTTGCTTCTCGTGGCACGAGCCAGGAATGGGTCCGCGCAGGACGAATCCGCATCAATGGTCGAGTCGTACGTGATCCGGCCACATGGGTCTTGTGGCCCAAAGACTCTGTCTCAATAGACGATCAACCGATTCAAGACTCGGCTAAACGATTTATCCTTTTTCATAAACCCAAAGGGGTCGTCACAACGCACAGTGACGAAAAAGGCCGTAAAACGATCTTCGATGTGCTACCGCCTGATCTGGGATACATGCATGCCGTCGGGAGACTCGATCAGGCAACCAGTGGGCTTCTCTTGCTCACTAGCGATTCAGTCCTGTCGGGCTATCTCACTGATCCAGCTCATAAAGTGATGAGGATCTATCTCGTCACCGTGCGAGGAGAATTCACGGAGTTTCAAGCCACAGAGGCCGTAGGCGGAGGAGTCGAGGGTGGCGAGCGCCTTCAGTGCCACAGCGTGAAGATTCAGAAAGGTTCTGGACGCGAATCACATTTGGAAGT
>SWDP01000002.1:45422-75347 GCA_005116885.1 Nitrospira sp.
GATCTTAGTAGCAGGCAGGTGCCGACGGATGAGTTTCACGATTGCTGAAACTGCATCATCTTGCATCCTGCAGCCAAGGTATATAGCCTGAAAAACTCTTGGGTTTTCCCGATAGATGGAATATCCATCTCCTGCCGGTTCATGAATAAGCCCCCAGTGAACTCGCCACTCTCTCTCGTAGGCCCAATCCGTGTGCTTTATGTATGCTATGTCGTAACTCAAACGAGGGAAGTCGATTAATTGTTCACCTGTCAAATGTCGGCTGTATTCATCGATATTGGGAAATGCTGGAAACTGGTTAGTGTAGGAAACCGCTTTTGCGGCAAGCAATGTATTGTCGATCTCGTCGATGCAGCCAAGCTTGAATACGACTCCCCGATGGTAATCCGCATAGTGTGACCACATTACAACGTTGTCGTGCAACTCAGAGAGACATAATACGCGAGAGTGGCAAAGAGATTTGTGTATCTCCGCATTGAACCTATCCATCCATCGAGCCCCATAGCAGACTTGACGATTACCTCGCGTATCTGTTGGACAATTGTTTGGGGAAGCCTATCGCGCTTTGAGCGAAATTCTAGAATTAGCGCCGCGAACCTAGAAGCACGGACAGTCGAAGGTGCAGTCTCAGAAAAAACGGCCCGCTTAATAGAGGCAGTCAACGCGTTGGTGAATTCGTCGGGGGTGAAGGTGTACACGAACCTCGCTTGATGGTCGAAGGGATCGTTGAAGTTGATCGGCGAACTCCAACGAAAGCTCCTGGACGCAATAACTTGCATCGCTGTATCAAAGGTCGCGTATTTGAAGAAATGGCTTCGATCATGTTTTCTGGGCATGACATTGATCCGCGACAGTCTGTTGGGAGGCAGTATACCCCAGAGTCGACCACCTATCCCCTACTTCAGAGACCATCTGCATGACATGCCATTCACGGTCCTCTCCGGCCAGCTCACAGATTCCAATGGAACAGGGTGGGGGGAGGCAGGCTCACTTAGGATTTCCGTCAAAGTTGCCCCTGTCATGGTAGGGATTATCGCCGTACTGCCTTTGCCGATCCTCATCGCGGTGCTGCCATCTATCGCGTTCCAGCTGCATAGCCCGCTCGGACTGTAGGGGCGGCATCCCGGCTCGTTCCCTTTGAATCGATTCGCGGTCTAGGCGCATTTGCTCTTCCAGCTGGCGTTGTTCTTCGGAATAGCGTTGATCTGCGGGGTGGCCGTAAGTTTCGTCGTTAGCCTGCGCAGATCCCAGCCAGCTGATGAGGATCAAAGCCACCATAAGTCCTATTGTATTCCTCATTGCAGTTCTCCTTTCTATTTTGCCTTATTCCTCCTTTATTTGTACTGTATGTTTCCCTCCACTGCAACGGCCAATTCATGCGATCTACTTGTCATTCTCGTCGGATACACTTCTAACTACTTAGAATCAGGAGTGACTATCGCATATGCGATGGGATCCACAACCCCAGCTTTTGCAAATCCTTCCCGCCGAATCACACAACTATCGCATCGCCCACAAGCTAGATCTCCTACAGGATCGTAACAACTATGAGTCAAATGAAATGGGACTTGAAGTTTGATTCCTTGCTGGATGATTTCCGCTTTCGTCAGCATGAGCAAAGGGGCTTTGACATGGAGGGGGCTCCCTTCCATGCCTGCCTTTGTGCCTTCCTTCACCGCCGCTTCAAATGCGCGGATGAATTCAGGTCGGCAGTCCGGATAGCCGGAATAGTCGAGTATGTTTGCACCAAAATAGATGAGAGAGGCTCCTACGACCTCCGCATGTGCGGCGGCAATCGAGAGAAAGATGAGATTGCGTCCCGGCACATAGGTGATTGGAATGCTCTCGTTACGCTCGTTGCTCGGTCGGTCTTTGGGTACTGCCCTCGGGCCAGTGAGTGCCGACCCGCCGATGGCGCGAAGATCAAGGTTCATCACCAGATGATTACCCACGCCCAAGACGGCGGCGATCTGTCGTGCCCGGTCCACCTCCACTGCATGGCGCTGCCCGTAGGCCATAGTGAGAAAGAAAAGCTCGCAACCATCCTGCTTGGCAATCGCTGCCGTGACGGTAGAGTCCAGTCCTCCGCTCGCCAAGACGACTGCGCGAAGGTTCAATGGCTTCATCACACCCACTCCCATATACGATGCAAGTTGCCAAGTATCGTCACAGGACGCAAGCTTGGCATAACGGGGGGGGGAAGGGATCATGTTGAGGGAAGGAGAAGACTGATCACGCGCATGAACGCTAGTCTCGATCTTCTTCTCGCTCGATTTTTTCCAACAGCTCTTCTTTCGATTGACACTCGACGCAGAGCTTCGCAAATGGGACGGCTTCCAATCTCCGCTCACTAATCTCTACACCACACTCTGCACAGATGCCATAGGTGCCTTCGTTGAGGCGTGTTAACGCTTCATCGATGGCCTGCCGGCGGCGATTGCGCATTTCCATCAAGGAAATGCCTAGCTCGCGATCGAGATCCATAAGGGCTTGGTCTCCGACGTCGCGGGCAGATTCAAGCCGCCGCTGTTTATCTTCAATGAGGGACTGGCCTAGGCTCCCTTCAATCTCTTTAATAATGTCCTGCCGCTTTCGCACCAACATCTGATGGAGGGCTTGGCGGCGGCGTTCCCGGTCTTCGCGTTCCTTCGCCGATTCTTTTGGTTTGGCAGCAAGAGGGGAGACAGCCATACTGATAGGTTTTTCTATGACTATAGTTGGCGTGTGCGTAGGTTTACTCGCCGGTTTTGCGACCTTCGCTTGCACGGGGGCCTTTGCTGTCGGTTTTTTCTTGGCGGGTGATTTGGTTGCCATGACGGATCCTACTCCTGGGATGAACACGGAGTCACCGGAAAATTTCGGCATTCATAGCACGGCGCTCACGCTTTTGACAAGAGGTTGTAAGAAGAGCCTGAGAGGTTAAGAGTAGACGATTGTTGAATGAATGGGATAGCCGATCAGTTTCTCTCGGCCCTTCAGGCCCCTGATTTCAACCAGAAAGTCGAGTCCGGCGATTTCGCCTCCCAACTGACGAACGAGAGACACCGTTGCAGCCGCTGTGCCCCCGGTGGCCAGCAAGTCATCCACAATTAGCACACGTTCTCCCACACCGATTGCATCGCGATGGATGGCGAGGGAGTTCGACCCATACTCAAGATTATATTTGACTTCAAAACTATCGGCGGGCAACTTGCCAGGTTTCCGGACTGGGACAAACCCGGCATTCAACCGATTTGCCAATATTCCTCCGAAAATGAACCCGCGCGATTCGATGCCGATGACTTTGGCGATTCGATGCCCCTGGTAATAGGCGGTCAATTCATCGGTAATCGACGCCAGGGCGTGGGCATCCTTGAGCAGTGTGGTGATATCGTAGAAGAGAATGCCGGGTTTGGGGAAGTCGGGAACTTCCCGAATGAGCGCGTGATAGTTGATGGGAGGCATCGATCAAAGCAGGTCGGCTTGTGTCATGGTTCTGCGTTCAATGGTATGGCGCAAACGGGCTAAGGCTGCCATTTCAATCTGCCGGACTCGCTCCCGGGTCAGTCCCATCTCCCGGCCGATTTCTTCCAGTGTCTTGGCTTCACTCCCATCAAGTCCGAACCGGGCCATAATAACAGTTTGCTCTTTCTCAGGCAACAGCTGTACCCACTCCATCATCTCTGCTCGACGCATCACTCCCTCGGCCGTATCGGCAGGCGAGACGCAGGAAGGGTCTTCAATCACATCGCGTAAAAATGTGTCTCCGCCCTCACTGATCGGACTATCCAACGAACAGGTTGTTCGGATCACTTGTTTGAGATCCAACACCGTTTCTTCCGTCGTTTTCATCCGTGCCGCCACTTCCGACGCGGTCGGTTCTCGTCCAAGCTCCTGAACGAGCCGCTCCACCTTGGTGAGATACCGATTTAAACGCTCTACCACGTGCACCGGCAATCGCACGAGCTTTCCCTGATTGATAATCGCCCGTTCGATGTATTGCCGGATCCAACAGGATGCGTAAGTGCTGAAGCGAAACCCGCGTTTATAGTTGAACTTTTCGACGGCCTTGATCAGCCCAAGATTGCCCTCTTCGATGACATCGGAGAAGGGGAACCCTCGATGCATGTATCGCTTGCCGATGCTGATCACTAACCGAAGATTCGATTCGATCATCTCTTGACGGGCCTGCTCATCCCCGGCCATGACTCGTTTGCCCAGCTGCTGCTCTTGCTTAAACGTCAGCAGAGTGGAGTGACGGATCTCACGCAAGTAACACTTGAGCGTATCCAACCCTTCGGACCGGCGACTCGATTTCTCCTCGCCGACGGGCGACTCGTCCGCTCTCGACGACGCACCCGTGTCCTCATCGTCATGGTCGACGAGATGTCGGCGCGCTTCGCTCAGATCGTGTAGTTCCTCGCCCCCTCGCCCCATACGTTCCGTTGCTCCTACCCGTGTTCCTCAGTACCACACTTGAAAATCTGTAAATCGCCCGGTCGCCGGACTCCATTCCACATCGATGGCTGTGACTCGTGCTGCCGGTGGCCCATTCTTGAGGTCTTCGATCAGGGACAGAATCTGGTCTTTGCTGCCTTCAATTTCAAGTTTGACTCGGCCGTCATCGAGATTCCTGACACCGCCGGAGAGACCTCGTTGGGATGCGACACGAGCCGCAAACGCTCGATACCCGACCCCTTGAACTTTTCCTTTTACCGACAGCCTCGCGCGGAACGCTCTCGATTCAATTTCTTCAGCCATACATTCAGACAAACGGCGTAGTACGAAGACGCCTGTTCAATGAACGGATATTCTCACACCTCCGCAGAGGCGTCACGCGTTTTGCGATTCCGTGCGCGGACACGTTGCCTATCGATGTGAAATGAAAAATGGGACGACTGAAGAGGTTCGGCGCATGCAAAGATGGCTCAACTATTCCAATATACGCGCCGGACATTTCGTGAAGAATACGATGGAGTCATGACTCTGAGACGAGGCAGGAACAAGAATTGGTCAAGGGGGGATGAATCATGGAAGGGTGTCCCGTCGCCTCAATAGAAAAGGAGGCTCCGGGTCGAGCAAGCTCTGTTTGGTCGGGGCGAGAGGATTCGAACCTCCGACCCCTGCGTCCCGAACGCAGTGCGCTACCGGGCTGCGCTACGCCCCGACAAAATCAACAGAATCGCAACGGGAAAAGAGATTGTCTTACATCAGAGGGTCGAAACGCAAGCCATGGGCATCGGCCACTGCTCGACAGGTAATCTTGCCGCCAGACAGGTTCACCCCTTTCGCCAATCCAGCGTCTGCTCGCACGGCTTCTGCCACGCCCTGCGAGGCTAGACGCAGGAGATACGGCAGTGTGGCATTCGTCAACGCTTCAGTTGACGTACGCGGAACAATTCCTGGCATATTGGACACGCCATAATGGAGCACGTCGTTCACCATATAGACCGGGTCCGAATGGGTCGTGGTCTTCGTGGTCTCGAAGCAGCCGCCTTGATCGACGGCGACATCCACCACCACGGCTCCCGGTTTCATGCGCGCCACTAGTTTTCGTGACACCAGTTTGGGTGCGCGAGCCCCAGGAACGAGGACCGCTCCGATGACGAGATCTGCGGCAATCACGGTTTCGTCAATCGCAGCTTGTGTGGAGGCACGCGTCACAATTCGACCACGATACAATTCGTCGAGTGCCCGGAGCCGTTCAAGGTCAAGATTGATCACCGTCACCTGAGCTCCCATCCCTACAGCGATTCGAGTCGCCTCGCTACCCACCACGCCAGCTCCAAGCACCACGACTTTCCCCGGCTCCACGCCAGGCACACCGGCCAAGAGAAGCCCTCGCCCTCCATGCGTTTTCTCCAGATAATGTGCGCCGATTTGTACCGACATCCGCCCTGCGATTTCGCTCATCGGCTTGAGCATCGGCAATGTGCCGTCTTTCGCCTCGATCGTTTCGTAGGCGATCGCGGTGATGGTCGTATCTAGGAGGGCCTTCGTGAGATCCGGTAAGGAAGCCAAGTGCAAATAGGTAAAGAGGGTCTGGCCCGGACGGAAGAAGTGGCACTCGGAAAGCAGCGGCTCCTTGACCTTCACGATGAGCGTTGCCTGCTGAAACAGCAGCTCTTTCGATTCTGCTGTGATGGCGCCGGCACTCCCGTAGTCCTCATCTGAGTATCCGCTGCCGACTCCGGCCGATCGTTCGATCCAAACCTCATGGCCGGCCTGTCGCAATGCTCGCACTCCATCGGGCGTGACGCTGACACGGTACTCATGATCCTTCATCTCTTTAGGGACTCCGATGACCATGGCTACTTTCTCCTCTCGCAATGGATACTCGACACTCGACCTATTCTATAGGAGGAGGTCGAGAAAGTCTGTGATCCTGCCTCGTGTACGAGGAGTCGCCTCTCTCAGTGGACAGTGCGCGGAAGCCTAGTGTAAGATTCGCCGCTCTTGAGCTCATGCTCGATAGAGGGAGGTTCTATGGAATCTGCAGCTGGGTCCTGCAATGCTTGCGGTGCTACCGGTACCGCGCTGATGAAGTTATCGCTCGGGAAGGATTTTTTTGGCCGGGCCTATGACCGACTGTCCCCTTCGAGCGATCAAAGCCCAAAATGGTACTGCGAAGGTTGTTCGATGCAGAAAAATCTCCAACGGGACTTCCGGGACATTTCCGCCGAGACCGACAAGCTTGTGGCCGGGCAAACCTCTGAACTGTCGAAGTCCGATGAGTTCCAGCGTGCGGCATTGCGGGTGAGAGAGATCATCGCTCTGGTTGATGCCGCACAGACCCAGTCAGCGCTGCTCGCAAGCGGCGAGGTGGCACGGTTACTCGAACGACTTCATACCATCACTGTTTCAGCGTAGGGTACGATCGATCATGTCTGGATACAAACGCCATATTTTTGTCTGTACGAATCAACGGAGTCCCGGAAGGCGTGTGGTATCAAGTCAAGTCCGAGGCCGACGTGACGGAAATCATGGAGCGCCACGTGATCAACGGCGAGGTCGTGACCCGTCTCATCATGCCCGATCACCCCTTTCCCACGACCGTCCCTCCGCTCACATCGTAGCGCCGCGCTACAAGGAACCTCATGGCCGTAGAAGAAAAGTGGAAAGCCAACCTGGAGAAGGTGGCCTTCATGAAGCAGTTCCCCGGGTTGCTCGGCCACTGGGAGGCCTTGGGGGGTAAGACCATCAAGGCCGTTATCCTGCTCAAGGGAAAACAGGGGGCCGCTGTGCTCGTATGCGCCGACGGCACCTTCACCATCGTGCCTCCGATGGCGTCGGAGCCGTATGAGTTGGGCGAGGCATTGGCTGTGGCACGGACGCTCCTTGAGCCGACGCACCAGGCGGCTTATGTGGAGTATGATCGATTGGTCAAGAAGGACAAAGACGCCCTTAAGTCTGCCAGGGTCGAGAAGATTCTTGGAGCGATTCACAATAATCTGGAGCAGCATCCGGAATTGAAAGATCGCTTGAAGGAACTTGTGAAGGAGTGGAAGTGAGTGACAGCCTCCCTGATAGAAACATGTTCGACATCTTTTCCCAGGGTCTCTTTGAAGGAGTCAAGCCTATGATGGTCATTCGCGATCACCTCGTCCGTCATCCCGACCGCTGTACCCATCAAGCCATCTGTGTTCCGATCTGCCCGACCGGCGCCTGGCTCTCGACCCCTCCCTATAAGTTCGATGCTTCCCGCTGCCTGGAAAGCTGCCGCCTCTGCCTGGATGCCTGTCCCTCGCAGGCGATCTACGGGGTGTTCAAGAAGGGGGAGAAGCTGTTGGAGCCGCAAAAGAAGGCGGGGTAGCCTGGCCGTCCCCTTTGCTCGCGGAACGCGCGGCCTCAGAAGAATGAGGAGGGAGTGGCCAGGCGCCCTCCTTGCTCGCAGAACGCGCACGATGAAACTGTGCTCGTCCGATGCGCGCAGTCGAGGGCAGCCCAGCCACTCCCTTGAAGTGATGTGGAGAGACGGAAAGAGGCTCTCGTTGGATGCGCGCAGTCGGGGATTAGCCAGCCTACCCCTTAGAGAGTCGAAGAGAAAAACTCGGTCAGTTCCGGCTTTCCGTCCCCACAGAGCAGGCTTGCGAATTTCGCTCTTCCGGCGAAAGTCCGTGCCCAGGCCTGACAGACCCCGAGGGAGAAGTGAGAACGCGGAGTCAATCGGCGGCAGACGGGCGCAGCTCGTTTGACGTCCGCTTGATAGATAGATGGGTTAGGCTTCTGGCGCAAGCTTGATAAACTTCTCATCTGGGTAGAGCATCTTTGCCACTCCGAAAAGTTCGGTGTGCATGGCAGGAAGGCGTTGCACGCTTTCAGCAACGAGAGAGTACAGGATGTTGGCGCTATTGATAGCGGTGCCGAACAGCCTTTCCCCGAGGGCAGCCTCGAATTCTTGAGCTGGCACGGGCTTTCTGTTGAAGGAATTCGTTGCAATCACTGGTTGTACTTCATCGACGTAGAAGTCGTTGCGCACCCTTAGGCTTTCCAGTGTTTGGTGGAAACCTTCCTGCTCGACTGAAAGTCGCATAAGCACGTTGGGGTGTCCTACCTCCAAGAGGAAATCCAAGTCTTGAAAGTCATGCACAAGATCGGAATAGGAAGGTGGTCGGACCGCTGGAAGGTTAAAGGCACGTTCAAACTCTGTGTGGAATGGCGCTAAGTGCTTGGACAATGATTTCAGTGCGTTGATCTGCCGTGCGACGACGAACAGTGCGCGGTTCAGCGCGGCTTTGCGCTCCTCCTCCACCTTCATGTTTTCCTTGTTCTCGTTCAGTCGAAACGCGAACAACGCGCCAAGAAAGGTGCCAACCATCGCGAGAAATGAGGCGGCCACTTCCTTCTCGCCGACGGACCCCTTCCAGATGAAAATTGGAAGGGAGATGACTACAAGAACGACGATGACAGCATAGATATAGCGACTACGCGACTTTAATGGTGACGGCATACGCCCTCATGAAGATGCCTTAACCATGCATTATCTGGTATCAATAAGACCCCCATATGACTTCAGCTTCCCCTCACAGACGCACCGCCCTAAGCACCTTAATTTAAGACATGGATCGAGGGTCTTGCACTCATACGATCTGTTTCCTCAGTCTTCCCCAGTAGGCAGTGCCGGTGGGTCCGCAGGCGAAGGTGCCTGTGGTGAGGGCCATGATTTGATAGACCTTGCTCCTGGGGATTTTGACTTTCACGGTGGGGTTGAGGAGGTCGGGCGAATGCATGATCAACTTCAGCGATTCGCCGGCGGAGAGAATCGGCCACATGCAGGACAAACGCAGACGAGTTTCAGATCGTGGGATCGACAAGGTGTAGAGCCAGCCTTGGTCGAGATGCTCCACCGCCATACGGACGAGTTTACTCAGGACCGGTTGAAAACGTGCACGGTTTCGCTGGTCTAGTAAATCCCGCGCGGTGAGACCGGCTTCGGCCAGCATGGGCGTCGGCACATAGCAGCGGCCTTTCTGGAGGTCGTGCGCGATATCTTTCACAATGTTCGTGAGTTGGAGGCCCTTCCCAAATCTCACACCGACCTCCGACATCTCCCGCACCTTCCATGAGGCCAATGCCTTTCGGTGCGCACACATCAAATCCGTCCAAAACTCGCCCACGCAGCCGGCGACGTAATAGGTGTAGCG
Source organism: Nitrospira sp. (assembly GCA_005116885.1). Taxonomy (GTDB): domain Bacteria; phylum Nitrospirota; class Nitrospiria; order Nitrospirales; family Nitrospiraceae; genus Palsa-1315. The sequence continues at coordinate 55,046 of SWDP01000002.1, forward strand.
GTCCAGATCGTCGAGCGTCTTGAGAGCCGTAAGATCTTTCGCCGACGTGCCGGGGAAGATGGTGAGGTCCATCTCCATGCCTTGCGTCAGCGTCGTCATGAGTCGCTGTATGCGGCGCCTATCGTCCGGTGAAAAGGTCTGGAAGAGCTTGAAGCAATCTTCCAGCCGCTCAAGCAGGACTCGCTCGGAAGAATTTTGTTGGATTGGTCCCACCGCTTGCTGGATCTCTCGCACCTGAGTCCAGGCAATCTGATCGGTTACGAACTGAGCTTTGAGTTGGCCGAGTAAATCCAGCCGACGCGGACGGTCGATTAACTCCGTATCTGCAATCGTGTCCGCTGCTCGGGCAAACAGGTAGGCGAGGCTGACTTGATCGCGCACATCTGCCGGAACCACGGCCAACGTTGTGTAGAAAAGACGGGATACTTGCTTGAGGAGATCGCGGAGCAATTCCTGCTTGGAGGGCTCTATGCTCGTAGCCACACCTATCGCACTTCCAGGGTCCCTTCCATCCCTTTGTCGCGATGGCTGGGCAACGGCCAGAGCCGTTTGTCGCAGTAAATGGGAAATGTGCCGGGCTGAGCCGGTGTAAATCTTATGATAACCGTCTTGCCGGCACTGACATCCTGTTCAATGGATAGATTTCCAGCCGGCTCTTTGATGATAAAATTGTGTGGGATCAATGTTGTCACGCTGGTCAGCGTGAGTTCAACTGGCTTCCCAGCTTCGACGATCAAATGGTTGGGGCTATATGAGTAGCTATCAAGCGTGATCGAGGCTCGCTGAACTCCGTCTTCGGCCACTGGGATCACCACAGGAGGGCCGGGCTGAGGGGGTTCCGCTCCATGAACGATAGCCACGCCGACAGATGTCAGCAACCAGACCATCGCCATGATGTTGAGCAATTGCCTGGGCACCTTCTGCATGAGGCATTTCTAACAGGAAGGATGGGAACCGGTCAACTTTGCCTAAGAGTTTCAGGGGCTTGAGACACCTTGACCTTGGCATTTCAGGAGTTATTATTCACAGCACATCGTGACTGCAATGCCGATTGAGATGTATTTCAGGAAATCGGTTAGTATAATGGTTCTCACTGGTCACTCGCTCAATGATAGGGCGAGCACATAGTCGCGAAGGAGGATCTCGATGAAGTGGATGAAAGGCATGGTTCTGCTGCTGGTCGCCAACATCTTGATCATGGTGACGCTCTCGCTCACCGTACCGTTACTGATCAATATCGTTCTGCCCATGTTCGGGGTCGACCTGCGAGGGGCGGTCGATCTGAGTTCACTCGTCTGGGCCTTGGCCTTCGGCTTTGGTGGCGCCTTTATCAGTTTGGCCTTCTCCAAACAAATGGCTCGGGCCATGTTGGACTGCTATCAGATCACTCAACCCAAGTCCCACGCTGAACAGATGATTTACGGGTCTGTCCAGGAGATTGCGCAACGGCTTAAGATTACGATGCCTGAGGTGTGGGTCTACGAAGCCCCAGACCCCAATGCCTTTGCGACAGGGCCTAGCAAGAACAACTCGATGGTGGCCGTTTCGACAGGGCTACTGAGCAATCTACAAGAGCAGGAGGTTCGGGCCGTCCTCGCCCATGAGATGGGACACGTCTACAATGGGGACATGTTCGCCACGACGGTGTTGGCGGGGCTGATGAATACCTTCGTCTACTATATTGCGATGTGGGTGCGCCGGTTCTTTGCAGAGCGCGATCAAGCCATGCTCGGCTTTGGCTTGTCGATCGTGATCCAGATTGTCGTCAGTATTCTGGCCTCGGTCCTGATTTGCTGGTTCTCGCGTCAGCGTGAGTATGGCGCGGATGCCTTTTCTGCCAAGGTATACGGCAAGGACTCGATGATCTCGGCCCTTCGCGCGATCAATCGATGGGTGACCCATTCGCAGGTCGAGTACGCGGGACAGGACGCGCTCGCCACGATGAAGATCTCCGGTAACTCTTCAGGGTTCATGCATTTCTTCGCGACGCATCCGCCGGTCGAAGCGCGTATTGCTGCGTTGGAACGGCTCTAACTAGGAGGTGCCTGATGAAAAGGTCGCACCAGCTATCGGGAGGGGCGCTCGCAGCAATTGGCTTGATCTCAGGTGTTGGATCGAGTGACCTACTTGGGCTCACCTACGCAGCGGCGAAACAGGAAGGGACTGTACTCATGGCAGCACAAACGCCAATGGTCTATGACTTTACGCTGAACGATATCGATGGAAAGCCTGTCTCACTCAGCCAGTACCGTGGGAAGGCGCTGTTGCTGGTCAACACGGCCAGCTTCTGCGGCAATACGCCGCAGTATACCGATCTCGAAAAGATATATGAGCAGTATAGAGAGAAGGGCTTTGAGATCCTGGCGTTCCCCGCGAACAACTTCGGGAAGCAAGAACCAGGGACGAATGCGGAGATCAAAGATTTCTGCTTCACCAAGTATAGTCTGTCGTTTCCACTGTTCAGCAAGATCAGCGTCAAAGGCGACGACATGCACCCGCTCTATCGCTATTTAACAGAACAGAGCCCGTTTCCAGGCGAGGTGGAGTGGAATTTCCAGAAGTATCTCGTTGATCGCTCTGGAAAGGTTGTCGCTCGATACCATAACCGTACGAAGCCGTTCGCTCAAGATATTGTTCAGGATATTGAGCGCGTACTTGCGGCCCGCTGACGTTCTTAGATTTTTCGATAAAAAGAAATGTGTGCTCGATACTCCTGAATTGCGGCAGCGAGGGCTGGGCTGCCGAGAGGGATATTGGCATCCAGGGCCTCCTCAATCTCAGGTTCGTCGATTTCCACATCATAGCGGTCTTGCAAGTTGGTTCTGACAGGGCCTTGCGCGATCTCCCTCGGCATAAAAATCTCTTTCCACACTTCCTTCTCGACCAGACAGACGTCTCTGAACCGCTCGTAGAGCAACGTGAGTTTTTCTTGATCCGTGACTTTGATTCGCGTGTGCATCGTGTTCCTTTTCTCTACTTCGCCCTCACGTGTATGGGTGTTTCGGCCAAGTTCGCCAATGTTATTAGGGCGAACGCGGGCTCACTTCGGCCGGAGCAACACCCGCGATAATGGTAAATCGCATGGTACCTACTTGATTGGCCGCATGAAAGGACTGTTGCCCAAGCGGTGTGATAAACAGTTTCACCAGATACCTTCCGACGTCCCAGGCATTTCCAGGTTTCTTGAGTTCGAGGAATCCATAGCGTTCATGTCCCGGCACTTCCAAGATATCTTTGCCGAGCGGAATGGATGAAAGCGTGCCCTGTTCTCCTTCCAAAAACCATTGAGCGCTGAATTGGGCAGGATCTTCCAGCGGCGCCGACTCGAATACAATATAAATCGCGGGAATATCACGAGGAAATACCGATCCAGGCTCAATGGGTTTCAAACGGGGGTCTTGCGTGTACCAGCCTTTCCGCCCGAACGAATCCCATTCAACGTCATAGCCCTTGGCCATCTTGATCCAGGTAAACAGGGATTGCGGGATACCCTTCTTCTGCTCATCGAATGACGGGCTTTGTGTGGAACCGATTTCGGTTGTTGTTTGCTCCTTCGGCGCAAACGGGTCCCGCGCCTCGACTTCCTGCCAGATAGACATGACAACGCTCAGGCTGACACACATGATTGGCAGAAGCGGCTTCCCTATCGTTTTAGTTTCTATCATGGGGAGTGTGATAGTGCTGTCCACTGGTACTGTTATAATGGTATCGAGTCATCAGGAAGGGGTCAATAACCGGCTGACTAGGACGCTCATCTATTTCCGCTTGGCCTCTCTACATTCTGGGCTATTCTCAATCGAGGCTCCCTCTCGGACAAGGGCACTGTGCATCCAAGACCGTCAGAAAATCCGCAAGAGACCGCGCCAAGCAAGTCCCGGCCTCGCAGTGGCAGTGAGCAAGGTCGTATTTCGCGTGCACGCATTTCACTGCGCCGGCTTGGAATAGCTTGATCGCCGATTGGCTCGGCCAGCATGAGCGGGGCGCTTATTTTGCACGCCGAGCCAAAATTGTCGCAGGCCTCAGTTTCTTTGCCCTCTGCGGAGCCGGATGGATACTGAGTTTCTGGCAACATTCTAATGCCGCGTGGTGGGGATTTGCCTTGATCTTCGCCTTGGCTGGGAGTGCGCGCATCCTCTCAGTGTTGGCCTTGTCCCCCGTTCAAGACGTGCATCCGACCGCACACCAGGAGGCCCAGCAAGGATTTCTCGGATTCTTCCGCCTGGGCGCCACGAAGGACTTTCGTCGATTCCTGCTGTTCTCAGGGCTGATGCATGCGTCCGTGTTGATTGCAGGCCCATTTTTTGTGCTGTACCTCCTTCAAGATATTCATCTGTCTTATATCGAATACGGTGGATGGTTGGCTACCGGCCTCCTGGGTCAACTACTTGCCGTGCAAGCCTGGGGTCATTTCGGGGACCGATTTGGAAACAAAGCGTTGTTGTCCATTACCGGCTTCACGGTGCCATTTTTGCCGATGCTCTACCTTGCGAGCACAGATCTAGGCTTTCTGTTGGTCGTCAATTTTTTAGGCGGCGTGATTTGGGCCGGCTTGGGATTGGGACTGCAAAACTATGTATTCGATTCGGTCGGGCCAGCGGATCGCGCAAAAGCCATTGCGTTGTATAGCACGGTCAATGCAATAGGGTGGTCGATGGGAGCCTTGTTTGGGAGCTGGCTCGTCGAGCACCTTCCTGCACGCATCGAGTGGGGAGGGGTCGTTCTCCAGCCTGCCTCAAATTTGCCGTTTGTCTTTTTTCTCTCAGGCGTGCTGCGGCTGCTGGTTTCGTCCAGTCTTCTCGGCAGCTTCCAGGAAGCGCGCCAAGTAGAACAGGCGCCTCGGCGACAACTTCTCTGGGAATTGCCCCTTGTGAAACCGGTTGCCCAGTTTGTGGCCTGGACCCTGCCAAAATTGAATCGGTAGGTTTCCTGCTCAGTACCGAGGCGTCGGCGGCTGGGCGCCTCGTTCCTGCTCTTCTTGTTTGAGCTTCTCGAACGCTCGTTCGGTATGGCCTCGTACTTGGTCTGGGGTCGATTGCGGAAGTGGTTTGGACTGGTCGCTGGCACAAGCCGTGATGAGTAAGAGAACAAAGACACCTACGACCATAGCGGCTCCACGTTGTTGTATACGGCTTTGTCGAAGATTCATTCGCGTCCTTTCTTGTCCGTATTGTTGATCACGTGCGGCTCACAACAAGCACTGATGCTGTAAGGACAGTCATCCGCGCAATCACTGATCTGCCCAAGGTTTTCTCACCTTGCGTTGAGACGCAATCTGACTATGGTGATATCATACTCTGTGCTCGGCGTGAAAGCCACGTGAGCTAGAGCGTCACGCCGTGATGTCCGCACGTTGACTGGGATCGAATGAAGAGGTATTCTTCGCACTCGCAATCACACTCCTTCTTGAGGCTTTATGTCTTTGCACGACCGGCTAACCGAAGATCTGAAACTGGCCATGAAGGCTCGTGATCAATTGCGGATGGATGTGATTCGTATGATCAAGGCCGCCGTGATGAACAAGGAAATGGAAATCAAGAAAGATCTCGACGATGCCGAAATGAGCCGTGTGATGACGACGATGATCAAGCAACGCCGGGAATCCGTCGAACAATTTGAAAAAGGTAACCGAGCAGAACTTGCTGCGAAGGAACGACAGGAAATCACCATTCTCGAGTCCTATCTCCCTCAGGCCCTCTCTCCTGAACAGCTCTCCGCCGTTGTCGATGCGGTTATTCAGGAAACCGGCGCTCAATCACTGAAAGAGATGGGCATGGTGATGAAAGCCGTGATGGCCCGCGTGGTCGGTCAACCGATCGATGGCAAGCAGATCAGCGACCTCGTCCGTGCCAAGCTTCAATAGCCCAACCGGCATCTGCTATACTGAAAGAGAATTGCTCGCCCCATCTGTGCGAACGCCTGGCAGGAACCGGTATGGGCATTCTAATTGTCGACGACTCCCCGGACCAACAGACGCTCCTTCGCTCGATTCTTAAGCAATCAGGACATCCGGACCTCCTGAGCGCCGAATCTGCCAAGGCGGCGTTCTCCATGCTCGACATGGACGGCGAAACGACGCCTGCCCAGATTGACTTGATTCTGATGGACGTCCTCATGCCGGAGCTGGACGGAGTGGAGGCCTGTCGCCAGATCAAGCGCCGACCGCATCTGTGCGATATTCCCATCATCATGGTGACGGCCAACAACGACCGCTCGAATCTTCAAGCGGCCTTTGCGGCGGGCGCGAATGATTACATTACCAAACCGGTGCACAGCCTGGAACTTTTGGCACGGGCCTCTTCCGCGCTTGCGCTGAAAAAGGAAATGGACTGCCGCAAAGCGCGCGAAGAAGAGCTTCGTCGAAGCAACGACGAGCTGCAGAAAGCGCTACGGGATGTCAAAGTCCTCAGAGGACTCATCCCTATCTGCGCATCCTGTAAAAAGATTCGCAATGACGGAGGGTTTTGGCAACAGTTGGAAGAATATATCGGCGAACATTCCGAGGCCGAATTCAGCCACGGTATCTGTCAACCTTGCGTCAAAAAGCTTTATCCTGGAGTTTACCAGGACTAGCTGTTACGATTCCTCATGCGCCTCACTCGGCTTACGTGGATTTTGAGCACATGAGCATCTTGATCGTTGATGATTCGGCGGACGACCGCCTCTTGGTGCAGTCGATCCTCTCAGCTGCCGGCTATGACGACCTGCTGATCGCTGACTCGGCTGCCTCTGCATTCCGCATGCTGGGTCTTGATGACGGGAAGCACAGCTCCGCCTCTCGAGTCGATCTGATCCTCATGGATATTGTCATGTCGGGCATGAATGGCATCGAAGCCTGCCGCCAAATCAAGGCGGTCGAACGATTCCGCGATACGCCGATTATGATGGTGACGGTAAAGACCGATCCCGTCGATCTCCAACTTGCCTTTGCCGCAGGTGCACTCGATTACATTGGAAAACCCATCAATAAAATCGAGATCTTGACTCGTGTCCGGTCGGTATTGCGGCTCGTCCACGAGATCGAACGGAGGCGGACACATGAGCAGGAGCTTCTTGAGGTCATGCGTCAACTTCAGGAAGCGAACCAGATGTTGCTGCGACTGTCGTGTCTTGACGGTCTTACCGGTATTACGAACCGCCGGCAGTTTGACGACTTTCTGGACCAGGAATGGCGACGAGCTGTCCGAGAATTGACGCCGCTCTCTCTGATTATGCTCGACATTGATCGGTTCAAATCCTACAACGATACCCTTGGCCATACATCGGGTGATGAGTGTCTTCGGCAGGTGGCGGCTGCGATTTCGAGCGCCGTCAACAGACCTGGAGACTTGGTTGCCCGGTACGGCGGGGACGAATTCGTGGTGGTGCTCCCCGGCACCCGTACCGACGGCGCGGCACAGGTGGCGGAAACGCTTCGGCAAAAAATTGAGGCGTTGGGTATTACGCATTCCGACGGTGGCCGCACCACTATCAGCGCAGGTTTCGCCAGTACGATTCCCAGCCGGAATAACTCTCCCACCGATTTGATCAAGGCGGCGGATCAAGCGCTGTATCAAGCGAAGCAAGAAGGCCGCAATCGGGCTAAACAAGCCGGTACGCTCTCTCTTGTCCCCAACACACGTGACACGTAGCACCCCGGCGTTCAAGTGGGGCGGCTCCATGCCTCAATCGAGCCGACTGCTCGGAGTCGCCCGCGCATACGATCACACGATCCTCAGAGTGTGCTTGCACGTAAGGGATTAATGTTTCACGCGACGGGCGTGAGGTGACAAGTATCATGCTGCTAAATCTCGCAAGTTTCCGCTACACCTCGTAATTCGCGTGCATTGCCGATTCGCTCTCCTCTGTACGATCCCATACCAGCCGTTCCTCCGCTCTAGTTGACTGCGGAGGGCGATAAAATCGTAAGGACTCAATTCGCATTTCGCATGACAGCGATCAGGCGATGGCCGCGTGAATGACGAATTGTCTGGGTCATTGACGGCTGTTGGGTTATCGTGAATTGGCGTCTGAGCAATGCAAAAAATCCCTCGCATCGTGGGGTAAGTCGCAGTGGCCGCTCCTTGGTGCAGTGGCGAAGCCGCAACACAATCGACATGCTGACGGTCTTCAAATATAGCCTCAAGGTCTGTCGATCGCTTCACGCAGATCTAGAAAACGATTCGCTCTCAGGCTACAGAAACCATTGCTGTCTCACACGAAACCTGGATTCCGGTGTGAGAGCGATCTTCAAGTTAGTCAAGAACCCCATTGCGTCGATTCGGGTATGTGAGTAGCCCATCCTCCTAATCAGAGGAGCGTGAAGTGGAAAGCGACCTATGATCATCCTTGTCATTGAGGACAGCCGGGAGGAGATGATCCTGTTGCGAACAGCCCTTTCTGCTGTCACAAACATCCCTATTCGGGTGGTGCATGTGGATCAGCTGTCAGCTGCATCTACCTGTCTGGCTGCGGGGCATTTTGACGCGATTATCTTGAATCTCAACCTGCCCGATAGCACCGGCCTCAATACGCTCGCACGTGTGCAAGCGTCGGCGCCGGGGATTCCGGTGGTGATTATGGCGGGCATGGATGACGAGCGGCTGGCGCTGGATGGAATTCGTGCCGGAGCTCAGGACTACGTCGTGAAGGGGGGGTACGACGGAGCGCTACTTTCCCGCTCCCTGTGCACCGCCATTGAACGGAAACGGCTGCTGACGGATCTCGAGGCGCGTGCTGCCGACCGTACGGCTGAGCTCGCGGCTGCCCATCAATCTCTCCTACGCGACAGGACGGACCTGAAGCGCATGGAAGAGACCGTGCGCGACAGTGAAGAACGGTTCCGTGCCCTCTATGACGAAACTCCGTTCATGCATTTCACTGTGAATCAACAAGGCACGGTGCTCTCCACCAACAGTTTTGGTGCGACACAGTTGGGATACACACCGGAAGAGCTGATCGGGCGTTCTATCTTGTCGGTCTTTTATGAAGAGGACACGGATGCGGTCGTCAGAAAGTTGGCTGAAGCGTTCGGCCATCCCTCCAGCACCGCCTGGTGGACATTCAGGATGGTGAAGAAGGATGGAACGACGACCTGGGTCAGTGAGACCGTTCGAATAGCGCGTGGCGCGGATAGTCCAGTCGCGCTCATTGCCTGCGAAGACGTGACCGCATTTCAGCAAGTGGTAAAGAAACGGGGGGAGCAGGAATTGCTCAACATGATTATGTTGAGCACAGGACCTAGCGGCATCACCCGCGTGGCTTCCGATGGAACATTGCTGCAAATAAATCCTGTCGGACTACGATTCATTGAGGGGTGCAACGAGCAGGACGCGATCGGTCTTTCAATGTTCGACCTGGTGGCCTCTGAGCATCGCGCCGCGTTCGTGAGCATGCTTGACGATGTGATAGCTGGTCACGAGCGAACGCTCCAGTTTAAAATTCAAGGTTTCAAGGGATCCAGCCGGTGGATGGAGACCCATGCCGTGCCCTTGAGAAACCCTATCACCGGGTGCACCGAACAGTTAGCCGTGACCAATGACATCACTGAACGAAAAAAGCGAGAAGACGCGCTGCTGGCGGTGGTCGAAGGGGTTGCCACACAGACAGGGGAAGAATTTTTTTCCTCCTTGGTCCGTCGCATGGCCACGGCATTCAATGTCCAGTTCGCCTATCTTTCCGAGAGGGATGCTGAAGGCACGCATGTTCGGTCCATCGCAGCGTGGAGGGCAGGCGCGTTCATCGAGCCGTTTGCGGTGCCGACGGGCAGCCCTTGCGAGGCAGTGTTAACAGGACAGGCCGTTCACTATCCGGATCGGCTTCACGCGATCTATCCCCATGTCCGCTTGATCTCCGACTTTGAGGTTGTCAGTTATTGCGGGGTACCGGTCACGGACAAGACGGGCCGGGTGATCGGGCATATTGCCCTCATGGACAACAAGCCGATGCCGGACGGGAAACTGGCGATCCCCACTTTGCAGGCGTTTGCCTCGCGCATTGCGGCGGAGCAGGAGCGCAAACGAGTCGTGCAGTCGCTTGAACATAGCCGGTCGCTGTTCCAGTCCTTTGTCGAACACGCACCGGTCGCTGTTGCGATGCTCGACCAGCAGCTTCGGTATGTGGCTGTCAGTCAGCGCTGGTATCAGGATTATCAGCTTGGCGAACGGGATATCATCGGGCAACATCATTATGACGTGTTTCCTGAAATCCGTGACATGAGGGAATGGCAGGATATCTATCAACGATGCCTGGCCGGTGCGATTGAGCGGCGGGAAGAGGATCTTTTCGTGCGCGCAAACGGTAGCACCGACTGGCTGCGGTGGGAAGTGCGTCCCTGGCATGACGAACACGGCGTCATCGGCGGGATCATTATGTTCACGGAACTGATTACGGAGCGGAAGCAGATTCAGGAAGCTATGCTCCAGGCGAAAGACGCGGCTGAGACAGCCACCAGGGCCAAGAGCGAGTTTCTGGCCAACATGAGTCATGAGATCCGCACGCCGATGAATGCGATAGTCGGAATGGCCGATTTGCTGGGGGAGACTTCTCTCACCGACGAACAGGGTAAATATGTCCGCATCTTCCGAAATGCCGGCCAGAACCTCATGACCCTGTTGAACGATATTCTCGATCTCTCTAAGGTGGAAGCAAAGCAAGTTGAGCTGGAACGCATCCACTTCGATCTACAGGACGTGATTGACAATGTGATCGACCTACTGGCCTTGCGGGCGCGAGATAAGAACATAGAGCCGACGTGCTACGTATCCCCTGCGGTCCCTCGATTCCTCTACGGTGATCCAACCCGTCTCCACCAGATTCTGGTGAATCTGGTCGGGAATGCCATCAAATTCACCGACCAGGGTTCCATCGAATTGCGTGTGGTGCCGAATCCCGAGATCTCAGAACCGGGCGCGCTGCTGTTCTCTGTCACAGATACCGGAATCGGCATTCCTCCGGATAAGTTGGAATCGATTTTCGAAAGCTTCACGCAGGCGCATGTGTCCACCGCGCGCAAATACGGCGGAACGGGTCTGGGTCTCGCTATCAGCAAGCAATTCGCCATCCTGATGGGCGGCCGCATCTGGGCTGAAAGTCGAGTTGGCCAAGGAAGCACCATTTCGTGCGCGCTGCGATTCGACGTTGAGCCTGAGTCTCCGGAAGCCGCACTCTCCGCCCTCACGGACTTGAACGCCCTTCGCGTGCTGGTTGTAGATGATAATGCAACGAACCGACTCATCGCTCGGGAAGCTCTGACCGCCTGGGCCATGCAGGCAGGGGAAGCACCGGATGGTCTGACCGCGTTGGCTGAACTGAAACGGGCGCGGGAGGCTGGCGAGCCATACGAATTTGTGCTGCTGGATTCCCGCATGCCCGATCTCAACGGCTTCGAGGTTGCCGAACGGATTCGAGCGGATCCGTCCCTACATGGCTTGGCCATCTTGATGCTCACATCGGACTTCGGAGGGTCCACGCACCGGTCCGGTGAGGTCGCTCGCACCTACGACCTGGGTTTGGCCGGATATTTGGAGAAACCCATTAAACGGTCCGAGCTTCGCCGCGCACTCGCGATCGCTCATAGACGAACGCAAGGGTTGCCTCCGTTGCCAAGGCAGGCTGAGGCACCCGTGGCATTGGTGGATCACCGGGCGCTAAGAATTCTCGTTGTGGAGGATTCGACGGATAACCAGCTCTTGGTCAAGGCCTACCTGAAAGCGACGCCGTACAAGGTGGACATCGCAGAAAATGGCCGCATCGCCTGTGACATGGTGACCGTCGGCCGCTACGACCTGATCCTGATGGACATCCACATGCCGGTGATGGATGGCTATACCACGACTGCGACCATCAGGGAATGGGAAATGAAACAGGGCATTCCGCCGACTCCGATTCTTGCGTTGACGGCGTACGCGTACCCTGAAGACAAGCGCCGAATCAAAGCCGTTGGATGCAATGGCGTCTTGGCCAAACCCATCAAGAAATCTGCCTTGCTGGAAGCTATTCTCAGCCATACGGGAGCGGTTAACTCCCGGAAGCCGTGAAATAGGGTTAGGCCTCTGTTAGAGGAGCTCGAAGGAGAACGCGTTCTATGGTCGTCCTCGTCATCCAGGATAACCCGCAGGAAATGGCTCTGCTGCGAGAGGCACTCACTAATTTCACGAATCCTCCCATTCTGGTCGAGCATGCGGATCGGCTGTCAGTCGCACTTTCATATCTAGCCGTCAGGGGGTTCGATGCCATACTCCTTGATCTCAACCTGCCAGACAGCGCTGGCCTCGACACGTTCGCGCGCGTGCACGCGCGGGCGCCGGAGCTTCCGGTCGTGATCTTCACAGACCCGAATGCCGAACCACTTGCGATGTTAGCCGTTCAGAGTGGAGCGCAGGATTATGTGTTGAAGGGGCCATACAATGGTGGCGTAATCTACCGTTCTCTGCGTACCGCCGTCGAGCGGAAGCGGCTGATGACGCACCTCAATGAGCGAATTGCCGGACAAGAAAGCCGGCGTGTCAGTTTATTCGAGGAGTATCAGGCCGGGTTGCTCGAATTGACTCAGAGCGAGGCGATTATCTCAGGAGAACTTCACCTTGCGGCTCAGGCTATCACCGAGACAGCGAGCCGTGTGTTGGCGGTCGAGCGCGCCAGCATCTGGCTATTCCGGGAAGATCGCTCAACGATCCAGCTGCAGGATCTGTATGAGTCTTCTACCTGTCAGCACAGTGCTGGAGCTGTTCTCCAGGCCGACCAATTCCCGTCGTACCTTCAGGCGTTGGATCGGGAAGAACATGCGACTGCGGCCCTCGATGCCCACTTAGATTCACGTACCCGTGAACGTTCATCGTCGCATCTCACGCCATGTGGCAGCGGCGCAAGGCTCGAGGCATTGATCAGGCATAGAGGAAAGACGGTGGGCGTCTTGTGTCATGAAAGCTTCGGCTCATCCCGCACATGGACCAGCAATGAAATGACTGTTGCCACATCATTAGCCATGATGGTGACGCTCGCGATGGAATCTATGGAACGTCGGGAGTCGGAGAAAGCCCTTCGCCAGGCAAAGGAGCAAGCTGAGAAGGCGAGTGCAGCCAAGAATGAATTTCTTGCCAGCGTGAGTCACGAGATCCGCACGCCCATGAATGCCATTGTCGGTATGGCTGATCTCTTATGGGAAACAGATCTGGCATCAGAGCAACGAAAATACCTGCGCATTTTCCGCCGTGCCGGAGGAAATCTATTAAATCTGATCAACGACATTCTCGACTTGTCGAAAGTCGAGGTCGGCCATCTGGAACTTGAATCAACAGAATTTGACTTGAGCGATTTGATTGAAAAGGCCATCGAGATTCTCGCCCTGCGGGCCAATGAAAAAGGCCTCGAACTTGCCTGTCATATTTCCCCTGATGTCCCCTGTGCGGTGATTGGAGACCCTCACCGGCTCCACCAGATCATCTTAAATCTCATCAGTAACGCGATTAAATTCACCGACAGCGGGTCCGTCATGGTGTGGGTGAAGCCGGATCCTGAAATCCCCTCCCTTGGCGCCATTCGATTTACTGTGAGTGATACAGGGATCGGCATCCCATCGGATAAGCTTGCCTCCATATTCGAAAGCTTTACGCAAGCCCACGCCTCGACAACGCGTATGTATGGGGGCACCGGGTTAGGGTTGGCCATTTCAAAGCGATTAGCAGAACGCATGGCGGGACGAATCTGGGTCGAGAGTACCCTAGGAGAGGGCAGCACTTTTCATTGCTGCGTGCAGCTTGCGGTGCCATCCGGCCAGACCCCCACCCGTCACAACATCCCGCTCGATCTTCATGGGATCAGAGCCCTTGTCGTCGATGACCATGCCATCAACCGCTTGATCCTTCACGAATCCTTGGCTCTCTTGGGTGCGGAGGTGACGGATACTGCCTCCGGTCACGAGGCCATCGAAGAATGGCGGCGAGCTGCTGAGTCGTCGCGACCCTACCAGCTTGTGCTTCTCGACTGTCGCATGCCGGAGATGGATGGGTTTCACGTTGCCGAAGAGATGAAACGGGCCGACCCTTCTCAAGGACCGACGATTGTGATGCTGACCTCTCGTCATTGGGCCGACGATATCGCCCGCACCTACGACATGGGACTAGGCGGTTATTTGATCAAGCCTATCAGGAGATCAGATCTGATTCAGACCATCAGCATCGCCTTCGACCGTGCGAAGGGGATGCAACAGACGGCTGGGTTCTTATCAGTGGCGTCCACAACTCCAACTGAACTCAAGGCGCTTCGCATCTTACTGGCGGAAGATTCTACAGACAATCAGATGCTCATCCGTGCCTATGTGAAACAGACTCCGTATTGCCTCGATATCGCGGATCACGGCGCCATCGCGGTGGAGCGATTCAAGGCCGGCGACTACGATCTCATCCTGATGGATATGCAAATGCCGGTGATGAATGGCTATGAGGCGACACGAGCCATTCGAGCGTGGGAGCAAGAGCATCACCTCTTTCCCATACAGGTGATTGCCTTGACTGCCCAGGCGCTGAAAGAGGACGGAGTGAAGATTTTCGATGCCGGCTGTGATGCTCATCTGACGAAACCCATCAAGAAACACACCCTCCTGGAGGTTCTCCGGGCTTGCAAAGGACGGCATATATCATGACGACGGGACCGGACAGAAGCGCTGACAACATCATCACCGTGTATGTCGACCAAGGGCTTGAAGAAATTATCCCGGGATTTCTGGAAAATCGTCGCCGTGATGTACAGATACTCGAAGCCGCGTTGGAAGAACGTAATCTGGTCCAGATTCAAATCATAGGACATCGGATGAGAGGGGACGGAGGTGGGTATGGCTTCGACGCCATCAGTATGATGGGGGCGGCCTTGGAGCAAGCGGCAGCAAGAGAAGATTTGAGCGCAATACGCCGCCATATCGCCGAACTTATTGATTTTCTTGCCAGGGTCACCGTGGTGTACCAGCGATAAGGAATAAGACCTGTGCGGCACGGATCGCATACTCTCTGTGAGCGAAATGGAGGGGAGGCGATCAATCAAGGGTACTCCCACATCTCTACGTTGACATCCAAGTGGTTGCACTGGCAGCATAGTCACATAGCTCGTCAACTCGTGCCCTGTATACGCTCGCGGGAATCGCTCCCACCATACCCCTCGCCCTGGTCTCCTCCGTCACTGCGTTCTGACAATGCCTCCTTCTCTTTGCCAACCAGCAGGGCGCCCCAAAATGCGATGCCTCGGTGAGGCAATGGTACGAGAACGCCATCGCACAAGGCCACTGCATCGAACAGCCTCGGAGCATCCGATGAATTTCGACGTGGCATATACAGGATCAGGATGATGTGCGTGTATACTGTGGTACAACATCGCATCGGCCAACTCGATAGGTGCCATACAGATGGACGTTGCCGCCAGGAGTCTAGATACAGACCAATGGGTATACAACAGCTCCTGCTCAAAATATCGACGCGAATAATCCGTCAGGGGAATAGACATTGGAAGATATACGAGAGATCTCGGCTGATCGAAGGATTCACATGGTACGACTGATCGTTCTCACACTCCTGGTTCTGAATAGCAGCGCGGCGTATGCGGAGTGGGTGAAAGTGAGTGACCGCGACGAGGCAGGGAAGACGGTCTATATGGATCCCGCCACCATACGTCGTAACAGCAATCTGGTCAAGATGTGGCAATTCTTCGATTATAAGACGGTACAAACGGTGGGGGGCGTCAGATTTTTAAGTGACAAGGAAGAATGGGAATTCGACTGCGTCGCGGAGCGCAGTCGGTCGCTTGGGCTCAAAGAGTACTCGGGAAATATGGGAAGCGGAACCGTGGTGTATACCAATTCCCAGGTTGGTAAGTGGTTACCAGTCGTGCCTGGCAGTATTGGTCACATCGTGTGGAAAGTTGCCTGTCAAAAGGACTGACGCCACAACCTTTGCCTCGCGTAAGTGTCGTGGATAGAGAACAGAGCCAAGACGAGAACCGTCCGCACTGTGGGCGTCAGTAATCGTCTATTTCTTCCGTTTCATCGATTAACTCGGCTGTGATTTCGGTCTTTTCGGTCTCCCACTGAGTCAACGGGATCCCTCCGGCCTTCAGAATCGCTTCCTGTTCCGTGCCCGCGGCGATCATCAGATCATAATGAATGCTTTGTCGCAGTTGAAACGTTTTCATACGCTCCCTTCTTGACGCTGATCCTGTACCGCTTCATGCCGGGACAAGACGTGACAGCCAACTGATATCCTCAAACTATCTATTCTCTTGCGTCGGGTCAACGCATGCGAAACGCTGAATCCTAGCATTGAACAGGTGCCACCGGCTACTGAGAGATGGCGTGATGTCTGATTGACGTATCCTTTTGCCTCTTCGATAGACAAGCTTTGTTGGTTCGCTCCGTGCAAGTCCAGTTCACCCGACTGCCGTCATGCTGATGAAGATCCATCGGGCCACCCGCCTTTATGAAGCCTGGCTGGCGAAGCAGATCCAACTTGTCCTCAGCGATCTTGCCCTCAAGCACAAGAGAATGAAACGGGATGCCTTTCTTTATTTCCGATCGACAGTTTACCGATGGGTGCAGGTGTGGCCAGAGGTGTGTCGTGATGTCGTCACGGCATCGCTGCTCTTGGCAATTGGCGATGCACACGTCGAGAACTTCGGAACATGGCGCGACAGTGAAGACCGCTTAGTTTGAGCAACTAATGATTTTGACGAGTCCTATCCACTCCCGTACACCAACGATCTGGTTCGATTAGCCGTCAGCGCTACGTTGGCTGCCGATACGAAGCAGCTGGCGATCAAGCCCAAGGCTGCCTGTGACGCGCTGCTGACTGGCTAGACAGAAGGGTTGAATTCTGGAGGCCAACCGTTTGTGTTGGCCGAGGAGCATTGGTGGCTGCGAGGCATTGCCACCAATGCACTCCGTGACCCAGTCAAGTTTTGGGAGAACATGGAGGCGCTGCCGCCAGTGAAGGGGGCTGTTCCTCACAGTGTGAGGATAGCCCTCGACCATCTGATGTCGGAATCTGGTCTGCCGTATTGCCTTAAGCGACGGGTGTCAGGGTTGGGAAGCCTGGGACGCCCGCGGTTTATCGCGTTGGCCGATTGGCAAGGGGGCGGGGGTAAGATTGCCCGTGAGGCGAAAGTTTTGGGGCTCTCTCAGCCTGTGTGTGGGCGGGAGCGCACGATGGACTCGACACCATCTTTTATCAGTCTATATTAGACCTGGCTGTTCGGGGCCAAGACCCTTTTGTGCGGGTACAAAGTGGCTGGCTTATACGACGGCTCTCCCCCTACTGCTCGCGCATTGAACTGGCCACATTGCCAAAAAACGAGATGAGGCCCATCTCCTGTACACGATGGGCTGGGAGACGGCGAACGTGCATCTGGGGACCCACCAGGCGATCAGAGCGATCCAGCGAGACCTCCCAACACCAAAGCCCAAATGGCTGCATCGGGCTGCGAAACAGATGACACGTGTGACGATCAGCGACTGGACGGATTGGAGAAAAACCAAATCCTGCTTCTCTTGAGGTCTTGAGCACAACTCCGAATGAACATGGAGCACTGGACATATTCGCTGTCGTTGATCTCACGGCAAGGCGAGAGTCTTTACTGCCTGTCCCAGTATTGGATTTCCTTCCCGATGGGGTTTGAGCTCACATAATCGGTCTCGATCTTGAGAACCTTGCCATCGGGTGAGACTTCCGCCTTTGAGACACCGGTCTCCTTCCCTTTAAACCTCAAGACAGTGACCGTGCGGTGCGTGTCGATCCTTTTTATTCCCATCGTCTGGCCCGATGGTTTGCCATTGACCAAGAGAGGAGCTTCCTTGCCGTTGAGCGGTGTCTGAACGGTCGAGACAGTACTCACCGGCGCATCCGGGCCGACAACCTTGTAGGTCAGGTTCCATCCGGTGTCCACCTCCTCTACGGTCATGATGAGGCGACCTCCTTGCGGAGGCTCACGGAGAACCCAGGCCCCACTCCACAGACTGTCAGCGCTCACCATGGAGCTCAGGCTGAGTAGGCACACAACGAATAACGCTATACGATGGATGCGAAGGTAGGAGTGAGTGAAGAAGGGCATAGAGATCTCGCAGGGGGGATTGTAGAAGGGTCTGAACGACAGCGCAAGAGTTTATGTGCGACTGCGTGTGAAATAATCTTGAATAGATTCTGAGTCAGTTTTTGCCTGGAGAGGATCAACGGGCGATACTTCAAAGTATCGGAGATAACAGAAGAAAAACCGCTCGCATGTGGGACCCTGTTAGGGGGTTCTATCCCTAGCCATACAGGGTGAATATTCCACTCAGTACAGATCAGGGACATCACGCCATCGTGTCCGGACGTGGAACCAAACCGAGGGGGCTCCCACAAATTTAGAAATACCCTTGGGCTGACACGGGAGCCCACTCTTGCGATTCGCGTTCTAACCCGTCCGAACCGTGTCCCCAGTCGCATAATTTCGATACCATCGGCACCAATCATTTTTGACTGACGTGTGATTGACGTTGGTGCCATCTATCTAGTAATGTCTCGCATAGAATTAGGGTTCAACGAATTTACCTACGCGATTGCTTGTTTTACCTGGAGGTGCATCATGCTGGCCGTCCGATTGGTGAAACTGATCGAGAATCACATCGAACAGCTCTCCCGCGATCTCAGCGAGAAGGTATGGAACTCTCCACGGTGCAGCGATTTGAGCAAAGTCCCGGTGAGCGAACTCCAAGCCCGCACCCGCGAGATCTACCGCAACCTGAGTGACTGGTTGCTGGACAAGGCCGAGACCCAACTGGAGCAGCGGTACACCGAGTTAGGCGCGGCACGTGCCCAACAGAGCGTGGCCTATAGCCACTTTGCCTGGGCCATCATCTCCACCAAGGAGCATGTACGCACTTTCGTCCAGCGTGAAGGTCAGTCCGAGAACGCCATGGAACTACACGGGGAGCTGGAGCTCCAGCTCCTGCTCGGCCGCTTCTTCGACCTCGTCCTGTACTATGCCGCCGTGGGTTATGATCAGGAGCGCAACCGCATAGGAGGGAAGCAAAAGAGGCGCAAGGGAGATAAGTAGAGAAAGCCTGTGTAGCGTCTCAACGGGTGGGGACTCATGCCTGCCGCAATATTCACGTGGGCACCAGCTGCGGATTGGCCCACAACCCTTTCCGCGCCTCTCGCGCTTCCTTCTCTAGCCCTTCCAGCACTGTATCCCCCTGCGTATAGCGCCGAGCAGCCAGCACCAGCCTTGTTCGACGAGTTCCTGATTGATGTTCATCCCGTCCGGTAACAACACATCAGGGGGGTACGCTTGAGCTCATCGAGGCTTGTAGGTTTGACGTGAGACCGTCTTTTCAATAACCCAAATCTGGCGCGGTCTGCTGCGGGAACTGTTTAGGCAAGAGACTCCGCTCCGCGCTACAGGGGACAGATCGGAACTCTACCCGGGGGTTGAAGTGGCGTCACCGGAGCAATCGCGCGGCGCATCTTTTTGCGGCAGGAGCGTATAGCAATATTTGAATTGGTAGCTTAAATATGTTAGGGAGTTGTTTCTAAGGGACGATATATGACTCCACCCCATGCGGTTCAATTTTACAACGATGACGTGTCCCTGATTGATACTGTGTCCGCTTTCATCACAGCTGGCCTCAAGGAAAACGGGGCAATTATCGTGATAGCGACGGCACAACATCGTGAGGAGCTCCGCAATGCCCTGCAGGCGGCAAACAACTCCTCGATCACATACATCGATGCTGTTGAGCTATTATCAGCTTTCATAGTGGATGATTGGCCGAATGAGACACGATTTACCTCGACGGTTGGGCCCCTCCTTCAACGAGCCGCTCTGAAAGGTCCAGTCCGTATTTTTAGTGAAATGGCGGCGGTGCTGTGGACAGAAGGAAAGACGCGGGCGGCCATTCGTCTGGAGGAACTGGGGAATGAGTTGGCATCCCAACACGCCTTCTCCCTATTGTGTACGTATCCGATGTCGGGCTTTCCGGATCAGAAAAACAACCTCTCATTTCTTCAGGTCTGCCGAGCTCATACACATGTGCATCCCGCTCAGTAGACTCTCCCCCCGCTATCTGATTTATCTAAGCTAGGGATTTGCGTCCTGCTGAGAACAACATAGGCGCACGCCAATGCCATGAAATGATGCCTGCCTCATACCGTGAGGTCCGTTCAGCCACTCCAAGTCGGTACCGGCTGCGGATTGCCTTTGCGGTAGGTCAGCTGAAGGACTTTGCGGCCAGTTCTCAGGACGATTTTATTGCGCTTGTTGCGCAAAGTTTGCCGGAGGGAACGGAAACACAGACGGATAATAAGTACCC
>SWDP01000002.1:75447-76372 GCA_005116885.1 Nitrospira sp.
GAACCGAGTCGAATTTGGAGTGAGGATTCCGACCGGCCAATGGAGGGAGCATGGCACGGAAGCGGCGCATGGTGAAGAAATTATTGACATGCTGACAAGATTAACATACAAGACGCCCCAAGGGAGAGCTGGACTATGACTGGGACCATATGGATCGTGGCGTTTGGAGTCCTGGGTTTCGCGCTCTCATCCTGCGCTCCCACTTCGTTGCCCTTGCACACCACCGTGGATACCCTGAAGATCAGAAAGACCCCGCTGACAGCCGCGCTGGTCATGCCAGATGCCATCAAGAACGCCACGTCTAGGCAAGAGGTGTCCTGTGCCGGAACCTATGATGTACCCATTGGCGCGGAACTGGAAACAGGCATGACACAAGCGCTGTCGCAGGTTTTTGAGTCGGTCGAAGTGGTCGATGACAAAAGCCAAGCAACAGGCCATGATGTGCTCATTGAAATCGCCATCCCGCAACTGCAGGCGGAGGGACATTGTGCACTCCGAAGGACCTTGTATGCCACCGGGCCCTTGTATTTTTTGTTTAGACCCTGGGATACCTATGAAGGGCATGCGGAGCTCAGTGGAACCGCCACAGGCCGCGAGGGACAATCGCTCCTCACTGCGACGTTCAAGTCGAAGGTACACAGCAAAGACACCCTCATGACCGACAGTCTAAGCAGGGATTTTGCCGTCGAAACCGTGTTCCGAGAATCTTTGATCGATACCATTCAGCAACTGACCCGTGGCCTGGTAAAGTCGTCGCAATTTCATGAGTACGCCGACCGACGGAAGGGTAAATCCGGCGAACCCTGATCGATCTTAAGCGCCCGGCCACAGGGAAAAGAACCAGTACGCCCCGCTTATCGAGATGGACAGATTCACGCGATTCAGTGACCTGCGGTTTGGTAGTTCGCTGCGCCTCTAAATCTCT
>SWDP01000002.1:76472-104632 GCA_005116885.1 Nitrospira sp.
AATGACAGGGCACGCGAGTTGCGTGCGGGTGTATTGTTCACAGTGCATCATGCCGCTTCCCCGAGGCGGACGAATGGGGTCATGGAGCAGGAGATGGGTCGCACGAGGGACGAAACAACGAATCGACACAAAGGGTGCACGAACAAAGGGATCCTATGATGAGCGATCGTGAACGAATAGACATAGAGCCTCCCGATCATCTCTGTGAACGATGTGGCCACCCCAAGCCCAGACTCGTTTTTGACCAACTGAGCCTGCTCTTGCTCTGTGAACCGTGCCTGGAATGTGTGCTACGGTCACAGGCGTGGTCTGTACTGCGCGAGGACGAAACGGCGTGAGACGTGGTTAGATTTCACGCACATGTTCCCCGGTTCAATCCGTCTTATGAATCCAGGATTGCGGAAGAAGAGGCAACCCTCCGCTGGCTCATTGCTCGCCAACCCCGCAGCCGTGAACTCTCCTATTACCTTCTTTTCCTGCTCGCGGCCAATGGGAAGGATGAGCAAGCGATTGAGGAATGCCTGCAAATTCTCAAGAGATATCCGGACGATCAGATTGCTCATATGTGGAGAGAGACGATCCGCCTGAGATGGCATCGCACCGCCCGCCGACAGGTCTCAGCGCGCCAGATCACGAGAAACCGGCGCTAGTATCGCCTTTCTCCTCGCATCGGCTAGGGAGTCCACTGCAATTTTTGCAGGTTGCGCGCCAGTGGTTGGCCAGCCAGAGGTTCGCTCGATGACGGTGATGTGTCCTCTGTAAGTAGTTTCTACGTGAATTCGATGGCCTAGCAGTATCCCACGATGAGTGCGCGTTCAAGGCATCACCGTTGCTTCGTCAACCGTCGGGAGGGAGGAGGGTTCATGCTCAACGAAGGGACGCATATCGACTTGGTGAATCGATTGGGGATGATGAGAAGGGTTCTCAACATTCTTGTTCCTGAATCCACCAGCGCGGCGTTGGAAGAGGCCGGTGAGGGGGCTTTGGAGGCGGTTGGGCGACGTGAGCTGGCCGAAGCCATCATGCTCCTTGAAGAGGGAGTGCAGGCCAATCCGTTCTGGCTGCGAGGCTATCTGTTCCTCGCCACCATCTATGAATACGCGCAGAAAGTCGAGTTGGCCATTGCGACAATTGACCAAGGGCTGGCCATGTGCGCCTGCGGTCTGCGTCTATTCAGTACCCAAAGAAAGCCCGAAACGCCGGAGCCGATCAACGGACCGCTCGCGCACAGACGCATGTGGAATCATGTTGATCGAATCAGACAATATGAACGCATGTTTCGACATCGATTGGTGATGCTGCAGATCCACTGCGGCAGGTTTGATGAAGCGATTGAACAATGGTCCGCCATCGAAGAGGTGCATTGCGCCTAAGGAAGGATGAACCAGTAACGAAGCCGACAATTTCTGAGGCAACTACAGGAGGCGCCATAAATGAAGGATTCTCCCAGTCCGTCGACCGAAGCCTGGGGAAAAGCGATGAAATATTGCGACCGGTGTGCCCGCCGTTCCGTGACACTCTTCTCTGATGATCTTACTTTGCAGGACCTCTGTAGGGATTGCTGTGATCGGCTAAAACGCCGGCGCGAAATGGCCGCCCATCCAGCGAAGACAAAGATCTGACACATCTCGTGAGAGAGATAGGTGCCGGTCATTCGATGATAGTTTGTCCTTGTACCGTGTGAGGATACCCAATGGTTATTCAAGTAACGGTTGGCTGCAAACAACTTCTACTTCTGGGGCAATCTCACCAGGCTCGGCTCCTGATTGCCTCGAAGTACGAGTCCTTGCCCCGTACTTAGAGCGCCCGGTGTACAGCCTCAACTCTGCGTGTTAGCATGTTCGTGTTCGCACCCTTTCGTTCGCATCCTTCTATGTGACGCCGCGATGTTTAGACCTATTCCAGAAGCCACCGTTTTCCGGAGAATTCCCTATCGCCTGATCACTGCCGTCCTTTTGATACTAGCGTTGGTCGTCTCCGTCATCTTGCTCTTTAGTATGGAGCAGGAGAAACTGCTGCTCCAGGGACTCACGCCTGGCAAGGCCGTTCCAACCGAATTCTTCCCCGCGCTGTGGCAGTCGCGTCACGATTTAATCGTCGTGACTCTGCTGGTATTTCTGGTGAGTGCGATCGGAGTCGCGGCGGTTATCACCTTCCTCCACTACGACAGCCCCAAACGGACACTCGAAGAAGTGAAGGGGCTAGCGCGGAACATCCTTGAGAGCATTCCGACCGGCGTGCTCACGGTGAATCCCAACGGAGTAATCACGGTGATCAATCCAACGGCGGAGGCAGTCCTCAAACGATCGGCGGCGGATTTGCTCGGGAATTCTTACGAAACCGTATTTGCCGAGGGAGAGACCATCCGGGCAGTGCTTGAAGGGGCACTCAGACATCACCAGCATGTCAGTCAGAAAGATTTGCCCTATGAGAGCCAGGACCGGACCGTGCACACTATTCGGGTGAGCACAGCCGAGCTCACAGGAGACGATGCGGAACCGGCCGGCGTCATCCTGCAGGCTCAGGATGTCACCGACTGGCTTGCGCTCGAGCATCGAGTCCGCGTCGCGGATAAGCTGGCCGCATTACACACGTTGTCGGCGGGAGTGGCCCATGAGTTGCGGAATCCCCTGAGTGCCATGGACTTAAATCTCCACCTCTTGGAAGAGGAGCTCAGGGAGCACGCATCCCTGCCGGAACAGGGAGCGCGTTATTTCCATGTCTTGAACGCGGAATGCCACCGCCTCTCAGTCATTCTCGACAACTTCATGAAGTTCGCCCGCCCTGGGTCGGTCGGCCTCCACGAGGTGAACATCTCTGACCTGATCGAGCACATCATGGCGCTGATGCAATTCGAGGCAGAGGAGCGGGCAATTCGCCTCGAACAGGCGGTGGATGAACCGTTGCCGTCCGTCCTGGGCGACGAGACGGCCATTAGTCAGGTCCTGGTGAACGTCGTCGTCAATGCGTTTCATGCCATGCCAAAGGGCGGCCTCTGCCGCGTCGCGGCCGAGGCCCGTCAGGCTAACGACACGCGCTGGCTCGTTGTGTCGGTGAAGGACACGGGAATCGGCATCAAGAAAGAAGAGCTCGCGCGGGTATTTGAACCGTTCTATACGACGAAGTCCAGCGGAACAGGTCTGGGTCTCGCCATCGCCTATCGCATCATGGAAGATCATGGTGGCACCATCCAGGTATCCAGCACGCCGGGGATCGGCACCACCACGGTGCTGACGTTTCCTGTCGCAGTCGAGAAGGCACAGTCCCTGGCGGTGACCTCATGAAGCCACATGCACACATTCTTGTCGTGGATGACGAGATCAATATCCGAGGGGCGTTGGTCACGATGCTCGAGAAGAAGGGACACCAGGTGTGCGGAGTGGGCACGGCAGAGGAAGGGTTGGCGCAACTGGAAGCGGTCCCCGCGGAGTTGGTGATCACCGACCTTCGGATGCCGGGACTCGGGGGTATGGAGTTTCTGCGGCGACTTAAAGACAGATGGCCGGGTACGGAAGTTGTGGTGATGACCGCCTATGGGTCCATCGATACGGCAGTCGAGGCGATGCGCTGTGGAGCCTATGACTATCTTACGAAGCCCATCGATCGCGAGCGGTTTCCCATTGTGGTCGCCAAGGCGCTGGAGCGGCACGCGTTAGCCACTGAGAACAAGCAGCTCCGGGATCGCCTCGAAACCAGGACATGCCTCGATCACATGGTCGGTGAGAGCGAGCCGATGCAGAGGGTCTACAACCTGGTGGAGATGGTGGCGGACAGCGATGTCACAGTGTTGCTCACGGGAGAAAGCGGGACCGGCAAGGAACTCATCTCCCGGGCGATCCACCATAAGAGCCCCAGAGCCGACGGCCCGTTCATCACAATGAATTGTGGAGCCCTGCCGGACAATCTCTTCGAAAGCGAGTTGTTCGGCTATGAAAAAGGCGCGTTTACCGGCGCCGTGGCGACCAAGATGGGCCGGTTCGAACTGGCCGACAGCGGCACGCTGTTGTTGGATGAGGTGGGCGAGCTGTCCCTCAAGTCGCAAGTCGATTTTCTCCGCGTGTTGGAGACGAAGGAATTCAGGCGCCTGGGCGGAACGAAGCTGCTCAACGTCGACACCAGGATCATTGCCGCCACCAATCGTAATCTTGAAGAAGCGGTCAAACAAGGAGACTTTCGGGAAGACCTCTACTACCGGCTTAATGTCGTACCGATTCGCCTGCCGCCGCTCCGTGATCGAGCGGACGATATTCCTCTGCTGGTAGACCGGTTTCTCACGGAGTGCGCTACTCAGCATCACCGTGAGCCGAAAAACGTGTCACAGGAGGCGATGCGGCTCTTGCGGTTGTATGGGTGGCCCGGAAACATTCGCCAACTCAGGAATCTCATGGAGCGGTTGGTGATTACGGTGAAAGATCCGATGATCCAGCCGGAACACTTGCCGGAGGAAATCCAGACCAGCAAGGAGGACGCGCGTACGATGGTGGTGACTCTGGGGACATCGTTGGATCAACTTGAGCGAGAGGTGATTCAGCGGACGTTAACAGAAATCACTAATCATCGAGAGAAAGCTGCCAAGCTGCTGGGTATCAGTCTTCGGGCCCTCCAATATAAGATCAAAGAGTACGATATCCGGGACTAAGCGCGCGTTCTGTAGGGAACGTCATGGGTTGAATGGGTGACCCTGCTGCAGACGCGGTTGACGGACTGTCCCAGGGATACCCTGACACGATGTGTACTCACCTCGCAGCTGGAAGAACTGGGGCAACCGGAGGAAGCCTTGTGTTATTGGAACACCGTTTTGATCTACGATTCCGACAGTCTGAAAACACGAGAAGAGATGGCTCGGTGCCGGCAACGAATCGGGCAACCTCTGCCGCCCGGTCTGTAAGAAAACTCCCGCGGATGATCGGCTGTTAGCTCCGAGTCATAAATATTGCCATAGCTCAAGCAGCGCCAATCGCGAAATAGTCTGAGGCTCAGCGCAGAGTCGGTCTATACGCCCGCTCAAAACCTTCTTCTATCACCATGAGACACTGCATTGTTGGCACGTCATGGCGCTTTCGCCATAGGCTTGATCCCCCTATGCGCGTAGCTGAACTGCTTCCGTCGACGGGACGGAAGACTGGACGTCATGCCACGGGGAGATGGAGTTGCTTGAGGAAAGAGCAATGCTCCTCGTTTACATAAAGAACGCTGACCCACTCCCCAACCTCGGCAACGAGATCGGCAAGAACCCTTCGTTTAGTACCAGTGATGATCTTGCTGTCCAATCTGATAATCAGGCGGCGAACGCGCGTTCCGTCATGCCTTGACGGTTGGATCATGATGCTGTGATGAAGGACATCGACACCGACCAATGTGCCATGCAGCGTATACATCCTCTTGGTCGAACGCGTAGGACTTAGAAAAGGTTCCATGGCGCACCTCTGGTGGTGGAGATGTGAGGGTCGGAACTATCTCATGCTGCTGACTGACCCAGCATAAGCCGTGCCTGCGTGGAGAAGGAGAGTGAGACCGGGTTGCCTACTGTCTGGGTCTCTTTGCGAAAAGGACGGCGAAAAGAAGCGGGTTGCAGCATCATCATCTGGACGGAAGATTCTGAGATGCCTTGGAACTCGCGCTGACTTCGTGAACGAGTGCAATTTTTGCACGAAGAACCTCCGTTTATTCTGTTTTCTGCCAGTAGGCCAGCCTTTTCGTACTGATCTGTCAGGTTGAACGCCGAGTTAGGGAGGCACAGGAGACCACCGTGGGATGAATGACGTCGGGTATGAGAGTTGCCTATACACGATTAGAGGTTAAGGAATACAAGTTAAGGAAGTCACACGATGATCGCACAGATTCATGGGAGGTAGTGAAGGGCCAACACTATAACGAACCGGCTGCTCATCATCGGTGACGAAGCAGGTACCTACGAAGTGGCGGCTGGGTTCTTGGAAGCTATAAACCTATGCTAGTCATTTTCCCCTTGTTCCTCGTGGTGGGCTTTGGGCTCCTAGCGTTTGGGGTGATGGTGTGGATCCTGGCGCGGCAATTGGAGTAGGGATGGGTAAGCCAACTGTGTTTAACCTCTGGTTTTGGCCAAAAGGCTTATTCAGTCACGAACTAGCAGCTCGTACGAAAAGACGGTCTATGCTCAGGGAAATTCAAGCACTAGCGCTGCGAGTGGGTGCATGGCTATAGATGAAACGCGCCTGGAACTTACGGCGTTCCAATGTTTCACAAGGTAGAGAAGGAGGACGATAATGTCGGACGCCATTCGAATTCTTGTGGCTGTCGACGAGTCCGAAAACTCCCATCGCGTTGTACAGTATGTTGGATCTCTTCTGGGCCGAATACCCGATGTCGTCATCACCCTCTTTCATGTGCTCAAGCCTATGCCGCGGAGGTTGCTGGAGCATGGTGGATCGGAAAATCCGGCTATTGAAGCGCACTTGAGCGTGCAGTTGCGCGACGAGCAGGAAGCCTGGATTCGGAAGGAAGGAGAAGCCGAGTGCCATGTCTTGAAGAAGGCGTCTGAGACGTTGGAGCAATCCGGGTTCGACATGAGCCATGTGGCAGTGAAGTATGGCTCTGGGGATAATATTGCCAGAAATATCCTCGAAGAGGGGCATTGCGGACATCACGACACCATCGTCGCAGGACGGCAGGGAACGTCCCGGATCAAACAGCTCTTCGGCGGTGGCGTGACCGATCAATTATTGCGCGACGCAAAAGGCTTTGCGATCTGGGTGGTAGAATGAAATAGTAAATGCCGCTCACATTGAACACGAGTTTCCTGTGAGAAGAAATAGGAAATCTATGTTGGAGGAATTCGTCAGCGCGCCATGATTCGCTGGCCTCCTCCTCCGAAGTATCGATTTCTGTGCTGTTGAGGCCGGAGATAAATTGACCTGTTCCAATGGGCGTGGCATGAAAACCGGCACAGGGGTAGCTGCCCACAATGAGAATAAGAAGCAGCCTGAATAGCCACGAACTTCTTCAACCTCCCCGGCTTGGTAGCCCGCGCGCTCACGATGAAATCGTTGGATGGCGCAATTTTTCTGCGCAACCGCCCCGATCGCTGGTTAGGCGCTCGATCACACCTCGTTTTTGCAAGCACTGCAGAGGCCATACGCTTGCGAAAAGCCTCGATCTGCAAATAATGCAGAGGACTCTCCAAAAGCTCTCACACAATCCGCCTTGCACTGCACGATGATGTCGTAAGTCCTCGAATTTCATCACCACCAGCCTGTCGACACGCTCATCTTATCTGCGGCACCTTCTATGCAATACCCCATTTGTGTCACGACCAATCGATCGGAGATGGCGAGGGGTATGTCCAACAGGAACGGAGGAAAGTTTCCCGTTATTGAGAAAGTTCTTGCGGAGAGCTGTTTGGTCATGACCGGTATCTATGCGATGTCTGAGTTAACGTTTAGCCTGAGCATCCTCTCGGTCACACTATTGGCACTCGTGGCTCTTTTCAAGGAAACCTTGTCGTGAAGCCAAGTGTTCCGGGGCAGCGGAGACGACAGGTTCGTGTGGTAGCGCAACGAGGCGCAGCGATCGATCCAGAAGAGGTCATCAACCCGAATCATCCGAACCTGACGATCTGGAGAAACAAAATCGAAGTGGCCCTGTTCATCGGCATTCACTGCCATTACGCCAACCTGGCGTTGCGGATGGTGCGGGCGGGAACGAACTGCCTTACCATCGCCTACTGCCATGACATTCATGAAGACGCGATGCTCAGCGTACAGGAGGTCGATCCGAAGAAGATGGACCATGTCATCGACATATTTAGAACCGTTCGGAAGGAATTGGGCATCGAGATGCCGAAAGACGGGAAAAATGTCCGGCTGACCGACACACAGATTCGCGCGAACCCTGGAGTCGAGCGAGGGAATCCACGACCGGCGTAACGGGTGGAGTCCGGTGTGGAAAAGAAGGCCAAACAAAAGAGGAGTGCGCGCATGGCAGTGAAAGTTGAACGCTCGGTGGAACTACCAGCAATCTTGCCATATGCGTTGGGCGAGGAATGGATCGCACGAATCGGTCGGCTTCAAGATACCCTCGCGGTTTGCCCGACAGATAGGTAAGGACGTCCTTACCTGGCGGAATCGTCATACGGGTTCGCGCCAAGATTGGAGCACAGACTCTCATTGCCAGAGGAATCGAACCGGTTGCTGTGTCGAGTCTACGGAATGGCGAGTTCGTGGAACTGTCCTATCGGCATAGCCGTGAAGGAAAGCTGGAAGCTGAGACGATCTACGTTCGACCGGAAGAGACCGTCGTCGACTAGGGCAATCACAGGCGATTCGGTCTTAGCATTCATCATGATCGGGTAAAGAGGGGTCATCATGCCGACAATCTGGGGCCATGTGGAATTGGTCGTGAACCAACCGGAATCTCCTCCTAGCCTGGTGCTGAACAAGAGGACAACATTTGGGACATGCCGCACCGAGTGCATTGTGGGAATGGGTGTCAGGATTTTGAAAGGCTTTGAGCCGTTGAGCCTCGACGAAATTCGTTCAGGCGATTTCGTGATCGCGACCATTACGGAGCATGCCGGTTGGCTGGAAGCCGAACGGATCGAGGTTATCGAGTTTCGACACGATTCGGTGATGGGAGTTGGTGAAGGTGATGCCGACCAACCCAACCAATTGCTGCACAGTACCAGAGTGGAGTGCAACGTAGTTTGGCATCGCGAGCAGGCGGGATGATCATCATCAACACAGGAGGAACTCATGGCAGCCAAGCGTAAGACAGCGGCGAAGACGTCCAAGAATACCTCTGCGGCGCGGGAAAAGAAGAAAAAGTAACCCCGGAATAGTCATGATCATGAATAGAAACACCGACGCTCTAATTGTGCGGTACCCGAGAGGTTGTACGGCGACCGTCTGGTTCGATTCGGTTGCAGGGACGATCATGACAAGTCATGCCGGTCTGCGCGCCACGCTTCGTCGAGGAGTACGGACCTGGGAAGGGTGTCTGGTGTGGCCTTACGATGGGCACGCCTTCTTGGTTGCGGCGTATGACTACCTGTTCCTCAACGGGTATGCCGTTCAGTGGATGAAGGTGGAGGCGGTCCTAGAGGGGGACAATAGTTATCGTGTCTAGTACGGAACAGATCGACATGGTCCCGTTTTCAGCATGGCTTCCCGCACGTCCCAATCTGGACTTCGATCTGACGGTAAAGATCGTCGGGAGCAGCGCCTCGGGTCTCATCGATGAACTTGCGTCCATTGCCCAAGCCTTGAGCCTTCACGGTTGCCAGGTCATGGCTCAGACCGGCAGGTTGAATGGTGGCTCAGGGCACTTGACGCTGCGCCTTAGGATCGCCTCACGCCCGTTCTATTCGATGGGGGATGGATGCGACGTGATCGTGTATCTGAATCGGGGCCCTCTGGAATTCCGGCAATTCGGTCTGCAGCCGGGCAGCGTGCTTGTATGGGAACCGCCTGAACAGTCACGTCTTCAGCCTCTTCTACCTGACGGGATCATTGCCTACCCGGTTCCTCTCCGGGAGCTGAACTCGCGGTACAGCCAGGACACAGGCGAGAAAGGGTTTGTGGCAATGGGAGTGCTGGCCTACCTGCTCGGGTTCTCCGAAGAGGCCCGGCGAGTCTGCCTGAAATCCCTCTCGGCATCCCATTTGTTTGACAGCGGGTATCAGTTTGCGTCCCGTTCGCTCGTTAAACGCGACATCTATTCCCTTCCACTTGCCGCCCGCGGTGATGCGCGCATGGTACTGAGTCCTGAGAATGCCGTGAAATTCGGGTTTGCCGCAAGTCATTGCCAATCTGGAACGAACTGCATCGGCGAGCTGGAACGATCACCGACACAGTGGGTCTCCAGACACCTCGCACTGGCCGACAAGATGGTCTCGAGGCTGCACAGCGAGCATTTTCCAGGCGCCCAGATCTATCGAGGGCCGCACGGAAAAGTCTTCGCGCTACTTCGCGGAGATGGTGCCTCGATCTTGTCCTCGCTGAATGGCTGTTCCAATCCGAGAGTCCTTGTCGCGGCTGATGCAGCTGACGCATTGCGACTGTTGGTCGTCGGGCAACGATTGATCGAGGCGAACCGGGCTGGTGTGGTGGGAGTCGTGGTCGAAGAGGCCCTCACGGCACGTCTCGAAAGTGTCATGGTCCGAGCCTTGGCGGCGGCCATGAACGGGAAACCATCCGATGCCGCGGACGGATTCGAGGGAACTGAAGAAGACGTGACTGTGACCATGCGAGCCGAGCGTGAGGGGGAGGACGACGCGGAGGTAGGATTTATCGCCTGGGGGATGAGCCAAGGTGTGGTTCGTGACGCACTAATGCTGTACCGGAATGTTGGCATGAGCGTCGCTGCCTTATACCCCAAGCAGATTGCGCCGTTACCAGTGGCGCAGTTGGAGTCGTTCGCAGGTACGGTAAAACGCGTGGTGGTCGTAGAGTCCGGTCAGATGAGGACGCACGCGGATCGCATTGAGGGGACCTGCGTATTTCGACCCTCTGTGATGATGCCACACAAGGGAACGGCCCTGACACCGATGGACTTGTTTATGAGGGAAGACGTTGGAGCAACACACGACAACTGAGCGAAAGGAGTCCGGGATGAGTCAGCATGAAATGACCGTTGGTCCGGAAGGTTATTTAGCCGCCCCCGTATCATCACGGGGGGTCGTACTGCCGTCGAAGGGGGAAGGCCTTGTCTTGGGGAAGATCGTCCCTGAGCAACAGGCGATTGACGAGGCCGCGCGGCGGCTTCTCAATGCCCAGAATCCCACAATTTTCCCTGGACCGTTGGTGCTGTGGAGTTGGAATGAACAGGCCACACAAGAGGCGAAGGTCGTCAAGGCATTGGCCAAGGCGATTCCGGCGAAGCTCATTCCGATGCCGGATTACCGACCGAAGTACCCGAAGATTTTTCCGTACAAGGAGATCAACCCGAACCATCCGAATCTGACCATCTGGCAGAACAAGATCGATGTCTGTCTCTTCGTCGGCGTCCATTGCCATCAGTCTAATATCGCGTTGAAGATCATCCGTGGCGGGACCAGCTGTTTCACCATCGCGCTTTGTACTTTCAATGGTGATGATGAAGCACACATCACGATCCGTGACCTGACAGCCGCGACAATTCAGCGTATAACAGATTCGGTAGAACGGTTGAAGCGGCAGAAGCTTTCCTAGAGTTAGTATCGGTCCGTTGCTCGTCAGGAACGATTCAGGGAACCAGAGGAGAAGTCTATGAGATATCTATGTATCGCGCTGATCGCCGCACTTGCTGGAGCTGGGGAAGTCGCCTGGGCATATGAAGAAACAATCGTATCGGATGGCGGATCCCTCGTCGGCACCGTGACGCTGGACGGTAAGGTGCCACGCCCGAAGGGCTACAATCTGATTACGCTTCCTGACCAAGTCTATTGCGGGCGGATTTCCGACGGTCAGGGGTGGCGACTGCTCCAGCCCTTTAACGTGGGTCATGCCGGAGAGTTCCGTGACATGGTGGTGTATCTCGAAAATGTGGAGAAAGGGAAATCATTCTTGCACGAGCAGGCGCCGCGCATCGAAGCCAAGGATTGCCGGTTTCTTCCCTTCACGACCGTGATGCGCGAGAAGAGTGACGTGGTCGTCGTGAATATGGATCCGGTCATGCATGATATTCAGGCCTATGAGACTTCTCAGCTTGGCCCACGCATGCTGTTCAACGTGCCGCTCCCGATAAATCCCCACCATCCGCGAGACCTCAAGGATCGGGGCGACGACGCGGCAATGTATCACAAGCACCAGCCCGGCGAACCGATGAAGCAGTTCGTCGACCTGACGAAAGGACGCAAGGTGTTTATCATTCAATGCGGCTTCCATGCCTACATGGAGAGTTGGGGGCTGGCGATGGAAAATCCCTACTATGCGATGTCCGACCAAGATGGTCGATTTGAAATCGGCGACATTCCTCCCGGTACGTACAAGATGTTGATCTGGCATCCGTACCTCAGCGGCACGAAGGAACAGACCATCACCATCCAGCCGAAGAGCCAAGTGAAGGTGGACATAAAAATCCCCGCTCCCACCGGTCGCCTCTACGCCAACGAGAAACCGGACAATCATTCTGTCCGGTTTGGCATTACTGACGATGCCTTGAGCCATCTCGTACCGACATTAATTCGTCAGGAGCGGTAGCCCAGCTACAAGCACATGCAGAATCTGTTTCTTCTACTTTTCGCAGGTTACATAGGCGGACTGCTTCTTCCTCTGTGCTTTCCCACCAAGCCGGCAGTTCAAAACATCCTCGCGCATGGGTCCGCCGGTCTGGCCAGTGGAGCAGGCATCTTGCTCGGAGTGACCGGCCTCTTCGCACCGGAACCCTGGACCGCTTCAGTACAATCCACCATTCCTTTTCTGAGCTTCGCGGTCCGACTCGATTCCTTAGCGTCGCTATTCGTACTGACCATCTCGCTGGTTGGCTTGGTCGCTTCGATCTATGCGATCGGATACGTAACCGAATTTTATGGGCGTGCCTCGATCGCAGCGCTAGGGGCGCTATTCAACGGGTTTCTTCTCTCAATGACACTCGTGGTCATTGCCGATAACGGGTTCTTCTTCCTGATCGTGTGGGAACTGATGTCATTGCTGTCCTATTTCCTCGTAGTGACGGAATACGAGAAGGCGGAGGTGCGTTACGCAGGTTTTTTCTACCTCGTCATGACGCATGTCGGAACGGCGTTTATCATCCTAGCCTTTTTGATCTTCTTCCAAGCAGGTGGATCGTTCTCTTTCGAGGCTTTCAGGCATCCGGAGCAACCTTTGCCCGAAGGGATAAGAACCCTGGTTTTTCTGATGGCCCTGATCGGGTTCGGCACCAAAGCAGGTATTGTGCCGCTCCACGTCTGGTTGCCTTACGCGCACCCGTCGGCGCCGTCGCATATCTCAGCCCTCATGTCGGGCGTGATGATCAAGACGGCCATCTACGCGCTCGTGCGAGTGTACTTCGATTTCCTCGGGGGCCAATTCCCTTGGTGGTGGGGATTTATCGTGCTGGTTATCGGCGCGGTGTCAGCCTTGCTGGGCGTGATGTATGCGCTGATGGAGCATGACCTGAAAAGTCTTCTCGCGTATCACAGCGTGGAGAACATCGGCATCATCCTGTTGGGCATCGGTGCCGGGATGATCTTTCAGACCTACGGCCTCACAGAATTTGCTGCCTTGGGTTTGCTGGCCGGGCTCTATCATACGATCAACCATGCCATGTTCAAGGCGCTGCTGTTCTTAGGTGCCGGCTCGCTGCTCTATGCCACCCACACGCGCAACATGGAGGAGTACGGTGGCCTGCTCCGACGCATGCCTTGGACCGGGGCCTTTTTTTTGATCGGAGCCGTGTCGATTTCCGCCTTGCCTCCCACCAACGGATTCGTCAGCGAGTGGCTGATCTTCCAAAGTCTCTTCCTCAGCTTTCATCTCCCAACTGTCTTGCTGAAATTCATGCTTCCGCTGGCCGCAGCGGCCCTGGCCCTGACCAGCGTGTTGGCCCTGGCCTGCTTCGCCAAGGCATTCGGCATCTCATTTTTGGCCCTGCCACGGAGCTCCCATGCTCGACTGGCGGAGGAAGTGCCGATCACCATGCGTATCGCGATGGGCCTGCTGGCCGTAGTCTGCGTGTTGCTCGGCCTTGCACCCATGGTCGTCGTTCCGATGTTGGACCGTGTGGTCACGCCATTTGCCGGTCAGTCGATCGAGGGGAAAGTGCTGGCGCTGGATGGCTGGGCGCTGGCCCCGGTGAATATGGAATTCTCCAGCCTCTCAACGCCGGTCTTGGCTCTCCTGCTGGTGGCGCTGTCGATGCTTGGGCTGGGGCTCGTAGCGGCGTTCGGTGGTCTTGTGAAGCAGCGCTATTACAAGACCTGGGGTTGCGGAATCAACCTCACGCCCCGAATGGAATACACCGCGACTGGCTTTGTTCAGCCGATCAAACGAGTCTTCGGCGCGATTTATCAGCCGACGGTGAAGTTGGAGACGGAGTTGCTTGAAGAGTCGCGGTACTTCGCCAAACGTCGGCACTTCGAATTCCACATTGAGCCGGTCTTCCAGAAATATCTCTACGATCCCGTGGTCGCGTGCTTCATCGGCATGGCCGAACGGCTAAGAGTCATTCAGGGGGGAAGTCTTCACCTGTACTTGGCGTATATCTTCGTCACACTCATCGTCCTGCTGTTATTCGCGGTGTAACCGGATGTTGCAAGCCATTATTCTCGTTGTTGCTCAAATGATCGTTTTGCTGGCCGTCTCACCATTCCTCGTGGGACTGATCAGGAAGGTCAAGGCGCGTCTGCAATTACGGCGGGGAGCCAGTGTCTTGCAGCCCTATGCGGATCTGGCCAAGCTCTTCCGCAAGCAACCGGTCGTCTCCACCACGACCTCATGGATCTTCACCGCGACACCATACATTGTGTTTGCTTCAACGCTGGCCGCCGGACTGTTGATCCCCATCTTTGTATCCATTACGCCGCTCGACTTTGCCGGCAACATTATTGCGGTCGTGTATTTACTGGCGCTGGGGACATTTTTCCTGATGTTGGCCGGCCTTGATGCCGGTTCATCCTTCGGAGGGATGGGAAGCAGCCGCGAGGCCATCGTTGCCTCCCTGACCGAACCAGCCATGATCCTCTCTATCTTTGCGATCGCGTTGACCAAGGGATCGACCAACCTGAGCACCATTGTCCATAAGACCGCACTGTTAGAAGGGATCGCGACGGACCCATCGCCGTATCTGATGGCATTGGCAGCCCTCTTAATCGTGGCGCTCGCCGAAACGGGACGGGTACCGGTCGATAATCCAGCAACGCATCTTGAACTGACAATGATCCATGAGGCGATGGTCCTGGAATACTCGGGTCGCTATCTCGCCCTAATCGAATGGGCAGCCGGCCTGAAGTTGGCCGTGTTTCTCTCTCTGATCGCCAACGTCTTCGCACCCTGGGGAATTGCGACTACACTGGCGCCCACCGCGATGGGGATCGGGCTCTTGGCATACCTCTTGAAGGTCTCAGGGCTTGCGGTGTTGATCGGGATCCTGGAGTCTATGTTCGCAAAATTGCGGTTGTTCCGCGTGACGGATCTCCTGGGCGTCGCCTTTATCTTGGCGCTACTCGGACTGCTGTTCTTTTATATTCTTCGGAGCTGAACAGATGCAGATTTCTTCTCATATTGGATCGCAACTCGTCGACTTGTGCTCGGCGTTACTCCTGTTAACCTGCTTCGCCATCGTGGCGCAGCGGCGGCTCTCCGCCTGTGTCGACTTGTTCGCACTGCAGTCGGCCTTTCTCGTCTTGACGGCAGCCCTGGTGGCGTTTCTAACTGGGAACCACCATATCTACATTGCGGCTGGGCTGACCTGCCTGATTAAAGTGATCATCATCCCGCGGGTCTTGAAAAAGGTCATCGAGCGTCTCAATGTCAAGCGAGAATTGGTCATGAACGTCAACGTGCCGGCCGGCTTGCTGATTTGCGGCGGCCTCGTCATGCTGGCCTTCTTCATCACGCAGCCCATTCTTCCGCTGGGTTTTCTGCTCACCCGCGATTCTCTGGCCATCGCCTTCGCGATCGTGCTCATCGGATTTTTCACGATGATTGCGAGACAAAAGGCTGTATCACAACTGGTGGGCTTTCTGGTCATGGAGAACGGCTTGTTCTTGGGGGCTACGGCCGCAACCTATGGGATGCCCTTGATCGTTGAACTGGGGGTGTTCTTCGACGTGCTCATCGCGGTGTTGATCGCGGGGATCTATACGAATCGCTTACAAGACGCGTTCGACAGCGTGGACACCAGCCACCTCACGGGGTTGAAGGAATGAGTGAAGGGTTCATGGCAATGATCGAAGTGG
This sequence comes from Nitrospira sp., assembly GCA_005116885.1. Taxonomy (GTDB): domain Bacteria; phylum Nitrospirota; class Nitrospiria; order Nitrospirales; family Nitrospiraceae; genus Palsa-1315. The sequence continues at coordinate 92,326 of SWDP01000002.1, forward strand.
TTGTTTTGTTGATCGCTCCGCTCCTCGCGGGGGGGCTGAGCTTGATCATTCATCGGTCCGCACTGCTCCACGCGATCAACCTCACGAGTATGAGCCTGCTCGTGGCGTCAGAAATCATGATTACTCGGACTGTGCTGACAGACGGTCCATTCACGACTCTGGGACAGCTGGTCTATCTCGACGCCTTGTCGGCCTTCATCCTCTTCATCATCGGGGCGGTCGGACTGGCCTGTTCGCTCTACATGCGTTCCTATATGGATGAGCAGGTTGCGCGAGGCGTAATCGCGCCCGGACGACTCAACATGTTCTTTTTTCTCTTTCACATGTTCTTGCTGGCTATGGTGATTGCGACCGTTGCCAACAGTGTCGGAGTGCAATGGGTGGCCATCGAGGCGACAACGCTTACCACGACTTTTCTGATTGCCTTCTGGCGGCGACGACAATCCTTGGAGGCCGGGTGGAAGTACCTCATCTTGTGCTCGGTGGGAATCTCCCTAGCCCTCTTCGGCGTGGTACTCACCTATTATTCATCGCTGCATGTGCTGGGTGATGTCAGCGAGGCCTTGAACGTGTCGCAGTTACTGCCAGTAGCCGACCGGTTGAATCCACATGTGCTGAAGTTGGCCTTCATCTTCATCTTGGTGGGCTATGGCACCAAAGTGGGGCTTGTGCCCATGCACAGCTGGCTGCCGGATGCATACACTGAGGCGCCGGCGCCGGTGGCGGCCATGCTGGCTGGTGTCCTCGAAATTGTGGCGGTCTATGCGATCCTCCGCATGAGAATGATTGTGGACCATGCTGTCTCGCCTGCCTTCACCGGTGGACTGCTGACATTACTCGGGTTTGCCTCGTTTGTGACGGCAGCGTTTTTCATCCTCATCCAGCGCAACTATAAACGGCTGTTTGCCTACTCCAGCATTGAGCATATGGGGATTGCCATGATCGGATTCGGGGTTGGAGGACCGTTGGGAACTTTCGGTGGGCTGTTGCATCTGCTGAACCATGCGTTCGCCAAATCGATGGCGTTTTTTGCCGCGGGCAACATTCATCGTCGCTTTCACACGGTGGAGATCGGGCAGGTGCACGGGCTGGCTATCGCGCAGCCCTGGACGGCCATGGCATTGATGATTGCGGGGCTGGCCTTGTCAGCCCTTCCCCCCTTCGCGTCATTTGTCAGCGAAATGCAAATCGTCTCGGCCCTGTCTGCAGAAGGGTTTCCGGGACAGCGATTGACCAATAGCAGTGGCATGGTGACGCTTGCCTTGTCGGATCAGTTCAGCCGCCTGGGTCTCACCGGACTGTTTCTGCTCTGTGCGGTTCTTGCGTTCAGCGGCTTGCTTTATCGCATCACCGGTATGGTCTGGGGCACCCCCCCAGAGGGAATCGTCCGGGGAGAAACCTGGACGCTAGGCCATCTGCCGATCATTGTTCTCGCCGCGGCGCTGGTGGGATTCAGTTTCTTCCTCCCTCAGTCCTTACGGCAACTGTTAGAACAGGCGACGCAAATTCTCTTGCTTCATTAGGAGGGGGGAGTGCAATGACAGAAACGAGGTTCTATGACGAAGAACTTAAGGTCGCTTTTCCGCTTATCGTGCAGGATGAGGCAGCGAAGGGAGAGTTCTCTCATTTTCTGGTCCCCAAGGATCTCTTGCCGGCGATCACCCATCACCTCCATACCCAACCGAGCTTGCATGGCCGGTTGACACTCTTATGGGCTGTCGACAATCGCCCTATTCGCGATGCCTATGGATTGCACTACCTGTTCACACTTGGGGCTTCCCGAAGCTGGGTGGTGTTGTCCACGGAGCTCGCGGAGGGAGATCGGCTATTCCCTTCCATCACGCCGCACATTCATGCCGCAATGTGGTATGAGCGAGAGATTCGCGACATGTTCGGATTGATTCCACAGGGGCATCCGGACTTGCGACGTTTGGTTCGGCACGAGCATTGGCCCAAAGGCACCCACCCGCTCAAAAAAAACTTCCCCTGGGACCACGTACTGGGTCGACAGCAGGGCGAGCATCACTTCCGCCGCATTGAGGGGGAAGGGGTGTTCGAAGTACCGGTGGGCCCAATCCACGCCGGGATCATCGAGCCGGGCCATTTTCGATTTTCCGTGGCTGGTGAACCTATCATGCAACTCGAGCTGCATCATTTCTGGACACATCGTGGAGTCGAGAAGCTGTTCGAGCAACAAACACTGACCGCAGCAGTTCCATTAGCCGAACGAGTATCCGGCGATACGACGATCGGCCATAGTCTCGCTTACTGCCAGGCGGTCGAATCGCTGCTCCATATAGAGGTGCCACGCCGTGGACGATATCTACGGAGCCTGTTTCTTGAACTGGAGCGACTCCACAATCATCTCGGCGACGTGGGCGCGATCTGTAACGATACAGCCTACGCACTACCCCATGCCCATTGTGGCCGGATGAAAGAACAGATCATGCAGCTCAACGACAAGCTGACGGGCTCACGATTTCTTCGTGGAGTCAACCGGGTGGGTGGAGTCGAAATCGATCTCACAGTGGCACAACTGGCCGAGGTTGTTGCTGAAATGGACCACATCGAAAAGGACTTCTCGGAGCTGGAATTGATCATCATCCACAACGCCTCCCTGACAGACCGGCTGGAGACCACCGGTGTCCTGACCGAACGCACGGCCTGGGATCATGCGGTAGTGGGAGTCGTCGGACGGGCGTCGGGCCTTGATCAAGACCTCCGGCGCGATCGCCCATTTGCAGCCTACGACGAGCTTCCCGTCAAGGTGGTGAACTATCGCTATGGCGATGTGCGGGCGCGGATCCGTGTTCGCATGGATGAGATCCATGAGTCCATGCGGCTGGTCAGAGAGATCCGTTTGAAGCTTCCGCAAGGGCCGGTCGCCGTCGAACCCAGTCGAAGGGCACAAGCTCGTGAATGGGCCTTGTCAGCAGTCGAAGGCTGGCGCGGTGAAATTCTGTACATGGTGATGGCGGGAGAAAACGGGACCATTCACCGCTGTAAAGTCCGTGACCCCTCGTTCGCGAACTGGCCCGCGATCCAACAGGCCGTGCTCGGGAATATCATTCCGGACTTCCCGCTCATCAACAAGAGCTTTAATCTGTCCTATGCGGGGAATGATTTGTGAGGAGCAATCGATCAGCTTTCAGTAAGAGTTCTGGGGCTGAGAGCTGACCGCTGAAAGCGTAAAGCCAAGATCGGAGGGAACATGTTTCGTATCCTTAAAAAGAGCCTCAAAACCGGAGTCGTGACAGGCCAACATCCCGCAGCTGCGCCGCTGGAGGAAACCTCGACATCTGAGGCAAAAGAGAAAGCCAGGCCGTTCCGTTCCTCGCTGGCATTTCGCGCCGTGGATACGGGCTCGTGCAATGCCTGTGAGATGGAAATGAATGCGCTGGCGAACCCCGTGTATGACATCGAACGGTTCGGCATACATATCGCCGCCTCACCGCGCCATGCAGACGCATTGGTCGTGACGGGACCAGTCACTGTCAACATGGAACATGCATTGAAAGACGTCTATCAACAAACACCGGACCCGAAGATTGTCATCGCGCTCGGTGATTGTGCGATCAACTGCGGGGTCTTCAAAGGGAGCTACGCCGTCACCGGACCCGTTGACAGGCATATCCCTGTGGATGTCCGCATTCCAGGCTGTCCTCCGCGTCCGGTCAACATACTCAACGCACTCCAGGAATTACGGAAGGGCTCAGACAAAGGCTGAGCCAGCCTGACCCGTCTCTTCTTTCTTCACGACCCTCCCCGTGCCGTGATCCCAACCATTTCATATCCGGCCTGGATTAGCATGGAGAGAACGCGTTGTCGCACCATGTCTACCACTTTGCGCTTTCAACAGTCTGGTAGCCCCCTGCTCGACCGCCTCACGTAATGCTAACTACTCATATAGTCATGCTCCGAAGATACATTCCCTTCACTTGCGGCGTGACCGTTGTCCTCAATGGTCCCTAACTGTCCTAAGCAGGCCTAAGTAGGGTACTTCCCACACTCATCTCACACAGGTATGGTCAGTACCGTGCTGACGGTATCGAAGAAAGGACGGGTACGAAGAACAAGGAGTTGCTCACGGCGTAGGAATAGCGGCGGAACACCGATGCGTCAACTGCCCTCAACTGCCGTACGCTGCCGCAAACTGCCTGATTCCATTCACTCGCTCCCGCCGGTAAGGTCAGCCCTGTGTGAACGATACCCGCAGAAAGGACGGGCATGAAGAAAGAAATTGCCAGAGAAATTGGGCATGAGCCTGACGTCTCCGCGGTGGGCCTGTCGAAGCGGGAGATTTCCATTCAGTTGTCTATTTGCTCTCTCGTTGTTGCACCTGGATACATATGCTCACATCTGGATACATCTGACTAATTCCCATCATCCATGCAAAACGGTATGGTCAGTACCATGAGGCACATATATGAAGGAGAAGATAGTGATGAGCGCATGTTGTGGTCGGTGAAAGAAGTCGCACAGGAATTGGGCGTCAGTGTGCAATCATTTCGACGAGCGACTGCAGAGGGAGAGATCCCTTCCTATCGTATCAGCAAACATGCTGCGCTTCGACCTGGACCGAATCCAGCGAATCCTTTTATCCAAGCGGTTGTCAACGATCGTACGAGCACGCGGCGCGCGATAGGCGGCGCGAGCCGCCGACGCGCTCAGCAGCATCGCCGCCGTTCGGTAAAACGGGGGCGGAATTTCCACGGTTCCTACTGGAGGATCACATGAATATCTGGACCTGTGTACTCGGCTGGTTTCGCTTCACGGTACCCGACTCGACGGCAGATGAGGTCATGTCACGAATCGGTGGGGAGTGGATCAAAGACAAAAAAGGTTTCCTGGGCTACCGGCAAGGCTGGTTGTCCCGTGGGCCTGCTGGGGGTCTAGGCCGGATCGGCACCGGGGCCAGCTGGGCTCCTCGTGAAGTGCATGTGGATCTGTCTCAAGAGCTCATCAGCGACTGGACCTATCAAAAATTTCACGATGTCGCGATCTGGGTGTTTGAGCAGAAGGGCCATTTTGGCCGCATTGACGTGGCCTTGGATGATCGTAACGGCGTCATCGATGTCGATCGGATCTATGCCTCAGTGAAGGCCGGCAACTGTGTCTCCCACTTCCGTCAGTCCCGGTTGATTTCTGGGCTGGATGTGGGTTCAGGCCTGGATACCGGTCAAACCTTGTGCATGGGCTCCCGGCAGTCGGACACCTATCTCCGTATCTACGATAAGGCCGCCGAACAACGGTCAAAAGACAAGCTGGTCGAGGGCACCTGGATTCGCTGGGAGATGGAATGGAAATCCGAACGCGCCGATGCCGTCGGCATGGCCTTGTCCGGGCTCGACCAGGCTTCATTCCAGAAATACATCGTGGGAGTCTTTCGCAGTGCCGTGGACTTCCGGGACTGCACCAGAGCGGATGATCCGAAAGATCGTTACCACGCGCCCCTCCTGGACTGGTGGAAGACCCTGACAGAGGGGATGCAGCGGGCCCGGTTAGCGATTGCCAAGACCGTCAAAAAGATCGAGGACGTAAAGCGGTGGGCAGAGAAGAGCCTCGCGCCCATGTTGGGGCTGCTCTGTGCGCATCCCGAAGCGGGTGAACGGTGGCTCATCAATCGAATCGTGGAGGGAGTGGAACGATGGCGACCCGAGCAGATGATGTTGTTGGGGAGTGCACAGGAAGTCCGGCGACTCCGACAGAAGATGCGGGAGTGGAATCCCCGAGATGGATTCACTGTCGCGAGTGTCAACCCGGCGTCTTAACGCTCGAGATGTGCGGGCCGCGGTTCATCACCCTGTGCGTGCGGTTTTATTCTGCAGTCCATTATTGTTGTGTGAGGGAGGTCACGACATGTGTGCACAACCATGCATCCGTATGAACCTGATGTTGAGTGCAGTGGAGTTTGGCGTGCTGACAGAGGTGGGTGAAGAGAATACGTTGTCGCCGGAGGACGTGCTCAAGACCATCCTCGAAGAATATGTGGACCTGCGGGCCCATCATCCGCATCTCTACGTCCAATTCGCCCTGTGTCGCGATCGGTTCCTCAGGTGATCGACATGTGGGAAGGCGCCGTGATCAGAATGCTCCGGCTCGTGTGAGTGTAAGCCCCTCACTCACCAGGCCACCCCTGATCGGCGAAGCTGTAGCAGTGCTCGTCGGTGAGGATGAGATGGTCGAGCAATCTGATGCCGAGCAGATCGGCGCCCTGCTTGAGCCGGTTGGTGAGAACGCGATCCTCTTGGCTAGGCGTCACATCGCCGCCAGACGGATGATTGTGGGCACAGATCCAGGCAGCGGCATTCATCAGGATCAGCGGTTTGAACACTTCGCGGGGATGCACGATGGTCAACGTCAGGGAGCCGATGGAGACAATGTTGACGCCGATGATGCAATGTTTCGCATCCAGCCCGCAGACGAGGAATTGTTCGCGGTCCAGTCCCGCAAAAAGCGGCCTGAGCATGGCCGCAGCAGCGACCGAGGTGGTCAACGGTGATGAGGGTGGGACGACCCGGTTATCACGAATGAGTGTAACACGGTATCGCGGTAAGCCGTATTCGTTCCTCGGCTTCGGCTGCCGGATACCGTTCAAGAGGCCCTGTGAACTGTGAATGGCCATATCCGCTTCCTTCTTCATCAAGATGTTGTAGCCCCACCCTTCACAGCACAGGGGGTGGGGCGTCGAAGAAGGCGGCGGGATGGCGCGCTCGCGGGGGACAGGCCTGAAGTGACATCCGGAAGGCCTGGCTCCTGCTCATCAGCGCCAGCTCGCATCCACTGAGAGTGCAGTCCGAATCCGACGCCTGCAGACATGCGGGCGCATCGTGGGGGGAGGGGGGTGTCGTGAGACTCCCCCGGTTGGGCTGTCATGAATGATCGGAAAACTCACACTCATATGTCTCAACTTACTTCCCCCTCCCTGTCCCATCACCGACTCGATCCTGTTTTGTTCGAGAAAATCGTCGATTTGCTTGCAGAGGTATTAGTTCAGGATTATCAGTCACATCCGAACATTACGGACAATTCCCCTCACCGATCTGACCGTAAAACCTGATTGACATACGCGTGCTTCCACAGATAGATGGTTCGAGCATTCGCCAAGCCTTTCACTGAAAGGAGTTCTTTGATGATCGCTGCGATCTATGCTAGGAAATCGACGGAGCAAAGCGGAGTCAACGATGAGGAAAAATCTGTCACTCGTCAGATCGAACACGCCACCGTCTATGCGGCTCGGAAGGGTTGGACAGTTGCGGAGGAGCACATCTATGTAGATCACGGAGTTTCTGGCGCCGAGTTTGTGAGGCGGCAAGGCTTTCTCAGGCTGATGAACGCGCTTAAGCCTCACCCACCCTTCCAATTCCTCATCATGAGTGAAGAGTCTCGGTTAGGCCGTGAGGCGATCCAAGTTAGTTACGCCTTCAAACAGATTATCGATTCTGGGGTCCGTTTGTTCTTCTACATGACGGACCAAGAGCGAAAGCTAGACAATGCGATGGACAAGGTGATGCTCAGCCTCTCGAACTTCGCGGCAGAGATGGAGCGCGAGAAGGCCAGCCAGCGGACCTATGACGCCATGTTCCGCAAGGCGAAGGCCCTGCACGTCACCGGTAACAAGGTATTCGGATACGATAACGTCCCCGTGTACGGTAGCGGAACAAATGCGGACGGCACCCAATGCCGTCAATATGTCGTCAGAAAGATTAACCCGCAGCAGTCGAAGGTTGTTGTAAAGATCTTCGAGTTATATGCGTCCGGTTTCGGCCTCGCTCGCATTGCCAAGGTTTTGAATGAGGAGCGTATACCACCTCCTCACGGTGGCAATCTCGGCTGGTGTCCGACAGCCCTTCGAGACATCCTCCAACGTGATCTGTACCGAGGTGTGGTTCTGTGGAACAGGACGCAGACAATTCAGCTCGGTGGAACTCGAAAGCAGAGAAAACGGCCAGAGTCAGAATGGCTCCGTATTGAGGCACCTGAGTCGAGAATTATATCTCAGGTGCTCTGGAAGCAGGTCGAGGAACGCAGAGCCCGGAACCATCGCGCCTACCTGCGGGGAGAAGGGGGTCGGCTGCTGTCTCGGCCCACAGGCGAAGATCGACATTCCTCCTACCTGCTCAGCAGCATTGCGAAGTGTGTCACGTGCGGTGGATCGATCGTTGCGATTAAGCGCACTGCCAAACGCCGCTATACACGCACTGTGTACCGATGCGCTTACCATCACAAGCGAGGGAGTACAGTCTGCTCAAACAATCTTGAAGTCCGTCAGGATATCCTTGACTCGGCCATCCTTCACGCCATGAACGAGGCTCTCGATGAGCGAGTCCTTGAAGCGTCGGTCGTAGCTGCGCTCGAACGGATCAGGAATGAGCAAGAGAAATTCCCTGATCAGCGCGTTGCTCTCGAACGGGAGCTATCGTTGATTCAAACGCGGCTTCACCATCTCGTCGAGACCATTGCTAACGGTAAATCGACGGATTCTGTGATCGCTTCACTTCATCAGGAAGAAGCACGGAAGAAAGTTGTCGCCCAAGAACTATCGAGACTCGATAGCATCGCTCAAGTGGTCTCCCTCGACGCGAAGCGTCTGGCCAAGAACCTCCGAAGCCGCCTTGGAGATATCCCTGCGCTCTTCTCACGGCACGTTTCTCTAGCCCGCCAGATGCTTAGGAAGCTCCTGGACGGGCACATCCTCTGTGAGCCAATCATGGAAGGCGGGAGGGCAGGTTATCGCTTTACTGCAACCGGGACATTCGACCGCTTACTAACTGGTTTTAAGGTTGTCAACGAAAGTGGTGGAGGGCAGGGGAGTTGAACCCCCGACCCCTACGTTGCGAACGTAGTGCTCTCCCAACTGAGCTAGCCCCCCACTCGACCAACAGTCAATCGGTGCGGCAAACGTCTGCCGCATCCCGCATTATACACAAGCGTTTCGTGCGTCTCTACTCGAAACAGGTTGAGGCTGAGAAATTAGAATGCTCTTGCTTCACCTCAGTCTCATCCTGTCTGCGCGTAGGACTACGACGGGCTGATGATCGAGTCACCTTCCGGCTTTCCAGCCTCGATCAATACGCGACGGCCTTCAACCCGCAGACGTCCCTCGGTAAACAGCTGGACTGCTCGCGGATAGATTTTATGTTCTTGTGCAAGAATCCGAGCGGCCAGTGTATCGGACGTGTCGTCATCGAGGATCGGCACCGCCGCTTGAAGAATAATTGGCCCTTCATCGATACCTTCCGTCACAAAGTGGACTGTGCATCCGGCGAGTTTACACCCCCACTCGATCGCTTTCTTCTGCACTTCCAGCCCTGGAAACGAGGGCAACAGGGACGGGTGAATATTCATCATGCGGTTGGCAAAGGCCTCCACGAGGACTTTGGTCACAATCTTCATGTACCCTGCCAATAACACCAACTCTACGTCGTGCCGCTGTAGGACCTCGAGGAGTTCGCGATCGTAAGCCTCGCGGCTATCGGGTTTTCCTGCATAGGGCTTGGGATCGACGAAGAGGTCGGAGAGTCCATGCCGGCGGGCGCGTTCTAATGCCGGGGCGTCTTTCTTGTTGCTGATGACGGCGATGATCTTCGCCTGCACCGTTCCTGCTTCGATCGCATCGATGACGGCCTGAAGATTCGACCCGCGTCCGGATGCCAAGACCGCGACGCGCAATGCATCAGCCCGTTTAATCGACATACTCCACCAACGGTTCCTCACTGGTCGATGGCACGATGGTCCCGATCCGGCAAGCCGGATCGCCCAGCGATGTGGCCCGCGCTACAACAGCCTGGGCGGCTGACGCCGGCACCACGAGAATCAAGCCGATCCCCATGTTGAAGACACGGTACATCTCCTCGCGTTTAACTTGCCCAAGTCGGGCAATCGCGTGGAAAATAGGCGGCACAGACCAGGCGCTCCGCTTCACCTGTGCCCGTACGCCGGGTGGAAACACTCGCGGAAGATTTTCAGTAATGCCGCCGCCGGTGATATGGGCGATGCCGTTGATGGGAAATTCCTGAATCAATGTGAGAACCTGTTTGGCATAAATTCTGGTTGGTGTCAGCAATACAGCCCCAAGCGGCTGATCGAGTTCAGGTAGGCGACTGGTTACAGTAAGTTGCGCCTGATCCAACAAGACGCGGCGCGCGAGCGAATAGCCGTTACTATGAAGACCGGTCGAAGCCAGTCCAATTACGGCATCGCCCGGTGCGATGCTGCGGCCATCGATGATCTTGGGGCGATCCACCACTCCGACGGCGAACCCTGCCAGGTCATACTCGCCCTCCGCATAGAAAGAGGGCATCTCGGCGGTTTCTCCACCGATCAAGGCGCAGCCGGCCTGGCGGCAGCCTTCGGCAATCCCCTTGAGCACGGAGTCAGCCTTGGGAACGGCAAGCTTGCCCGTTGCGAAATAATCTAAGAAGAACAGTGGCTCGGCTCCGCTGACGACGATATCATTGACACACATGGCCACCAGATCGATGCCGACGGTATCGTGGCGATCCGTGAGGAAGGCGATCTTCAATTTCGTGCCGACTCCATCGGTGCCGGAGACCAGGACTGGTTCGGCATAGCGATGGGCCTGCAGTTTAAACAATCCTCCGAATCCCCCAAGATCCGTCAGAACTTCGGGACGGAACGTGGATCGCACCAGCGGTGAAATACGGTCGACGAACTCGTCGCCCGCATCGATATCGACCCCGGCATCTCGATAGGTGGTCATAGGGGGGGCATCTTAGCGGAGCGCTGGCAGATCGGTCAACGATGAGAAATGAAGCTCCTCGCAGTGCGCAGCGGGGTATCGTGCGAAATTCTCTGAAGCCCCTGGCTGACCCTTCTTCGCCAAGGCTACGGGGTATTCGGCGAAAGAGAATAAAATAGCTTTCTCTTGCAAACTCACATTTGTCCCGTATCATTCATGAATAGCACCCCGCGGCGATATCCCTCCTTCATTGCAGACGACTCTGGAGGCAGGTGGTCGTGGCTTCTCTGGCAGGCACGTCAGCTGTACCACACTGATCGACATCTCGTCATGGCAATCGTATGAACATCCTCCTGGTTGATGATTCTCCTGACGCACGACTGCTTCTCCATAAGATTTTGAGGGAAGCAGGGTATCGCGATACCTTTTCTGCGTCGACAGCCTACGACGTGTTCAAAAAGCTAGATGTGGAACATGGAGGAGCTGGCGCGAGCGAGATCGACTTGATCGTGATGGATGTCAGGATGCCGGAGATCGACGGAATCGAGGCGTGCCGTCGAATCAAGAAGGTGGAGGCCTTGCGAGATATCCCGATCATCATGATGACCGCGCGCAGCCAACCGGAGGTCTTGCGTGCCGCGTTCGAAGCCGGCGCCATGGACTACATCAAGAAACCGTTCGAGGAAGTGGAACTACTCGCGCGGATTAAAGCGGCATTGAAGCTGAAACAAGAAATTGATGCGAGAAAGAATTGGGAGCAGGAGTTAAGTAGAACCATTCAGAATTTGGACGCAGCCTTGCAAGAGATGGGCGTTCTGCAGCAGCTCATTCCAGTCTGTCCCGTTTGCAAGAAATCGTCGGGAGACCAGACCGTCCTCTCCGCGCTCGAATCGTATATTCATGCTCACCCCAATGCCAAGTTCCATGACGCGGTTTGTCGCAGCTGCTCGACCCTTAAGGGGTAGGCCTGCATAGTTCAGAGTCGAGACGTTGCCCGTGCCGTCTCCTCCTGCGTGCATCTTCCTAATTCCCATTACATTTTCAAGGGTAGCCTGGTCGATCCTCGATTGCGCGCGTCGAACGAGCACATTCTTATCGTGCGCGTTCCGCGAGCAGGAGGACGGCCAGGCTATCCTTCCCATCCTTCGGAGGCCGCGCGTTGCGCGAGCACAGAAGATCATCAGCCTCCATCTCCCTATCCTTCGGGCCGCATCTCCACATCCAAGAGTTTGATCTTTCGATGGAGATGGCTCCGTTCGATTTTCAAATCTTCAGACGTGCGAGAGATATTCCAGTGATGCTCACGCAACTTTCGCGCGATGTAGTCCTTTTCGAACGCATTGCGAGCGTCCCTGAGCGAGTCATACGATTGTGTGAAGAGTGGATTGACCGTGAGAGTAGGAGTCGTCGTCTGGGATGTGGACCCAACAGGACGCGCTTGCAGCGAAAGACCCGCTTGTGCCGCTTCGATGACGGGCCCCGGCACCATGATCATGAGTCGTTCGATGAGGTTCCGCAATTCTCGGATATTTCCCGGCCAGTCGTATTGTTGAAACACGATCATCGCGTCCGGTGAGATCTCTTTCATCCGCAGGCCCTGCTCCT
>SWDP01000002.1:104732-123932 GCA_005116885.1 Nitrospira sp.
GACACGCAGCGTGACATTCTCGAGCGACAAGGGTTTTTCAATATAGTCATAGGCCCCCAGCTTGATCGCCTTGACCGCTGTTTCGATCGAGCCGTGCCCGGACATCATCATGATTTGTGCCGTCGGCGACACCTCGCGAACCCGGCGCAGCGTTTCCATGCCGTCCATTTCCGGCATCCAGATATCGAGGAGCATAAGATCTGGCGGATCCATGGTGTAGACGCGCAACGCCTCCAAGCCGTTCTTGACCACCGCCACGTCATACCCCTCGTCTCGCAGAATGCTGCTCAAGGATGTGAGAATTGACTCTTCGTCATCTACGACTAAGATCGATGCAGACATGAATCCCCCGTGATGAGTGATCGGTGAGTAAGTGATCGGTGAGGCGGTGAGAATCTTGCCGCTCATCACCCCTCACTCGTCACGTCTTCAACTAGACCGGTAATTCGAACGTGAATACGGCCCCTTTCGGCTGATTCTGACCGGCCTGAATCTGGCCCTCATGATCGGTAATAATGCGCCGTACGATCGCCAATCCCAGCCCGGTTCCCGTTTTCTTTCGCGTAAAGTATGGCTCAAACAGCTTTTCGCGGTCTTCCAGTGCGATGCCCATGCCTTCATCCGCAACACTCACCACGGCCCGTCTACGCTTCGTATCATACTTCGTCGATACCCACACGCGCCCCTTTTGTTGCATCGCCTGGATTGCGTTGTCCAGCAGATTGACCATGACCCGCTTCAGCTGCTCTCGGTCGAAATTAAGCGACGGGAGGTCTTCGTCCAACTCCACGATGAGTTCCACATCCTTGTGGGCCCCTCGATAGAGCGCCGTGACTTCGCTGATCACGTCGTGGAGCGACTGATGCGCCATCTGTGGGGTCGGCAGCCGGGCGAACTTCGAAAACTCATCGACCATGTGCTTCAGGCTGGTCACTTCGTTGACGATCATGTTGGTCGCCTCGTCGAAGATGGTGTCGAAGTCCGGCGACTTTTCGAAGAACTTCTTCCGCAACCGTTGCGCAGATAATTGGATGGGCGTCAATGGGTTCTTGATTTCGTGGGCCACTCGCCGCGCCACCTCTTGCCATGCCGCCACTTTTTGCGCCTTGATCAATTCCGTGAGATCTTCGAACACCAGCACAATACCGAGATCCTTATTCGCCTCATCCTTCATCCGCGACCCGTGCAACCCTACGGTCAGGAATCTGCCATCGATCTCCATCGGACCCTCGATGGTCAGCGTATCGCGCTGATCCGCCAGCATCCGATCGTAGACCGTCTGGAACAGATCGAGGTGAAACTCTTTGAAGACCTCATTGGCCGGTCTGTCGTGAAATCGATCCGCCGTCAGGCCAAGGATGCGTTCGCCGGACGGATTGAAATTCGTGATCATTCCGTTCTTGTCGATGGAGAGCAAGCCAGCGGCAATCGTCTCGACCACCGTTTCGATGTAGGCCCGGCGGCGATCGAGTTCAAGGTTGCTGTGGCGCAATGAAATATTGGCGGCTTCGATCTCGGACTTATTGCCCTGAAGATCCGCTGTCATACGGTTGAACGAATCGATGAGCGTGCCGATTTCATCGGTGGCCTTGGCTTCGATACGGACAGAGAGATCCCCTTGGGCGATGGCTTCGGTGGCTTCCGCTAACCGTTGAATGGGCACCGTGATGCTGCGCGCGACATAAAATCCAAACCAGGTTGCCCCGAACAAAATGAGCACGGTGATGACGGCGACGAAGAGATAGGCTCCGACTTTAATGGGGTTCTTCATGGCCTTGGTCTGCTTATACTCGTCGTACTGATGGCCGATCCCTTCCATTTTCGCCAACAATGATTCCGGCACATAGGCCTCCACCACGACCACACCGCCGATCTCGCCGTTCCGTCCACTGGCAGCGATCGGGGCAGCAGCTCGAACCAAGCGCCCAGTTTGCGCCTCCTGGACCGCATTCACTTCCTGCTTCCCGGTGATCACCTGGAGGACTAGTTGACCGATGGGTAGATCGAGCGCCGCGGAAGGGATGTCGAGATCCAACGCCTTGGTGAGCGTTTCCATTTTAGCCGAAAAGACTTCAATCCCTGCCACGCCGAACTCCGTTCGCTTGCGCGCCATCGCCGCGACCAACAAATCGCGGTGCTCTGTCAGCAGCATGTCCTCTCGATAGATTTCATGGCTGATGGCCCGGGCACTGTTCACCGCGAGGGTAATGTGGCCGGCGTGTTGCATCTTGGCCACGTCGTATGAGTCACGCATAACCTGTTCAATCTGATCGCTGAACCATACGTCTACGGCCTTATTGACCAGCCCGCTTGCGACCAGCGCGAGGAGCACCGTTGGAATGAGCGAAAAACCGATGAAGGCCGCCACTAACTTTGTCCTGAATCCCGACCCGAACAGTCGATGTCGCCGCTCGAAATACGCCTTAATGAGGTTGCGGGAGAGCAGCAACAATAAAACGACAAACCCGATCAGATCGAGATTGAGTAGCAGCAGGACGAACGCATAGCTGGTCGTCGGGAGAAAGGAGTCCGTTTCTTCGCCGCTGGGAGCCAGGAAATGTGAATAGTAAAAGGTTAGTGCCAGACAAGGGATCAGCAGAATCAGGACGATCCAGACCGGCCGCAAATGCATGGTCTTGCGTTCCGGCTCCGGGGTACGCTCGGGTCGTGAGGAAGACTGGTCAGCATGAGGACGCGGCGGCGCGATCCCGGTCATCGCACGATGGTCCGGTTTTGCCCCGGATAGGGAGCGTGAGTGCTTTTGAGTATCATTCACATCCGGCATCACTGAATTGTCGGCGCTAAAAATATGGAAGACGGAATACGCGCACTCACCGAATCAGGGGAGTGTTCTCCACGTCGTATCAGCCCTGGCGGCTGACAGGCACGTTTGGGGTCGGCAGGTGGCAAGGGGGTACGGCTACTTGGCAGCTAAACTCACGTATTTCATCCGAAGGGCGTAGAGCATATCCCTCAGCACTGCCTGTTCTTCCGTTGTGAGATTGCCGTTGGTCTTGTCCTCTAAGACCGAGAGTAAGTCGATAATGTCTTTCGCTTGCGGTAGATTCGGCGGCATCGGAGGTTGCTGGGGATCAAGCTGTTCCCCCATCAACATCATCGAGGAGCTGCCCAATGAAATGACAAAGGAGGAAAAGGTGACGGGAATTCCCGAACTTTGGTGCGGATCGGATGATGCCGCCTCCTGGTGGGGCTGTTCCCCCGACATGGCAGGCGGAGTGGTGGGGGGACGGTCGGGTCCACTCCCGCCCCGCCGATCCCGAACGACAAATCCTTCTTCCTGTTCTGCGGCCACAGACCTTTCCCCCGCGCTAGATGCAGCGCTGGTACCCTATCATAGGCTCTAAAGCGGCGCAAGCCGCACAGCTTGTTTCTATTCCCGACTGCCAGGGTTCTTAACTTCAGACGCCCCGCGCTGGTGCGGCTTCGTGTTGCGTAATGGGTATGTTCGTGCGTCGAGATCATTCAGTAAGACCTGATCGTCCAGGCTGGTCGTGCTCGCGCTTCCGTCGTTGGCCGTCTGCTGCACGATTTCGAGCTTGTCCCCATAACGAGAACAGGCGGTTGTTATGACTGGGCGGCGTGTTCCCGTGCTCGCTTGCGGCGGCGGCGCGTGGGAGGATGGGGAGCCGTTCCCATGGTGGAGAGCCCAGAGAGCGTGACGGGCTCGCGGTCGGGGAACTCGGCGATTAGTGAGAGGTGACCGCCCATGGCTTCGATGTAGGCCCGAAGAGTGGACAGCAGCAAATCGCTGCGTTTTTCAAGGCGCGACACGCCATCCTGGCCAATGCCAAGGGTTTCGGCCATACGTTCCTGTGTGAGGGTCAAGGCCTGCCGCAAATCTCGCAGCGACATTTCCTCGGCGATCAGCGCCGCGGCGCGCGCCTCGATTTTCTTGCGCCGGGCGGGACTCAAGCCCTTTATGGTCTCGCGTACATTGGTCGCCATAGCTATTTCCTTTCCTTTTTCAATCTTGCGAGATGAGTGCCAAAGCGTTTGTCGGCCTTGCGAATCAGTTCATCGTAAAAGCGTTGTTCGCTCCCGCCTGATTTATCCCCTGCGACAAGCAGAATCGCGTGCCGGCGGGTATCAAATGCGAAGGCGACCCGCCAAACACCGTCGGCGGCGTGAAAACGCAGTTCTTTCATATTGGCGTGGCGCGACCCGTTGAGCGTGTCCACACGGGGACGCCTAGCTGGGGACCATATTCCTGGAGTAGGCGCGCATGGGCCAGGATTTCGTCTTGCACGTCTCCGGGTAGTGCATCGAACTCCGGCTCAAATTCGTCGCTTATCTCAACGTCCCACTTCTTCACCTTACAATTTTGGCATAGAGTGCATATGCTGTCAAATACATATTTCGCACAGCTGGTTGAAGCCTGTCGAGAACCGGGTATAATGAGCGCCCAACTCGGTCTACCATGAGAGGAACGATGTCGGAACGATTTCATACATTGGTTAATTTGATGGCCGCGTTACGTGCGCCGGACGGATGTCCCTGGGATCGCAAGCAAACACATGAGTCATTGAAACCCTATCTGCTCGAAGAAACTTACGAGGTGCTAGAAATCCTCGACCGGCAGGATCGGACGAAACTGCCGGAGGAGCTGGGCGATGTGCTGCTCCAAGTGCTCTTTCATAGCCAGATCGCGTCAGAGGCGGGCCGCTTTACCATTGAGGACGTGCTTGAGCAGCTGGCCGACAAATTGATTCGACGGCATCCTCACGTATTTGAACAGGGGGCGTCAGATCTGACCCCGAAGAATGCAGACCAAGTGGTTGCGCGATGGGAAGAGATTAAACGGACGGAGCGTCAGGCTTCTGGACGACCAGACTCAGTGCTCGACGGTGTGCCACAAATGCTACCGGCTCTCTTGAGAGCCTATCAACTGCAAGCCCGTGCCTCACGCGTCGGCTTCGATTGGACTCATGACGCGAAGGGTTTCGATCAAGTCCTTGGCAAGATTGAGGAAGAAATTCAGGAGCTGCGGGCCGCGATCCGAGCGCCGGCGCCGGGCCAGCCCGAGCCAGACGCCGGCGCTGCTCGACAAGCGCAGATTGTTGCGGAGTTTGGCGACGTGCTGTTCTCGCTTGTCAACCTTGCCCGTTTTATCAAGGTGAGTCCGGAAGACGCGCTGCGCCAATCCGCCAATCGATTCGTCGAACGATTTCAATTCATCGAGGCCCGGGCAGCCGCGTCAGGCCGTGCAGTTGGTGACCTCTCGTTCGTAGAAATGGATCGACTGTGGGATGAAGCCAAAAAGCAGAATCCTGCCACCGTCACCGAGGAGCGACGTCATGAGCGATGAGCCCAATCCCTACCAAGAAGGCAAGCGTGCCGGAATTCACCCGCTCATCGTGGGGTTCGTCGAGTTGATTGGGCTCTGGCTGTTTGTATTTCTTATCGTCCCGGGCTCGAAGAATAAGCAAGCTACAGGGACGGACGGGCCCGCCGGGCCGATCACTGAAGATCCTGAAGCGGCGGCGCTACTTTTCAAAGTTCAGGCTGTCGTCTCAGCCATGAATGCCATCAGCCTCTCAGTTCCCCCAGAAGCGACCGACAGCCAAGTTGCGGGACTCTTGAAGCGCTTTAAAAGTGATCGGCTTGCCGGTACCTTGACCGATCTTCTGCCCCCGACAACGCCTGGCCACAAATTAGGGGACCACGCCGTCGCTGATATCTACATTGTGTCTGACGCCCAGTACGCGCAGGCTGAGGTCATTCGCACCCTGACCCGCGGCGCGCATGCGCCAGGAAACTTGTACCCCCAGTCTGTTCCCTTCGAAGCGGCGATGGAAGCCATCCGTGGGCACTATCGCATCGATCTCAACGATACCGGCAATCCAGACAGCGCATCCCTCGGTTTTTCTGATGAGTCGGGGGTGCATTCGCGTCAGTATCGAAAAATCTTTTGACAGGCTGCTGAAAAAGGCCGCCAGCGGCGTTCTCCCCTCGAAAGCATCCTCAACGTAGCCCAGAGGCTACGCCTCCGGTGCTTTCATCGGCTGCGGCCTTGCTGACAGCCTTTTTGAGCAGCCTGCCACGGCAGCGCATGCTTGCCTATGTAGAGGATTGCCGAGTCGAAGATACGAACTTAGGTTGTTCATTCGCATCTTCCCCTCCTGTGCGCTGAATGATCGATGCGGCATTCTCGTTGCCTCCAGTGCGGAAATCTGTAGAATCTATCATCTGGAGTTTATGCGGAACCCAGTATCCCAAATTTCAATTCAGAAGGTTTCGGGAGTTGACTCGTCATTTTGACATGGGAAACGAAGCTGATTTATTTTTGACTACTGCTGGAGAAAATGAAAAACTTTCAGTCCCGCGTGCCTGCTGGGTAAAGGGACGCTTGAAAGATCATGTTCGCGATGACTATATGCTTATTCGAATAGACCCTCCTCTTGTCGGGCAGGGGTTTGGGTTTGGAGATAGAGATATCTTCGATCTGATCATCTCAACTCGATTCGAAGGAGCGTCACTTTTCCCTATAACCGAATGGCCAAGCCACGTCTATGTCGCACGCATATTAGATGAGGAGATTGTGAAGACATTGGTCCTTCGGAAAGATCAAGTAGAGCTTGTTGCCTGGGGAATGCTTTTCAAGACTCTTGATGAAGCAAACACACAAGCAAAAAAGTTTTAGGTGTGTTCCGTTCCTATTTGGTAGGGGATTCTAGTTAGAATCGCCACCTGCTTTCATGCTCAACCTTGATCTCGCGTTTAGCCTTCCCCGAAGCTGCTACCAGACTACAATCCGACCCGCGTTTTGATTTCTGTCCGCAACGTCTCTTGTTGTTCACCCGCCCAGGTTTCGAGTCGCGGGAACAGATGAACGAATGGTCCTGTGAAGGGAACCACGACGGTGTCGCGGCGCTCCGACAACATGCCGTCGGCCTCGGCGATGCGGATTTTTCGTTCGCGATGTGCCGTGACAAGCATTTTGAAATCATGAGTTGCTGGCCTGGGGTTCCAACGACGTCCCCTAAAATATTGCTCCGGACTACGTCCAACTCCTCTGGAATGGCCACTTTCACTCGCACAGCCTGGGCGGTCGGCCAGGATGCCCGCTGGACCGAATAGTCATAGGAAAACACCTGTTCGCGCGGTTCGCGATAGGGTCCGCTCACATCCAAAATCTTTATCCGGGTATCCATGGCAATCTCCAGTAGGCTGCGAAACGTTCAACTTACACGCAAATACGTATACCCGCAGGATACTCAAAAGGGCCGTTCAGCAAGGCCGCAGCCGAAGAAAGTACCGGAGGCGTAGCCTCTGGGCTACGTTGAGAATGCTTTCGAGGTGAGAACGCCGTTGGCGGACTTTTTCAGCATCCTGTTAGAGAAACCGTAATGTGTTGCTGATCTCCTCTACGGTGGTCGTCTCATGGAGCGTCGTCAGGCGAGTGAGCAGTGTGCCGATGGTGCGCACCGGCGACACCACAATTCCTGCATGGGAGCGTCCCTGGGCTAGGTAGGTGCGATGCAGCGCTATGAAGTCACGAATGTTGTGCGTGACGACGACGCGTCCGTCGGCCGCACTGGACTGGAGTAGCGCGGCATCAGATCAGCCTTGTTGCCGGAGGTCGTAGACGTTGTGGGCATCAATGCCCCGTGCCCGCAGCTGCGTCGCCAAGGCGGCATCGATGTGTTCGTCGAGGAAGAAGGTTAGTGGGATGGCTGCGTCTTTCCGTGCTCGTAGGCCTGGTCTTCCCGCCGGATTTCCTGTTCGATCTCTGCGAGATGATCGTAGGCATAGCTGAGGGCATCGTGGATCTGTGCAGGGGTCAGATGAGGATAGGCTTGCCGGATCATCTCCACCGTATCACCGGCTTGTGTGCGTTGGTAGACGAGGCGCACAGGGATGCGGGTGCCCACAATGACGGGATCGCCTCCGCAAACCGCGAGATCTTTGTGGACATAACAATGTTCCGTCTTGACCGCGTGGGCCATAGGCCAATCCATTCTATTTGCGAACTGTGCTCACAGTACTAGCCGTTCTCAAAATCGTCAAACCAGACGACTGCTCTGTTATCCCGTCCGTCTGGCAGGCGCGTAGAGTTTACAGTTCGAGAACGAAGCGCAGAGCCTCTTTGACCTTGGCAAAGGTGTCCGCCGGCAGTTGGCCAAGTTTGCGTTCCAATCGAGGTTCGATCAGCGCTCCAATCCCTTGGATGTTGACCACGGAGGTGCGATCGAGAAACGGGAGTGGTCCCACAGGTATCTCATACCGACTGCCGCGGTCTTGGGTGGTCAATGGGAGGTAGATAGTGAGGGCACGAGGCGGGTCGGGATCATAACGGGAGACGACCAGCACGGGACGGACTTTGGCAGCCAATCCTAGATCGGCCAGCCAGATTTCACCCGGCTTGGCTTTCATCAAGGGTATTGAGCACTTCTTGGACGACCGTGCGAGACGGGAGAAGATCGACGGCGTTGGCGTCGGCTAACTCCATCACCTCGGTCACGATCTGCTCGACCTGTGCCACGACTTGCGGGCTCCAGGTGGCGAGCTTTTTATCGAGTTGCTGAGCCAATTGTGTCATGCCGGTACGGTATCACCTTTGCCAGAGCGGCGCAAGGTGTGTAGTTGTTCCATCCGCCTGTCCGATAGGGGGTTCTGGTCCAACACACCACCTCAACCTCGACCTTAGCCTCAACCTTCCTTGCACCCACGGTCTGACTACAGTCCAATCCATGTTCTGATTTCTTCCCGCAATGTTTCCGGCTGTTCACCCGCCAAGGCATCACACTGGAACTAATTCCAAGAGAGGTGTAGGATCGCGAATCTTCTGGTGTCTTCGCGTCAATGTGTTTACGTGAGGGCTCTATAGTGGCAACGTGTGTAGCATTGTCCCGTAGCAATTCTGTCAGTGAGGTCTTGAATTCCACGCTCTGTATCACCTCTCGCGAAGCTGACCGCTCCACGCCTCCATAAGGTGGCGCGCCGTGAGCGCCTCTTCTCGCTCGTGACAGAGCGCTGTCAGCACCACCCACTGGTCTGGGTCGCGGCCCCCCCTGGAGCGGGAAAGACCTCACTCATCGCCAGTTATCTCACAGAACACAAGCCGCGCAGCCTGTGGTATCACCTGGATACCGGTGATGCCGATGTCGCCGCCTTCTTTCATTACCTCGCGCAGGCGGGGCAGGCCGCGGCCGGGAAACGACGTCTACGCGTGCCGGCGTTGACTGCGGAGTTTCTGGCCGATGTGCCGGGGTATACAAGGCGTTTCATGCGTGAGCTCTGGTCGAAAGTTCCGTTACCCGCGGTGCTGGTGCTGGACGATTATCATGACCTTCCCATGGAGGCAGGACTCCACGCCCTGCTGCCGGTTGCGCTCGCGGAGTTCCCGCCAGGCGCCACGCTGATCGCGATCAGTCGGAATGATCCGCCCACTCAATTGGCCAGAGAAGTTACTAACAACCAGGTCGGCCATATTGGATGGGAAGACTTGCGACTCACCTTTGAGGAAACCCAAGCGCTCGCCTCGTCCATACCAGACTTGGATCAGGACAGGCTCCAGACGCTGCATGCCCAGGCGAACGGCTGG
The DNA here is from genome assembly GCA_005116885.1 of Nitrospira sp. Lineage (GTDB taxonomy): Bacteria > Nitrospirota > Nitrospiria > Nitrospirales > Nitrospiraceae > Palsa-1315. Next base: position 114,298 of record SWDP01000002.1, read on the forward strand.
GTTGCCGGGACGGTGCTGATGTTGGAGCGATATCAGGCGAATGAGGCGTGGACTGCGCCACAACCAGCCGACGCGAGAGCCGGCGTCTTTTTCTATTTTGCCGCCCAGGTGTTTGTGAATCTGGATGCGCGCACGCAAGAGGTCCTGCTGCGGACCGCACTGCTCCCCTGGATCACAGAGGCCATGGCGGCGGAGGTAAGCGGCCATACCGGCGCGGGGCAGGTGCTGCGGGAGCTGTATCGACGCGGACTGTTTGTGGACCGGCGTGTCGATACGCAGGTCTCGTATCAGTATCACGATCTCTTCCGCGAGTTTTTGCTGGAACAATACCCCGTACATTTTGAGGGGGAGACCCTGACGAATCTCAAGCGGATCGCCGCCGGAGTGGCGGGGCGGTCCGGACAAAAGGAGACGGCCATCGCGCTATACGCGGAGATCCAGGCGTGGGACGATCTCAGCCGCGTCATCTGTGCGATGAGCGAGACCTGGCTGGCCCAAGGCCGATATCAGACGCTCCAAAGCTCGATCGCGCGACTGCCGCCGAACGAACGGGACCAGCGGCCATGGCTGCTGTACTGGTCCGGGATGAGCCGGTTGGTGTTCGATCCGCTGGGGGCTCGGGCGGATCTGGAAGCGGCCTATCGGCAATTTGAGCGCACCGATCAGGATCTCGCCGGATTATTGCTGTCCGCCAGTGGAGTCATTGAATCGTACTACTGTGCCGTGGATGAGATGGCCCCCACCATTCCCTGGGGAGATCAGCTGCATCGTCTGCTCGCTCAGCATCAGGGGTTTCCGTCGGTCGCCATCCAAGCCAGGGTGATGATGAACCTGTTGGGGCTCATCTTCGCCTGCCCCCATCATCCACTGCTTCAAGAGCTTGAACGAGATGTCGATCGAATCCTGCCTGTGCTGGACGATCCAGCGAGCCGACTTGGTGTGGCTGCGGTCTTCATGCAACTACCACTCTGGAGAGGAGAATTTCATCGCATTCGCCGGATTCTGGACGTGGTGAATCCGTCTCTTCAAAAACTGTCCCTTTCTCCACGCTCCTTGGTGTCATGGAGAGTACTAGAGGCAAACTATGCCTGGAATATGAGTAACTGGGAACAGGCCAGGGAAAAACTCCGGGAGGCACTGTCCATCGTAGAGACGTTTGGTATTCATGTGTTCAAGCCGATGGTCTGGGGAGTACAAACCTACGCCGCGTTGGCAGCAGGTGATGATCGGGAAGCGGAACGACTTGTGGATTGCCTGGGCGCAGCGATGCAAGGTCATCAACGCCTCGCACAGGGACAGTATAGTTACTTGCGAACCGGCATTGCGTTGATGAGAGGCGATCATCACTCTGCCCGTGACCATGCGTCCCGCTCACTCGATATGACAATCCCCTTGGGTATACCTTTTATGATCGGTATTTGTCGTGTGGGATTGGCGAATGTATTGACTGACGTAGGCCAGACCGCCACGGCTCGCGAACAACTGCATCTCGCGTTGAAGGATGCCCGCATCACGGGCAGTGGCACGATTGAAGTCTACTGTCACATAACGATGGCGCAATTGTTGATCAAGGATGGGCAGGTGCAGGAGGCCGAGGCGTCGTTGCGAGAAGGGTTGCGCATGGCTCGGGATCTGGACTGGGTGACCGTGGACTGTTGGTGGCGGCCGACGGTGATGACTGAACTCTTTGCGCATGCTTTTGAGGCCGGCATTGAAGTCGATTTCGTCCGCAGCGTGATTCGTCGGCGCGGCCTTCGTGCTCCTGCTCGGCCCTCTGACCAGTGGCCCTATCCAGTGACAATCCACACGCTCGGCCGCTTTGGAGCGACGATTCAGGATGTCGCGCTGACCTATTCCGGAAAAGCGCAACGCAAACCACTGGAGCTGTTGAAGTACCTCAGTGCAACCGGCGAGCAAGGCGCGCATCAGGACCTCATCGAAGAGGTGTTGTGGCCGGAAGCCGATGGAGAAGCGGCAGGACAAGCCTTTCGAACGACGCTGCACCGACTGCGCAAGATCCTTCGCCAGGACGATGCGGTTCAGTGTACCGACCGGTATGTGTTGCTCGATCCATCGCTGGTGGCCATGGACCACGTTGTGTTTGAGCAGACGGCCCAGCACGTCAACCGAACGGATGCGGCGGCTCTTGAACGGGTGCTGGGCCTCTATCGCGGGCATTTTCTGCAAGGGGAGTCCGCGCCATGGGTCTTGCCGGTTCGAGAACAATTGCGTGCCCGGTTTTTAGACCTCACCGAACGGTTGGGTGTGCTGTTGGAAGACCAGGGGGCGGTCGGTGACGCGGCCCAAACCTATCTGCGTGCGCTCGACGTGGAGCCAGTGGCCGAGGGGATGTGCCGTCGTGTCATGATGATCTACGGGAAGTTGGGCCGCCGGGCCGAGGCCGTCGGCGTCTATCAACGATTCAGTCAGGCGCTCCACACGAAGTTGGGCGTACCTCCAGCCTCGGAAACCATTGAGCTCTATCACCGCATCGTCCCTCGCCTGCCGCAAACTCCAGGCTCAGCCCCATCGGTTCTAACGGCAGCAAGATGTCGGCGAAAATGATGGCCGCATCGAGCGGAAAGCGATCGATCGGCTGGAGAGTGACCTGTGCCGCCAGTTCGGGTGTCTTGCACAATTCGAGGATCGAATGTTTCGCGCGGAGGGCACGATATTCTGCCATATACCGGCCAGCCTGACGCATAAACCAGACTGGCGTACAATCGACCGGCTCACGCCGGCAAGCTTTGAGAAAGCGATCGTTGATCATGTTCGGCATTCTAGAGACGAGGGGGCGAAGGTGTCAATTCGCAATGAGGCGGGCGCACGTCGATGGGCAATCGTGACGGGGTCTGTGCGACCTGTCGTCAGTCCCGTTGGGTTCAGCGTAGGACAAACCAAAAAATCCACATATGGAAATAGTCGAGGTTGACAGGGTAGGAAGCTCTCTACTAGACTGCCGAATCCCGCTGGGAGTATGCAGTCAACGCATCAACGAGGTAGACAGGGAGGCCCGAATCCGGATGGCGAAGAAAACGGAAAAAACGGCAAGTGAGTCGGACGAAACCAGACTGAAAAAGAAGGTGGCTGAGAACAAGAATCCTAAAGGGGATGAAGCCCTTCGATCGTTACAGAAGCGGTTGCGTCGGACACAACGGAAACGGCGGGCGTTAGCGCTGCGCAAGAAAAACTCTGCGAGCCAGAAGACGGCTGCTCCTGCCGCGAAGTAGATTTCCTGCCTGGCAGTAGGCGGACTAATGAATCGTTACCTGGGTTATTCATGAATAGTCCGGAGTAAGGTAGGCCGAATGGAACCCTCACAACCCACAGAAGCGCGTGCGACCCCTGCTGTTGCAGACACGGTGACCGATGCGTTGACTGATCAGGTGGCGGCGGAGTTCACAGGAGAACAGCCGGTACCGGTTGAGCCGACAGCGGAATCGACCGAGCAAGTCGTCCTTGAAGAAGAGAAGGTCAAGGACGAGATCGAGATCCAGATTGATCTGCTCAAGGATTCCGACTGGGTGGTTCGTCGCGAGGCCGCCATCACGCTCGGGGAAATGGGCGATGAGCGTTGTGTGGAGCCGCTGGGTCGTGCGTTGCGCGACGGCGACTGGCAAGTCCGGGAAGTGGCCATCGAGGGATTGGGGCAGATCGGCTCTCCAGCCGTCGAACTGTTGGTCAAGCTGCTCCGCGATTGGGACGTGCGGAAGTACGCGATTGCCGCTTTAGGGAAGATTCGCGACGAGCGTGTGCTGGATCCGCTCATGCTGCAGTTGCGGAATGACGAATTTAAAGACGATGCGCTCAACGCGTTGGTTGATCTGGGCCAACCGGCGTTGCCACGATTGGTCGCCGCGTTGAAAGACAAAGATGAGAATGTTCGGAAGCAAGCGGTGTTGGCCTTAGGGCGGATCAAACATGCTGAGGCGATCGACCCGCTGATTGACATGCTCGCCGACAGCGATTGGTTTACGCGCTTGACCTCTGCGGCGGCACTTGAGGCGATCGGCGACGACCGGGGTCGAGAAGCGATCAAGCCATTGATGAAAGATCCGGATATGGTCGTACGGATGCGGGTGGAACGGATACTCGCGAAGTGGAAAAAGAAACAACCTGCCGCCACATAGTGAGGTTGTGAGTGGGATAATAATATCCCGCAGGCTGTTCAAAAAGATCGTCCAGCAAGGCCGCAGCGAGCGAAGACCGCAGACGTACCCTCAGGGGTACGTTGAGGATCTGAACGATGCGAGAACGCTGCTGGTGGAATTTTTCAACAGCCTGCAGGTTACTTGTTCAGTTGCCGGTCTATCTCCCTCTGAATTTCGTCGAGTTTCTTGATCGACACCGATTTCCCCATCGACACATCCAGTCTCACTTCTCGAAGCGTTCCGGTCAGTGCCCGCATAGCGAGGATCGATTCATCCTGCTTCGCGCCCTTCGTGGCATTATCCAGCATGTCGGCCGCCTCGCCGAGTTGCTTGGCCGCTTCCTCAAGATGTTTATCGAACAGTTCCGACTTCGCTTGCACCACCCGTGACTTGGCGTCGAGCAGTCCTTGCCGCCTGCGCAGGTCTCTTTCGATTCCCATCGTCATATCGAGGATATTGCGGGACGTGTCTTTGAGCGACTGTTGTAGGTTTGAGACCGTGTGTTGCAGCGTGCCGACTGGACGTTGGCCGAAGTAAAATCCAAGACCGAACGATGCGGCGGTCAGGATCAGAATGGCAAGAAACTTCCACATGACATTATTTCTTGGGCTGACGCATTTTGGGAGCGGGCATAGAACGGCGGAGTTGTTGGAGCAGACTTCCTGCTGCAGCAAGTCTGACGGCGACATCCGAGTCTTGCAAGGCTATTTTGAGCAACGGCATCACTGGTGCGCCGGTTGTGCTTAAAGCTTTCGCCGCAAAAAGACGTGGTTGTGGCTGTTTGTCTTGCAGAAGTGTCTGCAAGATTGTCACGGCTTCTTTGTCAGCGGTCCCTCCCAGTGCATGGGCGGCCGCTGTTCGGATCGAGGGGTCCGGATGTTTGGCCAAGTCTGCGGCGAGCGCAATGGCTGATGTATCGCCCAACCTCAGCAACCCCTCTACTGAGCTGGCCCTCACCTGCATACTGGCATCGCGCGTAAGCGCCCGCAGCAATAGGTGATTTTCTCGAATGCCTAGCTTCCCAAGACTTTGGGCTGCGACGGCACGCACGCGCGCAATGTCATCTCCGAGCGCATGGGTGAGCGGAGCCACACCACCGGCTTGTCCGTAGTCTCCCAAGGCGCCGGCGGCGAACGCGCGGACCGATGGTTCTGGATCATACACACCCTGGCTCAGGACCGACAGACTCGATGGGCGCTTCAAGCGCCCCAACACTCCCAACGCTGCCATGCGGACATCGGGTTCGGGAAGTGTCGCTGCTCCGGTAATGTCGGTCAGCATATCCTGTTTACCAAGCCTGTACAGCGCCGCAGAGGCGAACACACCTTCCGGCCCGTCGTCTCTTCTTGCGACGTCGATGAGGTAGGGCATGATGTCGGTGACGTTGGCTTCACTGAGCGCGTTCATGGCGGCAATTCGCACAGGTGGCGTGGCATCGCTCAGCGCGCGTCGCAAAGGGCCGGATTTCCCTGCGAGTCCGGCTTTACCGATGGCGTCCGCGGCACGAGCACGCACGAGGACCGAGCCATCGAGGAGGCCATCTTCCAGGACGGCCTGTATGTCTGAGAGGCCGAGTTCAGCCAGGATCGTATAGGCCTCGATTCGCACATGTTCTTGCGGATCACGGACATAGCTGGTGAGAAAGCTGAGGGCCAAGGGGCGGAGCAGGACGGGATCGTCCGGCTGACCCGTAGGAATGAGCCGCTGATAGAGCGTGAGGGCTTCTTCCGGCCGCCCCAGCTTGAGAGAACTTTGGAAGGCGAGGCGGATGAGCGGCTTGGATGCTGTGGTTTCGGGTGGAATCGAATACCAGAACTGTAAGACGTGGTCGTATTCGGCGCGGTTGAATGCGGCTGTGGCCTCCTGTTCGAGGGTTGGGCCGGTCGGCGCCGTAGGCGCGGCTGCTATAGCCGGTGGCAGGCTGACGGCGATGGCTCCGAGGGTGAGCAGTAGGAGGAGCAGCAGACGTGTGGTGCTGTCGCGACAGGGTCTCTCACTCACGTGAAAGGTGACACAGGAAAGGTGACATGTATAACGACCGAGTCCATTCCCGCTGTCACGTTTCACATCTAACGTTTCACGTCTCACGAATCGCTGGTTACCATGTTGAGGGTGCACGGACCATGGCCGGTGCGTATAGATTGTCGACATACTCCTTGACCATCCGTTTGGTGCAGAAGCGGGGGGCGTTGGTCCGAAGGTTTTCTTTCATGAGCTGCAACCAGCCGCGGGGGATCCCGTCGAGGTCTCGCCGATAATAAAGGGGAATGGCTTCTTGTTCCAACATGCGGTAGAGCTGTTGGGCGTCATGCTCGTCCTGGGCCTGAATGTCTTGGTTCCCGACCAAGGGTTCAATGCCCCATCCGTTGGCGCCGTTGTAGCCTTCTTTCCACCATCCATCAAGCACGCTCAGGTTCATGACGCCGTTGAGCGCCGCTTTTTGGCCGCTCGTTCCGCTCGCCTCCAAGGGAAAACGCGGGGTGTTGAGCCAAATGTCGACTCCTTGGACGAGGAACTTCGCCATGTGCATATCGTAATTTTCCAGGAACGCCACATGGCCACCCAACTTATGATCGTCGCAAAAGCGCAATACTTCATGAATGAAGTAGCGGCCTGGTTCATCAGCCGGGTGGGCCTTGCCGGCAAAGATCAATTGGACGGGGCGCCATTGGTTATGGAGCAACTGTTTCAGCCGTTCGAGATCCCGGAACAACAAGGTCGCCCGCTTATAGGTGGCAAAGCGCCTGGCGAAGCCGATGGTGAGCGCTTCGGGGTCGAGCAGCGTGCCTCGCGTGATGACCTGCGAGGCTTGGAGATGTCCCTGCATCCAGCCGCTCCTGGCACGTTCTCGAATAAAGCTCATGAGTTTGCGTTTCATGGTTTGGCGTACGGCCCAGAGTTCCTGGTCTGGGATATCCGAAACCCGTTGCCACATGGCCGTGTCATCGCATTTCTCCGCCCATTCTGGGCCGAGATATTTGCCATATAATTGGTTGAGTTCCGGTGCAATCCACGTCGGTGCATGGATGCCGTTGGTCACGCTGCGGATCGGGACTTGTTCGATCGGAAGGCCGGGCCACAGATGGCGCCACATCTCTCGCGAGACCTGCCCATGTTCACGACTGACCCCGTTCACGTGCGCGGCCAGCCGGATGGCGAGTGCCGTCATGTTGAAGCCGTGTCCCTGGGATTCGGGGGTGTCGCCCAGGCGAAGAAAATCTTCACGCGAAAGGCTCAATTGCTCCCAATATCCGGCAAAGTACCGATCCATGAGGTGATGGGGAAACACGTCGTGGCCGGCCGGTACTGGTGTATGGGTGGTAAACACCGTGCTCTGCCGGACCATTTCACAGGCGTCCGCGTGCGTCGATCCCTTCTGGATCAATTCGCGAATGCGCTCCAAGGTGAGGAAGGCGGAGTGGCCCTCATTGGCATGCCAGACGGTTGGGGCAATGCCCAAGGCACGAAGCATACGGACACCGCCGATACCCAACAGATATTCCTGACAGAGGCGCATCTCCTGGTCGCCGCCATAGAGTCGAGCTGACAGGGCTCGATTTTCAGGACTGTTCTCGGGGACGTCTGTATCGATGAGATAGAGGGGCACCCGCCCGACGAGGACTTTCCAGACCGCTGCCGCCACGACCCGGCTACCGATTTCCACCGTCAGCCTGCACGGGTCTCCTGATGGGGTGAGGGCCGGATGAATCGGCGACTCTGCTTGATTGAACGGGGCGTAGGCTGCTTCCTGCCAACCCTCTGGCGTGATCCGTTGCCGGAAATATCCTTGCGGGTACATGAATCCTATTCCGACCAGGGGCACACCGAGATCGCTGGCTTCCTTGCAATGGTCTCCGGCGAGAATGCCCAGGCCCCCGCTATAGATGGGAATGGACCGGTGCAGACCAAATTCAGCAGAGAAGTAGGCGATGGTGGGAGATTTCAAATCGCTGTGCTGTGTTTTAAACCAACTGTGTCCGTTTTGACGGTACTCGTCGAACATCTTGAGGGCGGCAGAATAGAGCCTCACATACGAGGGATCTTCGGCAAGATGCATGAGTCGGTCCGGCCTGACTTTGGCGAGTAGTTCGACAGGGTTGTGGTGGGTCAATACCCAGAGAGTTGGATCGATGTGTTCGAACAGCCGGCGGGCTTCCGGAGTCCAACTCCACCAAAGATTCTGCGCCAATTCCTTGAGACGTGAGAGCCCGGATGGAATGGCTTGTGGCGATGTATCTGCTGTCTGAGGGATATCCACTTAACCTCCTCGTTACTGGTATCGAAGTTGGTGTTGTCGTTAGGGAGCGGCCTACAGGATGCTCAAAAAGGCTGTCCAGCAAGGCCGCAGCGAGTGAAGACCGGAGGCGTACCCTCTGGGGCGCACGGTGCGACGAATAAGGAGCACCACGTCTGTGCGCGCCGCCGAGTGGTGAGGCGGCTGGGTCCCCGTTGAGGATCTGAACGATGCGAGAACGATGCTGGCGGACTTTTTCAGCATCCTGCCGAGCTCACGCATGACCGGCCCTATGCCACGTTGTCCATTCGTCCGAGAATGCCACGGAAGCATATCGTTCGCCAAGTATTTTCGCCACTCGATTCATCAGTTTGGCGATTCGTTGGATATCTTCCGGAGGAAGATCTTGCCGAAATCGAGGGTGTAGCCCCCACCTGGTTTCCACTTCTTCTCCGGCGACAGTTGACATCACGCTCACCAACGTAATCTCGGCCCCCGTCGGACCTTGAGGCTCTGGTACCGGGGTGAGTTGTGGCGGCGCTGGCGGCAAGTGGGTTGCCACGGATGTGGCAGCCCCGACTGCGGCAACTGGTGGAGGATCTCCGGCCAGAATGGCTTTGATGGCCGGAATCACGGCGCTCGCACAGAGCGATGCGGCGGAGGACACCTGCGCATTTCCTGCGATTCCCATCGAGTCGGCGACGCGTCCGCCAAAGTCTTTCAACATCTCGTCCCTCACGGGATTCTGCTCGGTGACGAGGAACCGGTACCGCTCATAGGTTTGCCGACTTTCCGCCACCGCCGCACCGACGGTGAGCATCACTTCTGTTTGGTCGGCGCCGGAACCGAATGCCGGCTCCAGGACGTTTTTCAATTGCACGGTGACCGCGTCTTCGAGACTATCCATGAATTGAGGCTGTGTTTTGATCGGCAGGTACAACGCGGAGAGTCGATCGGTCAGATTGAACATGACCTTGAGAAACTCAAGGTAGATATCCCACTCATCGTGTCGTTTCAATTTCAACGCTCGCTCCGGGGCGTTCCGTTTCATGACGGTCACGGATTCGCCTGCGACGGCCAGTAGGAGTTCGGCGAGTTGGCGAAGCTGAAGTTGGTGTTGCTGGTTGGTAGTTGCCATAGAGTTCTCCTGTCAGGATGCTGAAAAAGTCCGTCAGCATCGTTCAGAGGCTCAACGTACCGAAGCGTACGCCTCGCCTCCTTGCTCGCTGCGGCCTTGCTGAACGGTCATT
>SWDP01000002.1:124032-145102 GCA_005116885.1 Nitrospira sp.
CTTCGTAATGCCGGAGCCAAAGAAGTGCATATGCGCATCAGTTCGCCGCCGATTATCTCGCCTTGTTTCTACGGCATCGATACGCCTACCAAGAAGGAACTGATCGCTTCCAGCCACACGACCGAAGAGATTCGGAAGTACATCACGGCTGATAGCCTTGCCTACTTGAGTCTCGATGGCATGCTGAACGCCTCTCCTGGAGCACCAGGCCAGTACTGCAACGCCTGCTTTACCGAACGCTACCCCATTCCTCTGACCCGCGCTGAGGAGTGGCAGCTAGGCCTCTTCGAACCATCCATTTAGCTCTGATCTTCCTTCATTTGTTACACCAGGACCACTGAAGAGAACTCCCGGGCGGATTGGGATCGGTCTTCATTAACCTTCCTTGCTTCGTACTCGGTTGGGGAGTAACAGCCAAGTGTTAAACGCCAGCCCTTCCGATTGTAGAATCCAGAAATGTAATCGAAGATATCTCATTTCTCATCTTAACGGGTCGCGTAGTGCCGCTGGCAGACGAATTCACGCTTGAGCGTCCCGAAGAAACTCTCAACACAGGCGTTGCCCAGCAGCTCTCTCGCTTCGACATGTTGGTGGTAATGCCGTGAGTGGTGAGCATCAACTGGTATCTCGCGGCGGCATACTGGCTACCGAAGACCGAGTGGTGCAGGAGCTTTGCCAGTGGGTCTTGGTTTGCCAGCGCCATGGTGAGGGCCTGCTCGGCCAATTCTACGGTTAGCCAGTGTCCCATCGCCCAGCCGATCACTAGTCGCGAATACGGATCAAGGATCACGGCGAGATAAAGCCAGCCCTCCACCTAGTTCGGATCGCCACTATGAACTGGCGATTGAGAGTATTCTCCGTTACGGACAAACGGTTATTCCCAGTCGACCAGTCCTCCCCCTTGTGATCGTTCCGGTTCTAGTGATCTCCGCGTTTTTTGCCCGGACAGCTATTCCTCCTGCCGTTTTCACGATGCTTCTTCAATTGACTCTTACATCTTGTTGGCTTTTGATCTTCCTGTTGGTCCCTTCTTGCTCTGACGAAATCAATAGCCATCGTAGATTTTTCCCAATTTGGTGATGAATGGCATGATCACAGACCTTCACCACGAAGGTAGGGGCTGTCTTAGCCCTTTTGGGGTCTAGGCAGAACTCTAATGCCGGGCTACCTTTCCTAAAACAGCCGACCCTCACTTTGGCCAGCTGCCAATAAGTGCCCTACAGCGCGTGCGATATATTGCTCAGAAGGGCGAACAACAACCATCGAAGACCGGGAAGGAGAGCCCATGGCCGATCAAATGGAGGAGACGATATCTGAACTCGTCACAGCATCTGGCATTGACCTGACCCAATTGGATCGGACTCTCTTGCGACCAAGCCCTGATGTGCAAGGGACAACGATGGATGGAGAGACGGTGCTATTGGATCTGAGTAGCGGGCGGTACTACACCTTAAACCGGCTCGGGAGTGTCATTTGGGAGCAGTGCATGAAGCGGCAAACCCTTAGCGCAATCCATGCCGTGCTGTGCGAGCGGTTCGAGGTGGGCGCTGAACAAGCGCTTGACGATATGGTGGCCTTGGCCAACGAGTTGATTCAAGAAGGGTTACTTCAACAAGAAAGGAGGTGAGTAAGAATGGAACAGAAGAAAGAGCAGTATGTCCAGCCGGTGGTCGTCAAGCATGAGCTGCTGCGCGACATCACGGCGGGTCAGTCCAACTACAATTGCGATGAGAAAACAGTGCGTCTGAATTAGTGCAAGCACGTATCTGAAAGGGCGGCTGGTTCGCAAGAACTGACTAGCCTCTTTCTCCAACATGAACCCGTATTCAAAGGAGGTTCGGAGTTATGGAACAGAAAAAAGAAGAATATCTCAAACCGGAGATGGTGAAACACGAGTTGCTGCGCGACATTACGGCAGGTCAGTCCAGCTACAATTGCGACGAAAAAGAAAGACGCCCGAATTAGCTTAAGGACAATTATTTATCGTGAGGGGCTGGCCCATGGGTTGATTGGGCTGGCCCCGTCTTCCCGGAAGATGGACATGGCCGCCGATCGAGTTTAGTCGGTAGGAATGTGGAGAGCATTGTAGAAAAAGTTATGGATGAGTCATGTTTTTCACTCTATTGCAACTCGGAAAGGTATACGACTGGATCGCCGACTCTGGCGGATCCGGTAAACGAGCTGCTGCGGCATTTTCGCCAGGATTCCCTTGGTGTGACTGCTGCCCTTACGATTCAGTTTTATGCTGTACAGAATCGGGCAGATGTACCCCTCACCATTTCTTCGTCCGCATGTCGGTTAGCGTCCGGTACGGGTGAGGCAGTCGGGGATCGACGGGCGACGGGACTTCCTTATGAGGTGACTCAGGACCAGGGGATTTTGATCGTAGACTTCCACCGCGTCGGGGTATTGGCGATCGATGGAAAGCAAGGCCACGCTAAGGGTTATCTGATCAATCCGGAACAACTGCCAGCCACCCTTGTTGAGTATCTGTTCCATCTGACCCTAATTGAGCTATTACGGCGCTGCGGGCTCTATACGATTCATGCGACGGCCTTGGAACACAACGGGCGCGCCATTTTGATTCCCGGCAACAGCGGCCGCGGGAAGACCACCTCGTTTATCTCATTACTCCGGTCGGGCTATCGCTATCTGTCGGATGACCATCCGCTTCTGCAGGACTCAGGGGCGCATGTGGAAGTGCTGCCGTTTCCGATCAGGATCAATGTGACGGACGCCACGGTGCAGTTTTTCCCGGAACTTAGAGCGGCCTCAGAGCAGGTGCTCCATCCTGGTGTTCCCAAACGATTCTTTTATGCCGAAGATCTCTATCCAACGGCGGTGGGGGAGCGCTGCCAGCCGGCCTTGGTACTTTTCCCTCATGTCGTGGATTCACCACAGAGCCACCTCGAGTTGCTTCCCAAGAGCCGGGCATTAGAAGCGCTCTTGCCGCAAGCTCTGCTGGTATACGATCAAGAGGTCGCCAGGCAAGAATTCAAAGTGCTGGCGAAGCTCGTGCAACAGGTCGACTGTTACCGCCTGCATTTCGGTCGCGATATTCTGGACTTACCGAAACTGATCACTCCGTTGCTGGAGAAGAGACGATGAAGGAGCCTCGACAGTTTCCGTGGTCGCCTGAATCAGAGCTGCTGGTCTGGTGCGCACGCACGCACGTCACCGAGGAACTGCGCACGGACATCTCCTCACGGGTCCAGGAGCCTATGGATTGGGGACTGATGCTGGATTTAGCCGCGTATCACGGTGTGTTTCCGTTACTCTACCGGAATCTGTCGACTATCTGTCCTTCTCTTGTGCCGGGCGATACGTTGATGAAGCTGCGTCAGAAGACTCAAGCCTGTGCCTTGCTGAATCGATCGCTCGCACAGGAGCTTAGAAATCTGTGTGACGCGTTTGCCGAGCGCAGTGTACCGGTTGTGCCGATTAAAGGTGCGACTTTGGCGCTGTCCGCCTATGGCGATCTGACGCTCCGAGATTTCAGCGATCTCGATCTCCTGATTCCCGAATCTGCGATCGGGGCCGCGCAAGCGGTGTTGTTCGCCCAGGGGTATGAACGGAAAGATCCTTCGAACAACCCTGCGGAAGCTGAGCACGACGAAGGGCCCTATCATGTGTTTATCAAGAAGCGCAGCCTAGTTCGGGTCGATCTTCAGTGGGTAATGGCGCATCAGCACTTTGCCTTTCAGCTGGATCGTCCGGAGTTCTGGGCATATCGGACGCCTGTGATGCTGGGGAGTTCGACTGTACAAGTCTTGGCGCCGGAGGAGCTGCTGATTCTTCTCTGTGTGCATGGATCGAAGCATGCCTGGGAGCAGCTCAAATGGGTCTGCGATGTCACGGAACTCCTCCGCACACATCCGGATCTTGACTGGGAGCGGATCTTTGCAAACGCAACGGCCTGGCGTTGCCAACGATTAATTCACATTGGATTGGCGCTAGCTCATCGGGTGTTAGATGCCCCGATCCCTGAATCGGTCTGTGCCCGCTATTCGACCGATGCCGATGTCCGGATGTTGTCCGAGCGTATGCCGGCCAGTCTCTTGGTGAGTCCCCGGAAAGGTGTCAGTGAGGAGCAGGCCGCGGCTTTCTATTTGACGTTGAAAGATACCTGGTGGGAACGGTGTCGATTCGGCCTGGTGCTGTGCCGGGACGGCTCTTCAGTAGTGGAGAATCCGCCGAGTTGGTTTTCCCGTGGTAGGGGGCTCATGCGATTGGCTCATCTCGTTCGGCCATGCCAGCGTGCGGTGAGGAATCTAGTTCCATCTTCAATCCGAGGTGCGATCAATCGATGGGTTGAACACGGAGGCTGATGGTCCCGTCGAGCCAATTCATTCCAAGCTATCCATTCTCCAGGCTCGACGAACCCTGACCGCCATACCCAGAACATCCGGTGCAACGGCTATCGTGGCCCCAGCCTCTTGAACGTGAGAGGCATGGTGAGTGAACCAGGAGGCGCGACTACTGGAATTTGCCGGACGACTTGTTACAGTGAGCCCACGATGAAGCGAGTCGTAAAAAAGTATTGGATGCTGCTGCAGGTGGCTGCGATCGTGTCCTGGGTTCGGCTCCGGTTGCGCGGAGAGAGCCTTCCGGCGGTGCTGAAGCGACTGGATCCTGCCGCTCTATCCGGGGAGACTGATTCCGCGCGATTTGAAGATCTGGTCTACTATATGGACCGGTGGCTCCAACTCTTTCCGTACAATGCAAAAGGGAATTGCTTTCCCCGTTCGTTGGCGTTGTATTGGTTCGCCACACGATCAGGCTACCCGGTGTCGTTCCACTGCGGGGTGCGAAAGGACGGGGCCGGTCTTGATGGCCATGCTTGGCTGACGCTGGATCGTCAGCCGTTTCATGAGCCCGGCCAACATTGGCAGTGTTTCACCGTCACCTATTCGTTCCCTTCCGAGCAACCGGTCAACCGTGAGCCGGGCCCGCCTGTGCGCCCACGGAAAGGGACGACGGCGGCCATCTGACGTGAGAACATACGCAACTAACCCCTATGAATAGTCTTTTGCTCCGCATACGTCCCTTCCTTCAAACGGTTCGCCGCGCCCTCTCGTTTGTGTGGGAAAGCAGTCCAAGTCTGGCTGTCGGCAGTATTATCGTGCGCGTGATCCAAGGCCTTTTACCGTTACTCGTCCTGTATCTCACGAAACTATTGATCGATGCCGTGACCGAAGGGCTCAAGACTCCAGCAGACGAATCTTCGATGACCCACATCACCACGATCCTCGGTGGGTTAGCGGGCGTCGCAGTCGCCAGTGCAATCCTCACCGTTGCAGCTTCCCTCATATCAAGAATTCAATCTCAAGTGGTCACGGATCACATGCATGCGCTCCTCCAGGCAAAGTCGGTTGAAGTTGATCTTGAGTACTACGAGAATGCACAGTATCAAGACACACTGCATCGTGCACAGCAAGAAGCGCCCTATCGCCCGACAGCAATCCTCAATGCATTACTGCAATTCGGTCAAGACGCGATTTCCTTACTGGCGATGATGGGCATCCTCTGGTGGCTGCATTGGGGGGTCATTCCAGTCTTGATGTTGACAGCAGTCCCATACTTTTTCGTCCGCCTGCAGCAATCCAACCGGTTGTATGCATGGGAACGAGAACGGACACCGCTTCAACGCAAGGCCTGGTACGTTAATACGCTGCTGACCCAAGCGACGGCGGCGAAAGAAGTCCGGTTATTCGACCTCGGCCCTCGATTGCGGCAATGGTTCCTTGACGCGCGCTCGGTGTTGCGTCGAGAACGGATCGCGTTAGAGCGCCGATGGGTGCTTGCGGGTCTTGCCGCACAGATTGTGGGAGTGGCTGGTGTGTTCGGCGTCTACAGCTTCGTGGCGGTTCAGACGTATCAAGGGTTGCTCACACTGGGCAGCCTTGTCATGTTTTTTCAAGCGGTGCAGCGGGCGTCAGGGTTTTTAGAGGGGTTGGGGTGGAGTGTATCAAGCCTCTATGAGAGTAATCTGTTTCTGTCCTCGTTGGATGAGTTTCTGGGAGTGAAGTCTCGTTTGCCGGAGTCGTCACATCCGAAGCAAATTCCCAGACCGATTATGCAGGGTCTGACGTTCGATCGTGTGTCTTTCCAGTACCCGCATGAAGAACGCGTCGCGATACGGGACTTTACCCTTACGATAAAACCAGGTGAGCATGTTGCATTTGTCGGGGCCAATGGCGCTGGAAAGACAACGCTGGTGAAGCTTCTATGCCGCCTCTACGATCCGACGGGAGGGCGCATTACGATCGATGGAACAGATATTCGGGATTACCCTATTGCCGACCTACGCTGCGCTGTCAGCGGGATCTTTCAGGACTTCGTCAAGTTTCAACTATCGGCAAAGGAGAACATCGCCTTGGGTGTACGAGCGTCAGATGTGGATCTTGCTACCGTGACCCAAGCTGCAAAACAGGCTGGAGTCCATGAAGCCATCGAACGCTTGCCGAAGGGTTATGAGTCCTTGCTGGGCAAGTTATTCGACGGGGGGCATGAGCTGAGTATCGGGGAATGGCAGAAGGTGGCACTCGCCAGGGCCATCCTCCGCAATTCTCAGATCCTGATTCTCGACGAACCGACCAGTGCCATGGACGCCAAGGCGGAAGCGGAACTGTTCGAACGGTTCCACGAGCTAGCGCAAGGACGGACGGCGATCTTAATCAGCCACCGATTGTCGACAGTTAAAATGGCCGACCGGATTTTCGTGGTGGATCGCGGCCAGATCGTGGAACAGGGCACCCATGATGACTTGATGGGCCGCCAAGGCCTCTATGCCTCGTTATTCCTCACGCAAGCGCAACACTACCAATAGTCTCCCCTCCCTTCTGACCGTTCCTTTTCCCAGCCAGAATTGAACAATCGAGTCTGTCTTGTCGTACCTGCGTGAAGGGACGGTTGATCAGGTCTTTCACTCCCGATAGGTCGCGCATGTTGAATCGAATGGCATGCAGCTAACTCTCCCGGCCAAGTCTTCAGGAACACGTAGTGCTACGTACAGACTTTAAGTAGGGGTTCCCCCGCTTTTAGTGATCTAGGCAGAACCTCCGGCCGCGGGTACTCTCCTCGAAGACATGGCACGCCGTATTGTCTCCACTGCAGCATTTCTACAATCTCAGGCGCCGGAGAGGAGTCACCCTCAGTGATTCTCATTCTTGCCGACTCGACCGATCCCTGGGCGACGCTGGTTCATCGGGAGGCTCAACGGAAGAGTGGGGATGTCATTTGGGTTGAACCCTTACGGCTTCTGGATAAGATTCTGCTCAATTGGTCAGTCGAGGCCGGGGATGCGGTCGTTCCTGGATCTCTGGACATCGACGGCCGGACGATTCCCCTCAAGGACCTGACCGGAATGTTTGCTCGCCTCCCTTTTCCACTCCGTTTGGATCTTGATGGTCTATCGGACGCTGATGCGCAATATGTGACGAAGGAGGCCACCGCCGCCTGGCTGGCCTTTCTGAATGCCATGCCCTGTTCCGTGGTTAACCGACCAATGCCAGGCGGCAGGCCCACGCTCCTTTCGGGAAGCCCGATGCTGGCGACGCTCGCGCGGGATCATGGGTTTCTTCTTCCGGCTTCCCACTGTACATCAAGTCAAACCGATGCCCTGCAGCAATTCAAGGCCTGGGGCGAGTCGGCTTATCTCAAGCCGCTCGGGTCGGTCGAACCGGGGCAGTTTCTGTATGTGCACGATGGGGTCGAGCAGATCCGCCGAGTCATGGAACAGCAGGCGGTGTCACTCCAAACAGTTCCGCCTGGGCAGCAGGCCACGGTCTATGTGGCGGGAGAGCGAGTGGTCGCCACGGTGCTTCGTTCTGCTGAGCCTGTCACCCAGCCGATGGAAGTGCCCTCGGCTCATGTCGCGCAATGTCTTGGCCTCGTGCGCGCATTGGGGCTGACCTTCGCCGAGTGCCAGATCGTGATCAATCCCGATGGGGGAGTCTATTGCCTCGATGTCAGCAGCGCGCCGAATTTCTGGCGCTGTCCGCAGGATGCCCAGCAGAAGATTGTGGAGCATCTGCTCGAACATCTTTCCAAACTGAGGAGTCTTTCGCATCATGATTCTTCTCATGGGGCCGATGGCCGATCCAGTGCTCGCGAACGTGTGTGCCCGACTCGCAGTCCGGAACGCTGATCTCATGCTCGTCTATCCGGAGTCGGACGGGCAGGACTGGGATGTGTCCTGGTCCACCGACGGCGGTCAGGCTGTGGGGCGTATCCGTCTCGGCCAGCGGGTCATCGATGCCGCAAGCATCAATGCCGTGTACCTCCGTGGAGTCGGCGCCCGGTCAGCCTCGACGCCTCGTGAACGCATGGTGGCGACGACGCTCTGGGAGTTCGCCGAAAGCCTTCCGGTCCTGGTCGTCAACCGGCGCCAGGCCGGGCATACGAACATGTCCAAGCCTTATCAGCAACGGTTGATTGCGCAATACGGCTTCCAGGTTCCGAAGACGCTGATCACGATGGTCCCGGAGGACGCGCGCCGCTTCTATGATGCCTGTCAGGGACGCGTTATCTACAAATCCATCAGCGCGGAGCGATCAATCGTGAGGCCGCTCACGCCAGCCGATTTTCCTCGCCTGGAACAGATCCGGACCTGCCCGGTGCAACTACAAGAAACCATTCCCGGCGCCGACATACGTGTCCATACGGTGAGAGACCGGCTGTTCGCAACCGAGGTGCTGTCGGACGGGGCGGACTACCGGTATGCCGAACGCGAGGACAAACAGCGCACGATGCGGGCGGTCGAATTGGAGCCAGCCTTACAGACCCGCTGTCTCAATCTGGCTAAAGGACTGGGATTGAGCCTGAGCGGGATCGATCTTCGCCGGACACCGGACGGCGCCTACTATTGTTTCGAAGTCAATACCAGCCCGGGATTTACATTTTTCGAGAACTATACGGGTCAGCGGATCGGTGATGCTTTGGCCGATTTGCTCTGTGCCGGCCGGGCGTAGTGCGGGTGGAACTGTCGAGTCACAACGAAGGGAGCATCATCATGGGGAGACAGCCGTTTATCACCATGGACTTGAGGCCGGATATGACTGTGGAGTCCGAGCCCGGACACGTTTCGCCGTCGGGGCAGGCGACGACCGTGCAGTTGGCCGAAGCGGCTCGTGCCGTCCTGTCGGAAGGAGAACAACAGCAGATTGAACGAGGCAGACAGGATACCCGTCAAGAGCTCATGTCGGCGGTGCCGCGCCCCAATCCGGATGTCCAGGGAACGACGCTCGATGGCGAGACCGTGCTGCTCAATCTGAGCACAGGCCGCTACTACACCTTAAATCGGGTCGGCAGCGCGATCTGGGAAACCTGTACGGGAACACAGTCTCTTCAGGCTATCCACGTCGCCCTGTGCGGGCGGTTCGACGCTCCGCCGGAACGGATTGCCGATGATCTATTTGCCCTCGTGACCCATCTGAGCCACGAGGGGCTCTTAACCCTAGAACAGGCGTGAAATAGAATTGAGCCACCGAGCAGCTCACACGGGGTGGCCAGGGTTGAAGAAGGAACCAACTTCTCTCGTGGGGGATGTCATGAATACTGCGGTTACGGCCGGCGAGTATCTCTTCAATTGTCATGGCTTCGATCTCCGCTTTCGGACGTCAGTGTCCGCATTTGTCGAGCCGGCGCTCGTATTTCTCCGTCATTTCCAGACGGACGTGGCGCAGGGAGGACCGGTGTTGACGATCCAATTTGAGGAAGCTGCTAGTCGAGCGGAGGTGCCGGTCACGAGGTCAGCAGGCTCGAAGGTGCTGTTTGCAGGGGAGCGGCCCTCTCTGGGGGATACGATGCGTCCGCTGTGGCAATGCGAGATCGCGCAGGACGGGGACCGGCTCATTGCCGACTTTCATGAGCAGGGTGTGCTGGTGATCGATGGCGCCAGGAATCTGGTGGAGGGTTACTTCATTCGACCCGACGCGATGCACCCGGACGTGCGGACGAGCTTTCTCCATTTCGCGCTCGCCGAGCTGCTCAAGCGCAACGGCCTCTTTACCGTGCATGCGACGGCGCTCGAGTACGGGGGGCAGGGCATCTTGATTCCCGGCTATAGCGGCCAGGGGAAGACGACGTCGTTTCTCTCGCTCCTGCGCTCAGGATTTCGCTATCTGTCGGACGACTATCCCTTGCTGCGCGATCGGGGCACGCAGATGGAACTGCTGGCCTTTCCCATGAAGATCGATGTGACGGACCGGACGATCGAGTTTTTTCCTGAGTTACGCAATGCGCCACCAGGCCTGTTGAAACAAGGGGTGCAGAAGAAACACTTTCAGTCTGAAGACCTCTATGCCGAGTCCATTGGCCGTTCCTGCACGCCGGCCATGATCATGTTCCCGCATGTGGTTGATATGCCGCATAGCTGTCTGGAACCGCTGCCTAAGAGCCGCGCGCTCGAGGCGCTGATGCCGCAAGGACTGTTGGTCTATGACCAGGCCGTAGCCTGCCGTGAATTTCAGGCTTTGTCGAAGCTCGTTCAGCAGGTGGATTGCTATCGCCTCCACTTCGGGCGGGACGTTCTAGATCTGCCCACGTTGATCCGCCCGTTGCTTGAAGCCCGATCCGCGGCGGCGTCGGCAGGCGTTGGGGCCTATCGGTAAGTCTGGGAATTGGGCTGGGCAAGAAAGCTGTCGATACGCTTTTGTGATGCACTTGGGTCACGAGGGACTTAAATAATAGAAAGGGGGTGAAGAACCATGGAGCAACAGAAGAAGGAATCCTACACCGAGCCCGTATTGATGGCGCACGAAATGCTGCGCGACATCACCGGCGGAACGTCTGGTGTGAAGACCCGCGACAAGAGCGGCAAGGAGAGCGACGGCGCCAGCTTTTAAGTTGAGGTTGTTCGAGTTGCTGTTGGAAAAAGTGAGCTGGCCGGTTCGAGGGAACCGGCCAGCTCATGACTTGGACGAGATGGCCTACGGATTGCCGGTGAGGCAACGGATGGTCTTCGTTCCTGAGCGCGTCACTCTTTTGTTTCGGCAGCGCAGTGGTACGAGAGGGCGACGCAGGGTGAAGATAGATAGGGGCCGTCGCTCCCGTGAGCCGTTTGGGGCACGGGGGACTTTAACAATCGAAAGGGGGTGAAGAAGCATGGAACAACAGATGAAGGAAGTGTACGCAGAGCCCGTGTTGATCGCGCATGAATTGCTGCGCGATGTGACGGGTCTGAAGTACAAGGAGCAGTGTCAGAAGTCGGTGGACGCCGTCTGCGCCGAGTAATCGATGCCTCTGGCGACAGAGGTGCGAAGCGCGCGCTGGCAAGACTGGTTGGCGAACATCGCCAACCAGTCTTGCGGTGTTCCTGAACAGGCGGTGACGCCGAAGCCGCTGACCCCTCGGAGTACCTCGCGGGAAGAGAAGAGTCTGTGCCGGATGGTCTGTGTTGGGATAGGTGTCGGCCATGATTGAGCGTATCAGCTGGTTCTTTGAGCGGGTGTGGGAGACGGTGTTTGCGTCATTCCACTCCTGGTCCAGCTTTCAGGAGGCCCTTGAGCGGATTCCGCTGGTGTTCGTCAACTTCACGAACGGACTGGCCTGGCCGTACCTGCTCTCCAGTCTGGTGCTGGCCTGGTTGCTCTATTTTGTCGCCCTGCGGCAGGGCGGAACGACCGCCAAGTCCTTTCGCGAGTTTGCGTTTCCGGCACATCTGTATCGCCATCCGTCCACGTTGCTGGATTTCCGGTTTATGGCCGTCGATACGGTGCTTAATTTTCTCATGTGGATCCCGGTCTTTTCCGGGGTCGGCCTCCTGACTGCCAAGATCCTCTCGGTGGTGGTCATCCAGCGAATGGGCTGGGAGCCGCCCGGGTCATTGACCCCGGCGGCGATCGCCGTCGCGACGATGGGGCTCCTGCTTTTGTCCGATCTGATCAATTATTGGGCGCATGTGTGGCTTCACAAGAATCCCGTCCTCTGGTCATTCCACCAAGTGCATCATTCCGCCGAGGTGCTGACGCCGGCGGCCGCCTTTCGGGTGCATCCCGTTGAGAATCTGATCACGGTGGTGCTTCAGGCGCCGGTGGCCGGACTGTCGGCCCTGTTGTTTCAAAATGTGCTCGGACGTGACCGGCAGTTCATGATGATCTTTGGCGTGAGTATATTCGGATTTATCTATGGCTTGCTGGGGACGCATCTTCGGCACTCCCATATCTGGATGTCCTATGGGCCTTGGTTGAACCGGTTCGTGATGAGTCCGGCACACCACCAACTTCATCACAGCATCGACCCCCGGCATTGGAATAAGAATTTTGGGGTGAGGTTCACCCTCTGGGATGCGCTGTTCGGCACGCTCTATGTGCCAAGGGAACCCGAGACGCTACAGGTCGGTCTGCCAGACGCAGCCTCACGAGACTTTACGACTGTGCGAAAACTCTATTTTCTTCCTTTCGAAAAGGTGGGAAGGGAGCTCCTTTCATTGGGACAGAGGCGACGGTGAAGCAGGCACAGCCGTCTCGCGATAGATCCCGCTTCCTTCTGACGTTTTGAGTGAGATCTCTGCTGATACTGATGTGGTCGAGCTAAGGCGGAGCATGTCGAAGAGTAGGCGTACTCATCAGCAAGCTGGGATCATTGAGAACTCTGTGTTGGCGCTGCTATTGGTGGGGATGCTGGTAGATGATGACTCTGTTCTCGCGCATGAGTGAGTTTGTTCGTGCCTCGGCCACGAACAATGCGGTGAAGGCCATCCGTCAAGCGATCAGTCGCTCACGATAGCGCAACGCATTGAAGCCCTCCGTTCTCTTTTGATCTTCGCAGGACGTTGTCGCCGTTGCTCCTGAAAAAACCTGCATGGTAGGATAGTCTGACAGTTAATGCTGTGCGTTGCGCTATGAGTGTTGAGTTAGATTGATTGTTTTCTTGCTCAAGACTCAGCACCCAGGACCGAGCATTTCTTGAGAAATGGAAGCTGTGATGAATCGAATAATCTTTGCTCTTGGCGCGCTGCTGATTCCTGTTCTTGCAGCCCACATGGTCCTTGCTGCAGGGCTATTCAAGGTGGGCGAGAAGGCGCCGTCGTTTGCGTTGACTGCCATCACCGGTGAGACTATGGGGCTGGATACCTATAAGGGGAAGGTCGTGGTACTTGGACTGTTCCATATCTGCGAGCCCTGTATGATCCAGGGGACGGCGTTTCAAAAGGTTTCTGAGATGACGAAAGGGAAAGACGTGGTCGTGCTCGGCGTCAATTCTTCCGGTGACTCCAAGAAGAGTGTCGGGGAGTTTTTGTCCGCGTTTCCTGTAAAAGTCACCTATCCATACCTGCTTGATCCAAACAAGGTGACGGACAAATTCTACGGTGGAGGGAAGTTTATTCCCAATGTGTACGTGATCGATCAGCAGGGTGTGATCCGGTGGCAGCGAGTCGGCAATATGGATCTGGCCGGCGAAGAGGCGATTGTGGCGGAAGTTGAAAAGCTGTTGGCAGCCGGAAGCAAGAAAATGTAGGACTGCGTCACCGGGTGAGGAATCCTGCTGTTCGCGGAACGCGCACGATTAAGCAGTGCTCGCCCGACGCACGCAGGCAAAGACCCCTCACCCGCGGTGCAGAAGAAATATCGATTTCCGCGGAGAGGGAGGGGGGAAAAGCGATGGACGAAATGGAAGAGGGGAAGCAGAAGTTTTTAGAGGTGGTGAAGGGGACTGATGCAACTGTGCAGGTGGTGATCCCTGTGACGCCTTCTAATAGCATGTTTCTGATTTCGCTCACGAAGGGGCCGAATCGAAAATTCATTACGGTTTCGGAGGATGACATTATCGATCTGCCAAACGAGGCGAGCATTCTGTCCAAGGTCACAAAAACCGTCAAAGATGCCGTCTCTGCGCTGTGATTCACCCGTGCCACAAGCTATCAGCTATAAGCCATCGGCTCTATTATGAAGAATCTGCTTCCCGGCATTTGGCAATGGTCCTGGTTCTCTGAGGAGAAACAGCTCGATTTCAACGGGCTCTTCTTGACGGTGGGGGAGCACAAGATTCTCATCGACCCTCCACCTATGACCGGTGAGGCGAGTTCCACGATCCTCCGCAACGGACCTGTCGATTATATCATCGTAACGAATCGGGACCATGTGCGCGAGTCAGCCAGGTACCAAAGCGAGTTTCACTGTCAACTGCATGTACCGGAAGCAGATGCTGCGCAGATAGATCTTATCCCCACCAAGACATTCAAAGACGGAGAATTGCTGCCGGGCGGGATTTGGGTGATTCAGTTGAAAGACCAAAAGTCTTCCGGTGAATCAGCTCTGTTCATTCAGCAGGGCAAGGGCGTGCTGATTGTCGGCGATGCCTTGATCGGGAAACCAGCCGGATCCGTTCGTATGCTCTCCGATGAAAAATATGCAGATGTGACGAGAGCTCAGGATGGATTGCGTCGTCTCCTCAAGTACAATTTCGATAGTGTGCTCGTCGGTGACGGTGTCTCGATTTTGACCGGTGCCAAGCAGGCGCTCGAACGGTTGCTCCAGCCCTCATCATGACGCTACGTAACGGACTTTCCGAAGAACTCAATCGCCAGGGAAACGAGCATTTCTCGCGCGGGCTCATACCGATGCCTATACCTGCTATGCGAAGGCGTTGGAATGCGACCGGCTGACTGGGGATCAACGGGCGTTGGCCGCAACGCTGGGAAATCTCGGCAACATTTGTGCGGTCAGTGGGCGTCGGGAGTCGGCTCAGACCTACTATCAAGAAGTATTGGAACTCCAGAAGATTCTTGGAGATGAAAAGGGGATCGGGACAACGCTCGGTAATTTAGGGAATCTTAGAGCCGATGCGGGTGAATGGGACCGCGCCAAGGCCTATTATCTCGAAGCGTTGGATCTGATGTGCAAGGCGCAGGATGATGCAGGCAAGGCGGTGCTGTTTTCCGATCTTGGCTTAGTTGCGCGCGAGACCAAAGAGTTTGAACAGGCAATTGGATACTACGAACAATCATTAGTCTTAATGCGACGGTTGGGGAGTGAAGGCGGTGTCGCTGATGCCTGGCGCATGATCGGTCGAACGTTTTTACTCCAACAGCGTTACGACGACGCGATTGCCTGCTGTCAGACGAGCCAATCCATTGCCGAACGGGCGCGCGATGAGTTACGGACAGGCGGTGCTCGATATGTGCTGGTCCAATGTTATGAGGAGACCGGCAAATTGCGTGAAGCGGCAGATCTTCTTGAACTGGTGGTGCATATGGATCGGAAATATCGGCTACCTAAACTTCAAGAGAATATCCAACGGTTGGCGGTCTTGCACGCCCGTCTTGTCGGGCAAGATGGGGCACCACTTCCGAGAAAGGCACACAGATGAGTGACGAAGTCTCACCGGCCTGGACCTCTCTCAAGGCCTCGCTGGAGCCGACATTCCCTCAACTACAAGAACTCGAGGTAGGCGGCGCGCTGACGATGGATCTTGGTTCCGATGGTTGGTTGCTAGAGCTCACGTCGGACGGACGATTGCTTTGCCAGTACGGTATGGCATTGGACGATGTGATGACTCTTCTATCCGATGGAACGCCGGAAGATCTTGGCATGGACGAGATTGCGAAACAGGCTAAGTATTATATCCAACCGGAGGTCTCCAAGTATCGAGCGATTCTACTAAAATCCGGTTTTTCTGAACAGACCCAAATAACCGACGACTATGTCGCTGCGTTTTTTGAACGGAACATAGACCCGACAAATCCCATAGCCGTGCAGGATCTCATGCGCTGGTGTGTGAGGACAATCGGTGTGGCTCGGTGATTAGACCTCTCTCCACATTCGATGACTTTCGCAATGCAATTACTGCGTACCGGTTGCCACGGGTGTTGATTGCCGCGATTGAGCTGGACCTCTTTACTGCTATCGGAACCGAAGCATGGGCCATTCCAGATCTGGCTCGTAATATGAAAGTGAGTGAGCGGGGTTTGGCTATTCTTTGCCGAAACCTCGCGATGGCTGGGTTGCTGAAGAAACAGGGCAAGATCTATCGGAATAGCCGATTGAGTGCCACGTCGTTGAACGCGCGCCATCCAGCCTATCGCGGAGACTATCTTCGGCTGATCACGAGTCATTGGGCTGATTGGGGACGCCTGCCGGAATCGGTAAAGAGCGGATTGCCGCTCGATCACGATAAGGCTGACGAACCTGTTTACTGTCGTGGGTTCACATGGGCGATGCATCACCGAACCTTGGAGACGGCTCCGAAGATCGCGACTCAGATCGATCTGCGCCACGCGCGGACTCTGCTCGACCTTGGCGGCGGTCCCGGCACCTATGCCATGGCTTTTCTCGCAAAGAATCCTAGACTCCGCGCTACGGTATGCGACCGTCCGGCAGCCCTCGACGTAGCAAGAGAAATTGCGTCGACTCACAAGGCCGGCGCGAGACTCTCCTATATGCCGCTGGACTTGCTGACAGAAGCCATTCCTGGTACCTACGATGTCATCTGGTATTCGAACGTGCTCCACATCTATTCGCCGCAAGACAATCAAGCGCTGTTCCTCCGAGCGTTGGCTGCATTGAATCCCGGAGGCCGCCTACTAATTCAGGATGCCTTTCTCCACGATAGGGAAGGGCTGTTTCCCGAGGAGGCAGGTCTTTTCGCGGTCTCGATGTTGCTGTTCACTGAACAAGGCGATACCTATAAAGCAACCGAGACGAAGATCTGGTTGATAGGTGCAGGATTCGAACGGATTAAGGTCTTGCGGATGAAGAAGGGGACGGAGGATTGGGAGGGCGGGATAATGGAAGCGCGGTCTCCTGGAACGAATGCAAAAACGCGCGAGCACCGAACACGATCAATAGAAAATTCACAATCCCGCTCATCACACTGAAGAAGAATAGAAAGTCGGTTTCGCCTTTCCCGCCAAGAATGCTCGTAACTGTCGCGAGATCTAAGGCCAATCCCACGGTGCTATAGATGACGCAAACCATGGCTGTCCAGGTCCATCCCATCCACACGAAGCCTGCGAGAATTAGAGGAAAGCCGAGGAGGTAGAGCATCCACGCTATTCGGCTGGTCTCCGTCGCAGCCGGTACAAGTTGGGTAGTGGTGACTCCGATGAGGCAGAGTCCCCCAAGGAAACCGATCAACGTCCAGCTGTATCGCATGGACGGAATGATAGTCTTGTTGAGCTGCGTACAGCAAGAGCAGGATGTACTCCTCCTCTCCCATGTGGGTAGACCATCGAAGTCTCGCCGTGCTCAAGGGTTTTCGCATAGTCTTAGTCGTTCTGATTCCTTCCTGGCCCATTCTGGCTGGGAGATCCTCCGTGCGCCTGATGGTTTTCTGGCTTCTCTGTCTGGGCCCAAGAGTGGCAGTGTTTCTCGATCCTCTTGAGCGTTCAACCGGGTAAGCTCTTCAGCTATCTTCCGTACCCATGCGTGGCACCACATCGCTCTTTTGTCTCCTGCCACTCTTCTCTTGTGAGGGTATCCGAAAATCCCTGTATCTCGAATCGAGAAGTATTGCCCAAGTAGTGGTGCACGGGAAAACCCAACTCCATCCATCTTGCCTCCATGTTTCCCCTGACTATCCAGTCGGCTGATATCCCCCTCTTTCGAGGTATTTCTCCCCATAGCGAAGGATTTACGCCAAGAACCGTTGGTGCGAAACTCCGGTATGAGCAAAGGAGAACTGCATATGACGATCAGCCAACGATTGCCTAAGACTGTAGCTCAATTGTGTATGTGGTTTAAGCCGATTTCTCGCAAGTTTGCGGCTCAACTTACTGAACAGCAGATTGACGAGCGAGGGAAGAGCGTGCTCTGTAGCGCTTTAATTGTGGGTGTTGTAATCGGCCTCAGTTCTCCAATAACAGCTTGGACTGCAGATCTGTTGCCTCGTGAGCAGGTGAAACCTCGGGCGATTGTGGCGGCTGGTATCGGATATGAAAATGCCGAGACGTCGAAGCTTACGGTAAAAACGTACGATGCGGAGAGTGGCGAAATTCTCACGGATGAAACATTTGATCTGGATGTGAGAGAAGATGCCGCATCAAAGAACAGCGCGCCTCGTGACCGGATTTTTGCAGGCGGAGTTGGTCCTGGAGGTGATGGACTTTCATCGTTTACGCTCCGTGCCTATGACGCAGCCACCGGTAAGTTTCTCTGGGAAGGTCTCTTGAATCTCACTGCGGGAAACCATGAAGCCGGTTCTCCTTACCAAGTTGTAGTCCATCTTGTTACGCCACAAGCTACGGTAACCCGTATCCGCAACCAAGAGACCGTTGATGGTCAACCTCAGTTTTTTCTTTGTGCTGTTGATCAGGCAACCGGACAGCTTGCATGGACCGATCATTTCTCAGCCGGAGTCTTTGCGCGTACAGAACATGTAAATAGAGCTGTAGTGAGCCAGACAGAAGAAGTGGCAACTCCATCGCAACAGATTGAGTTTCGTATTCGAATGATGGATAGTCAGGGGCGGCAGGTAAAGTGGGAGGATACGATCGAGCCTGCTGTAGAGGAAACAGGCCTGGCAGCCAGGCACGATGCTACGGCTGAGACTCTTCCGGTTTGGGTTGGCGAGGAAGAAGATGAGATGAAAAGAGAATCAATCTGATCAGGAAAGAAGATGTTAATCTGTTGATGGACGATATAAGCCTCCTGCAAGTCAGCCTTTCTTTTCGTGATGCTGTAACTGATCCACCCACCTGGACTGGAATTGCTCGTACGACAGCGAGAGCTGCGATTCCATAGCTGCAGAGAGTGCCTGTCTTGCCTTGAGATGTGTGAGAAGCTCTCGCACTCGAGACATGCCAAAACGGTCGATCAGATAGTGCACGGCCGAGTTCGCTTCCAGATACGCCACGGTTGCGGCATCGCCGGACAATCCTCCCCATTCTCCTTCCAAGGCAGGCAGAGGAATTAGCGTAAACTCCTGCGTCATAATCTGATCGAGATCCGACCAACGATCCCCGGATAATTCCATTGCCAAGCCTTCATTTGCTACCTCGGCTGGTAAGGCGCGTTTCGCTTTTCTCTGTTCCCCGGACTTTGGCCGTAACCGTCTGTAGATAGGATTGCACCGCTGGATCTTTGCCTGCGCGAGCGATAGCGTGATCGAGATGGCGGGCCGCTTCTCCGAGCTGATCCCGTTCTTGAAAAAGATTGGCCAACGCCAAATGAGGGAAGGGCTCGTTCGGGGCGAGAACAACCAGCTGTTCCAGGAAGTTCTGTGTCATGGACGGATCGCGCAATTCCCAGTAGGCATGAGCGAGGTTCAGTTGGACGACCGGATTTTTGGTATCGAGTGACGCAGCGTTCTTGAAGGCTTTAATCGAGACAGCAGTTCCTCCATGTTTTTCCTGTTGAATACCCAGATTGTTCCAGAGGATGGAAACGTAGGGACGCGTGGTATCGTTGCTTGTGATGACGGCCGGTAAATCGACCAGTTTCGTTTCTGCGGTATCGATGTGTCCTTTTTCGATCTCGTCGCGAATCGCCTCCAATAGTTCATGATGCGTCGTCTTTGGGATGACGCTGGGGTCGATCAGGCGAGTGTGTTTCAGCTCTGGCTCCAGCGGGCTTTCATGAAGCGGTTTGGGCGCCTCGTTCTGAGAGTCTTCTACAACAGTATTGGGCTGATCTGATGGCGATGTAGGCAAGTAGGTCGGCTTGAACCAGGCTTGATAGACGACGAACAGTCCGATGAGGCAGGCGACAGGATACAGAATATGAAAGATATTGCGACGATACATGCCTGCCCTATGTGAATCGTACTCAATGTATCACCCTAAGCAAGCGTGACAAAGGATTGTCAGAAAATGAACACGTTAGTCGCATGGCGGCTTCAGCGTAACTGCCCATAGCGGTGTCCGAATTTTACCCATTCAGCTCGTTGAGGAGGAGGAGAGGCTATGATACGATCCGCCACTGTGATTCAGCGCTCTTCCGAGCCGAACCCCCCTGAACAGTTTCAGCAATGGCTGGATCGTGTCGCGCGTCCAATCGAATTCGCGACACGCAATGCCTTCGCGCATCTGCCGACTGTGAAGAATTTGAATCATTTTGTCTCTTCTCAGGTCATGCAGGCGCTGTCTCACCGCGTCTATCCACGGGCGATTGAAGCGGCGTTGTTCCAGCTACGTGAGCTGTTTCTTGAAGACCAGCAGCGACTCCCGGTAGAAAGTCAGCAGCGTCGATTGCAGGAAGCCATGGTCATTCTTCGAGTCTTACGGAAAGCCGTTCACGATCCGACCCACACTCGACAGGAGGTGGAGCCTATCGTTGTGCGTGATCCTGGCATGAGTAAAACTCCATTTCGGGCATGGTGGGAACAACCCATCCGTTTTGCTAGAGGAGTCGGACCGAAGCGCACATCGTTGTTGCAACGGTTTGGGATCGAGACGGTTGAGGATGCTCTGTGGACGCTGCCATGGCGCTATGAAGATCGCTCGGTCATGACTCCGATCGGGCAACTCATGCCGGGTATGCAGGCTTCAATCTGCGGCACCATCGTCCGAAGCGAGGGGAAGCGCGCTCGCGGTCGTCGTCTCACGATTCTCGATATTGTGGTGGAAGACACAACAGGGCGTCTCCAGGCGGTGTTCTTCAATCAGCCGTTTTTGGAACAGCTGTTCACCGTCGGGACGAGCGTCATGCTGACAGGACGGGTGGTGGCCGGCGTGCAGGGATGGGTAGATACGAGGATGGAGGTGGCGCAGTACGAAGTGGTGGGAGCGGAAGCTGAAGCGCCGCTGCACGTGGGACGTATTGTTCCGGTGTACCACGAAACCAAGGGGTGGACGTCCCGACAGATGCGCGCGTTGATGAAAGGCTTACTGGATGCGCATGCCTCCGAGGCGCAGGAGGTGTTGCCGGTTCCGCTTCGCGCCCGTTACCGATTGCTGCCCATTCAACAAGCCATTCAGGACGTACATTTTCCTCAACCTGGGACGGATGGGGGACAGCTCGATCGAGGTCTTACCCCGGCACATCGACGTTTGGCGTTTGAAGAACTGTTTGTACTCCAGCTCGCCTTGGCTTCGCGGCAGCGAGTCCTGAAAGAGGAGGTCAAGCAGGTGTCGTTTAATCCGAAGACACCGCTTCTCGGCAAGCTGGAGCGGGCACTACCCTTTCAGTTG
>SWDP01000002.1:145202-155144 GCA_005116885.1 Nitrospira sp.
GCCCTGCTGAAGCAGGACCCACAGTTGAAGGCGCCGGTGCACCGCGTTCTGCGAGAAGCCATGTTGCGGCGATGGGAATCAAAGTTGGATCTCGGGTCGGTGAGCTAATGGGACGAGGAGAAGCGCGAGATTAACGGTTAAGAGGTTGGGAGGGGAATGGGCATATTCCAGCGACTCAAACATGACGTGAAGGCGGGATTGGCAACATTGCGT
Source organism: Nitrospira sp. (assembly GCA_005116885.1). Classification (GTDB taxonomy): domain Bacteria; phylum Nitrospirota; class Nitrospiria; order Nitrospirales; family Nitrospiraceae; genus Palsa-1315. Next base: position 145,416 of record SWDP01000002.1, read on the forward strand.
CATGGTACGGCGCAGGCAGCGATTCGTGCACTAGAAGAAACGGAACTGCTGCGAATTCGGCTCGATATCCGCAAGTTCGACCAGCAATTGGAAGAACTCTATCGGGATGTCGGTGAGCGAGCAGTTCATCTTCGCGAAGCAGGCGAACCGGTTGAACGGGTTTTGTACGATGCCGAAATCGATCGACTCGTCAAAGAGATCCAAGGCCTCAAAGACGCACGCGAGAAACTTGAGTCGGAGATCACGGAGATTCGGAGCGAGCGATGACTGACCCTTCGCGCACGAAGCGTCTGGCCGGCGTGGATATCGGCACGCTGACCTGCCGGTTGCTGATTGCCGATCTGCTGGAGGGAGAAAGGTTAAAGGAAGTACGATCTGAGCGGCGCATTCTCAGGCTAGGCGAGGGCGTCGATCAGACCAAGCAACTGAGCGTTACTGCCATGGATCGGGTGTTGCAGTGCCTCAAGGAGTGGCGTGAACTGATCAATATTGCCCAGGTCGATGCAGTGGCGGTCGTCGCGACGAGTGCTGTGCGTGACGCAGAGAACCGCGATGAATTTCTCGGTCGCGTGAAGCATGAAGCAGGCTTCGAAGTCGAACTGATCTCAGGAGAAGAAGAAGCGAGGCGAACGATGCTCGGTATCCGCTCCGGCTTGCCTTATGGCGTGACGAACGTGCTAGCCCTAGACATCGGCGGCGGCAGTACGGAGTTCATCCTGGATCGGCCAGGACAGAACCCAGTTGTGCACTCGATTGATGTTGGGGTAGTACGCCTCTGCGAACGGCTCTTACAGCACGACCCTCCGACCGAAGGCGAAGTGCGCCAAGCGCGCGAGTGGATTGCGAAAGAAACCAAGGCGGCAGTCGGCAGTATGGGCAACTATCAAACAGCCACCTTTGTTGGCACGGCAGGAACCGTCACAAGCTTGGCAGCGATGGCCCAGAAACTTCCCACCTACGAGCCGGTCCGTATCCATAACTACACGTTAAGCCTTGATACGATTCTAGAACTCGAACAGACTCTATTGAGGCGCAAGAAAGCTGACCGAACTGGTCTGTCAGGCTTAGAAAAAGGCCGCGAAGAAGTCATAGCCGCCGGCGCCATCATCATTCGGACGATCATGGAAACTTTGGGGGTGCCCGGTGTTCTTGTGAGCGATCTGGGATTGCGAGAGGGGGTGTTGATTGATCTAGCGACGCGGGGCACAAAGCGGTGAAGCCCGGTTTGTGCTCAAGTAATGCGTGATTGCAAGACATGGCCATGAGTCTAATCTCGACTTGCAAGGCCCAGTGATGGCGCGGCACTAATGTGGAGAGTCTGTTCGAATAGCGTTAACCCGTAATTTATTGGAATCCGTATGGTTAACTCACCAGATCTGGACTTCAGCAAAGATGGAGCGCTAGGCATAATCGAACAATTGAGAGGGGGAGCCAAGGATCGGCTTTCGTATGAGCTGATTTACCTCATTATTGGAATACTCGTTAAAGCATCTGCCAGGCAGGGCGTGTATCGGCCCTATTGTATGCAAAACGAGATCTCTGTCGTTCGTGCTAGGCGTTTAGAAAAATCGGGAGAATGGTTTCAGTCGCTAGGAGATCTTGGGCCGCTTCCACGAGGCCAGACTATAAAGTATGCGCGTTGTCATCGGCCAGGTCGGTCCGTCGGGTATTGCTCTCTCTATATGGATATAGCTCTCGCTGAGGTCAGAGCTGAATTGGGACAGCAATATGCTATAGCGACGTTTAAGATGCCGGGGTCAAGCATCGTAATTCCTGTTGGCGAGTTCGACTATTTTCGGCGAACAATGCGAACTTATCTTGGTGAAGCGGTTGAGCAATCGGCAAAGATTTATAGCGAGATACTGGACAGGGAAGATTGGGCCTTGATTGCGTTATTCGATGCATTTCTCGCGGACGAGTTTATTAGGCCAGTCGAAACGCAGACGGATTACAAGGTGACAAGTGCTATGGCTGAGGTGTTGTTTCATGGTGGCTTAAAATTCCCGGAACCGATCGACGCTATCATGTATCCAAGTGTGGCATTTCGAGAAGGAACAAACTTCGCTATCCGGAGCGACTCTTTTCAATCAAAAATAAAACTTGTCGAGTCTGAGACCAAGATTATAGAAATTACAGATATTTTTGGCTATGGTATCTACAATTATCGGGATCTTATGAGACTGAAATCAGTGCGTAGTGACGGAAGTCTTGACTGGGATGCCGTGTGTGTTTGACATCTTGTTTCCAGATAATTCGCAAAATGATGTGGTCAGTTCTTAACCTTGTGTCACAGCATGCACGGCATTTATGGGTAAGTCTTGCAGTTGCATATCTCGTCTTCCAATCGAACGAATCCTTCCCGTACGCTCTCCGTTACTCTCTAAGCCGGCCGGCCAGACTGTTCCTCACTGCGAGGGTCCAACTCGGCATCATTTCAGAAGTGATCCTCCAAGCTCGCTCGTTTTCTCTTCAGGGATGGGAGCTGATTGATCTTCCACTGCGCGCAGCTTTCTCACCCGCCCGCCCACTGGCACGCCGAGACGTGCCAGTTGCCCGTGCGAGGGGAGTCCGCGACCGCGCGTTGCGCGAGCAAGGGGAGTAATCAGGCCACCCTCCGTCTCGGCGAGTTGACGCCATCTGCAGAACGACGTAGCCTGTTGCTGGCGCTTGAACCATAGGAGGGGGAACATCATGGGAATACAACCGTTACAAGATTGGGCACTGATTGAACCGTCGGAAGCTAAAGGAAAGACCGGCGGGGGGTTGTTCATCCCCGACACGGCGAAGGAGAAACCCGTAGAAGGAACGGTCCTGGCCGTGGGGAAGGGGCGCTGGGAAACACCGGAGGATAAACCGGGTAGTAAGCCCAAAAAGAAACAGGAAAAAGAGGAGAAAATCTTCAGGCCTACGGTCCTCAAAGCCGGCGATCGCGTTCTCTACGAAAAATACAGCACGACGGAAGTCGAGCTGGACGATAAAGAACTTGTGCTTGTCCGCGAATCCGACGTTTTGGGCTTGTTGGAATAAGGAGAAGCAAATTTCGGCAGCGGGAACTCTCGATCACCTGTTCATCGGCTCCAAGACACAATAGACAGAACTGCCAGCTCCTCCGAAGCGTCCATTGTACTGGCTCCATGCGCCTGAACCAATGAGGTACGTGTTGGTTGTCTTTCTTGTTTCTCACAAATGAGACAAGCGAAAATTTTCCCTTGAATTGGTTTACGTGCCTCGTTAGACTCATCCCCCAATCACTGGGAGGAATCCCGATGAAATTTGCCCCCATCCTCGTCGCGCTCGGTCTACTCGTTTCCATCGGTTGTGCTACGCCCCCTGAGGTCAAGCAGGCGTTGGTCGCCAAAGACCAGGCCTATGCTGAGAATGAGCGGTTGATGCAGCAATACCGGGAGCTGGTTGGCAATGTGACGGCCCGGCATCAGCTGTGGTATCGCTACGTTCAGACCCGTTTGAAACTGAATTTGGCGCTGCAATGGGCGACCACTAACCCTAAACTGACTGGCGTTCCTGACGCTGAGTTGACGAAAGACGATGCTGATCTCCTTGGCCCAGAGATCATCGCTGTCGTCAATGACATGCGACTCAAACAGCTGCCCGAACGAAAAGGTCCCATCGGTCAGATGGTGTTTCTCGCGGGCACAGGCGACATGACCAATCTCGTGCAAAAACTTCCTGAACTCATTGCGCGAATCGAGCAACGCGTCGCAAAGGATTCGCAACTGTCATCCACACTCGATCTCACCGTGTTCGACCAATACCGAACGAATGTGGAGGCGCTCCGGCGCATCAATGGGGTGATCAAACAGTATTTGGACATCGATGTCACTCTGCCCCAAGGCGATGTGCAATCACTGGCCGACGCCTTGCAAACAATACGCCGATAATATGGGCTGCCCCATTGTGTAAGGAGACGGCTATGATCGTACGACGAATCTCAATACTGTGTGTCGGCCTCATTTTGGTGAGCGCGCTGGGCTGCAACTCGATACATAGCGGTGCTGTACGCGATCTCATTCAAGTGGAAGGAGCGAAGATCGATGCGGCGCAAATGAACATTGATCTGTTCCAAAAAGAAACAGAAGCCCGCATCAAATTTTTAGAACAGGCGCGTAGCTCTTTGCAGGAAAGTTTTAAGTCCCTGCAGATGCAGGAAGCCAAGCATCAATCCGTCCTCGCCTCCTTCCGCAATATCACCACGAAGAAAGGTGAGGCCGCCTATGCGACCGCCTATTTGGTCGGCCAGATCTACATGGCGGACTTTGGGATGGAAAAGGCGGTGTGGAATCAATTCGAAGAAGACTACTGCGGCTTACGCGATACGGCCAATGCGCTGAACGACTCCTGGAAACATACCGGGGCACTCCATGCGCAGATGAAGACCTTTGCCAACAAGTCGTCCCTTGGCTCCGTTGACCCGGAGTTCGTAGCCGCCTTGATCGGTCAAGCCCCTGGGCATTCCGGTCGTATCATGGAGATCCTGGATCATTCACGGACGGTCAATGACGCGTTGGAGGAAGTGGTCGGCGCACGCATCCTGCGCGGGAGAGCCCTGGAACGTGCGCACACCTTTACGGACGACTTGGTTGACCTTCTGGACAAAATTAAGAAAGACGACGGGCAATAGGGGAGGCCACCATGAATTTTAGCATCCAAGGAGTCGTCAGTTTTTTGCAAGACAATGACAATCTCATTAAACAGCTGATGGAAACTGCTGAGGGCGCGACTCAGGAGATTGTCGGATTGGCCGGTCGTGTCGATCAGGCTCGTGGCGAAGCCAAGGTGCTGGTCGACCAATTGGGTGCAGTAGAGTTTGCTGTTGGGAAACAGGATGAGACAAAGGTTCGTCAGAAAGCACTGCTGGAAGCGGTAGCTGCCTTGCGAAAAAAGTTCGAAACCTACAAGAACGATCCTCTCAGACGCGGCATTTATGCAGCCGAGATCTCCAATCTCTACGTGCAGTTGGCCAACACGTTCAACAATGAGACCATCGCGCAGATTGTTCCCTTTAGCAGGGACGAGATCTCAACCTATAAAGACCTCATGAAGCAGGCCATTCTCGATGCGGCTTCAAGAAAAAAACGGGCTGCCACCATCAAGGCTGCGGTTCAAATCTCTAAACTCGCCATTGGGATCGCCGGGAAGCTGGCGGTGTGAGCCTGTGAGACATCGAGGAAACTGGCGGACGCTTCTTGTGTTAATCCTGGCCGGTTTGGTCTGTGGCTGCAGCCTCGAAGCAAGATCCCGCGGCCCGTTTGGGCCAGAGGATCCGCACACTGCCATTCCGAAGACCCCACTCCCCAGCCAGATCGTGACCCCTCACGTCCTTGAGTTTAACGGTGACGACGCGGTTGGGCACATTAAACCAAAAATGGCCGGCGCCGCCCTCGACGCGTCCGTGCGGCGATCTCAAAATTCCTCTGCGATTCTCACAACTGCAGACATTGCCACTTTACGGAAGGCGGCTGAAGGCGATGCCCGTGTTGCCGCACTCTTAGGCAGTCGCTGGGGGTTCATCGAGGCTGATCGATTACCGCCGGATGGCAAGATCTCGTTCGGCTGTTGTCGTGATAGCGCCCGCCTTGTCCGGCTCGTGTATTACAGCTATAGCAACAACGTCGCTGTGGACGTGCGCATGAAGGAGGCGAGTGTGTTCAGTACGGCCCGCCTCGAAGGTTATTTGCCCCCGGAAGGGCCGCAAGATGTGCAACGGGGGATCGAATTGGCCAAAGCAGATCCACGTCTTGCCGGGAAGGTCCAGCCGCTTGAAGGGCATGGACTGCTGATGCACCCAGATCGGGGCTTCTTCAGGAACGATCCGGGATACGGGCATCGCATTATTTGGATTACGTTCTCGCAAGGACAGGATGGCGATCCTAAATATTGGGCGGTTGTAGATTTGACTGAGGATAGGGTTCTCGATGCCGGAGAGGAACCGCCTCGCTCGTGAGAGGAAAAGAGAGATGAAACGAGTCGCGTGGAGTGGGTTGATCATCCTGATTGCCTTGATAGCGTCTGTGCCCTCGTTCGCAGAAACTCAGTCTGAACACATCAATTGGGGGCGCTGGAGCTTCGACTGGGAAGTTCGGGACAACACCGGCCTGGCTCTTCGAGATGTTACCTATGCGGACGAGCCGGTCCTTGCGAAGGCCAGCATGCCGGTCATCCGTGTGAAGTATGTCAAGCAGATGGTATGGTGGAATCCATTTACCTGGTTTGGGTCGCGTGCGGAAAGCGGCCGTTGTGGTCCCTTCCAGGATCGGTTGCGTTCGCAGGATCTTGTGCCGATCGTGAACTGCGGCAATCAGAAAGTCTGTGTTGAAAGCACGACCCAGAATAACGTGAAGTGGCTGGAACTCGGTGCGTATGCCCGGATCGGTGAATATCATATCTATCAGTCGTGGCACCTGTCTGAGGACGGTGAACTCCGGCCGGTCGTCCAAAGTCGCGGGTTGTCATGCAATACCGACCACGTGCATCATCCCTACTGGCGATTTGATTTCGACATCAACGGAAACGGCATGGATCAGGTGTTCGTTCATGATGACGGAGGACCTGATAGCGGTTGGGGCCCCGGCTGGCGCAAGTACACGAACGAGCGGAATGATGTAAAAATTCCCGAGACCCATAGAACCTGGTTTGTTCGCGATCAACTGAATGGACATGGAGTCTTGATTTTGCCCGGCACGGGGTATGCGCCCTTGATCGATGATGGCGAACGGGATCGGTTTACCGACCATGACGTGGCGATTCGTCGAGCGAACGCGAGCGAAGATGTTCCATGGGTCTTCGGGGCTCGAGGCCAGCTCGGGTACGATGAAGATAATCAGGGTGTCCAGGAACAAGATATCGTGTTCTGGTACGTCGCACACCTTCCCCACATGGCTGCAATGGGTCCGACAAAATGGCTCGCCGCAGGCCCTATTCTGCGCATTCAACGGTAGCGCGGGCTGCATGGGAATCGATTGAGTGTCGCAACGTGCGTCGGTGGTCAATAGAGTGTTAGAAAAGAGGTTTTCGCTCTGGCGCCGGCAATTTTCTCTGTCGCAGTGATTCGTTCCCGGCACACTCAGATCGGTCAGAGGGGGCTCTGCCATTTGTATAGAGTTCAGGGGTTACTTCAAGACTGCCGGTCCACCGAATTCTCTGATCCAGACAGACAGATCGAGTACTGACCCACCAATCTTTCCAAGCCTAAGGACTTCATTCCTCTTGAAACTCGATGGTGGCATCAACACCTGCCATTTATTGCGTTGTGCCATGTGAATGGAATCTGCACTATTGGGTATTCAGCAGTTTTTATGCATGCGGTGGAAGTTTTTCGTGTCGAAGGCCTGGTCGCATCGTGCCAACGACAGGAGGCGTACTGAGGCTTGTAGGGGCTGCGAGATAGAGAGTCTCTATGACTTGTTCTGCTGGATGTGGATACGATAGAAGGTGAACTCTCCAGGCGTCACGAGCGCGACGCCGACAAGACAAATCACACGACCATGGAGAACGTCTTCTGGGGTCATGGTGGATAGGTCACAGGCTACAGCAAAGGCCTCTTGTGCTTTCTCACCTTGCAGAGCACCCGATACCCATAAGGTGCCGAGGTATCCGCGTAGATATTGGATGATTTGCATCCAGACGAGAGGCGTATTGCGTTCATACACGACCCATTGGAGTTCGTGAGCGCACCACGTCTCGAGTAGCACACTTGTGACATCGATTCCGATAGCTGAACTGGAGGGGAGTCCTGCCTCGATATGTTCGACGGATATCTGGGGGGAGCAAGGCGCGCGCATTTAGTTCTCCAGTGCGAAAGCAATTTGGTCGCCAAAGATTCTGTGAAGTCGCTGGAGGTTCTCTGGCGCGATATACAGGAACTCGACCCCCACCCGATCGTCTTCAACCCACTTCACCCGCACCAAGTCACAGACCGGGGTCGATTTCCCTTGCACATGATATATTTTCAGCCAGAGATACTGTCCTCGTACGAGACGTTTTTTCAGGCGTAGCCCGCATCCACGAAGGGACAGGTCAAGGACTTCGCCCTCAGCCATTCCTGACTTGTCTGCTACTGCGACGCGGAGACATACCGGCCTTCGATCATGCAGCCGTGGATCTTTCTGCGGCGCACAACTATCGGTTTCAAAGACAGTGGGAAGGACATTCTCCACGAATACCTCTACGTTACTGAATTGGGCTGATGCCTGTGTAATAAAGCAACTATCGTGCCGAATGACTAGCAGCAAATAGGATGAGAAAGAATAGTAATTTTAGGTGCGGCAAGGTTGTAGGCATGAGGAGATGTATCAGTATAGATACATACTAGAATGTAAAAAGATACAGGCCTGGAGTTCTCTCGCCCCGTTGATGAATGCTTTTCCTGCCATCAGCGAATCGTTGCACAACAAGCGCGTATCAACGGACTCGGTGCTCAAATGCCGATATTGTGTATGAGCCAAGGCCTGTTGCTATGAGTATCTACTCTGTCTAAGTAACAATGGACCAGGTACCACGTCACTGGTCGGAACCAGTCCCTTAGGTTGCATAAACTTGTTCTACTGCAGCGTCGTCATGTAGCGAAGAAGCCTCATGGAGACCGTGCAGAGAGTCTGAGGTGTACTCATTGGAATACAGCTAATACAGTGCCTGTTACGGAGCAGTGTGATGTCGTGGGTCAAAGTTCGTGTACCGTAGGAGAAAGGTTACTGATCGGACCACTGATTCAGTATGGATTGCACCTCCTGATTATGAGAAGGACAGCTGAGAGAAAAGACTATGCTGTCACAGCGTTCATCTGTCTCTGCACACCCCCTTTGCCTAGCGTTGTCGTGAGTGTGTCAGAAACTCTCGTGAGAGAAATATGTTGATGCCATTTTCTTGTCTTATTCGAGCGCAGGTCGAATGAGGTTGAATCATATGGATGGAGTGGCGCTGGGTGTGGCTCATCAAAAAATCTTCATGAGGGAGTTGACTGACCTTGTTGCTTTTGATACAAGCAGCTTCGCTGTGACGACAGACTGCATCGCACATTCTCCTGGAGCGGTTCATTGCAGCATTCAGATTCCTGGTCTTGGACTCGCCGCACGTTCTTGAAAACGTCTGTTGTCGGGCTGCTGTTGCTCGGGAGCAAACTGTTGTTGCCCGCATCCGTGCGTGCAAACGAGCTTCCTGACGGCGAACTCACCTTCTTCAACGTGCATACGAACGAGCGATTACGAGTTCGCTATCGTGATGACGAAGGGCACTATGACCTGACGGCGCTGGATGAAGTGAATCATGTGTTACGTTGTCATCACACAGGAGAAGTGGCAGCCATCGATGTGCAATTATTGGAGCACGTCAACCTCGTGCACAAGACGCTTGCTGGCGCGGGAGAGATTCACGTCATTTCCGGCTATCGGTCGCCTGAGTACAATGCCTTGCTTCTAAAGCGGAGCAGGCGAGTCGCGCAGCACAGTCTGCATGTTCAGGGGCAGGCGGTTGATTTCTACATGCCCGGGGTCAAGCTTCGTGAGATTCGGCATGCCGCATTGAAGCTCCAGTATGGTGGGGTAGGGTTTTATCCGCGCGCGAAGTTTATCCATCTCGATTGCGGTCCGTTCAGGACCTGGTAATCCTCCTCCCCCCCAGGATACTGAAAAAATCCGTCAGCTTCGTTCTCGGCTCATCATAATCCTCAACGTACCCCTGAGGGTACGCCTCCAGTTTTGACTCGCCTGCGGCCTT
>SWDP01000002.1:155244-158922 GCA_005116885.1 Nitrospira sp.
CCTGAGGGTACGCCTCCAGTTTTGACTCGCCTGCGGCCTTGCTGGCCGGCCTTTTTGAGCACCCTGCAAGAGGCTAAGGTCAAGGTTGAGCGAAGATCAGACTCTTTTCTCTTCAGCCTTGACTTGGTCCCTAATCTTAACCATCAGCAGGCGGCGGGATGTTTCAGCATCCTGCCCTATCAGATCCGTTTGAGGAACAACACCGACAACGGTGGGAGTGTGACTGCGAGTGAATGGGGCATCCCGTGAGAGGAGACTGCGTTGGTGTGAAGGCCTCCCGCATTTCCCATGTTACTGCCCCCATAGACTGCGCCATTGCTGTTGAAGAGTTCACGATAGTAACCTTCGTATGGCACACCAACTCGATAGTGCTCGTGAGGAACAGGGGTGAAGTTACACACGCATACGATCTGATTATCCTGGTCCTTGGCTTTTCGAAGAAAGGCGATCACGGAGTGGGATGCATCGGCAAAGTCGATCCACTGGAAGCCGTTCCAGTCGTGATCGAGTTCATGCAGCGCCGGCTCCTGACGGTAGAGGTGGTTCAGGTCTTTTGTAAGCCGCTGGAGCCCTGCGTGCCGTGCAAAATCGCAGAGGTGCCATTCCAAGCTGGTGTCGTGGTTCCACTCACGCCACTGTCCGAACTCTCCGCCCATGAAGAGCATTTTCTTGCCGGGGTGCCCATACATGAAGCTATAGAGGGAACGGAGATTGGCAAAACGTTGCCACTCATCGCCAGGCATTTTGTCGAGTAGCGCCCGTTTTCCATGCACCACTTCATCGTGCGACAGCACCAGGACGAAGTTTTCATTGAAGGCATAGAGGAGCCCAAACGTCAGTTGATTTTGGTGAAATCGGCGGTGAATGGGGTCAAGACCGAAGTAGTTCAACATGTCGTGCATCCAGCCCATGCTCCACTTAAATGTGAAGCCCAGTCCTCCGGTATAGGTGGGGCGTGAGACTCCCGGCCAAGACGTGGATTCCTCGGCGATGGTCATTGCGCCAGGGAAGTCACGGTGGACCAGGACGTTCAAGTCTTTTAGTAACGTGACGGCTCCGATGTTTTCATGCCCGCCGAAGCGATTGGGAATCCATTCTCCTTCTTTCCGTCCATAATCGAGATAGAGCATCGACGCGACGGCATCGACCCGTAGACCGTCGATATGGTATCGGTCCAGCCAGAAAAGCGCGCTGTTCAAAAGAAAGTTCCGAACCTCGGCGCGATCGTAATTGAAGATGCGGCTGTGCCAGTCCGGATGGTAGCCGAGGCGTGGGTCGGCGTGGTCATAGAGATGGGTGCCATCAAATTGGGCGAGTCCATGCGGATCATCTGGAAAATGTGCGGGCGTCCAGTCCATCAGTACGCCCAATTCGGCCTGATGGGCCGTATCGACAAAGGCCATAAAGTCTTCAGCAGACCCGTGGCGGCTGGTGGCAGCGAAATAGCCTGTGGTCTGATAGCCCCATGACCCATCAAACGGGTGTTCTGTAATTGGCAACAGCTCAACGTGTGTATAGCCCATATACTTCACGTACGGGATGAGCTTTTCAGCGAGCTCTCTATAGGTGAGCCAGCGATTTCCTTCTTCAGGGATACGCATCCAGGAGCCAAGATGGGCTTCGTAAATTGAGAGAGGGGCCGCAAGCGGATCTTGCTTGGCTCTCGCGGTCATCCAGGATTGATCATTCCAGCGGTAGGAAGAAAGGTCACGGACGATTGAGGCGGTCTTGGGGCGCAGTTCCGATGCGGCGGCATAGGGATCAGCTTTCAGAAGCGGTGCGTCGTGGTGGCGTGAGCGAATCTCATATTTGTAGAGCGTGCCGTCTGTGAGTTCGGGAACAAAGAGTTCCCACAGGCCGGTCGCCCCGCGGTTCGTCATGGGATGGCGACGTCCATCCCATGCATTGAAGTCACCTACGACACTCACTCGCGCAGCATTCGGCGCCCAGACAACAAAATGGACTCCGTCGATATCCTGCACCGTTCTGAGATGGGCGCCCATCGTCTCATAGGCGTTGAAGAAGGTGCCCTCGGCGTAAAGATGGAGTTCAAAGTCGGTGAGGAGGGGCGGGAAGGCATAGGGATCATGCCGCTCAGAGACCTGACCATAATGGTCGGTGATGCGGAATCGATAAGGGCTTATTCCGAGCGGCCCAGGGATAATGGCTTCGAATAAACCAGCCTTATGGATGCGTGTCATCGGAATGGGCTGTTGCCCTTGCTCACTGAGGAGCAGGACGACATCGTTGGCCTCCGGCAAAAAACATCGAATCGCAACGGTAGGGGAACTGCCCTGGTTTATCGGATGGGCACCAAGAATAGCGAGAGGGTCCCAGTGGTGACCCTGGACGAGTTGTTCGAGTTGATCAATCGGCAAGTCTGACATACGAGGGGGCTCCTCAATTGTATACTAGCCATATCGTAAGAGGGGAGAGCCAGGAATGGAAGCAGAAAACGCAGTGAGGTTGTCGTCTGCCCTGCGCAGCGTTTCGTGCCGTATCGACCAATGTCCATAACGCGGTGCGCTTCCGCGTATGCAGGATGGTGCGATCGAAGGGGCAATTGAACCGCAAGGCCTCATTTTTGATCCACGCCATGAGCTTTTGTTGCAGGGGGATGAGGAGGTTCCTCGCGAAGGGGCGCTGTCACGCGGTCGTATCAATACAGTCGATGGATTGATGGCTCCACGCATCTTTGGATCGGCGGCGCAAGCAGCCTGGCCGCGGTGAAGGATATGAGTGGGTTACGCTTCGATGTTGCTGAACTGAAGTAAGTTGGATTTCCGGTCTTCCCGGGCGGCCGCTACGCCGCATGCTTTGGCCCCAAAATGTGCCGACAAGGGCGATGATGTGGATGAGTCGTCCGCGACGACGTACAATGCGCTGCACAAGGAACGCCATCTGGTGGAACGGATGTGTGAGTACTTCAACCATATCCATCGGGTGGCGACTCGGTACGACAAGACAGCGCTCACCTTCTTGTCGTTCGTCCAGGTTGCGGCCAGTTACGTATGGCTCAAAAATGGCGACAGAACCAACTCCCCGCGTGAAATTCTATGAAACCAGAAGCGGGAGTCTTCGGAGGCTGCGCAATGGCTTGCTCGGCTTTTGGTTTCGAAGCTCTATTTCTTCTCAGGGGAGATGTCATCTTTCCTGCCGCTCTGCGCCCGTTCAATTTTACATTCACCGGTATCGCAACTCTTCACTCGAGTGTCCTTCTTCTCCAGACAGGACTTTTTGTCCTCTTGACTAATGGCCGCAGCAAGGCACTTTTTCGACTCTTCCTGAGCCGCCTCAAGACATTGCAAACATAGGCTGGGGGCGTGAGTTCCCGCATTCTTGGCATCCGCGATGGAGTTGGTGGAATAGGCTGGATCCACGGCTTCATCTTTCGCCTTCTCTGCCGGATCGAGCGGACCCAACGATTCGTTGTATTTCTTCCGAGCCTCATCGCGCGCAATCTCGGCTTCTATTGCCGCTTTCTCTGTCTCTGCAATCATTTTTCTCTTCTGCAAGTCTTCAAGACTATCTTGTGCCTGCGCCATCGCCGTCCCAAAAAACAACAATACTAATAAAATCAGATTCCCTCCTCTGAATGTGCCATTCTGGATGCGAGGCATACGATCTCTTTCATTCGAGGTGGTTATCGCCGAGCCACGTCCGGGATTTTGCCAAGTA
>SWDP01000002.1:159022-195995 GCA_005116885.1 Nitrospira sp.
TACGACGGCGACGGTAGGGAGCACGAATTACAAGCAGTATCCAGAAGTAAACTAGCGCAACATAGTTGTTGACCGTCGGGGTCGCGAATCTAGAAATCAGCACGACACATCACGCGCCGAAAGCGGGAGAGCTGAAGACGGACGAGCGTAAATAAGGGCGTCGTTTCGGAAGGGCTGGCGACCGCAAAGACCATCCTAATGACTATCTCCTGAGGCGACGATATGAACATAATTGAGGACCCGTGGTAGAGGACAATCTCGCGCTGTCGAAAGGACTCATTGGTATACCTCGAACAACTAGGGCCTTTCCTAGTGAGCCCGCTACGCGTTCGACAGGTATAGTGACGATGAGCTTGAGAAAACGCTATGGGAATACGGCGGGAGTACGGGGCCCTTAGACCAGGTCCTTACCCATGTCAGTGAACCCTTGGCGAGATTCCGAAGCACACGAGGGCTCGGTTCCGAAAGGCACCGGGCCCTTCGTTTACCAGTGAAGACAGCGGTGGAGACAGAAGGCGTGAGGCTGTTGAATCTCGCGGACAGAGAGGCGTAGGCTATTTTCGATGATGGGAACACCACGCACACGGACACGGACTGAACAGGGGGCGACAAATGGAGCTACCTCAATGGGTTGAAGATGACATCGAGTTGCTGCCGAAAGATTTTTCTGGCCAGATCGTCATTGAAGTGTGGGAGGGCGGCGTGACGCGGCGTGACATCGTCAACCGTCGCCAGGCTCCGAAAATAGCAGCAGAAACGCTGCCTCGAGAAATTTGATCGACGCCTGATTCGCATCAGCTCTTTCGAAGTTCGCAGGCTAACTCGAGCCTGCTGAAGGAGGAGGGGTATGCTTCAGAAACAAGTGACAATTCTGATCGTGATCATATACCTGGCGCTCGCCGCATGCATGGGGTCTCAAACGACCTCAGCCCCACTGTCAGAACCCACCGTGTACGAGTGGATTGGCCCCGACCCTTCACCTTCGTTACAACGCCTGGCTCAGGACAAATCGACCTGTTTTCACGAATCCGAACGGACTGACACAGAAAAGGCCCCCGGTGTTGTGAGCGAGCACTGGAAGACGCACCTTAAGCTCTGCATGCAGAAGCAGGGCTGGGGTGAGAAACTGGTCGACTAGGCGTGCAGCAGGATCACGCTCCCATAAAGTCCAGGCCCGGGGGAGGCCCCAGCTCCTGAACAAAGGCCCGAGCCGGTTGATCGAATCCGTAGAAACGAGACGGTCAGCCAATCGTTCACCCGGAAATGCTCTGCTTCGCCTTATTCGTTCCCCGCAAACATGATCGTACTGAGTAACGCATTTTCTGCCTGACGTGAATCCAATCTGGTGTGTTGAACGACGATGGGTACATCGGATTCAATGAGACTGGCGAAGTCTGTATCGGTAGGGATCGGGGCCGGGTCTGTCAGATCGTTGAACCGCACATGCATCGTCCGCTCAGCGGGCACGACCAGCCTGTAGGGACCGACCAGCCCACGATCCGTATAAAACACGGTGATTTCCACACGGGCGTCACACGGCCACACATTCAACACGCAGACCGTTTCGTGGCTCGTCATCTGCGGATGCGGACCTGTGCTCGTCGGAGGAATATAACCTTCCACTATAGCCCAACGTTTCTTCCCAATTGGTTCCATCGGTCTTCCTTCATCGTTTCGAGCTTCGCATTGAAGTCATGCCCCCCCACTGGCCTTGAGGCGGGTTAGTATCCGTTCCGCAAAAGAAGAAGACACTGCCTAGTTTATACCTGGTGATGGTGCCAAAGGTGGGATTTGATTCGGAGGCCATTTAAGCCTCTTCAATACTGACGCGAGGTTCGCAGACTTGGTGATAGAGAGTCACAACTTGAGCCTTGGGAGGGAGCATGGACCGGGGGCGCCGGACAAACCGACGTTCCTTGATGACTTTGCCAGCGAGGAATGGGACCGGCTCACCGGGATGTTAGTCTCTGCTCGCGTGATCACGAAGGGCGATGGCGGAATTCTCCTTGTGGCCTGTGATGCCTATTCGCAATTGAGGCAGTGCCAGAAGTTTCTCAAAGAGAAAGGCTCACGATCCTACGATGCCAGCTCGATCAATGGCGGCACGAGTTACAAGCCATATCCAGAAGTCGGTCAGCGCAACATGGCCCGGCGGCAGTATCAATCTGCGCTGTCAGAGTTGGGTCTGAGTCCAT
The DNA here is from genome assembly GCA_005116885.1 of Nitrospira sp. Taxonomy (GTDB): domain Bacteria; phylum Nitrospirota; class Nitrospiria; order Nitrospirales; family Nitrospiraceae; genus Palsa-1315. The sequence goes on from SWDP01000002.1 coordinate 161,218, forward strand.
CGAGCAGAAGCAAGGTCAAGACTCTTCCTGAACCTCCGAAGGCGAAGGGTACGGCGAAGTTCTTCACGTCATAAGAATAGGGATGAGAACGTGCCGTGTCCAAGATGTGGCGGGTACTCAAGGAAAATCGAGGTGCTCACAGAGGAAGAACCGATCGAGGCGAGCACATGCGTGAATTGCGGGGCGATCTTCGGGGAGCCAGTACTGGACCACCATCACCGACTAGCGTTCCCTCCCCCACCAAGTCTAGAAGTACTTACGCTTGTATGTGATCCGGAAGGGTGTCTACTGAAAATGATCCAGCGATTACGGGGTCAATGAGAGGGATACTATGCCGTCGATGGCGTATCGTCCCAATCGTAGCCATCGCCTTGTTGTCTCTGCTTGTCGTAGTTATAGCCCGGCCAGGTAACCATAAGGAGATTGTTTTCGGTGGAATGTGGATCGTACCGTCTTGCATATCCAGCTCGATGGCGGATGCCAAAATGATCGATGTATTCGGCAACTCCCAATATATAGAAGTTTTTGGTTCTGTTCCATATTGCGCTACTTTCTTCTTCGCTCATAATAAACGACTGGGAGGGGAATATTGCATCAGTTCCGTACATGGTGGCTCTTATCACAAAGACTATTGTGTCGGGGTCATTGTATGGAGGAACGACGGGCAAAGGTTCATCGCTGGGATGAATGAATTGACTGAAATCAAGGCGGGTAAGATCGGCTGGGGTCTTCCCGATGTTGCGCACGTCAAATTGAACTTGATAGGTCCTCTTTTTTGAGTAGAGAACATCCGCGTCAGAAGTAGTTCTAATCATACCGTGTTGGTCATGGGAAATTTTGATGTAGGCCCGCTCAGAGAGAGTGATGGCTTTAGCCGTTTCCAGGGCAGCAGCAGCGGATTTCCCGGCATCCTTAGCGGCTTTGTTCATCAGCAGTAATTGCCAGAAAAACAGTCCAAGCTGCAAACCTCCTACAACTACAAGCAGACGAGTGAAAAATGCCAAATTATCGGTGTACACGGCCAGCTTCTCAGTCTGATCAGCAATTTTTTCCTCGGCCTTGAGCGCTTTTCCATCTATCTGTATCTTTTCTTTCTCATATTGATCGGATATGTGTGCTTTAGCCTCGCGTATTGTGGAAGTCAACTCATTGATCGCGGCAGAAAGATCATTGGGGTTGGACTGTGTAGCCTCGCGGTTTTCATTCTTCTGAGCGATCTTGGGACGGCTGGTTTCGGTAGTCCTGCTTCTTTCTGGTGCGGCTGGTGGTGAGGCGTATATTGGTTGAGCTAGAAGAAGTACCAAGAAAACCGCGATGGTCATACATGCTCTCACAGTCTGCATGCCTTGATCGCTGTGCCGAAGATGTCAGCATTCATAGGCTGGTTGTATGGCTACCCCTTCCCCTTGGGTAGCATGCCCTTCTTCTTTAATCACCTGGCGGCAGCGCCGGCTGTTAAAATGCGCGGGTGCTGAAGACATGGGAAGCGCGTAAGGGCTAATCGTGGTTCTGGTTCAGCATCACGAAAAATAAGAATCCAGAGCCACGCCCATTCTTCCGCCTTGATAATCTTGCGAGAAGACGAATTTAGCCGGTGGAAACTGTCCTTGATACGTCCGAATCGGCCACTGTTGGTCGTAGAGATTAAAGAGGGGATCCACCGCGACAAGGTCCATGTTCGCTTCCCAATAGGCGTCCAAGGTGCCGATGTCCCGCCAGTACTTCACATCTTTCTTGTTCGCGTCGACAAATTTGTAGGCGTAGACCGGCCGATCGCGAATCATGCGTGGAATGATATTTCTCCCGAAGTCGTGACTGCCACCCTCCTGGGCGTCGGCGATCAACTGCTCGCGGAGGACTTTGGTGCGAAAGAGGTAGATGCCCATCGAGCCAAAGGCGCGGGTCGGATCGTTGGGAATCGACGGCGGGTTCGCGGGCTTTTCGATGAAGTCCGTAATCCGGAAATCTTCATTCACATGGATGACGCCGAATCGATGGGCATCTTCGATCGGAATATCGATTGCGCCGACCACGGCATCGGCCCCTTTGGCGAGCAGCCAATGGAACATTTCCATATAGTTCATCTTGTAGATGTGGTCACCCGCCAGGATGAGTACATAGTCCGGCTGTTCGGTGTCGAGCAGAAAGAGGTTTTGATAGACTGCGTCGGCGGTACCTTGGTACCATTCTTCACTGATCCGCTGCTGGGGCGGAATCGAGGCGATATATTCGCCGAGTTCTGCATTCATGATATTCCAGCCTGTACGGATGTGGCGATCGAGTGAGTGGGATTTATACTGGATGAGAACGGCGACTTTTCGAAGCCCCGAGTTGAGACAATTGCTGAGCGTAAAATCGATAATGCGATATTTCCCGCCGAAGGGAACGGCAGGCTTGGCCCGATGCTCGGTGAGGGGCTGAAGACGCTCGCCTTTCCCGCCCGCCAGCAACATGGTGAACATGTTCAGCATTGCGGCGGATTGTAACAGGACACAGAGGAAATAGAAAGAAAGCATACTCGTTGACAACGCGAGAATCTGAGACGATACTACACAGGGTAGTCTGGAAAATTAGTGAGTAATCGAGCAAAGGAGTCAGCATGAAGCGGGATGTCGTGGTCACGTCGCTGGTGAGGCAGAAAGCGGTTCAAAAGCCGACAGTGGATCGCGCGGTCGATTCGCTCCGGCGGGTCGAGCATCTTGAAAGCCAAATGGCAAAGCTGTCAGAATTGGTCCGCGAGCATGCGGAGGATGTCGATCGATTGGTGCGTATTGTGGCTGAAGATCGTGACGTTATTCGACGGCAGCTTTTGCGCAAGCATCATGAGCAAGTTCGGGTCCGCAAGCATCTTCGAGCATCCAACTCTAAGGTGGGACTCGATTTCTGAGTCTGGTGATTTTGTACCGTCGATCCCTCCCCATGAGTCCACCTTCGCATCTGTCATGTGGAAAGCGACTCCTGAAACTGTCAACCTGTTGAATGTCCAGAATTCATCAGATCCTCAGAGATCCTCCACATTACGCTTCACGGGTGTCGCGAACAGCGTAGACAGACTTTTGGGGCGGTCTGCCAGCGCAGCGTCCGCGTCGTCTGTCATGGGCTCTATCGCTGATCTTGAAGACGCTGGAGTCGAGTGGAGAAGGCCTATGTGTGCTCAGGAGATGAGAATGTTCGGGATTGCAGGCAATATGTGCGATCGTGATGGGGGAGGAAAAGAGATGACCGTGCGGCAGCAATATTTTCATTCTTGGGGAATCGCCTTCTTCATTGTGTTGGTAGGAATCGTTCCGACTCTATCGGCTGAGCCGATCGGGAAAGGATGGAGCATTCCTGTCCAAGTGCCTTATGAGGCGCCTCCGAAAGGACAGGAGCTATCTGCTGAATCGGTTCCCCAGAATACGAAATCGTTGACGGCTGGGGAGGTTCAGCGGGCGAAAGTACTCCTGCCATTGTTGGAAGAAGCGCAAGAATTTTGGGCCATGGGCGAATTCGTGCATCTCGGCGAACCATCGGTTCCGGTTTTGGTCAAAGGATTGACGATGGCGGGACCGCGTATTCGCTACAATACGATTGAAACGATTTCAATGTTGAAGGCGACTTCGGCAGTTCCAGCTCTCGCCGCTGCGGCCAAGGAGCCGAACGAAATCCCGCGGGTGCGTGAACATGCGTTGCGAGTGGCCGTTCGATTGGATGGGGCAAAAGTTGTCGATGCGATCGAGTCTATGGCACACGATCAGAATTCGTCGATCCGAAAGGCCGCTGCATTTGAGGCTCGGTATGTCAGAGAGAAAGCGGTGGTTCCGGTTCTGATCGGGATGATTGCCGATGAAGAGCGATTTGTCGCATTCTCAGCGGTGCAGTCGCTCTGGATTCTGACTCGGCATGAAACGGAGTTTCACGATTGGGAGACGTCGACCAGACAAGACCGTCAAGAGTGGGCGACCGAATGGTTAGAATGGTGGAACGGTCAGAAGGATAGTTTCGAAATATTGGATCCAAAAAAACCTGGCCGGGCTCGATAACTCCCCGCGATGTGGAGAGAATGGGGCTCTCTTCCCCGGTTCCTCCATACGTACGCCTTGCAGGGGCAAAAAATCCTGTGTTATATTTTTCCGGTCTCTTCCTTTGTCGCGCATTGTTATAGAAGGAAATGTAATTCACGGTATGCCTACACTCCAGATTGCAAAGCTTGGGAACCCCGTTTTGCGCCAGATCGCGGCCCCGGTCGACCTTCGCAATATCCGCACATACGTCATATAGCAATTCATTGATAATCTGATTCAGACGATGTTGGCCGAACCAGGGATCGGTTTGGCGGCGCCTCAAGTCTCGCGCTCAATTCAATTAGTTGTCATGGGGTGCGAAGGGGAGGAGGGATTTCCTGAAACAGTCCTGATTAATCCCAAGATCGTCTTCTATGGCCCGGAGCAAGTTGAAAACTGGGAAGGCTGTCTCAGTGTGGATGGGCTCAGAGGAAAGGTCACGAGGCCGTCGGTCGTGAGGGTTCAGGCGTTGGATCGTCATGGGAAATCCATGGATTTCGAAGCGACCGGTCTCTATGCCGTCTGTATCCAGCATGAGATGGATCATCTGATCGGCAAGCTATTTTTGGATCGAATGACCGACATGTCGACGCTCACGCAGCTCCCCGAGTTTGAATAATGTGCGCTTATGAAAACCCTGCTTCGAGTGCTCCAGTATCTCAGCCCGCACCGTTCCATGGTGGTCGGTACATTTGTGTTTGCCGGGCTCGCGACTGCGTTTGAGCTCATCCCTCCGTGGCTGATCAAAGTCATCATCGACGACGTGATCCAGGCCGGCCAGACTCAGCTCCTGGTATGGGTATTTCTCGCGTTGTGCGGCGCCTATGTGTTGCGGAACCTCTGCGGGTCGATGCGGATCAGGCTGAATAATGGGTTGGAGCAGCAAGTCGTGCATGACTTGCACGTCCAGGTGTTCTCCGCACTCCAGAGACTCTCGATCAGTTTCTACGAGAATCGCCCGACGGGCGAGATCATGTCGCGAGTGCTAAACGATACCGAGCATATGCAGCGCATCTTCGTCGATGGACTCGAGGAGATCATTACGGCCGGGCTGACGCTGACCGGGATCATGATCATGCTATTCATGCTCAATTGGAAGCTGGCTCTGTTGGCGCTTGTGCCGATTCCCCTCTTGATTGTGGGGGCGGCGTTGTTTACCAAACGTGTCCATGGGCATTATCGCGCGATTCGAAAGGGGTCGGCCGAGCTGAACGCCCTCTTACAAGACATGCTGGCAGGCATCAGAGAGACGATGGGTTTCAATCGCCAGCCCTACGAGCAGGAGCGATTCGATCGAAAGAGTGATCGTTGCAGGCAGGATACGTTGAAGGCCATGTTTCTCTGGTCTTACTATTCCCCGGGCATGATGCTGATCGGGAGTCTTGGCGGGGCCATGGTGCTCTGGTTCGGCACCGCTGAAGTGTTAGAGCATCGTCTGTCCGTGGGCGAGCTTGTGATGTTCATCTCCTATCTTGCGCTGTTCTATGTGCCGATCAATCAGATTCACTCCGTCAATCACATGCTGCAGCATGCCTTGGCCGCAAGTGAACGGGTGTTCGAAGTGCTCGATCTTATTCCGGAGGTCAAGGATCGCCCGGACGCTCGTGCACCAGGCACTCGATTGCGAGGAGAGGTCGCCTTTCAGCACGTTGGGTTTCATTATCGAGCCGACACGCCGATCTTGACCGACATCACGATTGCAGTCCGTGCGGGGGAGCGCGTCGCGCTAGTGGGTCCGAGCGGAGCGGGGAAGAGCACGACGCTCAAGTTATTGATGCGGTTTTACGATGTGACGCAGGGAGCTGTTACTGTCGATGGGCACGATATTCGTGATCTTTCGTTGTCTTTCCTTCGCAGTCAAATCGGGCTGGTTCAGCAAGAGCCCTTCTTGTTCAATGGCACCGTCAGAGAGAATATTCTCTATGGTGACCTTACGGCCAGGCAAGACGAGGTTGAGGCAGCGGCGAAGGTGGCCCGCGCGCATGACTTCATCATGGCTCTTCCTGAGGGGTACGATACTTGGATAGGGGAGCGCGGCGTCAAGCTTTCCGTCGGGCAGCGGCAGCGTGTGTCGATCGCCCGTGTGATTCTGAAAGACCCTCCGATCGTCATGTTTGATGAGGCCACCTCCAATATCGACACAGAGACCGAAGTCAAGATTCGTGAGGTATTAGACGATCTGACAAAAGGGCGGACGACGATCATCATTGCCCATCGTCTTTCCACGATCCACGGTGTCGATCGCATCATTGTGGTGGATCACGGGCGTGTCGTCGAAGATGGGACGCATGAGGCGTTGATCGGGCACGAAGGGGTGTATGCCAGGCTGTATGACGCCCAATTCCAAGTCTAACGGCAGGATGCTGAAAAAGCCCGCCAGCTTCGTTCTCGCCTCGAATGCATCCTCAACGTACCCCAGAGGGTACGCCTCCGGTGCCTTCATCGGCTGCGGCCTTGCTGGACAGCCTTTTTGAGCATCTTGCAAGATTGCTTTCGCGCTGGCTGCCTTGCAAGAGAATCACCTGACCGTTGCGGATCGATATTCCACGCCAGTATACTGAGGCCTTCTTTGTGAGGAGAGCAGGCTGATGGTGCTGATCTATGAAAGCGATCCGTTAGATAACGAGGATGCGCGCGGGCGGTTCTATCATGTCTGTCGTGGGCGAATCGATCGGACGGAGATCCAACTTCCGGCTGACGAGAAGGTCTACGAATGTGCCGTGTGTGGGATCGATCTCGAAGCTGAAGACTTTTGGCTGGCAAGGCAGAAAGGGTCGGTTTAGCCCGCATTACTCATGAGCACTTCTGCTGCAATCGCCGATCCGCTGCTACGACAAGCCTACGGTCGGCGGGCTTGCCCCTCGGCCCCTCACCGTACTGCACGAGTACGCTTCAGGACCTCAGGGCTCCGCGCGCCGCTCTCGCAACGCGGCTCAGCGATTTCGCGACTAACTGTCATAAGTAATGTGGGCTAGGAGACGTTATGGCTGCGAGCATAGGAAGAAAAACAGTAGGCGTATCACGCGGACTCATGATGCTCTGCGATACCTGCCATGCCCAGGTGATAGCCGATAAACTCACCAACGAGAAGAATTTTGTCGCGGATGCCGAGACCCTCTTCGATACCATCTGCTTTGGTTGCACCGATATCAATAGGCCGCTGATCGACGACATGGCGGGTAGCGGAGAATGAGGATGTTGAAAAATCCCGCCAGCGTCGTTCTCACCTCGAACGCATCCTCAACGTAGCCGAGAGGCTACGCCTCCGGTGCATTCTTCGGCTACGGCCTTGCTGGACGGGCTTTTTGAACATCCTCATTGCATATTGCCTAAGCACCTCAGGTAACGCATGCGTGACATAACAGACACATGAGCAGGGACATGTCAGAAGCGCGAGATCTTGAATTACGTTGGCCGAAGGATGGTGATCGCCTTTTTGTTGCTTTGGCCTGGGGGCAGGACGCTCACGTTGCCCGTCACCCAGGAGAACGCTTTTACCGCATGCCGATGGGTTACAAGCGTGCAGGTGACCTTCTCATTGAGCAAGCGGCCGCTGACATTGCTGATCGCTCGAATGTTATCTACGCCGCACTTTTTTGTTACAGACACTCGGTCGAACTCTTTCTCAAGAAGCTAATCGCCGACTTTGGCAATGGGCAGGCGTACTCGCCGAAGAATACGCATGAGCTCAACCGTTTGTGGGAACGGTTCATGTGCATAGTCAACGAGCGTGAAAGTAGCGATACTGATGGCCTAAGCGTAGTTCAAAGACTCGTCGCAGAGATGCACGAGGCCGACCAAAAGTCAGATGGCTTTCGGTTTCCCACTGATTCGAATGATTTGCCATTCGCATTCGGCGATAGAGGCATTGATCTTGCCAATGTGCGTGAAGTCATGCAGGGGGCGACCAATTTCTTCGAGTGCACATATTTACATTTCTCATACCAAGATGGTGAGACAAAGGGTTCAGACCCTTAACCGTCCCATTTTTCGGTGGATGATGATATGTACACTGGGCCATCATAGGATTATGTGGGGAAAAACTTACTTTTTTGTCGGTTACTTGCCGAGATTATAAATTTGCTGGGGAACAAGGAAGAAAAGTACATATGAGCCAGATTAGAATGTTTAGAATGACCGCGTTGGCCGAAGGCTGTTCATTTCTCATCTTGTTATGTGTCGCGATGCCGATGAAGTACTTCATGGGGATGCCGGAGGTCGTGAGAGTCGTGGGATCAATACACGGAGGATTGTTCCTGCTCTATGTGGGCCTGTTAGCTGTCTTGCATGTTAGGCAGCGATGGTCTGTCATGTTTTCACTGTACGCATTCGTTGCGTCTATTATTCCGTTTGGAACATTTATCTTAGACAAACAACTCCGTGAGAAAGAAATCGTGACGAACTGATCAGGAGGAAAATTCTTTTTGTAATTGCAAGATTCTGCCGTTTGACCACCTTGGAAACAAAACAAAGCGGCCAGATCCCTAAGCTTTTCAACACGACAATGATCTATACGCATGTCCTCAACCGCGTGGGCCGGGGAGGCGTTCGCAGTCCGCTGGATGGGATGTGACTCCATGCCAGGACGGGTGTTATTTCGATCCGCATAAGAACCCGTGATACATGTTTTTGCAGTCGTACCTCTTGAAACGGCAACAGTTACGGCGTATTGTTTACGAACATTAGTGGTGTGTTATACGAATAGAAATTGGCTGATCCTGCGCTTATGCGGATCGACCTAAACATCGTGAGCCAGTCATGACCAAGCGGCGCCACCCATGATGAAATAGGGGTGACCCAACGAATTTAGGTACTGAGCGAGCTAGTACAGAGCAGGACACGTTCCTCGGTAATGGAGGAGTGGAGTCATGCCGAATAGAGCACCTCAATCTCGATCTCCCCCTTCATAAGAAGACATTTCACAGTTCGTTTTCCACTTGAAACACCAAAGATCACTCATGAAAGAGGTGAAGCTGATATTCGCCTGGAGGCAGAGATGCGGGGCACACACGAGCAAGGGTGAGGAGAGTTCGATATTTGCAGGGAGGTCTGGGCTCGAGCAGCGCATCCAATAGTGAGCCGACTTCCATCGACGATGGCATGTCGCTTGCGCGGCTCCCGTACAAATAGTTTCACTTCCAACCAAGGGAAAGGAAACTGAAGATGAAAACTACTTTGATGGCAATGTTGATCACGGCCACGCTTATGGCCTCGGCTAGCAGTTCCTTTGCGGAATTGGCATCGTTCCTACAGGCCTCGAACAACGAGGAGCAGCTCGCGAAGGACACCAAACCGAACGTCGTCACGATGAAGACGGACGCAGGCGGAGGCCTCACTAATAGGAACGGTGTGGTTACAGTCCGTGCCGACGGGGCGTACTTCTTGATGGCGGCAGCGCAGGTCGGCGGAAAAGTTGCAGGTTCTGTACGACTCTGGATCAGGGTCAACGGCAAGGATGTAGTCAATTCCAACACCGAGCAGATGATTCCTGACGCGTCCTTCACCGCCGTTCTGGTATCCCAAGGCGTGCAGATGTTGAGGAATGGCGACACGATCGAAACGGTCTACTCCGGGTCGGCGCCTGGCCTCGGTTTGATCGTGAAAAAGCCGGAAGGTGAACCCGTGGTGCCGAGCATCATTTTTTCGGCATTCAAGGTCAATTGACCACGGCCACAACGAAGAGGGTTGTGACCGGAGTGCGGCGGCCTTAGCCGGCCGCACTCCGGGTCGGGTGGTAGGACCGCCACCGGCGCCCGGTCGGTGGTAAGGTAGTGTGCGCGCGGCCGCAGTTGAGCCGCAACGTTAGCCTACTTGATATGGTCTTTTCTTCGCCGGTGGCGACAGATGTCAGAGACCCTACCTCCTTCTCTGTGGTAAGTTCTCCCCATGGAGACCCCTATGGATGCCCGATACATGAGCCGTGACCCCGAGGTCATGAGTGGCGCGTTGTGCTTCACAGGCACACGTGTCCTTGTGCAAAACCTTTTCGACTACCTTCAAGGAATCTCCTCGCTTGAAGAGTTTCTGCAAGACTTTCCCTCTGTATCTCGAGAAGCTGCCGTAGCCGTTATCGAGGACGCAAAGAGCAGGCTGTTTGCAGATGCGATTACTTCTTGACGATTCTGTCCCGGTTCGCTTGCGGCGGTCTTTGCCAAGTCACTCGGTTAAAACCGTAGTTGAAATGGGCTGGGGAGGGGTAAAGAACGGCGCTCTCTTGACTCTAGCGGCCAAGGAATTTGACGCATTTCTCACCGTCGACAAGAACCTTCCTTACAGCTGCCACTTGTTCAGACACTGGAGCAAGCACTTGACAGTCTGCAGCCCTGTACTTTTATACGGGTTGGGGTATAACCCGGCATGGGGAAAACAAAGGGGAGGCATTCTGAATTTTCTTGGGTGACCGCTCGGATTTTATATTCCATGAGGAAGAAGGAAGAACAGTAACTATGACCCAGATCAGAGTTTTTAGAATGACAGCGTTAGCGGAAGGCTGTTCATTTCTCATTTTGCTATTCATTGCGATGCCGATGAAGTACTTCATGGGGATGCCGGAGGTCGTGAGAGTCGTGGGCTCAATACATGGAGGATTGTTCCTGCTCTATGTCGGCCTGTTGGCCGCAATACATTTTCGGCAACGATGGTCTTTCATGTTTTCACTGTATGCGTTTATTGCGTCTATTATTCCGTTCGGAACATTTGTGTTGGACAAACATCTTCGGGAGAAAGAAGCAGTAGCGAACTGATCAAGAAGGAAAATTCTTTACTTGCAGGTTTTTCCATCGAAGTGGAGACAGCTTGTCTCTCCGGATTTTACCTTCCAGGTTTTCAATAGCGGCGCTTGCCCGTTGTCTCTCATCTCGACAACGAAGTCCACAAGGCCCGAGATCGGTAGCTTTTCGATGTGAGGCTTGGCCGGTTCGGGAACGTCTACCCAGAATATCCCGCCGAGGGTCGAAATCAAGACGCGATGCGTGTCTACGTCGACTTGAATGACCGGGCTGTAGAAACTCTTGTCTTCGGCAAAGCTAGGGGACGCGATCAGAATGAGGAGAGAGAGACTGCAGAGGACCGCGAGAAGCCGTGTGCGTCTGTTTGGCATGATGCGCTCTCTTTCTTGCGAGAGAAATCAGATGGACATTATCGCACCAGGGTCAAGTGGAAACAAACTGGAAATTGTCGAGTGGAGGTTAGTGTGCGAGAATTTTGATGATCAGTATGTGTGCCACAACAGGAACAGATTCACGCAGGATGCTCAAAAAGGCTGTCCAGCGCGGCTGCAGCCGATGGAAGCACCGGAGGCGTAGCCTCTGGCTACGTTGAGGATGCTTTCGAGGCGAGAACGAAGCTGGCGGGCTTTTCAGCATCCTGCTATATCGTTGTGATGTGGGCCTGCGTGACCGTTCCCCCTGTAATCCAGTATCCGCGGATATCCGGCTTGGATTTTTCCATCAGAGAGATGAGCAGATAAGCGGGGATGGGCAGGTTAATTTTTGGCCAGATTTCTTCGTAGTCGGTGGCGATCTTGATATCGGTAGTCGAAGGGCGTGCCGGGTCGTGAGGATGAGAGTGGTAGACCACTTGCAGGTCGAGCCCTTTGTTTCGAATGTCTTTCTTCGCCACGGAAAAATCTTGCATATCCATCACGAAGGCGATCTCGGCTCGTTCGGCTGGTGATAGTCGTTCCAAATGCGCCACCTTTGCCGGATCGAAGGACGACAATTTCTCAGCTCCTTCGAGTGCCACAATATTCTTGATCCGGTAGACATGGGTGACAGTCCCGTTGGTTCCAGCCAGAAGCCCGCAACATTCATAGGGGTCGAGTTCCCTGGCGTGGGCCACCATGTCGTCGAGGATCGATTGAGGGATGATGAGATCAGACACGGCTAGCAGACTACTGAGAAAAAAATTTGGCACGGAAGAAATTCATTGGCCCGCGTACCTTTGGCCACAGGAGCTGGCGATACAGAATGCTCAAAAAGACCGTCAGCGCGGCCGCAGTGAGCAAGGAGGCGAGGCGTACCCTTTGGGTACGTTGAGTCTCTGAGCGATGCGAGAACAAAGCTGGCGGACTTTTTCAGCATTCTGTTTAGTTAGATGGTGCAGCTGACAGTATAGTCCATGCTGAGATTTGTGATCTTCGGATTCTGGCCGCAGAGCGGACAGGCTGGATCTTTGGGGCGTCTGACTTTTCTGAATTTCATCTCGAGGGCGTCGTAGATCAAGAGGCGATCGGCCAATGTTTCACCGATGCCGAGAATTTCCTTGATCGCTTCCGATGCCTGAAGAATGCCCATGGTTCCGGCGAGAGCGCCTAACACGCCGGCTTCTTGGCAATTCGGCACGAGTCCTGCCGGTGGTGGCTCCGGGTAGAGGCAGCGGTAGCAGGGATAGCCGGCATGAGGCTTGATCGTCGTGAGTTGTCCTTCAAACCGGAACATGCTGGCAGAAATAAGCGTCTTTTTGGCGAAGAAGCAGGCGTCATTCACCAGAAAACGTGTTGCAAAGTTGTCGGAACCATCCAGCACCATGTCGAACTGGGAGACCAGCGAAAGAATATTGTCGCTGTCGACATTCTGGTGATAGGTCTTGATCGTAATCTCCGGGTTAATTGCGGACAGGGTTTTTCTGCCGGACTCTACTTTCGCCATACCGACCGTTGCTGTGGAGTGCAGGATTTGGCGTTGTAAGTTCGAAAGATCAACAACATCGCCATCAACGAGACCAATTGTACCCACGCCAGCGGCAGCGAGATAAAGCCCGGCAGGCGAGCCGAGCCCTCCGGCGCCGATGAGCAAAACTTTGGCCTTGGCCAGCTTCATCTGGCCCTTGCCGCCCACGTCGCTCAGAATAATTTGACGACTGTATCGTTCTATCTGCTGTTCAGTGAGTTCCATAAAGTCCGTGATCAGTGATGTGTGATGCGCGACGAGTTAGGATTCATAATTTGGTAGAGCTTTCCTTGAGAGTACCCATCACTCATCACACGTCACTTCTCACTCCCCCTATTCCACGACATTCAATTCGATCGGGTCGACGACGACGCCTTTCGTGCGAAGGCCTACGATCGCCCGCTCGATTTCTGTGCTGTCGCCGGTCAGCTCAAGATCCATCCATCCGGTGGTTTCACGCACATCGGCGCGCCGGACGTTGGTGACGACTTTGTACTCGTGGCCGATCTGATAGATCACCGGTTCTTTGATCTTGTCTTCTGGGAACTGAACGTGCACTTTCACATGCGGCATGATGTACCTCCTGCAATGGCGGGCACGATCGACACTTCGTCCCCGTCTTTGAGCGACGTCTCTTTGCCCTTGAGGAATCGAATGTCTTCCTCGTTGACGTAAATGTTCACAAATCGGCGGAGCTCACCCGTGTCGTCGCAGAGGCGATCTTTCATGCCGGGATACGCGGTATTGAGCGCCTCGATCATCTCAAGCACGCTCGCGGCTTTTGTTTCGATTTCTCCCTGGCCCTTGGTCAGCGGGCGTAGCGGAGTCGGAATGCGAACTTTAATCATGAGTCACCACCACCGTTCTTGCCCATTTTAAATGTTTTCTCAAATGCAACTAGACTTGGTTGAATGCGAACCGGCCGTCCAACGGCATCGATCACGGCTTCCTGGGTTTTTAAACCGTTTCCGGTGATATAGGCTACGGTCAGATCGCCTTTCTTAATCGTGCCGTTCTTCACCAGCTTTTGGAGTACACCGATTGTCACACCCCCGGCCGTTTCTGCGAAGATTCCTTCCGTCTGCGCCAGCAGTTTGATGCCCTCCACGACCTCGTCGTCTGTCACCATGTCCATGGAACCCTTGCTCTCGGCTGTAGCCTTCAGGGCATAGTACCCGTCTGCTGGATTCCCGATCGCCAAGGACTTGGCGATGGTTTTGGGTTTCACCGGTTTGAAAAAATCACGCCCTGCCTTAAAAGCGGTAGAAATCGGTGAGCAACCTTCAGCCTGCGCTCCGTTGATTTTGGTCCTCACTTCATTGATCAATCCCACGTATTTCATTTCGTGGAGGCCCTTCCAGATTTTAGTCAAGAGCGAGCCGGACGCCATCGGGATGACGACCTGGTCCGGCGTGCGCCAGCCGAGTTGCTCGACGGTTTCGAATGCCAACGTCTTCGAGCCTTCCGCATAGTAGGGGCGGATATTGATGTTGACGAACGCCCAGCCGTGCTCGCCGGCGATTTCGCTACAGAGCCGATTCACATCGTCGTAATTGCCTTCGATCTCGACCACATTGGGTTTATAGATCAAGTTGCCGAGCACCTTCGCGGCTTCCAGATCGCCCGGGATAAACACGTAACAGCGCATCCCTGCCGCAGCCGCATGAGCGGCGACAGAATTGGCTAGATTGCCGGTCGAGGCGCAGGCAATCGTTTCAAATCCTAACTCTCGCGCTCTGGTAATGGCGACGGCCACAACCCGATCTTTGAACGAGAGCGTGGGGTGATTGACTGTATCGTTCTTGATGTAGAGCTCGTCCAGTCCGAGGTGGGCGCCAAGATTTTTCGCGCGCACCAGCGGGGTCATCCCGGCATGCAGGCCGAGAAAGGTGGGCCCCTCTACCGGTAGGAGATCGGCATAGCGCCAGATGCTATGTGGGCCATCCTGAATCTTTGTGCGGGACACATTCTTCTTGATCTCCTCGTAGTTATATTTCACCTCGAGGGGGCCAAAGCACATTTCGCAGACATGGATCGCTTTCGTTGGGTATTCTTTTCCGCACTCACGACAGACTAGGGCTTTCATTGTAGCCATGGCGATTCCACCTTACTCAGTCAATAATTACGGCCGGACGGCACAGCCGGCAAACGGATCGCCGTCATCGAACAATTCGGTAATCGTCGGATGTGCGCCGCACAGCGCACAGTCAGGATTGCGTTTCACTTTAATTTCTCTGAACAGGGTCTTGCGCGCATCGAAATCCAGGAGTCGGTTCGTCAGAGGATGACCGATACCAAGGATGAGTTTCAAGGCCTCTGTGGCTTGGATTGTGCCAATGATGCCGGCTAATACGCCGATCACGCCTGCTTCTTGGCAGGAGGCGACCAGCCCAGCCGGCGGCGGAGTCTTAAAGACGCAACGATAGCAGGCAGACTGCTTCGGTACAATGGTCGTCACTCGGCCATCGAAACGAAGGATGCCACCGTGGACTAACGGTTTTCCAGCAAAAAAACAGGCGTCGTTGATGAGGAACTTGGCCGTAAAGTTGTCGACCCCGTCGATGACAATGTCGTAATCGCTGATGATCTTCAACGCATTGCCGGCCGTCAGACGCTCTTCGTACATTGCGACCTGGACGTCCGGGTTCAACGCTTGAATCTTCTCTTTGCCAGAGACGACTTTCGGGCGGCCGACGTCCGATGTATGGTGGAGAATCTGTCGTTGAAGATTGGTGAGGTCCACAACATCGCTATCGATGAGGCCGATGGTCCCAATACCGGCTGCGGCCAGATAGAGCGCTGCCGGCGAACCAAGGCCCCCCGCGCCGACCAGGAGAATCTTGGCCTTGGCGATCTTCTTTTGCCCCTTGCCACCGACCTCCGGTAGCAGGATATGGCGGCTGTAGCGTGATATTTGATCTTCTGTAAATTCCATTTGGGCTCGTGATGTGTGATCAGTGATGCGTGATGGGTTGACTAATACGTAGCGTGCTCATCACTCTTCACTCATCACCCTTCACTAGATGTTAAAATATTTTTCTATACTGATATACCGCTCGCCTGTGTCGCACAGGATTGTGACGACGTTCTTACCTGGTCCCAGTTCCTGGGCTACTTTCTGTGCAGCGAACACGTTGGCTCCGGCAGAAATGCCCACCAAGAGGCCCTCTTTTTTTGAGAGCTGCTTGGCCGTTTGATAGGCTTCGTCATCGGTTACGGTCATGACACGATCGATAATGGTCCGGTTCAAGACTTTCGGGATGAAGCCCGCGCCGATGCCTTGAATCTTATGGGGTCCTGGCTCTCCGCCTGATAAGACCGGTGATCCAGCCGGTTCAACTGCGATGACCTGCACGTTGGGATTCCGCTCTTTGAACAATTCCCCGCATCCGGTAATGGTGCCGCCAGTCCCTACTGCCGCTACGAATGCATCGATCTTTCCGTCGAGCGCCTCGAGAATCTCGATCGCCGTGGTCTTTTTATGCATAGCCGGGTTAGCCGGGTTGGAAAACTGATCCGGCATAAAGTATGAGGGATTCTGCGCAATAATGCTTTCCGCCTCGCGGATCGCACCCTTCATCCCTTCCCAGGCCGGGGTCAAGACGAGCTGCGCGCCATAGGAGGATAAGAGGCTCGCCCGCTCCATGCTCATGCTCTCCGGCATCACGAGAATCAGTTTATACCCACGGACCGCAGCGACTAAGGCTAGGCCGATTCCGGTGTTTCCGCTGGTCGGCTCGACAATTGTACCGCCAGGCTTTAATGCGCCCAGTCGTTCGGCCTCGTCGATCATATTGAGGCAGATTCGGTCCTTGACACTTCCACCCGGATTGAAGAACTCGACTTTTCCGTAGATTGTTGCCCCGCCAACAGGGGATAACCGGTTTAGGCGGACGAGGGGAGTTCGTCCGATGAGTTCGGTAATGTCTTTATGCAGGGTGCTCGTCACCGGCCACCTCCCATATAAAACAGGAACTCAACCCGGTCGCCGTTGTTCAAACTGGTGGTGGCGAGGTGGTTCCGGTCCAAGACAGCGTCGTTGACTTCGACGGCAACCATGTGTGGTTCAATTTTTTTGGCCTGGAGAAGATCGAGGACCGTTCCTCCTGAAATCTCTTCCATCTTCCCATTGATTGTGACCTGCATTGAAGACTCCTAACATGGCCAAGAAATTAAACAATTTCAACACTCTATCAAAGGGACTTTGCCAATGTCAAGGCAACGAAACCGGAGGCCTCTCGGCTTGACTTTGTCTGCAATCCGCCGCCACTATGCCAGCATTTGGAAGCGCGATGACATGTGGAAACACAATTTCATGTTCAGGTCCGCAGAGGCTCTTCCGCTCGAAGAATCTGAAAACGAGCTCTTTCACGATACCGATCCCGCCATGGATAGCACCGGGCTCCAGTTAGAGAAGTTTTTATCGGTTTGGATTCAAGGTGATGGAGAGGATGACATCCCGACAGCCTTCACAAACATGTATGTCCGCACAGCGACATTGGATTTCCAGAAGCGGGTTGGGTTTCTGCAGCCTCTCCAAGGGCGGTCTCACCAGATCAAGCAACTGCTCACGCCTGGTCAAAAGCAATTTCTACAGCGGTGGCTTGCTACCTCGGCTCCTCAGGCCTGGGAGACGACTGACGATCATTTCAAGATGTTATTCGAGCTCGAATGACTCCGGCCTACCATCTGCCGCCGGTGAATGCAGTCAGGTTTCGCCGGGTCGCGCTGGCGTGGGCTCTCATCGTCCTGTCGCTTGTGGCGCCATTCGGGGTCGGATGGGGCGCGACGGTGGAGGTCTATTACGGCCCTGACGACGCGCCGCTCGATCGCCTCACCGCGCTCTATCGGCACGCCACGCGCTATCTCTATGTGGCGGCCTATGGGCTCACCTCTCCTCGCGCGGTGGAAGCCATGGTCGCAGCGAAGAAGCGCGGAGTTGATGTGCGTCTGATCACTGATCGCCAGCGCACCGAGGATGTGAAACAGCGCACGGCCCTCCACACACTGCATTTGGCTGGTATCCCGATCCTCGTGAATGAGCACGATGGGCTGATGCACCTGAAACAGGTTGTGATTGACGATAACGTGAATACAACCGGCTCGATGAATCATACGACGAGCGGTAATCGCTATAACGATGAGCGGCTTGACGTCATTACCGATCATGCGATTACTGTGAAGGCTCGGGAGAAGTTCCTGGCGATGTGGAACGATCGCACGCGATACCGGAGTTGGAAATAAACGAAAAAGTTGAGGTTTAGGCCACGATTGAGGAAGATGGAGAAGGAACCATTTGTCCAAGCGCGGCTTCACTCTCAAGCTCAACTTTGACTGTTGCCTATCTGTGTGAGACGTGATGACTGAAGAGACCGACGTCGCGGTGGTGGGGGCAGGAGGTGGCGGAGCTGTCTGGCGCTGGCGAAGCAAGGAATCCGCACCGTCGTATTGGATCAGGCGACTGGCCCACCCAAGGGCTTGCGGGGAGAAATTCTCCAACCGAACGGACAGCGCGTACTCGATCGTTTGGGTGTGTTGCAGTCGTTGCCGGCCGATGCCACCCGATCTGTGCGGCTCTTTCATTTTGGCCGGGCCGGAGGGAGGCGCCTCTGCAGCATCGACTATGGTGACCTACCCCCGCCCTACAATCGCGCCATCGTCACCTTGCCCAACGTGGCCCATCATGCCATTGTCGCGGCGCTGCAGCAGCATACGAGTGTGACACTGCGCTATGGGACCTCATTCTCAGGGCTGGTCCGTGAAGGCAATCAGGTGGTGGGAGTCTCGACGCAGGGGCCGGATGGCGCACACACGATTCGCGCAAAGATCGTCGTCGGCGCCGATGGGGCCTTTTCAAAAGTGCGCGAAGCGCTGAAGATTCCCGCCGATCTGTACCTCTACCCTGACGGGTATCTCATTGCGATTCTCGAATCGGACGAGCCGGTATCGGAATCGTTTTACTATGTCGGGGACAGGACGATTTTGGGAATTTTCCCAGCGACAGGGAACAAGGCCTATCTCTTTTATATGATTCCCAAGGATTCGATGGAGGCGGTGAAGCAGCAGGGGATTCCTGCACTACAGCAGATATGGAGTCAAATTGCGCCACAGTTCTCTAGGCTCTTTCGCTGCTTGAACGATTGGGGGCAGACCGCGTATATGCCGACTGGGCGGATACGAACACCAACCTGGGTGGCGGATGGAGCGGTGCTGATCGGCGATGCCGCCCACGCGATGAATCCCCATGCCTCGCAGGGACGCATGCAGGCTATGGTCGATGCCATGGCGCTGGCCGATCTCTTGCCGAGCTGTCTGAACGATCGGAATTATTCCGCCGAAAGGTTGAAAGAATTTGAACGGGCTAGGCGGCCACAAGTCACGATGCTACAGCAACTGGCTGATCAACTAGTGTTCTATTGGAATACGAAGAATCCTGTGGTCGCGTTCTTGCGCGATCGTGTGTTTCAGACGCTGGATCGGAACGCGCGGCTTCGCTATCAGGTTCTGTCGACCACGGCGGGGCTGCGGACAATGCCCCCGTTTAATCTGATCGATTGTGTGATTGCCGCGGGGTTGCTTCCAGATATCCGCGCCCATGAGAGATCTCCACATCCGATGTCTTTATGAGAAACATAGGTGCGGCTGAACGTATGATCGATGGATTGTCGAATGAGACGCAGAAGCTGCTGCAGACGTATGTGAAGGAGGTCAAATCGGCATTCGGAGATCAGCTGGAAGGCTTGTTGCTCTACGGCAGCGCCGTGAGAGGTGAGTTTCTTCCAGGACGCTCCAATCTGAATATCCTGCTGCTCGTGTCCTCGTACGACAGCGCCGTGCTCAAGCAGTACAGCGCCTTGCACCGTCAATGGAGTAAGGAACAGATCGTCGTCCCTCTCTTTCTGACGGAAGAGGAACTGCACCAGTCGGCCGCGGTCTTCCCACTGGAGTTTCTAGAGATCCAGGAGCAGCACCGCGTTCTCGACGGGCGCGATCCCTTCATCGGCTTCCACGTGAAGACCGATCGGCTGAAAGAGGCCGTAGTCCAGGGTTTGACAAGTCATATCGTACGGCTGCGTCAGCGCTATGTGGAAGGAGGCGGAGGCGACGACGCGACGACAATTTTGCTGACGCTTTCGATTGCGTCAACGATTCCTCTGCTGCGCGGAGTTCGACGTCTTCTTGGGCGTCCCTCCCTTTCTCATTCAGAGGCGGTGATCTCGGATGTCGGCGAGCAGCTGAAACTGGATCTACAGGGGTTGCTGGATGTCTGGTTGCTTAAGCGTGGACAGATTTCTCCAGGTCCCCACGAAATGTCTCGACTCTTCGACCGGTATCTGCAGACCGCAGTATTGGTGACACGCGCGGTTGAGCAACTTCCTCAGTTGGAGCTGCGATGACGAGAACCCTCAGTATGGCAATGGTGCTCTGCCTGGTTGTCTTTGAAGGCCTGGCTCAGGCTGCGTTCTATGAACGCCCCAAGGTCCAGTTGCCGGGCCCTCAAGGCTATGTGAGCGACCATGCGCAGGCGATCGATGGGGATTGGAAAGAGCGCATCCGGTCCGTCTGCCAGGATCTTGAGCGGAAGACCGGCGTGGAAATGGTGGTGGTGACCGTCCCCACGATCAAGCCGTTCGGGTCAGCCAACGAGTACGCAACGGCACTCTATGAAAAGTGGGGAATCGGATCGACGCAACAGGACCATGGCATGATGGTGCTGGTCGCGGTGCAGGAACGACAAGCTGCAATCACGCTAGGCCGGCAGATGTTGCCTGTCATTACTCCAGCGGTGGTCAATCAAGTCGGCCGTGAAAGCCTGCAGCCGTCGATTGAGTTGGGACACTTTGGTGAAGGCCTCTATCTCACCGTGGTGGCGCTCGCGTCACCAGCGCAGGAAATACGTGTCGGCGACTTTTCCAGGAAACACTCTAAAGGCCTGGGGCTCGGGCTCGCGATCTTTACAGGGATTAGCGCGGTCACTTTCTTTTGGTGGATTAGCCGGCCCGACCTTCGGCATCCCTACACCCGAATTCAAAAAGGGGAGTATTGGGGAGCAGGGCAGGGGGGCTTTGGGGGAAACTTCGGAGGGTTCGGAGGAGGCACGAATGGAGAAGGGTGGAAGTAGCGGGTAGCACGGCCTGGGACGCCTCCTGTTCGCGGAATACGCACGATAAGAAAGTGCTCGTTCGACGCGCGCAATCGAGGATCGACCAGGTCGCACTACCTTTGAACGGAAACGAGCGAGCTAGGAGGGAGCAATGAAGCTCCCCGTAGCGTGTTGAGGGGAATTTCATTGAGGTAAACCCCATGATTTTTGTGACCGGCGGTGCGGGTTATATCGGTTCGCATACATGCGTGGAGTTGCTCGACGCAGGCGATGATGTGACAGTATTTGACAACTTTTCCAATAGTCACCCTGAGGCTGTGGCGCGAGTCGAGCGTATCACCGGGAAAAAGCTCCGGCTCGTGCGAGGCGACATTCGCGACCGTGCGGCCTTGGTATCGGCCCTGCGAGAGAGTGGAGCCGGTTCGGTGATTCACTTCGCCGGTCTCAAGGCCGTGGGAGAGTCAGTGACACAGCCGTTGGCCTATTACGACAATAATGTGATCGGCACCTTGCGTTTGCTGGAAGCGATGAGTGAGTGCGGGGTGAAAACCCTGGTGTTCAGTTCTTCCGCCACTGTGTATGGCGACCCTATTCGACTGCCGCTGACCGAAGACCACCCGCTTTCCGCTACCAATCCCTATGGCCGAACAAAGCTGATGATCGAAGAGATTCTGCGCGATCTGCATCACAGCAATGCATCCTGGAAGGTAGGCATTCTCCGTTATTTTAACCCGGCGGGCGCCCATGCCAGCGGTTTGATCGGGGAAGATCCTCAAGGCATCCCGAATAATTTGTTGCCGGTCGTAACTCAAGTGGCAGTCGGGCGGCGAGATTGCCTCAACGTGTGGGGCAACGATTATGCTACTCCGGATGGGACTGGGGTACGGGATTATATTCATGTCGTGGACTTGGCTCATGGTCATCTCAAAGCACTCAAGGCCCTGGAACGAACACATGAGAGAGTCGAATGTTTGACTGTGAATCTAGGCACAGGCAGAGGGTATAGCGTGTTGGATATTGTGCGAGCATTTGAGCAGGTGAGCGGTCGGTCTGTTCCATACAAGATAGCACCTAGGCGCCCCGGTGACATTGCCTCTTGCTATGCTGACCCGCAACTGGCGTTAACATTATTAGACTGGCGCGCGGAACGTGGAATTGACGCGATGTGCGCCGATGCCTGGCGCTGGCAAAAGGTCAATCCCCAAGGATATGCAGCCTGATTTTCACTCCTGTGTCGGAGCCAGGCGGTCATAGATGTGGGCCTTACAGAGAGAGCCCATCAGGGGCGAGAGGTGGATTTCCAGATGTGGATGATAGGTGTGGCATTCGCGCTTGCACCGGAGTGGGAAAGCCCATAGAGCTCCTCAATCGTGCGCAGGACATTGTAGTGGGTGATCCGCTGTTCGTATCGACCGGCCTGCACCATGGGCCCGATGAAGAGTGTCGCGATCCGATTATTCTCTTTGTTATTGTCCTCATCCCACGTCACGATCAAGAGGCTGTTGTGTTGCTGCGCCCATTGGACGTAAGCGTTTAGGTGTGTCTGGAGCCAGCGGTCACTGGCCTGAATCGTCTCTGAATTTTTTCCACTGTGCATATTGTGTGTTTGATTGGGCACCACTATGCTTACCGTAGGAAGCGTGCTGTATTCCGTCGGGAAATGTGTCATGGGTAGATTGGTCGTCGTAGGCAGCCCATTGGTAGCACTGGCCTGCCAATTTACCCACGGATTATGCTTACGTACATAGTGGCCCTCACTGCAAATTAATGAGCCTACTGAGGGCAAGTCTTCTGAATATCCGGCGAAGGTCAGTCCTGCTGCAAGCAAGTTGTGTCCTAGATTAGGTGTTGTGAACGTATGCGGGCAGGAATTATCGGTGATACCTTGCATCGATCCTGAAAAGATCGCGAGATAGTTCGGCTGGCTGGGGTGAGTGATGCCGAATGACTGTGTGAAGAGGGCTCCCTGATCGGCCAGTCTGTTGATATGGGGCGCATCGGGCGAATTGATAATCTGGCTATAGGCGTGATTCTCTTCAATCACGAGAACGATGTGATCTGGTCTGGGAAGAGGGGAGCTGTTGTCTCCATGAGCTAATTCTATAGAGAAGATGCTGGCAGCCACTGCCAATGGCACAGCTATCGTTCTGAAGATGAGTGTCTTCAGCCTGTTGAATATAGCACTGTCCCTCTTGCTGATTTCCTGCGAAGCATACGACACGATTGTCAGCCTAGGGTTCCGTTGGTTGATCGAGGCAATCGATAAGATATCGAGATCGCGCGGGCACATCAGCGGTGACTTGTTGGGTCTGGCATGGAGGGATATCTTCCTTCAGTCGTCTCAAGAGTCTGAGAAATTTCATGGTGGGAGGCGCTTCGCATATCCATAGATGCGTACCGGATTCCAGCTCTTCCATGTAGCGTTGTACACGAAACCCCGGGTGCTCCATGAAGTATGCCGATAAGAACCCGCGAATGGCCTGGACGACCCATGGATGCGCGGTCGCATAGCGATAACTGATCCGAAGCTCGACCACTTGTACTGATTCGTGCTCTTCCATCGTTTTGTGAGAGTATAGCGCGTTTCGGGTGGTAAAACCCCCACAGAATGTTGACGTATCGGGGACAGAGGAGACTGGGGTTCGAGATGTCGGGTTTTTGGGTTCATCAACGCTTGGCTCATGCACCATATCGACCAGATTGACGACCAATGAAGATTGCGATTATCGGTGGAGGCCCGGCAGGGCTCATGGCTGCAGAGGCGGCGAGCGCTGGCGGCGCACACGTTGAGCTCTATGACGGGATGGCGTCGGTTGGTCGCAAGTTTCTCTTGGCAGGGAAAGGTGGCCTCAATCTCACACATTCGGAACCGTTCGAGGCATTTCTCTCGCGTTATGGTACGCGTCGCGCCCAGATTGCGCCGCTGCTCGCATGCTTCGGACCCGATACGCTGAGGGCTTGGGTCTTGGGATTCGGCATTCACACATTTGTCGGCTCTTCTGGGCGTGTATTTCCTGCCGATCTCAAGGCTGCACCATTGTTACGTGCATGGCTCCGTCGGTTACGTCAAGCCGGTGTGCAGTTCCACATGCGTCACCGGTGGTCTGGCTGGGACGAGCAGGGAGCGTTGTCTTTTGTCACCCCCAAGGGAATGCATGCTGTCCAGGCCGATGCCGTGGTGCTTGCGCTTGGTGGAGGAAGTTGGCCGAAACTCGGTTCCGATGCATCGTGGGTGCCGCTGTTGATAGGACGCGGGCTTCACATCGCGCCATTACGGCCTGCGAATTGTGGTTTCGATGTGGGCTGGAGCGAGCATTTTATGGTGAAGTTCTCCGGCAGCCCGGTCAAGTCAGTGGTTGCTATTGTTGGAAACGATGTCGAGGCTCTATCCAGGTATCCGGGGGAATTTGTGATCACGGAGACTGGCGTAGAAGGAGGCGTGATTTACAGGGCGTCCGCCGCGCTTCGCAATGAGATCCTGATGAAGGGAGTTGCAACATTGCGCGTAGACCTCACGCCTGACCGAGATGTCTCACGGCTGATACACGACCTATCCCAACCACGAGGCAAACGTACGATGGCGACTCATTTGGAGCGCCGAGCTGGAATCGAGGGTGTGAAAGCGGGGCTGCTTCGTGAAGTGGTTTCGAAGGAGGACTTCGCAGACCCAGCTTATCTGGCTGCGACGATCAAATCATTGCCGCTCCGATTCCTCGCGCCGCGTCCATTGGAGGAAGCGATCAGTACAGCAGGGGGAGTTCCCTTCGAGGCTCTGACTAGGCAACTGATGGTTCGAACTCTCCCTGGCGTTTTCTGTGCCGGTGAAATGTTGGATTGGGAGGCGCCGACAGGAGGCTATCTCCTGACTGCCTGCTTCGCCACCGGCCGTGCCGCAGGCACAGGGGCTGTGGAGTGGGCTCAAAAAAATAGAACGAATAAGGCGGTCTGAAGGCTGGAGTGAAGCTGGAAAGGTCGAGCGTCCAAACAGGTCAGCGTTCCCGTACGATCGACTTGTCCAAAAGGTTCCGCAGATGCCTGGCCAGATCATCGGGCAAAAAAGGCTTTTGAATAAAGGCAGCAGTGGGCTCATCGAGAAAGGCCGATTGTGAAGGGTCGACGTAGCCCGACATGAAGAGCACTCGGATATTGGGCCAGGTCACCCTCAGCCGTTCCGCTAGGACGAGGCCGGACATATGAGGCATGATCACATCGGTTATAAGAGCCTGGATCGGCTCAGACAGCGATGATGCTTTGCGCAAGGCCTCTTCGCCGCTTGCGGCCTCTATGACTCGATAACCGTCCTGCTTCAATGCCTGGAGGATGAGGGCTCGAACTGAATCCTGGTCTTCGACGATGAGCAGATGTTCTGACCCTTTCTTGTGACCAATCAGCGGTGTCGGAGCCATAGCCGGCGCGGCTATTACGCGCGGGTAATAGAGATGGAATGTGGTTCCTTGATCAAGCGCGCTGTCGGTAAAGATATAGCCCTGGCTTTGCTTGACGATCCCATAGACCGTCGCCAACCCCAGACCTGTTCCTTGCCCCACCTCTTTGGTCGTAAAAAATGGCTCGAACAGATGCGAGAGTGTCTCAGGGCTCATCCCGTGTCCGGTGTCGTGTACGCTCACATGCACGTAGTCTCCTTGCGGCATCATCTGATAATGATCCAGCCACTCTGGCGTGACAGAAAGATTGCGCGTGGCAATCGTCAACTTCCCTCCGTTTGGCATCGCATCGCGGGCATTGATGGCCAGATTCATCGTGACCTGATTAAGTTGCCCTTTGTCGCCGTTGATTGACCAGAGATCCGGCGCAAGATCCATCGTCAGCGTCACCTCTTCACCCAGTAGACGGTTAAGCATCGAACTGATCAAGCGCAACGACTCGTTGAAGTTCAATGACTGCGGTAGGAGGACCTGCTTGCGGCTGAAGGCGAGCAATTGCTTGGTCAGCTCACTGGCCCGTTCGCCCGCCTTCAAGGTCTCTACGGCCATCTCATGTTTGGGGTCTTCCTGAGCCAACCGTTCGATGAGCATCGAGCTGTACCCGTTGATGACGGTGAGCAGGTTATTAAAGTCGTGCGCGACCCCACCGGCCAACCGGCCGACCGCATCCATCTTTTGAGCCTGCCGGAATTGCGCCTCCAGCCGCTTGTGCTCGGTAATATCGGTGGCAATCCCGGAGATTCCGTAGATCTGTCCCTTCGCATCCCTCAGGGGGGATTTGTTGGTGGATAGGATACGTGGTATCCCACTGACCGGGCTCTCCACAACTTCTTCAAATTGTTGAGCGATACCACTCGTCATGATCTGCTCGTTGGTCGCCTGGATAGCATCTGCCACGTTCTCAGAAAAAACAGAGTGGTGTCTCTTGCCGAGAATCTCCTCTTTGCGCTTTCCATAGAACCTGGCCAGGTCATCGCTCAAGAGAATGTAACGGTGTTGGCGGTCGGTGGCAAACACAAATGAAGGAATGTTTTCGAGAATATTGTTCAGTAACCGCTCATTGGCTCCTAGTGCCTCCTGCGCCTGTCTGCGCTCTGCAATGTCGCGCACGAACGCGCAGTGATATTCTTTTCCTTCATAGAATAGATAATTGACACTCACCTCGACGGGGATCAGCCGGCCATTCTTTGCCCGATGGACCGTCTCCAGCACCATGGTCCCGCACCGCTGAGTTTCTGCCCAAAACTCTGGCCACTTGTCCTTCTGAAAGTCAGGATTCAGATCGTGGACGGTCATGGCGCACAACTCGTCTTTGGAATAGCCCAACATGAGGCTGGCCGCCTCGTTGACATCCAGAATCCTGGCTTGGTGATCGATCCAGTAGACGGCGTCAGCGGCTCGTTCCATAGAAAACTTCGCAAGTCGCAAGGCCCCCTCTGTCCGCTTTTGCTCGCTGATATCGAGCAGCGCCGTCTGCCAATGGGTCACCGGTCCCGACTCTCTGTCCACTGCAAGGCTCTCGAGATGGACCCATTGGGGAGCGCCGGATTTTTTTTGGAGCTGCATCTCGCAGGATTGCCGCGTACCTGTCTTGTAGATTTTCTGGCAATGCCAATGAAAGATGTCTTGACTATCTTGTGCAACAAAGCGGATGAACGGTTGTCCGATAAGCTTTTCCCGGTCTATGCCCACCAGTTTTGCGGCTCGTAGATTCGCCGCAACAATCTTGCCATGTGTATCCAGTGTCAGCTGGCCGATCGGAGAAAAATCGTAGCCTTCCGTCCGAGCTTGGTGGAGTTTCTCGTTCTGTGCCTCCAACTCGGTCTGACGGACTTGCAACTCATGCAGGAGCTGTCGCAGGTCTTCTACCGGCATGTCTGCGACGTCTCGATGTGGAGTGCGCCGTCGCTTTTCCGTCTGCTCGGGTATTTCTGTGATTCCAGCTGATGTGCCTGATGCCTTGACCATTTTATCGCCCGTGTCGAACAAAACTGATGTCGAAAAACAGGTTAATCACCGAGCCGGATTCTCTTAACTCAAGTCATCGTCTCCTGGTTCTTCCTCTAGCACTCAGGCCCATAGCAAACCTTATTTATCTAGCGATGTCAATACGGTCTGATGGCCCTCCCGCTGTCCATCGTTCTCCTACAGAATCCATAGCGATGTGTGGGGTGATTGTCCTGACAGCATTAGTGACAGAAGGCGGGAGGCTCTAGACATGGCCTCTATGTTTTGTCGGAAGGCAATTCTTCCTATCCCCAGGCTGAGTATTCAACCGAAGACAGATGCGATGATAGACGCTACGGGCTGGGGCAGAGGACGGCGCCAAGACCGCGTTGAAGAGGTACAGATGGTGGATTAACTCTACTGGGAAATGGGGGTGAGCCCGTTGACGGCGCCGATGGATCGGTATTTCTGATCGCGCTGGGACAGCAGGAGCGGAAGAGAGAGATCATTAAGCTGGGAGAGTTGGTTGCTGAGGGATTTGGCGACACGATCGGTGATGGCGTTCAGATTCCGATGGGCGCCGCCGACAGGTTCTGGGATGACTTCGTCCACGATATGGAGGTCGACCAGATCTTTTGCCGTCATCTTCAGTGCGGCAGCGGCATCGGGAACTTTCGTCGGATCGTCCCACAAGATGGCGGCGCAGCCTTCTGGAGAAATGACCGAATAGACCCCATGCTCCAACATAAGGACGCGATCTGAGACGCCCAGTGCAAGCGCCCCGCCACTACCACCTTCACCGATGACGATGGAAATAATCGGAACGGCGAGACGTGACATGACGAACAGACTGCGGGCAATGGCTTCAGCCTGGCCCCGCTCTTCTGCGCCGATGCCGGGGTAGGCTCCTGGCGTATCGATAAAAGTCACGATCGGGCGTCCGAATTTCTCAGCCATACGCATAAGGCGCAGCGCCTTTCGATATCCTTCCGGATTCGGCATGCCAAAATTTCTTTGCATTCGCTCTTTGAGCGTTTTTCCTTTTTGATGGCCGATGACCATGATTGACCGATCGTTGAAGCGAGCGAAGCCTCCGACGATGGCACGATCGTCACCGAACGAACGGTCCCCATGAAATTCACAGAAATCCCTGAATAGATAACTGATGTAATCGAGGGTGCTGGGCCGTTGGGGATGTCGAGCGAGTTGCGTGCGCTGCCAAGGGGTGAGTTTGTTGTAGAGGGTATCTTCGACCTGGGCCAGTTTCATCCGCAACTTGCGGATCTCCTCCTGGGGGGCCGATTTCCCGGCGGGAACAGCCGCGAGCTTTTCTATCTTTTCTTCGATCTCGCGAATCGGTTTTTCGAACTCGAGGTAATCGCGCATACGGTGTCAACTCATCTCGATGAAATAGTCGGGAGAGAACATCGGAGCCGTTCCCTGCAGTATGCGCTACGATAGCAGAATAATAGTCCTTTTGCCTAGCACTTCTTCAACGTCTGCCACAAACCGTTCGCTGGGGGTAATCCTCATGTGAGGAAGCGGGGCCGTCTCGGCTTCCAGTGCTGAATCCATCCGTAATGTGAGTGAGACGCTTGTGACGCCGGGGTGCCGCAAAAAGATCTCACGGAGCCGCGGTAATTGTTCTGTCACACCTGGACGATCCGTTAATCGAATATAGACCCGTTTGATGGTTTGCGCTTGCACCTCGGCGAGCGGTTCAATCTTGCTCCCTCGAATTTTCGTACCTTTATCTCCACGATCGATTGTGCCTGTGATGCGCACGAGACGTTCCGGAACAACCAACTCAGCGGCTTGTTTATAGAGATCTGGAAACACGATGATCTCAACCACACCGAGAAGATCTTCAAGGGTGAGATAGGCCATCCTATCACCCTTCTTCGTCAGCATGCTTTTGACGGTGGTGATAATTCCGCAGAGTTTCACTTCCCGACCGTCGGATAATTCAGACAGGCCGATCGTCGAGGCTGTGGCAAGCGCCTGGATGGTGCCCTCATAGCGTGCCAGTGGATGAGAGGAAATATAGAAGCCGGTCAATTCCCGTTCATGTTTCAATCGCTCGCTTTGGTCCCATTCCGGAATATTGGGTAACGGTGGCGCGGTCAGGTGTTCCTCAGAACCCTGTCCATTTAGCTCGTCGCCAAAAATATTGGTCTGCCCGAGATCTCGTTCGCGCTGCGCAGCGGCGCCGTCCTCGACGGCTTGGTCCAGCACCGCAGCCAGCTGTGAACGTTTCGCGCCGGTTGAATCGAACGCGCCGGTCTTGATCAGCCCTTCGAGCATGCGCTTGTTCACTTTGTGCAAGTCGACGCGCCGGCAAAACTCAAAGAAGGACTTGAAGGGGCCGGTTGCATTCCGAATCTCGATGATCGATTCGACGGCACCTTCGCCGACATTCTTGATAGCCGCCAGGCCGAACCGGATGGCGCGATCCACCACAGTAAAGTTCTTATGGCTTTCGTTGACGTCCGGGGGCAGGACTTTGATGTTGAGATCACGGCACTCCGTGAAGTAGCCAACGATCTTGTCGGCGTTGCCCATGTCGGTGGTCATCAGCGCAGCCATGAACTCGGTCGGATAGTGCGCTTTTAAATAACCGGTCTGGTAGCAGACCACGGCATAGGCTGCGGCATGCGATTTGTTGAACCCATAGCCTGCAAACTTCTGGATCAGTTCGTAGAGCTTCTCTGCTTTTTTGTCGGGAATCTTATTCGTTTTGGCGCCGGCCAGGAACTGCGCACGCAGTTTCTCCATCTCCTCCGGCTTTTTCTTGCCCATCGCGCGCCGGAGAATGTCGGCTTGTCCCAGTGAGAAGCCTGCCACCTTGTTGGCAATCGCCATCACCTGTTCCTGATAGACGATGACCCCGTAGGTGTCCTTCAGGATGGGTTCGAGTTCAGGGACTTCGTAGGCGATCGGAATTTTGCCCTGCTTGCGTTTGATGAAGTCGGGTATCAGATCCATTGGGCCAGGGCGATAGAGCGCGATGATGGCGATGATGTCCTCGAACCGGTCCGGCTTCAGGCCGGTCAGGAGGTCGCGCATCCCTGAGCTTTCCAACTGGAAGAGGCCGATCGTCTTGCCTGAAGAGAGGAGGGCAAAGGTCTTGGGGTCGTCGAACGGCATCTGCTCCATGACTAACGGTGGATCCCCAGGATGCCGCTCATTGATCAGATTCTCGGCGCGTTTGATCATCGTGAGGGTTTTGAGGCCCAGGAAGTCGAATTTAACGAGCCCGATTTTTTCGACGTCTCCCATCGAATATTGGGTGACGATTTCGTCGTTGGCTCCTTTGTACAGCGGCACGTGGTCCGTGAGCGGCCCTTCCGAAATCACCACGCCGGCTGCGTGGGTCGAGGCGTGGCGGGCGAGCCCTTCAAGGGAACGGGCAATGCCCATCAGTTCCTTCACGCGCGTATCGGTCTCGACGAGATCGCGCAGTTTCGGTTCTTGATCGAAAGCCTGTTGGAGCGTGATGTTGAGCTGGTTCGGAACGAGCTTGGCGACTCGATCGACTTCGGCATAGGGGATCTCCAGCACGCGGCCCACGTCCCGGATCGCGGCTTTCGCTCCAAGCGTGCCGAATGTAATGATCTGGGCTACGTGGTCTTGGCCGTATTTGTCGACCACGTAGTTAATGACTTCACCCCGTCGCTCCATACAGAAGTCCATATCGATATCGGGGAGGGATACGCGCTCGGGATTCAGGAACCGCTCGAACAAGAGTGTGTAGACGAGGGGATCGAGGTCCGTGATGCGCAACGCATAGGCGACGAGGCTTCCAGCAGCGGAACCACGCCCCGGACCGACAGGAATCTGGCGGGAGCGGGCAAACTTGATGATGTCCCACACGATGAGGAAATAGCCGGCAAATCCCATCGAGCAAATGATTGTCAGCTCTTCACGCAGGCGAAGCTCATAGGCAACTGGTAGTATCTGGCTCGGTCTTTCCCGCAATCTGGCAGCCAATCCATCCAGCGCCAACCGCTCCAGATACGTTTCACGTGTGAATCCTTCAGGAACGGTGTATTGCGGAAGATGTGTCTTATTGAGCGCGAGTTGGAGATCGCAGTTGTCCGCAATTCGACAAGTATTGGTGACGGCATTGGGGAACTCGATAAAGGCGGACGTCACTTCCTCCGTCGATTTCACATAGAGCTGATCCGTATCGAACTTCATGCGATTCGGGTCGCTGATTGTCTTGCCGGTTTGCAGGCAGAGCATCAGCTCATGCGGGCGGAAATCTTCTTTCTTGAGGTAGTGGCAATCGTTGGTGCCGACCAGAGGGATCTCCATGTTCTTGGCGATCTCGAGTAGGCCACTATTCGCCACTCGCTGGTGGTCCAACCCGTTCGCCTGCACCTCCAGGTAGAAATGTTCCTTTCCGAATATTTCTTGAAACTCTCCCGCCACAGCCATGGCGCCATCCATGTCCTTCTGGCCAATAAGGTACGGGATCTCACCGCTCAAGCAGCCGGAGAGGGCAATCAACCCCTCATGGTGTTCTTTTAGAATTTCTTTATCCATCCGTGGCTTATAGTAGAACCCTTCAAGATATGCCTTACTGACTAACTTGATCAGATTCTGGTAGCCGGTCAGATTTCGAGCCAGGAGGATCAGGTGATAGTAGTCGTTGTTCGCGAGGCCGCTGTCTTTGGCCGCTAAGCGACTGCCAGGCGCCATGTAGGCTTCACAACCGATGATGGGTTTGATGCCTGCAGCTTTGGCTTTGCGGTAGAACTCGATGGCCCCGAACATGTTGCCATGGTCGGTCATGGCCACGGCAGGTTGACCAAACGCTTTGATCTGTTGGACGAGCGGCTCGATTTGATTCGCGCCGTCCAGGAGACTGAACTGGGTGTGGAGATGAAGGTGTACGAAGGACGAGGCCATGCGAGATTTTAGGAGGGCGGGGAAGGTGAAGTCAAACAAGAGAGGGAGGGTAGTCTGGTCATCCTCCTGCTCGCGGAACGCGCACGATGGGAATGTGCTCGTTCGACGCGCGCAATCGAGGATCGACCAGACTACCCTTCTGTGAAAAGGGGAGAGGGGGGCGGGAGAATAGTAGTAAGCAGGACCACTGGGATGGTCTCCGTGCTCGCGCAACGCACGGCTTCGGAAGGCCCTCGCTCGGGCTCATGGCACGTCTCGACGTGCCAGTGGGTGGGCGGGTGAGAAAGTTGCGCGCAGGGAGATCAATCAGATCGTTCTTCCGAAGAGGGGTGGGAAGTTCACACTGACTTGCGGTGGAGTGACCAGTTGGCAGAGAGGTGTCATAATAGTGCTGGTCATCCGATGCCGACTCGATGTATTTGAGGCCACTATAAGATAGGAAACAGAGAACCCATGCGAATACTGCTCGTTGAAGATGATCTGAACCTCGCTCAATTCATCCGCAAAGGATTAAAAGAAGAACAGTATGCGGTGGACTTTGCTGCTGATGGTGAAGAGGGGTTGGCGTTGGCGTTAGCGAATCCCTACGATCTCTTGATCCTCGACATCATGCTACCCAAACTCGATGGCCTTACGCTTTGCCGCCGTGTTCGGACGACGGGAAACGCGACTCCCGTACTGCTCTTGACGGCGCGCAATACCCTGGAGGCCAAGATCTCAGGTTTCGATACCGGTGCAGATCAGTTTCTGCCGAAGCCGTTCGCGTTCGCAGAAATGCTGGCGCGAATCCGAGCGTTATTGCGCCGAGGGGGGCCGCAACAATTGATTCGCCTCAAAGCCGCCGATCTAGAATTGGACCCAGCCTCTCACCGCGTCTGGCGGGCTGGGCAAGAAATCCCACTGACGAATAAAGAGTATGCCCTGCTAGAATTCCTGTTGCGAAACAAGAACCGGGTATTGACGCGTACGGCGATCATCGAACACGTCTGGGACATCAGTTATGACCCTATGACGAATATCGTGGACGCCCATATTCGGGCCCTGCGCGCCAAGATCGACCGCGATTTTTCACCCCCGCTGATCGCGACGGTACGCGGCGCGGGGTACATGTTGGAGGAGGCGGAGTCGATCACATGAAGTCCCTGCGTAGGTTGATCCGCCAGTCTGCGCTCATTCTGATGGCAGCGTTTCTCCTGGTCTTTTCTGTTCTGACCTACGCGGGAGGCGACGCATTATTGCACCGCTTTGTGGATGGCCGGCTATTCGGGTTGGCGGAGACAATGGCCAAGATCGTCGAGCAACACCCCAGTATTGTCGAGGGTTCTAGTGAGGAATATGCGCGTGCAGCCGAGTTGATTCGAGACAAAAATGAAGAGCGCGAGGTGACCCATTCTCTTCGGATCTTCTCACCAGATGGCCAACTGGTCTGGAAAAGCCCCAACGCAGTGGCACAGCCGCCGGTTCCCGATCACGTCTTCGAACAAGTCCGCCTTGGGAACAGCGTGTATAAAACCGTTGAGACATTGGATGGCAGGTGGTCTGTACGACAGCTATTCGTTCCAATTCCCCGGCAGGGCCCGGTGCGACACGTTCTGCAGGCCGAGGCGTCACTGCTCCTGTACCGGGAGACACTTATCGGTCTCGTGATCCTACTGACCCTTGGATCTGGGACCATCCTTTTTGTTGCTTGGATGGGCAGTGGGTGGCTGGCCAAGAAAATACTGACTCCGATCGAGGTCTTGAGTACCGGCGCTGAAACGATGTCCGAAGCCGACCTGGAGAAACGACTCACTCTGGATTCACCCTACCAGGAATTCCATCGTCTCACCCAGGCGTTCAATTCCGTCATGGACCGGTTCCAACGGAGCGGCGAAATTCAGCGGAGGTTTTGCGACATTGCCGCCCACGAAATGAAAACCCCATTGACCATCTTGCAGGGCAACCTGGATGTAGCCCTCATGAAAGCCAGAACCTCGGAAGAGTATCGCGAAGCGCTCCTCAATAATCTTGAGCAGGTCGGACGGCTGATTGCCCTAACGCGATCCCTGTTGACGCTCGCAAATTTTACGAGCGGAAAGCCTCCCGTTCATCTCGTGCCGCTTGCCCTGGAACCCTTAGTTCAAGACCTGGTGGAGGAACTGACTCTGCTTGCCGACGACCGTCGAATTACGTTGTCGTTTGAATCCCAATCGGTCCCACCTGTCCTCGGAGACGCACAATGGCTCAAGCAAGCGCTGATCAATCTACTCGATAACGCGCTGCACTACACACCGTCCGGTGGAGCCGTCACCGTTCGCTTGCAGGCGGTTGGGGAAGGGGTAACTGTGGCTGTTGAGGATACGGGCCATGGAATCGAGCAGGAACATCTCCCGCATTTGTTCGAGCGGTTTTATCGGACTGATTGGGCACGGGCGAAGGACGCCGGCGGTACCGGACTCGGACTCCCCATCGTGAAGGAAATTGCGGAGGCTCACAGCGGGACCATTTCTGTCACCAGTCAAGTCGACAAGGGTTCGGTCTTTACCCTGCGTCTGCCGGCCCTCTCTCGCCAGGCCATTCCTGGGTAGTGTGTGAAGACTTCGAATTCCCTTCCTGCCTGTATTCTCCTCTGATATCTAAGACATTGATATGGTTTGCTCGGGGCGATGGCACAGCG
>SWDP01000002.1:196095-201090 GCA_005116885.1 Nitrospira sp.
GAAACCGGAATTCCTCGGGCCTGTGGACGCGATTGAAGATGTGTATAAGATTGCCGGCGCATTGGGGTTGCCAAAATATGCGATCACCGACATGAAGTGGCCGATCGAGGTGGTGTCCACCGGACTTCCAGTCTTGATTGTGCCGCTGCGCACCCTTACGGCTGTCCGTTCGATCCAGCTGAATGCCCCAGCCATCGTGGATGTGTGCAGTCAGTTTGGCGCGAATGGTGTCATGGCCTTTACGACGGTGACCGTCGAACCCTCTGCGACGGTCCATGCGCGTATGTTCGCTCCTTCGATTGGGATTCTTGAAGATCCTGCGACCGGGAGTGCGAGTGGCGCGTTAGGAGCGTATCTGGTGCAGAATGGCGTAGTAGATGTGGCTCCCACGACAGAGATCGTGGTTGAGCAGGGCTATGAGATCGAGCGCCCGTCGCAAATTTTCGTGCGGGTCGAATCGGACGACGATATTATTCAAACGGTCAAGGTGGGGGGGCAGTGTGTCATGGTGGTTGAGGGGACCCTCACCTTTTAGCAGGATGCTGAAAAAGTCCTCCAGCGGCGTTCTCGCATCGTTCAGACCCTCAACGTACCACAAGGGTACGCCTCGGGCCTTCACTCGCTGCGGCCTTGCTGGAAGGACTTTTTGAGCATCCTGCTCGGGAAATCGAGCTCTGAGCCTGTTTCCAGCTTCCTTTTAGAAAGGGAATGATATGAAAGCGGTACTCTTTCGCGCGCATGGTGGGCCAGACACACTGTCCTATGAGGATCTGCCTGTCCCGACCATCGGGCCAGAGGAGGTGTTGGTTCGTGTCAAGGCCTGTGCCTTGAACCATCTCGATATTTGGATACGGCAGGGTAATCCGGCTTATCCGATGCCGCTTCCTCATGTGTCAGGATCGGATGTAGCTGGGATCGTCGAGCAAGTCGGCGCACAGGTCGATAGTGTCACGGTCGGGCAGCGTGTTTTTGTGTCGCCAGGACTTAGCTGCTGGAAATGTGAGCATTGTCTCTCGGGGCGAGACAATCTGTGCCGCTCGTATGGACTGCTTGGCGCGATGACGCACGGCGGTTACGCGGAGTATGTGAAAGTGCCGTTCCGCAATGCTCTGCCGATTCCAGAGAACCTCTCGTTTGAGCAGGCCGCGGCGTTTCCTCTCGTGTCGGTGACCGCCTCGCATATGTTGTTTGCCCTCGGCGGACTCCAATATGGAGAGACGGTGCTGATTATGGGAGCGGGGAGTGGGGTCGGAAGCATGGCGGTTCAAATGGCGAAACTCGCCGGAGCCCACGTGATGACGACCGTCGGGTCTGACGACAAAATTCCCAAGGCCGTGACCTTGGGGGCCGATGTGGTCATCAACCACACAAGGGAGAAGGTGGCCGAGCGTGTGAAGCTGCTTACCGAGGGGCGCGGCGTCGATGTCGTCATTGAGCATATCGGTCCGGAGGTGTGGGACACCTGCCTCCACTCATTGGGCAAAGGAGGGCGTGTGATTACCTGTGGCGCAACCACAGGAACCGAGGTCAAGTTGGATCTTCGCTATGTCTATTCTCGTCAGCTCACAATCAAAGGGTCGTATATGGGCACGCGCGCGGAATTGGTGAAGGCTTCTGAGCTGATGGGGCGGGGGCGACTGATCTCGGTCATTGATCGGACCTATCCATTACAAGAGGCGCGCGCGGCGCAGGAACTTATGTTAAGTCGAAGGTTCTTCGGTAAAATAGTTCTGACTGTGAACGGATGCTGAAAACGGCTTCCAGCGTCGTTCTCGACTCGTCAAAATCCTCAACGTACCCCAGAGGGTACGCCTCCGGTTTTGATTCGCCTGCGGCCTTGCTGGAAGACCGTTTTGAGCATCCGTATTCTTATTGATTGAGCGTGACCGGTTTTTATCCAGTAAATAACCAATAGTAGGGGAGGTGAATGATGTCCACTGTGGCGAAGATTATGAGCAAGCAGCCCAAGACCGTGGGGCCTGCCGTATCGATTGTGAGCGCGGCCAAAAAAATGAAGACTGCGAGGGTGGGATCGCTGTTTGTGAAGAAGGGTAAGAAGCTGGTCGGGATCGTCACCGATACGGATATTGTCCGACGTGCCGTCTCGACCAATAAGAGTCTTGGCAAGATGACCGTCGACAAGATCATGACGACCCCCATTTGCACGATCGAGGGAAGTCAGACGGTCGATGATGCGCAAGATATGATGGCTGACTTAGGCGTGCGCCATCTTGCTGTGACCCAAGCAGGTGAGATTGTTGGGGTGGTGTCGGTACGGGATGTGCTGATGTTTTATAAGCGGTATGCGCAATCGAAGCTTCCGGCGGAGGCGCCGTATTCTGAACCGAAAATCTTCCAAGACTAGGCGGATGCTGAAAACGATCCCCAACTTCGTTCTCAGTCGCATGCCTCCCTGCGACGTACCCCAGAGGGTACGCCTCAGTCGTCATGCTCCCTGCGGCCTCGTTGGTTGACCATTTTGAGCATCCTTGAACAAGAGCCGGTTCATGACGCCTGTTCTCTTTCGAGCCAGTATGAAAATCAATGTCTCAAAAATCGCTGCTGCGAAATCACAGCTGTTAGAGGCAATCAACCTTTTCTTCGAAGAACGTGATCCCATATCGATTCACACTCTGACTTGTGCAGCGTTGCAAATACTGCATGACCATTTCGATGATGTTGGTCAGGTCTGGGATCATAATCTGATATTTCACTATGACTCAATTTACATAAAGGATGAGTACAGGAAAGAATATGCCGAGCACGTCCATAAAGTCAGGAACTTCTTTAAGCATGCCGATCGTGATCTAAAAGCTGGAAAAACAAGTATCGTATTTAATACGGAGGAGAATGCCTTCTATATCCTAGAAGCCGTTCGTTGCCTAAGTATAATCGAAGGTAGTAAATATGTATTTCATCCTGAATTCGGGTTCTTCATCTATTGGTATAGCCTGAAATATCCGAATCATTTAAATGATCAGGGGAAAATGAGCTTCATCAAACTGAAGAACATTAGTCCGGACAATTATAAATACTTTCACGACGAGATTGTTTATCTGAAAGCCAATCCCGATTTAATGCAATATGAACACAAAGCGGAGTGAAACGAGAAGGTGTAAGCAAGCCTGCTTTACTTGGTCAGTTCCTTAACCAGATGTCCAAGTTCGGGGAGGATGAGCTTTTCCATCGCGAGACGGACGGCGTTTTCGGAGCCGGGGGTTGAGAAGAGGATACGGCCTTTGATGATGCCGGCTGTGGCGCGGCTCATGATGGCCGGTGAACCGATGTCCTGATAGGTCAAGTAGCGGAAGATCTCGCCGAACCCCACCAGCCGCTTTTCCAGCATGGCATCGACGGCTTCAAAGGTTGAATCCCGTTTTGAAATGCCGGTGCCGCCATTGATGATGATGGCGTGGACTGCTTCGTCCATCAGTCCTTCGGCAATCCGGCCTTTGATCTGGGCCGGTTCATCTTTCACCACATGGTAGGCAACGACTGTGTGCCCATGCCCCTTGAGGTGTGTATGGATGAGCTGGCAGCTTGTATCGGTGTCAGGGGTTCGCGTGTCGCTACAGGTAATCACCATGCACCCAATTGACTTGGGTGCATGAGATTTGTGTTCGTGATGAGTGGCGCTGGCCATGCCTCGAAAAAATGAAGGGCTACTTCCAGACCGAGTCTGGGTTCAGCTTGGCTGCTGGTTTGCCGCCCTTGATGTGCTCGTCCAAGATTGTTGCCACGTCCGCTTCCGTCACTTTGGAGTACCAGGTGGCGTCCGGATAGACAACCACGGTGGGTCCCTGCTCGCAAGGGCCAAGGCAGGAAGACCCGCTGACAAGGACTTCACCAGGCGGCACACCCTTCTGCATGAGGCCCATATTGAAGGCCATGAGCAGAGACGCTGATCCGGCGCTACCACAAGAAGGTTTTGGATGGCCTGGGGGACGGGCATTGGTACAGACGACGATGTGATATTTTGGCTTCGGCATGAGTTCTCCTTTGATGGTCGATGAAGCGATCAGCGGACGGTTGTTTCACTGTGGCGCATACGACTTCCATGTTTCGAGGGCCTCCTCGGGCAGCTTCCAATGCTTGAGGCCTTTCATCACCCAATCGAGATAATGTGCTTTGGGTTTGAACTTACCGATGGGGTTGGCGGCATAGGTGGTGACGAGTATTTTCTCTCCGGCCTCCGTCAGCACGCTGACTTGGACCTGCCGGAATGTGTTGGGAGGGACGTCCTCTTCGAAACAGTCCATCAGCTTGAGGTCTTCGTCGGTGACGTCGAAGATCGCTCCCCAGACCTGTTCGCCTGGTGACGGGGTGACGCTGGCGAGACCGCATCGCCATTGCGAGGACCATCGGCAGAATTTAATGGTGTGTTCGGGAAGAGTGGCCAGCATCAGAAACTGATGTTCCGGAGCGCGACGTTTCAGCTGTGTCGGGTTGAGATGGTCCCCGTAGAGGAAGAATTTCATTGATGAATTGTACCCGAGACACCCTATGTACCGATCACGCTCTTGTTTGTAACATAACGCCTTTCACACGCACAAGCTGCGCGTCGCACGGGTTGTTGAGCGAGCTGACATTGGATTGACATCGCGCCGATGCTCTTCCTAAGATGCTGTGCGATCATGTAGGGGTTGGCCTTGTCCCATCGAAACCTTGTCCCTAGGATGTCCATGCCGGAAAATTATTTCTCTGCCAGGGCGCCACAGTTCTCGTTCTCATTGTGAAGATCATTCACTATGCCGTGATGGTCGTGCTCGTGATGGGTGCGTGCTATTACCTCTGGCTGAGACCCCCTTCGATCAATCCGATAGCCGACAGTCGGGCCGCTGAGGCTCTCATACTGGTCCAAAACCATCGGGCCCAGGGTTATCCCACTATTCTTCAGGCCATGGCTGAGCATGTGCGTTCAATGGCCGATCGTAATCAGGTCGCTCGGTTGGGAGAGTGGCGGGTGAAGCAAGTGGAGGGGGATCAGTATGAGAT
>SWDP01000002.1:201190-228899 GCA_005116885.1 Nitrospira sp.
AGTTGGATGTCTTTTTGAGTATCCTGTTCGGGGATCTTTCCCGTTTGGCGAATGCCGTGTGACGAAAAACGGGCTACTTGAAGTTTTCCGGTAGGGCTACTTGAACCTGATTTCCATCGATTCTGACAGGACAGCAAGTGACGGCGATAGCCGGATTTTCGGGTCGTGTGCCGGTCTGCACGTTGAATCGCCATCCGTGCCATGGACATTCGACAATGCAGCCATCGAGATGGCCTTCTCCGAGCGGTCCCCCCGCATGAGGACAGGTGTTGTCGATGGCATAGAATGACCCGTCGACATTAAAGAGGGCAATCCAGATTCCATGGACTTCGACGGTGTGTCCGGTTCCCGGAGGAATATCCTCAACCTTCGCAACGGTGACAAAGTCAGTCATAGCGCTGATCCTTCTCCTTGGCTGAGCGATCGACGGAACCAGGCTGCTCCACAGACCCGTTAGTAACTTGATTTCAACCAAGGCTTATGGCATAGAAATAGGTACGCCTTCCAATACTACACTGGGTTCTCTTATACAAGAAGCCTGGTTGGGATGAGGATGCAGCATGGAAATGACCCTTCTGCTCAACGCGACGTACGAACCCCTGCGGGTCGTCAATTGGCAAAAGGCGATTGCGCTTCTCTGGCAGGGTAAAGTTGAAGTCCTCGAGGTCTACGACCGAGAGGTCCATGCCGTGTCGATTTCCATAAAGCTTCCTTCTGTCATGCGCCTCCTGAAGCTGGTTCGGCTCAAGGACGTTCATCGTGCGGTCAAATTCTCCCGCATCAACATCTTCACGCGAGATGCCTATGCCTGCCAGTACTGTCGCCACAAGTTCCGGACCGAGGAGCTGACGTTCGACCATGTCGTCCCCATTGCCAAGGGTGGGCGAAAGACCTGGGAAAATATTGTGACGGCCTGTTGGCGTTGTAACAATAAGAAAAGCGGTCGCACGCCAGAAGAAGCGGGGATGAAGCTGATGAAGAAGCCGGTGAAGCCGCGCTGGAATCCAATTGTGACCATTACCATTGGAATTCGGAACACCCCAGACAGCTGGCGTGACTATTTCTATTGGAATATGGAGCTCGACGCTGATCCTGCCGACACCTAACTGTGCATGTGTCGTGTTCGTTCATATTCTCGTACTCCCGTACCGCCCGGTTTTTCTTCTCACGTAAACATTCAATATGAATCGTTCAACGTTTCGTCACATTGGCGATAGGCCATGTGCTATTTTCTTCGGACGAAAAACGAAAGACGGATCAATCTGAGTGTGTGTCATATCTGAAAATGGCAGAAACAGGAGAGGGTGTGGTTTACGCCGGAAAACAGGGTGTTGTATGATACCTTCCGCTCTTGAATAGGGAGGAACCGTCATGGCTGCAAATTCTGGATTTCCTATGACACTCGATGTAAAGGGGTACCCGGTGCTTGTGCTCGGGGGGGACGAGGAGGCCGCGGAGAAGACTCAACGATTGTTGGAGGCCGGGGCGAAAGTGATAGTGGTGGCGCCGACGTTACATGACTTACTAAAAGACATGGCCGCGTCGGCGAAAGTTGTGCACCGCGGGCGACATTTCCGTGAAGCCGATTTGGAACATGCGATCTTGGTGCTCAACATGGTTCGGGGGGACCGTGATTTTTCCCGATCGTTGTTCGAGAAGGCGCGTGAGAAGAAGTGTTTACTATGGTCGGTCGACCAGCCTGAGTTTTCCACGGCGACGATGCCTGCAGTCGTCGCCTGCGGGCATCTGCGTGTCGCCATCAGCACGAGTGGGGTTGCTCCAGCGTTGTCAGGCTTTATGAAGGAAGATATGGAGAAGATTTTCGGTGAGGAATTTTCCGCGTTTGTGGAGTGGCTGGGAGATCTTCGTGCGCAGACCAAAGCAACTGAGCCGGACTTTGAAAAGCGTCGGGCCTTGCTGCGTGAGGCGCTGGACGGGTTTCGCTTGTTGGGGAAGATCCAGTATCCAAAGGTCTGGCTGGATGAACGAGCGAAGCTGACGGTGTCTCCAGGCGTTGCGGGCCAGGCGTAAGGGGTAAAGACGTAACACGTTAGGCGAAAAGCAGAGAGGGGAGCGCTATGGTGTTATTGGAATTCAGCATGTCGCCGTTGGGCAAGGGAGAAAGCGTGGGCAAGTATGTGGCCCGCTCGCTCGACGTCATCGATACGAGCGGAGTGGACTACCGGTTGAATCCGATGGGGACGGTGCTCGAAGGGGAGTGGGATGAAGTCTTTGCCGTCGTCAAACAATGCTATGAGCGGATGAAGAAAGATTGTGGCCGCATTTCTTGCACGATCAAAGTCGACTATCGCAAAGGTCGCGCCGGACGTTTACAGAGCAAGGTGGCGAGCGTGGAAAAGAAACTCAAGCGATCGATCAAGCAGTAGAGTGCGCAGCCCAGCCTGTCGGTGTTCTTTCCGGCGGCGATGGTTTGTGTGGTGTCCTACCGAAAATAGTTGGAATCGCCCTGATTCGTGGTATCCTTCCGCGCCCTTCCCCGTTCCCCCATCGTGATGAGTTGTCCATGAAGATCGGTATAAGGGAGTGTGTGTGAATCCTCTTCCCGAGGAGATTCAACTCTTGCTGAAGACCTGCACGATCCTTGAGCGGGAGGTCATGGAATTCCGTCCCTTCGGATTGGATGAGCAAGGGCATAGGATCAGAGATCTGAGCGGGATGAGTATCAAAGCTGCCGTCGTCTATCTTGAGCAGTCTATCACGCGTGAGCGGGGATCCTCAGCCGGCAGTCAGGCGGTCGAGGATCTCTGTCGTCTCGTGAACCAGCGCATAAAAGATCCAGCCTATCATGTGACGCCGGAGTTTCTCAAGAATGCCTGGAATAGCTACTCGTATGAATTCGCCGCCTATTTGTATGAGTTTTGTGAACGCATATCCGGAGATCCGCAATTTGTGTTTCGAGCGGGCATGGAGAAAGCGTCTTCGATCATGCAGGTACTGGCCCGCCCGTTTTCGCTCGCGCAAATCTACGGCATGTTTCCCTACTTCGGGAATAAGTTCGCGTCCGGTTCGGTTGAATTTCGAGTCGTCGAGGTGACGCCGATCTCCGCAACCCTGGCCATGAAGTTTTCCACTCGCACGCTGTGTCAGTTCGGCCCGTACCGAAGGCGGTGCGCACAGGTGATGTGTCAGGCTGCTCAAGGCATTATGGCTGCGGTGCCGGTTCGCGTTCATCGACTGCCACCCGCCACTCTGACCGACCTTTCCTGCATTGCGAATGACGATGAATGGTGCCAATGGGCCATTCGATGGCCAGTCAAGGGGCAGGGCCTATGGCGCCATACGGTTCGGCAGGTGGTGGAAGGGCCGGGAGGGCAGCCGCTGCCGCAGGGTGGGTCGGATGGAGTGCCTTTGCATGCGCAGGTTGAGGATCGTTCACTCAAGCAGAACGCCGATACCCTGCCGTCGCGGAGGCCTGTGAGGTGGCTATTGTTCGGCGCGCTCACCGGTCTGACGTTGGCCGCGGGATTCCGCGTGATGAATCCATCGGTTAGCTGGGGTGAAACCATTCTTCTCGGAGTGGTCCCGATACTTGTGGCAAGCATATTAACCAATCGACAGCTTCGCGTGGAAAGCCAGCAACGCGAGGCATTGATTCAAGAGCAGATTACCTTCGTGGAGTCGCGGCATGAGGAATTGCGAGAAGCGTATTTTGAGCAGGAGTTGACGCGCGTTGAGCTGCGACAAAAAGTGGCCCAGCTGACCGCCCTTCACCGGGCCGGATTGTTGTTCAGCTCGACGCTGGATCGAGAGGGATTGTTGCAGAAAGTGTTAGAGGCTCTGACCAGCGATCTCCAGTACGACCGGGCGATGATCTCGTTCTACGATCCCTCCCGTCAGGTTATTACGGATGCCCGGATCCTTGGCGTGTCACCTGAAATCCAGGCATTTGTGCGAACTCGTGAGATTTCCATTACCGATCCTCTGAGTCCGGAGGGCCTGGTGCTGATGCAGGGCCAGCCATTGTTAGTAGGGGATATGCAGACGGTCTGGGATCGTATTCATCCTCTGAACCAACAGCTCGCCTTGCTGACGCAGGCCAAGGCATTGATCGCCGTTCCGTTGAAAGTCAAAGACCGGATCCTTGGGAGTCTGACGGTAGATCGGGTGCAGGCACATAGTATGACGCAGGAGGATCTTGAGTTGATGATGACGGTCGCCCATCAAGTTGCCATCGCTCTGGATAACGCCTCGGCGTATGAGCAGATTGAAGGGCTGAATGTGGGACTCGAGGCCAAGGTGCGCGAACGTACGGCTGAGCTGGAGCAGGCGGATCGCTTGCGGTCACAGTTTCTTTCACACGTATCCCACGAGCTCAAGACACCGCTGACTTCGATTAAGGGGTTCTTGCAGAACTTGCTCGATGGACTCACCGGCCCGCTTAATCCAAAACAGCAGCGCTACTTGTCGCGGATGCTCGACAATTCAAACCGACTGATCCATATGATCGAAGACTTGTTGGATCGCACAAAAATACAGTCCGGTCGGCTGGATCTTGTTCCTGGCGAGATTGATCTGGGGGATTGTGTCGTGGACGCGGTAGAGCAATTGCGTCTGCTGGCACAGGCCAAGCGGCAGACATTGGAGGCGATCGTTCCACCTGTGCTTTTGGTGGTCTGGGCGGATCGCGATCGCCTGATCCAGATCATCATCAATCTGGTCCAAAATGCAGTGAAGTTTACCCCGGAGGGCGGCAGCATTACGGTGACGGTGAGGCAAGAGAGTCAGAGATTTGCCGGGGTCTCCGTGCGCGATACCGGGCCTGGTATCGCACCAGAGTTTCTCGATCAAATATTCGACCCATTTTTTCGAGTCAAGCAGGTCAGTAGTGGAGTCAAAGGGCTGGGGTTAGGTCTCTCGATCGTGCGGACGTTGGTCGAGTTACAAGGTGGGATGATCGCTGCGCGGAGCGAGTCGGGCCAGGGGGCGGAGCTGTATTTCACGATTCCATTGTTTCCTACGAAGGAG
This sequence comes from Nitrospira sp., assembly GCA_005116885.1. Classification (GTDB taxonomy): domain Bacteria; phylum Nitrospirota; class Nitrospiria; order Nitrospirales; family Nitrospiraceae; genus Palsa-1315. Next base: position 206,177 of record SWDP01000002.1, read on the forward strand.
CTGCTGCCTAGCCTTGCATCGGCTGACGCACCCTGCATTCTGGTGGTCGAGGACGATCAGGATTGCCGTCAACTCATACAGGATCGTTTGCGGGCTATGAGGTATCGAGTCCAGTTGGAGGTTGATGGAGCTCGAGTGTTGGAAGCCATACAGACCGGGATGTTCGGAGGTCTGATTTTGAATAGTGGCGTTCCCTCCATGGATGGATTGGCCGTGCTGCTCCAAATACGAAGATTGGATCAGCATATCCCGATTGTGATGGTTGCGAGGTCGGATGCCAAAGAGTCGGCAGTTCGCGCGATCGGCATGGGCGCACAGGCTTATTTATTGAGGCCGTTCGATATTGACGAACTAGAGCGAGTCGCAGATTATTGGTTTCGACCGATAGAGCCGTTGTCATTGAGGTCTTCGGAGGAGTCGAGCAGGCCTGGGTGAATGAGAGAAGGAGGAATAGGATGACCAACGCGTGGAATAGGTGTTGCACCAGGGCGGGATCGCTGCGAAAAATATGGATGCTATGGGTATGCGGGGTTGGCCTTTGTGTGGCTGGATTTCCTGGGGTGGCCTCATCGCAGGTGCCTCGTATTCAAGGACAGGGAGCCGCCGCGTCTGCGATGAGTAATGCTTTTTCAGCCCAAGCCGATGACCCGTCAGCGCTGCATTACAATCCAGCTGGGATGACGCAGTTGCAGGGTGTTCAACTCATGGCGGGGGCGCTCGCGTCAGGTGGGTCGACGAATTTCACAAGTCTGACAGGTGTCACGGCTCGTGGTGACCGAAACGGGAGTGCGGCATGGCCTCCTCCCGGTCACACATACATCACAGTGAATTTAAAGAGTCTTGGGGTGACGGCTTTGGGCGACCTTGTTATCGGAGTCGGCCTGACAGCGCCCTTCGGTTCTATGACTCGGTGGCCGAACGATGGACCATTCCGGAGCGCTACAACCTTCAGCACATTGCCGCTTATAGATATCAAGCCGACCCTGGCCTACAAGGTGACGGAGAACCTTTCTCTTGGGCTGGGCGCGGATATTTATACATTCAGCAATCTCGTCGGCGAAGGTCAGGTTGAGCGACATGCGATTCCTGCTGCCGGGGTGAAAACCGAACTCAATGGAAAAGACACCGCGGCCGGTTTCAATGCCAGTCTGCTCTATACGGCCTTGCGCAATGCGGACGGGAAACCGTTGGCGAACATCGGGATCGTCTACCGCAGTCAAGCGACGTTGCATCTCAGGGGCGCGTTATTAGCCAACGGAGCTCAGGTGTCTGATGCCAATGCGACACTCGTCTTACCGCAAGTGTTTACCGGCGCCATTGCGATTTGGCCGGTTCGAACGACGGAACGGGAATGGAAAGTGGAGATGGACGTCGACTACGTGGGGTGGAAATCTAATCGGAATCTCGATGTCAGGCTGGGCAACGGTGCCACGATTGCGCAGCCGCAGAATTGGAAGAGTACTTATGCGGTGATGATCGGCAGTGAATACAAGTGGCTGGCGCTTGAGTCTCTTCCTCATTGGGAAGTGGCGCTGCGAGCCGGCTATACCAACCAGCAAAATCAAATGCCTGATCTGACCTTTGATCCAGGTATTCCCTCGTGGGATCTGCATATCGTAGGAGGAGGGGTTGGATTATTGTGCAAGGAGGAGGGTTCGCTTTTGGGTTTGATACGATGTGGAGATTTCGGCTTTGGTTCGCTGAAACCCAAGGCCATCGGGCTCGATCTCTCGCTCCAGGCGGGGCTCTACGAGGATCGTACGGTGCTGGGTAATCGCAACCCGACGGTCGATGGAACCTACCAGACGACACTGTATCTTGGTAATGCGTCGATTCGAATGGTGTATTAATCGGCAAGATTGGCGGGACGGGCGAGAAAGGCGCGACGTGCAAAACTAACACAAGATGAGATGAAGATCGCTTGGATTTATCCCTTGTCCCGTTCGTCGCGCATGTCGCGCTTTTCCCGCCACTCTCGCCCGCCGTCAGGCCGATTCGTAGAGCCGTGGAACGCGGGAGCCTATCCCGCACAAGATTTCATACGGGATTGTGTCGATCCAGCCGGCCACTTCATCAGCCCAGATTGATTCCTCTCCCTGCTGGCCGATCAATATGACGGGTTCACCGATTCGTACCGGCGCAAGGTCTGTGACATCCACCATGATCATATCCATGCAGACCAATCCAACGATCGGGACCCGGCGTCCCTGAATCAAGACCAATCCGCGATGGGAGAGCCGTCGACTATAGCCGTCGGCATAGCCGATCGGCAGCACGGCGATGCGCGTCGGTCTTGTCGCAACGAATGTGCCGTTGTAGCTGACGGTCCCCCCTTGTGGAATGGTTCGCAGCTGCCCCACCGTCGTGCGGAGTGTGAGCACAGGTCTGAGATCGGGAGTGGGGATTGTGTCCGGAAGCGTGTGATATCCGTAGAGCATGATGCCGGGACGCACAAGTGAAAAATGCGCGTTGGGAAACCTGACGATGGCAGCACTGTTTGCTGTATGGACAAATGGGAGGGTTATCCCGCGTTGCCGGATCTGGCTCAGTACGGCGCCAAATGTCTCAAGTTGGTGTTCCGTAACACTGCTATATTTTCCGTCTGCGTCGGCAAGATGGGTCATCAAACCTTCGACTTGAAGGGGGCCTCGTAAGAGCATCTCGTCAAAAAGTGGGAGCAGCTTCGCGGGGGAAAATCCTAGGCGTCCCATCCCGGTTTCGACCTTCAGATGAATCGGATAAGGGGCTGGATGTGATTGAGTGGCCTTGATCAATACGGGAAGGATGTGTGCATCGCTGACCACAGGCGTTAGTCGGTGTGCAACCAGGTCTGATATCTGTTCTTCGAAGAGGGCTCCGAGAACAACGATGGAGGTTGAGAGCCCGGCTTGGCGGAGCGCGATGCCTTCGTCGAGGGAGGCGACGGCAAATCGCTCGATTCCTTGGCGTGCGAGGGCCTGAGCGGTCTCTAGCACTCCATGTCCGTAGGCATTGGCCTTGACGATTGCCATGACCTGGCAGTCTGGGGCGAGGTATCGCTTGATGCAAGAAAGGTTATGGGCAAGGGCCGTGAGATTGATGCTGGCGTAGGTGGGTAGCACGGTCGGAATTGAGGTCACACTTCCATAATTTCTTGTTCTTTTTTCTTCACCACGTCGTCGATTTTTTGAATGTATTGGTCGGTCAGTTTCTGGGTGTCGATTTCGGATTTCCGCAGTTCATCTTCGGTTAATTTGGCATCCTTTTGCAGTTTCTTCAACTCTTCATTGGCATCTCGCCGAAACCCTCGGATCACGACTTTTGTATCTTCACCGTGTTTCTTACAGATCTTGCTGAGTTCCTTGCGCCGCTCTTCGGTGAGTGGAGGAAGAGGCACGCGAATAATCTTTCCATCGTTAGACGGTGTGATGCCGAGGCCAGACCCTGCCAGAGATTTTTCAATTTCCTTGATTAGAGACGGCTCCCAAGGCTGAATCGTGATAAGGCGGGCCTCGGGGGTCGAAATATTAGCGACTTGTTTCAGCGGGGTCATCGTGCCGTAGTAATCCACTCGAACGCCGTCGAAGAGGGCGACCGATGCTCGCCCAGTGCGTAAGCCCGCCAAATCTCGCTTGAGATGGTCCAGGGCAGATTCCATCTTTTCTGTGATTTTTTGGTGTATCGCAGCAGGGTTGGGCATGAGAGACTCCCCAGAAAGTTAGCGGCGATCGGGGGTGACCACGGTTCCGATCGCTTCGCCGGTGGCGACGCGTTTGAAGTTACCTTGTTCCTTCAAGTTGAATACGATAAGCGGAAGGTTGTTGTCCATGCAGAGGCTGATAGCCGTGGCATCCATTACTTTTAAATCTTGATTCAAGATCGAAAGAAAGGAAATCGTCTGGTATTTCTTGGCAGAAGGGTTTTTGACAGGGTCGGCGTCGTAGATGCCGTCGACCTTTGTCCCTTTCATGATGACCTGCGCTCCAATCTCCATCGCTCTGAGCGCCGCTGCGGTATCGGTCGAGAAGTAGGGGTTTCCTGTGCCGCCGGCAAAGATGACCACGCGTTTTTTCTCAAGATGGCGAATGGCTCGCCGGCGGATATACCCCTCTGCCAACTGGCGCATTTCGATCGCGGATTGAACCCGCGTCATAATGCTAATGCGCTCGAGCGCGTTTTGCAGGGCGAGTGCGTTGAGGACGGTGGCGAGCATCCCCATATAGTCGGCGGAGGCGCGTTCCATGCCGGATGCACTGGCGGCAATGCCACGGAAGATATTGCCGCCGCCGATGACCACAGCCACTTCGATGTCTAGGGCCACGACGGAGGCGATTTCCGAAGCAAGGCCTTCAAGGATGGAGGGTTGAATGCCGTAGCCCTGCTCACCGGCTAACATCTCTCCGCTGACTTTAAGGAGGATGCGCCGATAGTTGGCAGAGTTCATGCTTCGCCTAATTGATACCGGGTGAAGCGGCGGATGTTCATGTTTTCGCCGATTTTTGAAATCTTCAAGGCTAGAAGATCTTTGATCGTAACAGCGCTGTCTTTGACGAAGGTTTGTTCGATGAGACAGCTCTCCTGAAAGAACTTCTCCAGCTTGCCTTCGATGATCTTTGGCCAAGCTGCTGGGGGCTTACCCATTTCTTTGGCCTGCCCCTCATAAATCGATCGCTCTTTTGCGATAAGCTCGGCGGGAATCTCTTCCCGTTTAACGTAAGAGGGTTTTCCAGCCGCAACTTGGAGGGCCAAGTCATTGACGAAGGATTTAAACTCGTCATTTCTGGCTACGAAGTCGGTTTCGCAATTGACCTCGATGAGCACGCCGATTTTTCCACCCATGTGGATATAGGCGTGCACAAGGCCTTGGTTGGTCTCACGGCCTGACTTTTTGAGTGCCGCAGCCAAGCCCTTTTGCCGCAAATAATCGATGGCCTTTTCAATATCGTTGCTATTCTCGGTCAGCGCTTTTTGGCAATCGAGGATACCTGCGCCAGTTTTTTCTCTCAGCTCTTTGACAAGGTGACTTGATCCAGCCATGCGTAACGATCCTTCTAGCTAAACAGTGAATGTGCGAACTGATGCATGCAACGCCGGGCGTTATGAGGCCGGTGTGCTTGCGAAGCTGATGCCCCCGACCTTGTCTCCCGCTGCGGGAACGGGTTTGAAATCCGCCTCTTCTCGTTGTGTCCGTATATGAGCGCCTTCAATACAGGCGTCGGCAATGCGAGACGTGATGAGCTTGATGGAGCGAATGGCGTCGTCGTTTCCAGGGATCGGGTAGGTGATGTGGTCTGGGTCGCAGTTTGAGTCCAGGATCGCGATCATTGGAATCTCCAACCGTTTCGCTTCCTGTACGGCCAGATGTTCGATGCGGGTGTCGAGGACGAAGACGGCTCCTGGTACGCCGCGCATGTCCTTGATGCCGCTCAGATACTTCTGGAGTTTGACGATCTCTTTCTGCATCTTCATAATTTCTTTTTTCTTCAGGCCGTATTGGCTGGGGTCCGCCAGCTTGGTCTCCATCTTTTTCATCTTGTCGATACTCTTCCGGATCGTCTGAAAGTTCGTCAACATCCCGCCGAGCCAGCGTTGGTTGACGAAGTACATGTTGGCGCGCACCGCTTCTTCTTGAAGGATTTCAGCGGCCTGTCGTTTGGTTCCAACAAACAGAACCGATTGGCCGGCGGCGACGGTGTCGCGGACGAAGGCATAGGCCTGCTCCATGCGAGCCAATGTTTGCTGAAGATCGATGATGTAGATGCCGTTGCGTTCTCCGAAGAGGAACTTCTTCATCTTCGGGTTCCAGCGATTTGTCTGGTGTCCAAAATGAACACCCGCCTCTAACAATTCCTTGATCGAAACCACTCCCATGCCTTCACCTCCCCTCAAGACTTGCAGAGCGCCTGCCTGGGCAGGCGAGGGGGTTGGCCCCCTTATTCTCAAGTCGAGCGACGTCCGTGACGTCGATATGAATTTGAAACTACCCTTCACGCACATGATTGTGCAGAAAGGAGATGCCCCCTACGCGTGACAGCCTTGGCACGCTAGCATGGTGACGATCAGTTTGCAAGACCAGAGCTGCTCGATCGGCCGAGACGCACTCCGCTTGCTGCCCCATTCGAGCGGGTGTTAAGATCCAACAATTCTGGAGGAATCAGTGCCAAACATTTTGCTGCTAGTCTCGCCGAGCTGTGGAGCCTGCCCGTCGGCGAAGAGTCTATGGAAACAGTTGAGGGTGAAATATAGCTTTAGCTATCGCGAAGTGGATATTACCACGGAGGATGGACGGAGCCTTGCCGATCGCCATTCAGTCAGGGCGGTGCCCGCTACTATCATCGATGGGCGACTGACGTTTGTCGGCGTGCCGAGCCGGGAGAGCGCTGAAAAGGCCTTGTTGCTGAAAATGAAACCGCGCGAATAGAATAAGGGAATGATCGCTCCATGACCGACGACGACTTTGAACTACCCGAACTCCCTGTCATTGACAAAGGCCCACCGCCGGAGTGCCCTATGTGCGGCGACCCGATGGGTTTCATCGATGGTGACTGGGGCTGCATGGATTGTAACGGCGAGCTGATGGGGCCGGAAACCGGCTAACGCAAGTGAGTCGTGATGCGTGATGGGTAATGAGTTTTAGACACGAAGAGAACATCAAAGCTTTCTGTCCGGTTTTTACCCATCACTCATCACCGATCACTTATCACGGTTCCTGATGCTTCGCCTCGTCACCGGGCCTTTTCATCCAGTACTTGATTGTGCGCTGATCGAGGGCATTCAGTCCTGTAAGATCGGCAATCCCTTTGCTCCGCTCGCCATCATTGTCCCCTCGGCCTCCCTGGTCGAGCATCTCAAGCACATACTCACCCGGCACGAGCCCAGGGCCTTCCTCAATATCCACTTCCTGACGTTCCAGCAACTGGCCCTCCGTCTTCACGATGAACTTGCATCGATTGCTGAGGGTGATCCCAAATCAACCCTGCAACTGGTCGACGATTTCTTCTTCGAGCAATTGGTGCGGCAGATCATCCGGCGTAAGCTTTCAGGGCTTGAACCTCTTACGCGCCTCCCTGCTTCGCCAGGAACCTGGAAGGGCTTGTGGGCGTCTGTGCGCGATTTGAAAGATGCGGTCGTGGCACCAACGACGACATTGAAGGCCCTCATGGAAGGAGTCTTCGAGGAGGAAGATCGAGCCTGGCTCTGTTCCCTCTTCACCTTGCAAGCGGCGGCGTTAGAGGCCAGTCGCTCGCTTGGAGTGGGTTCTCCAGATGATTTGGCTGCCTCACTCTGTCGAAATCTCTCAGGTTCCCCGTTCCTCAAGGGGCTGCATCATGTGTTTTACTATGGGTTCTACGATCTCTCGCAGGTCCAGCTTTCATTCTTCGAATCGGTGACCCACGTCGTGCCGGCTACATTATACTTTCCGATGCAAGACCGCCCGGCCTTCTTCTTTGCTCGCCAATTCTTTGAACGTCATCTCCTTCCATTGGCCAGCACCCACGAGGACCTGAGTGGGGAGGAGGCCACAACAACGGAACTGGTCGAACTCTCAGTCAAGAACGTGATCGGGGTCGAAGAAGAATTGGCGACGGCCTGCCGTGAAATTCTGACCCTGGTTGAGGTCAACGGCTATCGCTTCGATGAGATCGGAGTGGTGGCTCGTACGTTCGAACCCTACCAAGCTCGGTTGCAATCAGTATTCGATCGCTATCGGGTTCCCTTCACGTCGACGGCCGGGAAGCCTCTGTCGCGTGAGCCTCTAGTCAAAACCCTCTTGCGTCTCGCATCCCTCCCACTGAACGATTTCGATCGTGCTGCCATGCTGGATGTGGTCACGTCGCCCTTCTACCGTGTCCAAGGTGTCGGCTCAGCCGGGGCTGATCTCCGGCCTGATATCTGGCGTTCCTTGGTCTACACCTTGGGTATTACGAAAGGGGAGGCGGAATGGAAACGTTTGGCAGAGCCGGCCAGTTCGTCGATTTTATGCGATGCAGAAGCAGAACTTGGCGAAGATGATGAGAGACCGGCCGGGTCGCGTGACACCTCGCAGCTGACATACTTGTGGTCGGTGGTGTCGCGATTGATTCATGATTGCCGGGCCCTCCCTGCGCAAGGATCGATTGGGACCTTGACCGAAGCATTTCTCGAACTGGCGCAATCCCATGTTCATGCGTCTGGTCTGTCCGGCCTCTCATCGACTGAGTCGCCCGAATCGGCCGATCTCGCCAAGGTCGGCTCGCTGATTCATTCTGCTCTGGCCCGTTTGCAACAGCTGGACCCGCTCGGTGGGGATATTCTCTGGGAGGAGTGGGTTGAACTGTTCCGGAGAGTCTTGGACGAAACCAGCATTCCCATCGAAGAGGGCCGGCACCAGGGTGTCCAGGTGCTGGATGCCATGACGGCCCGAGGCAGGACCGTTCGAGCGCTCTTTGTGATTGGGATGAACGAAAAGGTCTTTCCGCGATACGTGCGGGAGGATCCCTTTCTACGGGACCGTCAACGAGTCGTACTGGAATCGACCCTGGGTTACAAGATCGATGAGAAATTAGCGGGACATGAAGAGGAACTCCTTTTGTTTGAACTCCTCAGCCGCTCGGCAACCAATCGACTGTACCTGTCGTACCAACGTGCGGATGAAGCAGGACGTGTCATGGCGCCGTCAAGCTTCATCGCCATGGCGATGCGCGATCCACGATTCGTTGGGAAGCCGGAGGAGACAGTCCCTCGACGGCTGACCCAACGGATCAACGAACAGCCTTCGATTCAAGGTCTGTTACCGGCAGAGGAATTGGTATTGGGTTACCTGTTGCAAGGCCACGACGCTCTATCGGTATTTGATGCCACCGGGCGGGACCGGCTCCTCTTTGAACAGGGCTGTGTCACCCTTAAAATCATCGAGCGGGAGTCGCCTGAACTGGGTCCCTTCGACGGCATGGTCGGCGCACAAACATCTGTGTCATCGGTGGCCGAGGAACGGAGCTTCTCGCCCACAGCATTAGAACGGTATGCGACCTGTCCCTTTCAGTATTTTGCAGAAAAGGTTCTTCGGCTGGAGCCTGTGCGACGGCTCCAGCACGATCACCTGCCTCCCTTAACGCTTGGGACCCTTGTGCATGAATCGCTTCGGCTGAGCTACGAGCGGTTGGTGCTGCTTCAGTGGCCGGATAACTCGCTGACCGAGGTCACGATGCAATCCACGGTGCATGAAGCCGTCCTCGATCGCTTTGCCGCCCATGCGGCAAGCCAGGGGACGGGGCACGCATTACTCTGGACCTTGGCCTGTGAGCAGGTGACAGAGTTGGTTGCGGCCGCTGTGGCCTCAGACCAGGCAGAATATCTGGCAACCGGATTCCGCCCCGTTGCGTTTGAAGCGGCAGCTCAAGGAATCGTCCAGCTGGAGTCCGATGGGCCAGCGGTTTCCCTGAAGATTCACGGGACCTTGGACCGTGTCGATTATCGGTCTGAGCCGCCAGCGCTTCGTATCGTGGACTATAAATTTAAGCAGGGGAATGAGATCAGCCCGGTGGATCGCAACCTTGCCCTGTCGGCGGTGCGAGGTTTCCGGCTGCAACCGCCGCTGTATGCTCGCATGACGCTGCCGTCGCTGCCTGCGCCGACTGAGATCCAATTGCTCTTCTTGGCTCCACAGTGGAAGCAGCCGATCTCTCGTTCGACATTTGACGCGGGTCTCTGGACCGGCCATACCGGTGACATGATCCGGCAGACGCTCTCCACGTTGATCCAAGGCATCGCGCGCAGAGAGTTTTTCATTCTTCCCGATGGCTATTGCGACTACTGCGAGTTTTCCGGCGCCTGCCGCCGCCACGATGCGATGGCCTGGTGGCGCTCATATCGATCGCCCCAGGCCCGAGTCTTACGCAAGTTGAGAAAGCAGAAAGTACAGGATGAGTGAGGCACTCGCACTCACAGACTCCCAGGATCGCTTTTTGGCGGAGACCACCTGGGACCGTAATGTCGTGGTGGTTGCGGGAGCCGGGACTGGCAAGACTACGATCCTGGTCAATCGAATCCTCAACCTCCTCCTAAGAGAGCCGAACCCCTTGGCGATTACGGAGATTGTGGCCCTCACCTTCACAAATAAAGCCGCAACAGAAATGAAGCAGCGGCTCCGCGCGCAGCTCCTTCGCCTGACCGAGCAGGCTGATGACCTGATCGCCACTTTCCGGACCCGTTACCATCTTTCAGCTGAACAAGTGCATGAACGGGCCAGGACGGCGCTTGAGCAGATGGAGAAATCCCAGATCGGCACCTTGCATAGTTTTGCCGCGCATCTCTTGCGCCTCCATCCACTGGAGTCTGAACTTGATCCATCGTTTCAAGAGGATGATGGGTCTCGATTCAAAGAACTATTTCACTCTCAGTGGGACCGTTGGCTGGACGATGAGCTTGGATCAGCTGGCTCGCAGCATGATCGATGGCGACGAGTCCTGACTGGGACCACCCTTGAGGATCTCCAGAAGGTTACTGCTGCCCTCGCCGGGGATTTTGTAGACCTCGATGAGCTGGAGCGTCAGTGCCGATCCAGCTCTCTGGAGGGGGCCTTGCGTGATTGGATCACGGCCACGCATGGCCGTGCCACCACTCTCTTTGCTGCACAGGATCGACCGAAGCGGCGGAAGGCGGAACAGATGCTCGCCGCTGCAGTGCAGTCGCTGGCACTCTTGTTGGAGGAAGGACCATCGGGGCTCGCTCACATATCTGAAGATGAACGGACTGTCTTAGAAAAAGATCTGGGAAAGGCGCCTGTTGGATGGGATGAGGCTGCGTTCCAAGCGGCAGCCTCCATCATCGGACTTACCCAACAACTCCTCACGGTCGACCAGTCATACTTTCAGGAAGTGGTGGCACTCGTACGACCCTTCCTCGATCAGCTACGTCGTGGATTTCTCACCTCCGGATGGATTGCATTCGATGGGTTGCTGGCACGAGCCAAAACCCTCTTGCGCGACCATCCTGCCGTCCGGGCTCGGATCAAACAGACCTATCGGGCGATCTTGGTCGATGAGTTTCAGGATACGGATCCGGTCCAATACGAGATCATCCTCTACCTCGGTGAACGGGCGGGCAGCCATCAGACCGCGTGGCATGATGTGGACTTAGAGCCGGGCAAGTTATTTATCGTGGGAGATCCCAAGCAATCGATCTATGCGTTCCGTCGGGCCGACATCGAAGCCTTCGAACGAGTGGTGGAGAAAATTCGAGCTGGTGGTGGAGGCGTCTATTCCCTGGTGACGAACTTTCGCAGCGACGGGGCGGTGCTCGACGTCGTCAATAATGTCTTCGATCGTCTCTTCCAACCAACAGAACATGTTCAGCCGGCCAATGAACCTTTGGCGGCCAGGCCTCAACGAAAGCCAGAAGTTTCAGTTTCTGGAGTGCAGCTTCGCCTTGTCACGCCGGGAGAGGACGAAGAGGAGTTCGATGTGAAGGCTGCGACCAGGGCGGAGGCGGAAGCTCTGGCGCGCTGGCTGAAAGAGGAGCTTCTCGCCGGTACGACGATCACAGATCGTGATCGTCGTACCGGCCCACTCCAACCGGGCCACATTGCCCTGATCTTCAGAAAGCTGACCCAGGCCCAGGTCTATCTCGACGCCCTTCGCCGCTACGATATCGCGTATATCACTGATGGGGAAAAGCATTTTTATCGGCGGCAGGAAATTATCGATGTAGTCAACCTGCTTCGGGTTATCGACAACCCGTACGATACGATTGCGCTGGTCGGAATTTTGCGTTCACCCTTGGGCGGCATGACGGATCGGGACCTACTGGCTCTCCAGCAGATTGAAGGGTTGGACTACCAGCAACGGGAACGGCTATCTGCTTGGAACCATCCACAGGCAGGAATGGTGAAGCGGCTCTATGAGCGCTTGGCCGAGCTGCATCAACTCGCTCCCTTGCGACCTGTGCCTGACGCCATCGATCTGATCTTCGAGCAATTGCCAGTTCTAGAGTTGGCAGCGGCATCGCTCCATGGCGAACAAGCCGTGGCCAATCTGCGGAAGATAAGGGATATGGCCGAAACACTCGCAGATCGTCCTCATCTCACGTTAACCGGGTTCGTCGATCTCATGATGGCCAGGGTATCGGAACAGCCGGATGAGGCAGAAAGCGCCTTAGCCGAAGAATCACTGGACGCCGTCCATGTACTGACCATCCACAAGGCCAAAGGATTGGAATTTCCTGTAGTCATTCTTCCCGGCCTGCACCAGGGGTCCAAGAATCTTCGCAAGGGACCCTCCATCCATCATGATTGGTCGAGCCGGTGTTATAGCCTGCAGATGGGAAGCCGTTCGAATCTCGGAGCGGTGCTCGTGGACATGAAGATGGCGGCGCGTGAGGAGGCGGAGCAGCGGCGGCTCCTGTATGTCGGCATGACGCGCGCGCGCGATCTGCTGGTCCTCTCCGGTGGGCAGACCACCAAGCCTGGACATGACACGGCCCTTGCTCTGCTCGGAGAAGCGATTGTAGATGAGGCGGCTTCTTCGATGTCCGACCAGATCTGCATCGGAACAAGCCGCCTCACTCGTGTCATCACGCCGGCCACGGTGGTAGCGAGACGGCGCCGACAAGAACCCCAAGCCACGATGGCCCCGAGACCGGCCCTTGGCCCCATTCTCATCCGCCGCCGCGCCCGGCAGATTGAGTGGGAGCAGCGTCGAACGACGCCGCGAGGGCTGACCCCTTCGAGCCTCGCAGGAACCAAGCCCGAGGTCCTTTCTCTGCATACTGTGACAGGGCGTGACTCCGATCTGGCTCGGCTTATCGGAGTCTGTGCCCATGCGGTACTCGAACAGTGGGATTTCACCAGGCCTCGCACTGAAATCAGTACTGTCATCGAGCAGACCAGTCGTAGCTATGTGGCACAAGATCATCCTCAATTGATGGCCGACGTCACCGAAGATCTCACGGTTCTCTTTGAGAACTTTCTTTCCTCCGAGCCGTACCACAGACTGCAACGTGCGACGGTACTGGGGCGAGAAGTCCCGTTCGTCATGCCCTTGGGCGAGGGCCAGACGATGGAAGGGGTCATTGACCTGATTTACCGGCTTGACGATCGGGTCTGGATTGCTGACTATAAGACGGACGAGGTGGCAGCTGAGGATGTGCAGGCCAGAGTGGATCGCTACCGGCCACAAGCGGAGATGTATGTGCGAGCTGTCGAACGTGCGTTAGGGTTATCGTCCCTCTCGTTCCAGCTTATCTTTTTAAGGCCAGGTGTGGCCGTTGATGTCTAGCAGACCGTTATTTGGTTTGTTTGGTTTGTCTCGTTTGTTTGGTTGAACGAAACTAACCAGATGAACCAAATTAACCAGAGAAACCAGATGAACGTCCAATGATTGTGTCCGCGGAAGAATTCGATGCCTGGATCCAAGAGGCACTTGCCGAACTGCCGCCACGTTTTGCCGCGCTGGCGAATGAAGTGTCGATCGTCGTTGAAGAGGAACCTTCATCTGAAGTTCTGCAGGATCTTGCGTTGGAATCAGAAGACGATCTGCTGGGTCTGTATCAAGGCGTCCCGATCGACGAGACGTCGTTTTTTCAACCTGCCGGTGAGCTGCCAGCCCGTATTTCCATCTATCGAGGTCCAATCCTGCGCCTCTGCCGGACGAAGGCTGAAGTGATTCACGAAGTTCGAGACACAGTGGTTCATGAGCTCGGACACCATGTCGGGCTGGATGACGACGAGATGCCGTACTAAAACGCAGGGGTTCAGGTGTTTAGGCTGAAGGTTTTTTAGCAGGGACGAGCCAATCCGTCCGACATCTTCTCGATTTCTACAATCTTGCCTAAAAGCCTTCAGCCTAACTACCTGGGTCAGGACTTAACCTGCACCAAGGTCCGCCGCTGATAGCCGATGACGAGCATGATGACTCCCGCCACAATCATGGGGAGGGAGAGAAGTTGGCCCATCGAAAAAGAACCGAGAATGAAACCGAGGTGGGCATCCGGTTCACGAACGAATTCTACGATCATCCGACAGACACCATAGCCGGTGATAAAGCTCCAGAAGAGGGTGCCTGGCGGCGGGGTGGTTTTAGAGATGATCCATACCAGGGTGAACAAGAACACTCCCTCAAGCCCTGCCTCATACAGCTGTGAGGGATGGCGGCAGGCAGGCCCTCCACTGGGAAACACCATACACCAGTCGACATCGGTCGCTCGGCCATACAACTCTCCATTGATGAAGTTGCCGATTCGTCCGAACCCTAGCCCGATCGGTGTGACGGTTGCGGCTAAGTCTGCGACCTGGTAGGTGGGAATACCCTGCCGTTGGCTGAACCAAACCAGGGCAACGATGGCGCCGAGCAGGCCGCCGTGGAAGGACATGCCCCCTTCCCAGACTGCCACGATACTGGCTGGATGCTGGATATAGTAAGAAAAATTATAGAAGAGGGTATAGCCAAGCCGCCCTCCGATAAACAATCCGAATGCAGCCCACACGACCATGTTGTACACCTGGTCCTTCGTCATGGCGAGACCCTTCGACTCCACTCGACGTTTGATCAGGAAATAGGCGCAGGCCAGTCCGATCAGATACATCAGGCCATACCAGCGAAACTGCAAGGGTCCCAGCTCAAAGAAGACCGGGCTGATGTTGGGGAAGGGGATCGCGTGCAACCAAGTCATGAATGCCTCATGTGGCGTATTGGCAGATAATAGGTGAGGGTGTTCATCATTGCAAGCACGAGAGCGGCTCACAATGAATCGCTTCTAGTCCTTTCTCAGAGCCATTCCGAGAGGCCTACCGCTTTCGGCTGTTGGATTTCTGTCACGACTGTGTCGTGACCTGTGAGGAAAACGCAACGAAAAATTGATGGGCGTTCATCACTGGAATCGTGCTGTGACGAATTTGGGGAAATGTTTACGGTTTTGCTCTGGCACGCTTTCTGCTCTGAAGAATGTGTGCACGCGGGGCATCGACAATCACATTCTTCCTATAACCGTTTCGAGGAGGTTCACCATGTCAGACCAGAGACGAAAGATTACGACGGTCGCAGCGTTGGTGGCAGGAGGGGCGGTGATCGGAGCCGGGATTGGATTACTCTTCGCGCCAAAAGCGGGGGCCGAAACTCGGCGTGATGTCGGTCGCTGTGCAAAAAAAGCTCAATTGCAAACGACTCGATGGAGTCGGGCCGTCCAATCCGGCATGAAAGAAGCGATGGATCGAGGTAAGTCTCTCAGTCATACAGAGGTTGAGAGACCTCGGATTGAAGCGGCATAACTGGATCGATTGGCGCAGTGATCAAATCTGTGGCACACACAGCCTGGTATCAGACTGTGTGTGCCGACAGCCGCAACCTTGACCCACCTAGACCTCGATGTTAAAGTCCCGCCACTGTGCAGCCTCTGCTGCCGGAGTGGCGAAATTGGCAGACGCAAGGGACTTAAAATCCCTCGGGTCCAAAAGGCCCTTGCCGGTTCAATCCCGGCCTCCGGCACCATTATCAATGACTTAGCCTCGCTCCCTGCTTTTGCTCCACGTTCCAACACTGTTTGCTTTGCCCGTGCTTTGCCCGAACTTGTCTCAAGTCTCGCGAGTTTTTGCACCCCTTCCGCTAAATCTGACTCAGATACGATCGCATACCGTCGATACACACTCTCTGTTTTGTGACCGGTTAATTTCATAGCTGCGGATCGAGAGACGCCTGCCCGCTCAAGATTGCGCACAGCTGTGCGTCTGAAGTCGTGAGGAATTTTTCCCGGTACATCCGCCGCGCGACAGGCAATTCTCCAGACCTTGGTAAAGTCCCGGATCGGTATTCCGTTTCGATGAAAGACCCATGGAACGGATTTTCCCGTTCTTGCTTGGACATCATTCGTCCTTTGACGCTGAAGGGTGAGCACCTGTTCAAGCTCTGGCAGTCTCCCAAAAGGAAACTGTCGCCCCTCATCATTTTTCGTGGTCCCGGGTTCGAGACGGACCACCCCCGCAGATAGATTCACCTGGCGCCATTGGAGAGGCATCACCTCGCTGCGCACCCGCCAGCCCGTAAAGTAGGCAAAGGTGATTAACGATTGAATTTCTTCAGGCAAGTAATGAAGGAGAAGGCGAAACTCATCTTCTTCAAAGAACCCGCTTCGAACGTTGTGGACCTGGATGGTAGGGAAGGGCGGACATAACGCTTTTCCCGCTCGTTCACCAAGTCGAAATGCCCGCTTCAAAATAGATAAATCTATGCGAATGCTTGCCGGTGACATGTGTTGTGCTAAGCGATGGGCAATGAATGCATTCAAACGGTCAAACGTAATATCTTTTGCCAAGTACATTCCAAAGAAAGGTTTGAGGCCATTCAAAGAAGTCAGCATTCGGGCTGTTGACTTCCTGGCGTTAACTTCATAGTCAGTCTTAATGATATTCGCCAAGTCGTCGAATGAGGTTCGGTCGAGTTGTGGTCCAATTCGACCTTGTGTAATGTCTCCAATCCGCTTCTTTAGTAGCCTCGCCGCATCTTGTCGCTTTGTGGAATGGGAGCATTCCCGAATCTTTGTTCCCCGAAAGCTGTAAGCGATCCACCAGGTGGGCGAATGTCGGCGCTCGCCGGTCTTGCGGTCCCGGTACCAGGGTTGAAACAGACTTCCCATGCCTCGAATAGTCATGAGTTTGGAGCTACCTCAATCATGCCGCTTACGTGCTGCCATCGCTCTGGTAAAGGGCTCTTCCGGGAACAACAAGTGTTTTCTCGATGGTTGAATATGGGGCAGTTCCTTCTTGTGTTTATACAGCCATTTTGGAGTGACTCGAAATCTCTCCGCCGCTTCCGGAACGGTGAGATAATGTTGGCGAAGGTTGCTGTCTGGTGGTTTAGGGTTCGCCTGGAGAGCTGTCAAGCGACTCCACGCCATCACTTTGAGGTGTTCGAGGCTTCCTATGAAAGCAGGGTAATCACGAGGATCGAGCTGTTGAACGGCGCGGCTGAGCTGTTCAAGGATGCTCTCGATTTGTATAGCCGAGGCTTGCATAGATCCTCAGGATTCTTCAGACAGTCCCATTTTTTTACTAGCTGCAGAGATTTGATCAGCACGCTTATGTAGGGCTTTGACAGCTTTCTGGCCGATCGTCGTCACGACGATCTTTAGCGCTTGGGTATCTCCTGACAGCACCATATCCATCAGCAATGCGGCCCGCACATACTCGGAGACACTCATGTGCTCTTTCCTGGCGCGGTTTTCGATTACTTGCCTCTCATGCGGAGTGACCTTGAATTGCATTAATTCTGTTTTAGCGGTTCCCATATGACCTCCCTTTTAGGAATACCACCTGTATTCCAGTGAGGCCAACTATAATACTAGCCGTATTCGCATGTCAAGGGCACATGAGATAGATAAATACAGGCCAATGCGCCGTGTCAGTGAAATGGAGAAGCCAATGGCGGGAATCACTTATAGCAAAACTTAGGATTTGTAGTAAGGATCGGCTCCCCGAACTGTACACCTCGCGAACTCTCTCTTTTGAATTGTCTGGACTCACCGGCCGCCCCGCGGTTAGGAAACCCTTTCCAGCACCCAACTGCAGCCCAGTGCACAGCACTCAGGCCAATTTCCCAAAGAGTTAGCTGGAAATCATATGTTGGCTGGAGTTGGCTGGAATGTTGTGGAGTGTGGTGCCGTTGAGCACATATTGAGCAATATTGTGATGCTCTCCGCTTGGCTCGTAGCTTTGGGCTTGAGAGTTCCGGTCTGGATTCAAACCAACGTCAGAATTCAGCGGGCCGCAAAAAGCGCTGTTTTTTTGATGGTTAGCTGGAATGACTTGTTGGGCACGTTTCTTTCACTTCAGCGGATGTTCGTTGGCCCGCTGAACCCTGGCTGAAGCTGCTCTGTTGTGTAGCAACGCATCCCGCCAGTACCCACCGGGGTGTATTTCACTACCATTCCGTCCCGAATAAAGAAGACGTTATTACATGCGGCGAACCGCTGAACGCAGCTTGAGAATTTGCTATACGTTGCGTAATCAGTCATCCCACCGAAAATACTTCCTCCGCCAGCGCATTGGCCAAGATTGGCACCATTAACGTAGTTCCAGATCTCCGTGCCATCCGATGATCGTGTCTTTACAACAGGTATCGTTAGGAAGATAGGATGTGTTTCAAGAGCCACTACCGGTTGTCCGGCCCATGCATCCAAGTCAACTTGCCTGACCACGGGAGAGGCGCAACCACTAAGCACAAGTGTTGCGAGTGTCCCCAAAGCAATTTTCTTCATTGTTATTACCTCAAACGTCGGAGAAATCGTGTGCCCACCATTCCGCGTCACCATGCCGCGCTGTTTGCGGCTACGGTACACGCGCAGTCCGGCGGAGGCGCTGCTACGTTATCTATTCGGTTCTTTCGCGGCGTCACTTTCATAGACAGGTTTTACCGTGGCAATGAATTGAAGAAACCAATCCTTTAGGAATTCTTCGAACCAATGTCCGACGCGGACCGCCAGTTCCGCTTCTTCCTTTGAGACGTCGAAATCTTTGTGCCCTTTCGGATGGGTGATTCGGTTCCGAATTTTCAACGTTTCCTTGAAATCCTTCCAATTCCGATCCCCGGGATTGAAGTTCAGAGACAAGCCAAAGTGTTTATCTACGCATTGAATTGTAAATCGTAGATTGTCAGCGAGTTTTAGAAATTTCTTCTGTGTTCGCACCTCCCCCGTGTTCGTCAAGTCAAAGGTCTCCTCATGCAATAAGGCACGCTCGGCAAAGGTTAGTTTGCGAGGACAGGATAGTGCAGCAATTAGAAGGGTTCGTTTAAGTACGAAGACAGAGAGTTCAATCACGGCGAATAAGGCGCGGATGTAATTGCGACGTGAATACGAGTCGTCGTTGGCCAATAACTCTTTCTCCGAACGTTGGAGGTCGTCACTGATCGAGAATAGCGGCTTCGTAAGTTCTTCGATGCTCATTATTCCCATATCAAGTACCTAGCCGTCAAACGCCAGGCTCAGCGCCCGGTCCGCGGTCCGCTGCACCGCGATGTTAGTCCGCCGTTACTCCCTGCGAACTCAGGGGTCGGCCAGATTCTCAGCCTCCAAGAGCGGCTTTGTCCATTTCCAGAGGTCTGTAAAACTGAGCTCACGAGGCACTGGGTTATCACAAATCCAAGTTCCATTCAAATACTGGTCAACATAGGCCTCCCCGGTCCTTCTGGGGTGTCTTGCAATGTAAGAACAATAAAAGTCCTGATAAATTTTGTAGTTGTGCTTGTAGTTTTTGATAAAGGGGTCCCAGGTTTCTAAAAGTTTTTCACGGGTTTTGACATCGATGATTTCGAACAATTTTAGCTGGTTTTGTATAGAGTTTCCCTGAGCCTCTTGCATCAGGCTAGTCGCGGCTTTGTCAGAAGCAGGAGCCCCATACCCGAACACCGTCACCATGAAAGCATGGTTTAGGTCTAAGTGTAATTGCTTCCAAGACGCAGCAATCATTGTATCAGTTTCGTAATCCTTTTCTGCCACTGGGTAAAGCAGTCTCGACCTTGAGAGGGGCTTGCTACAGTGCTGACATAATGTCCCTGCGTACCCTTGTATCGCGTCCCTTTCGCAGAATCCAACCATGACGTTGCCATGCAGAAATCGGAATTGTGGAGCACGACCTGATAAAGGCGGATTCCGTTTCAGGGCTTGAATGAGGAAGGGATCCCAGTTGAAAGTAGCTACGACATCCTTTTCGCGTAGGCTCAAAAGCAGATGATCGTAAAGAGTCGGCTCATTTGGCAATGACAAGGCCTTAAAGTAATGGAAGATAAGCGACTCAACCCTATTCTGTACGTCGGAATGGCCGGCGGTCACTAGGCTAGAGTAGATTTCCTCGAAATTTTTACCATCTATGGGCACACCTGCACTCTCCAATGCATCCTTCACTGGGCGCACCACGTCAAGGAAGTCATCCATAAGGGGAAGGCGCATACCATTTGCATCACCTTGCGGCACAGCGGCCTTGCTGCAGCCAGCGCCGAGGATGACCACGTGAGGTCTTACCATTCTGACCTTTTGGATTTCCCGAGAGATGCCAGCCGTCGGGCTTCACTATTGCCCAATCTATTTGCCTTGCGCTTTTAAAAAGATTTTTTTGAACCGGCACTAGGATATGTGAGATCCCTCGAAAAATCGATATATCGAGTATCAAGTTGGAGAAAGGCATTTGAACTAAGCTCTAGAGAGTTCTCACACGCCCCCATGTTGTTTATCCGTGCTACTCTGACCATATAGATCAAGTGAAGCGGGGGCCTGCGGCCCCCGAGCCCCCGTCTGGCGCGGTCTGTCGATCCGCGCCAGATCCGGGCCCTCTCTTACGCGCAGGAAATCGAGGGAATTTGATCGGTGTGCTGGCCCGGGAGGTGTGGCGGTTAGCAACCGTGCCACTCTTCGGCTATCGCTCCGGTTGACAAGTAATGAAGCGTAGCTCCTGCTTGGAGGTGATGGTCATTCCAGCAGGTGACACCGTTGCAGACCGCCTACTATCCGAATGGGCCAGCAGATAGGGGAATGGTCTCCCCCTTTGGGTTGGTGAAAGGGCGAGACGATGTATTGTTAGGAAAAGACGTGGCTAGAGCGTGCCAGGCTTGTGGATTGGTCATGGGGGTGCTGCCTTAGCCCGTACGTCAGCGCAAGAAAGGCAGAGCCACGGGTAGTAGGCAATGCCTTGATGTTGGTGCCAGACCCTCGCCCAGGCCTTCTCAGCATGACAGAACTCACACAGCCGTTCCTTCGTATGGTCTCGACAGAGCCAGCCCTTCCGGGCGCGATCATAGACCATGCCGGGTTTGCCACAAGAGCGTGGACCAAATAAAGAATCTAATTTTTTAGCACAGATATTCGTGTTCATGGTTGGCTCCCAATAAGACCCTTGCCTAGTATCAGCTGGACAATGCCACCGTTGAACCATATGGCGTGACCGGACAGTAGGTCCTCCCAGGTCTTGAGGAAGACTAGCCGAGGGACTTCGATTTGACCTTGTATCCGTCGAAAGACATTCCGCGAATGCCATTGGTTGCGCATTTCTTCCCACATCTTGCCCATTGGAAAGCCCAGTGAGCGTTTCCACGACCAACACATGTTCACGTATCCCGACTGATCTTGGACATATTGGCTGATGACATAGCGGCTTAAGCGATTTCGAGACCGTTGGCCAGGCTGATAGGCCTTGATCCACACGACCGGCGCGCCATGGAGGCCTTCCCATTGCGTAGAGAGCCATTCTTGAGCAATCCAGAATCGTCGGTGACGTTCGCCGTCAGGAACCCGCCAGGCCCAAAAGATATGCAGCACGCCGTGTCCCTCTTCCGTTCGAACCTGGTAGTACTCTAGGCCTCGGTACCCAAGGTGCCGTTCAATTCGTTGGCGCAATTGTTTGTGATGATAGGTCAACTTATCGGCCCGTCCTCCCTCCGCTGTGGAGAGAGTGACCCACAGCACTTGGAAATGGTGAGCCTCCCAAAACCAAAGAAGTGAACGGATACGTTGATAGCCCCGCTTTTGTTTGCGCGACCATTCGCCGGCAGCACGCTGAGTAGGTTCGGTCCATCGGCCCATGTTTGTCCCTCCTTTGTGAAAGGAGACAAGGACAAGTTGGGCTGGAAGGGGAGCGGGCAGAACACGGTTTGCTTTGCCCGTGCTTTGCCCGAACTATCGAACACGAGGGGGAAAATGGGGTTCCAGGCAGAAAAACTGAGCTCTATAAGTTATTGATAATTAACGATAGGGAAGGATATAGTCCGATGGTCTCCGAACCAAAGTCGGACTTAAAATCCCTCGGGCTTAAACCGCCCATGCCGGTTCAATCCCGGCCTCCGGCACCAGAAATACGAAGTTGGGTTTGCTGCACGGCCTGCTCATTTTGACCACCTCTCCTCCCAAAGCCATCCTGTTGCACCTACGTCTTTGCGCACGGAGACTTTACGGGGCCTCCACGTACGGACTATGGCCGGGATCGATTTGATTGAACGAGATTCAGAGTTGTTGATTGCGTCAGGAGTGAGGCGAACCTTGATTCGGATAGGTTTCTAGGCCCGGATGAGAAGATGATCAAGTAGAGCAGGTTCTTCCGTGTCCTTGGCGGCAGGGGGATCGATAAATTGCTTCAATCTCATCCGGTCATTGGGGCTCACCTGGATCATCTCCACAGCCACCCAGTGCTCGTGAACTCTTCTGACTTCCGCGAGTCTGATGTCGATAAATGCATCCTCGCCTTCTAACCATAATTGGACTTTCACAAAATCCCCTGTCCTTAGGTGATCAGGGGTGGAGAGCTTACAACCACCTTCTATGCGTTCGAGGACGCACCCGTCCGCTTCAAGCTGCTTATTGGCATTAGCGAGGACACAGTCAATCGTAAACTTCGGACTATCCCACCAGGCCCACCACGTCTGTTGTTTCCCTTGATCCATCATCTTGTGTGGATGGTAGAGCGACGGCGACGGCGTGGCTATACCTCAAGAGGTGGGGCTTACTGAGAAGATCGTCCGTGGGCCACTGTCTAGGCTTCCTGTATTTCCTCATCGCGTAGTGAACCTGTGTATTCCGTAGGTTCGATCGTGCGCCCTCAATGAACTGACCTGTAGCCGCACCTGAAATGATAGGGCTCCCGCCGCAAGCTACCAAGTGTTCGATCGAGGAGGATAAGTAAAGTGGGGTAAAAGGGCTTATTGAGACATAGCGCACAATATCCTTGAGCGCTTCTGGTACAATCGCCTGCCTGGGCGATCTGCGCACAGATAAGCATCTGTTGCTAGAATGAGTC
>SWDP01000002.1:228909-238189 GCA_005116885.1 Nitrospira sp.
CAGGCAGGAGGATTGTGGTGTCCCGCCAGCCATGTTGCAATGACCCGTCTTGAATAAGATGGGTGAGCGTTCTCTCACATCAATGCGCAATAGGGCGGACTGGTTTTTCCTGTTCGGTCGAATGAGACTATCCGAATGGAGATAGCTCGATCCAACGATAGGATGAATCAGAGAAATACGAAAGCCAATGAACGAGGAGGATACAGATATGACAGGTCGGTCATCCGCTCAGCGATTCCTGGCGCTTGGGAGTATCCTTGCGGGACTTGGCGTCGCCGCTGGCGCCTTTGGCGCCCACGCACTCAAGGATATTCTCGATCCGCCTATGCTCCAAGTATTCGAGACCGCCACACGGTATGTAATGTACCACGCGTTTGGGCTGTGCATCGTGTCGTGGGCCATCGATCGGTACCCCGAACAGCGCCTTGAAAAGTCAGGATGGCTCTTTCTTATCGGCATTCTTCTTTTTTCAGGCAGCCTGTACATGGTGTCCCTTGCAGGTATCCGGTGGATGGGAGCCGTGACTCCGATCGGTGGGTTGGCCTTTATGACCGGCTGGCTCCTATTAGCTTGGGGAGTCTGGCGAGATGCGCGCGCTCGTTCTGTGACCCGTTCGTCTTAACCCACATTATTCACGAAGACTTCTACTGGAACCGTCGATACGCCGCTACGACAAGCCTGACGGCGGGCGGGCTCGCCGCTCAGTCGGTCAACATACTGTTCAAGTATGCTTCCCTCCTTCACGCCTCCGCGCGCCCGTCGCGCGTGGCGTCTCGGCGGTTTCGTCACGAACCCTCGTGAATAATGCGAGGTTAACGGGAGTGGGGGCCTGGCAGGGATGGTGAGTAAACAAATTGGATTGGGTTGTCTCACCCCGTGTGTTCAGCCAGGGTCGAACGCAATTCTGTTAGGGCGCGCAGCCAGCCGTTCTTTTTCCGCTGATCGACCCCCAGCCTCCTTGGGAGTTCACAAAGCTCCCTTCAAGCCGTTGTCCTTCTTTGCTGAACTGCAGACTGTCCTCTTGGACTTGACCATTCGCCTCCCAGCGTAAGTAGACATTTTCGCCCAAGACGATCATTTCCGCGAGACCCGGCGGAGTAAACTGCGTCTGTCCTGATGGTGGAAAGAGCAGCGACAGTTTCTGTTCTTGATGGTTGTGCTGATGATTGTGAATGATCCATTGCCATGTCCCGCAGAGCCGGGCCTGCCCACGGAGTCCACGTACTCGCTCCTTCCAATTTCGTAACCGATCCCATTCACGATAGCCTGCCTGCATCGCCTCCACTTCCAGGCGGGTGGCTCGCTCGAAGGCGATGACTACTAGAAGCCCTTCCTGATCTACCTTGGCCCATTCCGGGGAAGCCAGTACCTCTGACAGTTGATTCAGTGTGTCATGCCAGGGTGTGTTTCCCTGTTGATCGAGCCAGACTCTGGCTTGAGGAGACCCAACGAGTCCCTCGGTCACAAGTGCGAGTTGGCGATCTCTCATAGCCTGTTTCACGGTCGAGGCGAGACGCCAAACGGCTAGGCTGCTCATCAATCGATGAACTGCTGCAGTCAGGTCCGGCAGCAGGAGTTCATTGGCAAGTTTGATCGGCAAGGGGTTGGTCCCTAATGTCCTGGCCGCATCGCTCAGCTGGAGCGCCGGGCCGATTGTTGACACAAATAAGGTGCTGGCGCCCTTGTCAGACTCTATCGTGGCTAGCTGATCGGAATGGGTGCGAATGATCGATGTGAAATCGGGGATGGAGCTCGGAAGGGATTCGTCCGCTTTGGCCGTGGACCAGGTTCCGAATAGAGCGACAGCCACTATGGCAAGGGCGAGATTGATTCGTGATAGGGCAGATCGAACTACGCGGATGTGATTGTACATCGCATTACTCTACCGTGCTTCCGGCCATATCCTCAAGCGGGGACTGCGGACAGGCGGTGGAAAAACTCAGCCAAGGGTCTGTATGAGTATCACGGTGAAGTACCACTCCCGCAGGATGCTCAAAAAGTTTGTCCAGCAAGGCCGTAGGCGTACCCTCTGGGGTACGTTGAGGATTTCGATGAACCGAGAATGAAGCTGGCGGACTTTTTCAGCACCCTGCTAGGTGCCTTGGAAGCAGGTCTTCAGAAAGGAGGCAGTTGACTCCCACGCCTCGGCAGTTGCATCGGCACGATAGCTCTCCACCCGTTGTTCATTACAAAAGGCATGGGGGGCATTGGGGTCCGTTGTGATCTCGACGCGCTTCTGATGTGCCGCCGCAGTCGTACGCAACCGGTCCACATCCTGACTGGGCACCCACTGGTCCTGGCCGGCCTGGTGATAGAGTACCGGGCAGAACAGATCGGTGATCGCGGTATCAGGCTGCATCACTCGGCCGTAATAGACGACTGCTGCGCGGAGCCGTTTCCGTTGACAGGCGAACCGGAGCGCGTACGATCCACCCATGCCGTAGCCGACCACGCCGTGGATGTTTTGTTTAATGTGATCGCGGGTATTTAAAAACTCACAGCAGGAGTTGATGTCTTGCAGGACGAGCGATTCGTTGAGCTTGTTCATGAGCGCGTCCGCAACCTCTGCGTTGGCTGTCACCATGCCACCCAGTCGACCGTACAAGTTCGGGATGATGACGCCATAGCCTTCGCACGCCAGCCTGGCGCCGAGATCCTTGATTTGCGCCGTCAGCCCCCATTCTTCATGCAAGAGGACGAGACCGGGGTAGCGCCCGCTTGGCTGGGGCCAAAACTGAACACATTCCACCTGCACGTGTTTCGAGATGCGTGTCTGGATGTAGGGGTCGACGGCAGCATCCGTGAGTGTGGGAATGGCGACGCCACTCGGGAAGCGGGCTGTGCCTGTGCCGATTTGATTCAAGGTAAAAGGCGCGGTGGTTGATGTCATTGCAGCATTCTCTTTTCCATCAAGGCGCAATCGGGTGCGCTCGACTCAAGCAGGATTCATCCGACGCGGGCGTACTATAGGGACCATCTCGTCAGGCTGTCAATCTGGCGCGATGGGTCGAGTTCTAGTTGACCCAGCGTTCAATGATGATTACAGTTTCATCACCCTCACGGACGCAAGACGACTATGTCGCTTCAAATTGGTCTCATCGGCGTCGGACGTCATGGCCGCCGGTATATCCACCATCTTCTGCACGATCTCCCAGGGGTGAGTCTTGCCGCTGTGTGCCGGAAGCGGGTCGAGGAAGGATTGCCGTCGCTTTCGACGACTGAGATCCCTGTCTATGGAGACTATCGGGCGTTGATCGCTGATCCGAAGGTTGAGGCCGTTGTCGTGGTGACCCCTCCGTCACTGTGTCCTGAGATCTGTTTTGAGGCTGTGAAGGCGAAGAAGCCGATCCTCATTGAAAAGCCGTTGGCGGCGTCGGGCCACGAAGCACGGGCGATGGTCACGGCGGCAGAAGAGGCGGGCCAGTTGTTGATGACTGCGCAAACCTTACGCTTCGACTCGACCATTCTTCTGTTAAAAGCGCGATTACCGGAAATCGGCCCACTCCGGTACGCGACGTTCACCAGCCGGATTGAAACGAAAACCGGTACCGAGGTTCGGTCATCGGTACCGGGGCAGCGCGGTGCACTATTGGAGTTTGGGGTTCACCTCTTGGATCTCGTGCCGTTTCTTACCGGCGAGGAGGTGGTTGCTGTTCGTTGCGAGTTGGACCGGCTACCAACCATGGCGCCGGAGATGATGGCGATCGTGCAGGCTCATACCGTGAGCGGTCTGCATTGTGTGATGGACATTGCACGTGTTGGGGCGGGGAGGGTTGCGAGAGCGGAGTGGGTGGGATCTCAGGGGCAAATGGCCGCTGATTGGTTTCACCACCGGGTCACCGGAGTGATCGGTGATAGCGCTCCTTTTGAATGGACGGTTCAACCGCAGCAGACGATTCTTGCGACACTCCGCGCCTTCGTCCATGCCATCGAAACGAAGACTCCGCCGCCTATTACAGGGCGCGACGGGTGGCGTGCTGTCGAGGTGATTGATGCCTGCTATCGCTCGGCAGAATGTGGCGGAGCAAGCGTCAGCGTCTCTTCTCTCCGCTAGCGGAGTGCTGAAAAAGTCCGCCAGCTTCGTTCTCGGCTCATCGAAATCCTCAACGTACCCCTGAGGGTACGCCTCCGGTTTCGACTCGCCTGCGGCCTTGCTGGACAGCCTTTTTGAGCATCCCGCGATGATACGCCGCTGCTACTCCTAAGAAACCAATCGCCGGTTGCTAGAATCTCTTGATTATATTTCTATGAATCGGCGACGATGTGCGTATCTGTTTCCTCCACCCCTTCAACTTGATGGATCTTGGTGATGACCACATCCGAGAGGGCTCGTTCGTCCGCAACAGCGATAAACAGAATAATATCCGGCCGCCCAAAGCACGAGTGGGCTTGTTCGACGCCGGGAAGGCGCTTGAGGGTCTGTAGCACATCTTTGGTCCGCCCAGCCTTAACCTTGATGAGAATATAGGCTTTCGTTGCCATTGCGTCCTCCTGTGGAAGTTATGGTGTTCTGCCCGGCATCTCGTGCCGCCGTTGCGCAAACACCTGGTGCATGGTTTGTTCCCGTTGTATGAACGTGGTTCGTGCCTTCGCGACGAGTTCCATAAACCGATCGAAATCTTCCGGACTCACGTTGAATTGACGAAAGCCCGTCGACAAACGATCTCGCTGATCAATCCCCATGGCGATCCACTGAGCACTGAGCGCCTCAAGCACATCCGATGTCCAGCCTGTCGAACGGAATCCCGACAGGGTTTCTTCTCCGCTGCCTCCTCCCTGTGCGGCCAACGCGCGAGTCAACAGTAACTGCACGGCTGGATCGCTGCTTTTCAGAAAGACCGATTGAAACTGGATGACGGCCTTGATGACGCGATTCGCTTCGGGAGTGTCTTCAGGCGGAAGCACATCAGCGTCTTGAAGTGTGGCCAGGACGGCCATTGATGCCCCAACGAGTCCAGATGGGCTGGCTCTATGGCCAGGCACTTGGGCCAGGACAGGATTGATGGTTCCTATGAGCAAGCTACTAAGGAGAACACATACCGGTAGAGGGTCTGGCAGCCTGCTGAACGAGGTACGTTTTTGAAACTCAGCATGGAAGCAGGTGGAAAGGGTAGACATAGAGCGTGATTATACAGAAGGGGAGAAGGGCGTGCTAGCGTTCTGGTTGGAGTGATGACAAATAGGTGAAATACCAGCAAATCCCTGCGTGCTTTTACTGTTTCTGTTGAAACAATTGGATGCGGTTCCTATAATCCACCAGCCTCGTGCCTCGCACTGGAGATCTACATGCTTGCAAAAGTTCTGAGCGCTGCACTCGTCGGTATCGATGCGCATCTGATCGATGTGGAAGTCGATATTGCCGGAGGGCTTCCACAGTTCTCAGTCGTCGGCCTCCCTGATGCCACGGTGCGGGAAAGCCGCGACCGAGTCCGCTCTGCGCTCAAAAATACGGGGTTCCATTTCCCGGCCAAGAAAATCACGGTGAATCTTGCTCCCGCAGGAATCAAAAAGGAGGGATCGGGCCTTGATTTGGCGATTGCCCTTGGGATTCTTGTGGCGGAAGAAGTGATTGCACCCCAGAGCATACTAGGCCGAGTCTGTGTCGGTGAACTCTCATTGGATGGGCAAATCAAAGCGATTACCGGCGCGTTATCCATCGGGATGGCCTGCCGGCCCAATTATAGTTTGCTTCTCCCGGCTGAGAATAGCCAAGAAGCGGCTGTGGTGGAGGGCGTAACGGCGTATCCGCTCCACACGCTCCCCGAGGCCGTGGGATTTCTTAACGGCACGATTTCGCTGGCCCCGGCTCACACAGACCGGGAACGGTTTTTTACCACTCGTCCGGTGGAGGATGACGACTACGGGGACGTAAAGGGGCAGGATCATGCGAAGCGTGCTCTAGAGGTCGCAGCAGCCGGCGGGCACAATCTTTTGATGGTGGGACCGCCCGGATCCGGCAAGACCATGTTGGCAAAACGTCTCCCGACGATTCTTCCGCTTATGGAACCTGAGGAAGCGATCGAAACGACCCGTGTTCATAGTGTCTCTGGACAATTACCGGCCAATCACCCCTTACTGACAGTTCGTCCTTTTCGCGCTCCGCATCACAGTATTTCCGATGCCGGGCTCATTGGAGGCGGAGCAGTTCCTAGGCCTGGGGAAGTATCCTTGGCGCACAATGGCGTGTTGTTCCTGGATGAATCTCCGGAGTTTCGCCGTCCTGTTTTGGACGGATTACGTCAACCCCTGGAAGATGGGCATGTGACCCTCACCAGGGCCAGCGGCTCGCTCCGTTATCCTGCACGATTCATGTTGATCGCCGCGATGAATCCTTGTCCCTGCGGGTACTATGGAGATCGCACACGTGAATGCGTCTGCACTCCTCATCAAATTCGTCGGTATCGAGCCAAATTGTCGGGGCCACTTCAAGATAGACTCGACATTCACATTGATGTCCCGCCGGTTTCCGTGCGAGATCTGCATGACCATGGCCCGACGCCGGAAAGTTCTGCCACGATCCGATCGCGTGTCCTGGCGGCGCGCGATCGACAGCGCCACCGATATCGTCAAGACGGGATTCACTCGAATGCGCAGTTGAAGCCTCGGCTCTTGAAGCGGTACTGTGTTTTGGATGCTCCGACGCAAGAACTCTTGGAACGCGCGCTGACGAAACTCGGGTTGTCGGCTCGAGCCCATGGACGGATTGTCCGTGTTGCGAGAACCATTGCCGATCTCGCGGGCTCTGATAACATCGAGCCGGTACATGTGGCGGAAGCCATTCAATACCGCAGCCTTGACCGTCGGATGGAGTTTTAAGGATTTCCTATGTTGTCGACCGTGAAAGTCTTTCTCTGGTGGTTCATCGTCGGCGCCACCATGGCGCTGGCCGTGATCATGCTGCAAGGCGGCATTCGAGAAGCCATGCAAACCTCGGGATCGGTGTGGGGACTCAAGCTGTTCGAGTTGCTCACAACCATACTGGGAGGGGGGCTGTTTGGGGGCTGTATCGCATTGATTCTGGATCGCATCAAGAAGTCATAAGGGTATTTCACATTGTAGTGACATGAGGCTATAGATGGACGTGGAAGTGGGCTCGAATGTGTACCGCAACACCGACGGCATGATTGAAATCGAGGGGGTTCCTCAGATTGAAGTGGCACTGAAACCGATCACGGGCGCGCTACTCGTGAACTTTGCCCTCTTCAACGAGGAAGGCAAAGTGACGGCGAAGCTCAACGATAGTACCCTGATGATCAACGAGCAACGCGCGTACGACGTGACGAGGACTCCCAAGAGTCTCCTGCTCACACATCCGGCTTCCGGAACCGTCATCTTACAGATCGATGTGTCGACACTCGGAGTCGTGGCCCTCACGAAGGGGGAGTTTTATACGATCAAGGGCCACGTCATTCGGATCTCTCCCACCGAATGGAACATCGATAAGCTTCGTGCCAGCGGGACCATCCAAGATCTGAAAGGTAAGTCGGTCGTCCTTGGATGAAGGAGGGAGATCAGGCTATCCTGTGACTGTCGGCACGATAACGATCTGCCCGTCACTCAAGTCCACGGTCGCCGTATCTCCATCGCGTAATTCACCCTTGACCAGCTGACGAGCCATCGGCGTTTCAATTTGCTGCTGGATCAGTCGCTTCAAGGGCCTCGCCCCATACACTGGATCATAGCCGCTTTGACCCAGATGCCTCAAAGCCGAAGGCGTCACCAACAGCGAGATTCGCCGCTCTGTCAACCGTGCCCGCAATCGCTCAAGTTGAATCTCCACGATCTTTGTAAGCTGCTCTGTCTCTAGCGGGTGAAACACAACGGTTTCGTCGACGCGGTTCAAGAATTCCGGGCGGAAGTGCTCGCGTAGTTCCGCCATCACGACGGAACGGACCTCGTCGTAGGAGGCATGCCGTTGCTGCGCGTCACTCAACCTCAATCTCAATGCCTTTTTCGAGCAGACGAACGTTGAGCTCACCTAAGAGGATGTCGAGAATATTAGAGAGATGAGTTTTGTCCAACTGGTGGAAGACCACGATCTCGTCGATCCGGTTGAGAAATTCCGGGCTGAACGAACGGCGTAATTCACTCAACACTTCTTCTTTTTTGTGGCGCTCTTGATCGCCTTCTGTACTCTGAAATCCGAGCGAGACGCCCTTCTGGATCATCTTGGTCCCGATATTGGACGTCATGATGATGACGCAATTTTTGAAATCGACTTTGCGCCCAAGGCTATCGGTCAACACCCCATCGTCCAATACTTGAAGCAGGATATTGAATACATCAGGATGGGCTTTCTCGATCTCGTCAAACAAAATAACCGAGAAAGGGCGTCGACGGACGGCTTCTGTCAATTGTCCGCCTTCCTCATACCCGATATAGCCCGGAGGGGCTCCGATGAGACGGGCGACCGTATGCTTTTCCATGTACTCGGACATGTCGATTCGAACCAGATTCGCCTCATCATCGAAGAGGGTCGCGGCGAGCGCCCGTGCCAGCTCGGTCTTTCCGACGCCGGTCGGACCAAGAAAGAGAAACGAGCCGATGGGCCGGTTCGGGTCTTTAATGCCGGAACGTGCGCGAAGGACCGCGTCGGCGACGGCTTGCACGGCCTCCTCCTGGCCGACCACGCGCTGATGGAGTAACTCATCCAGTTTTAATAACTTTTCCATTTCTCCTTCGACCAACCTGGAAACGGGGACTCCGGTCCAGCGGCTGACGATAGCCGCGATGTCGTCTTCATCAACCTCTTCTTTCAGGAGCCGGCTTTCGCCTTGTTTTTTGCCGAGCTGCTCCTGTTCCAAGCCCAGCTCTCGCTCAAGGCGAGGTAATTCTCCGTATCGGAGCTCCGCTACGCGATTGAGATCGTAGGCTCGTTCCGCACGTTCAATCTCCTGCTTCACCTCTTCCATCGCCTCCCGAGTCTTGCGTAAACGCGACACAGAGGCTTTCTCAGAGTTCCATCGTGTCTTGAGCGCGTCCATATCTCGTTGCTTCTCGCCTAACTCCAGCTCAAGGGTCGTCAGCCGTGCCCGACTGGCCTGATCCTGTTCTTTCCGCAAGGCTTCTCGCTCGATTTCCAATTGCATGACCTTCCGCGAAACCTCGTCGAGCTCTGCCGGCAAACTGTCGATTTCGGTGCGCAGGCGGGCTGCCGATTCATCGATGAGGTCGATAGCTTTATCCGGCAGAAACCGGTCGGTGATATACCGGTTCGAAAGTTTTGCGGCGGCGACTAGTGCCGCATCTTTGATGCGCACGCCATGGTGTACTTCATAGC
>SWDP01000002.1:238199-245570 GCA_005116885.1 Nitrospira sp.
CTCCTTGAGCCCGCGCAGAATCGAGATGGTATCTTCTACGGTCGGTTGATCGACCAGCACCGTTTGAAACCGTCGTTCTAACGCTGCGTCTTTTTCGATATGTTTTCGATATTCATCAAGCGTGGTCGCGCCGATCAAATGCAGTTCGCCACGGGCCAGCATAGGCTTGAGCAGATTGGCGGCATCCATTGCCCCTTCCGCTGCACCGGCTCCTACGACCGTATGCAGCTCGTCGATGAAGAGCAGAACCTGTCCCTCAGCCGCCTGCACCTCTTTGAGGACGGCTTTCAATCGTTCCTCAAATTCGCCTCTGAATTTTGCGCCAGCCACCAATGACCCCATGTCGAGTGTGATGACGCGCTTCTTCTTCAGTCCTTCCGGCACGTCGCCCTTGATAATGCGGGAGGCAAGCCCTTCGACAATGGCGGTTTTACCGACGCCTGGTTCTCCAATGAGTACCGGATTGTTCTTGGTTCGCCGTGAAAGAATTTGCACGACACGGCGAATTTCTTCATCGCGTCCAATGACGGGATCCAGCTTTCCTTGCCCCGCCAGGCGGGTAAGATCGCGGCCGTATTTTTCCAATGCTTGGTAGGTGCCTTCCGGGTCTTGGTTTGTGACACGCTGAGATCCTCGTATGTGTTGGAGCGCGCCCAACAGTCGTTCCTTCGTCAGACCAAGTTTCTTGAAAATTCCCCCTTCTTGCACCATGGCCAGGACGACATGTTCGACACTGAGATAGTCATCTTTCAAACCGCGTTGTTCATCTGCGGCGTTGGTCAAGACCTGATTCAATCTGGAGGCGACGTGGAGTTGTCCGGGACTCGCCCCTGCGCCTTGCACTTGAGGCAGTTTTGCAAGCGCCTGCTCCACTGCCTGGCGAACCGAAGGGACCGACAGCCCTGCCTGTTCGAGAAGCGAAGTAGCGAGACCGCCGTCCTGTTCCACGAACGCAAGCAGAAGATGCTCCACGTCAATACCCTGGTGACTCCGCCTTGCGGCATGAGACGACGCGGTCTGGAGCGCTTCTTGTAGTTTGATCGTCATACGGTTCATGTCCATGTTATCTCTCCTCTCCAGATATCCGGGTGTGCCCGCACCCTTCACATAAGCATAGGATAGAGGAAGTCAATGTTCCTATAGTGGGGCGTGATCGGCTTGACCAGAGAAGCCCTAGCAGACTATTGTTTCTCATGTCACGCATTCTTGCTGAAACCGTCTCACTCTATCGGAACGCCTTTCGCAAAACTGGAGAATCACTCGTCCGCGGCTGGATGACCATTGTGGCCGTGGTGGGATTTGGATTCCTGCTGCTCCTTGCTACGCAGATTGCCTCGCCCCTCGGCATGATCGGAGGGTTTGTACTTGGTGCGGTGAATGCACTTCTGGTCGGCGCGACCCTCAGTCTCATTGAGCAATCGATTAGCCATACTCGGGCACTGACCGTTCGCGACGTCCTTGGCAGTATCGGTCACTATTTTTGGGATGTCATCGGCATTGGATTCATTCTCTGGCTGCCGCTCATGGCACTCGACATGAGCATCCAGGCAAACCCGTTTGGGCAACTCTTATCGTACGCGGCGCTCCTGCTCATCTTTCTCTTGCTGAACCCCGCGCCTGAAATTATCTATCAAGTCCGGCATGATTCACCGCTTGAAGTATTGAAGACCTCCTATACGTTCATCCTTGAGAATTGGATTGAATGGTTTCTTCCATTTGCGTTGATCCTGATTCCGATCGTCCTCTCACCCTCAGGACCGCATCAACGAGGTCTCGTAACTCGCTAGGGGCTCGAATATTCAGTGGGGTGCGGAAATTACCCTGCCCGATCTGTTTGATATGGCTCTGCAATTGCCGAAGCGGCCGTAGGATCGAATAGCTCGCAAAGCCGGCGAGCGAAATCCCGAATACAAGTGCAAGCAGAACCAGCTGTTCGGTCACTGCCTCCGCTTGGGCGGAACTTTCCCGTGACCGGCTCACTCCGACGCTGATGCCCGACTCATGAAGACTAATCAACTCTTGGAGCGTGGCGCTGATGCGCTCCATCAAGGCGTCTCGCCGACCTTCATAGTCACCAGACAGAGGCGCTGGAGACGAGGCCTTCCTCTCCAGTTTTTCATGGAGCATCGCGAGTCGTTCTTGATGCATGTGCTTAATGCCGCCGACTCATCACGCTCATTTCCACCATTCTGGATCTGTCCAAGATGAATGCCGGGATGATGGAGTATCGAATCGTTCCCATGGATATCAAGCGGGTCGCAGATATATCGGTCAACAAAGTTCAACTCCTTGCCGATGCCAAGCATGTGCAGCTGTTGCTGGAAACGCCTGGACGACACGTGTGGGTCAAGGCCGATGTGTTTCGAGTTGAGCAAGTGCTCGACAATTTACTCTCAAATGCCCTGAAATTCAGCTCAGAGGGGGGCATCGTCAAAGTTGTGATGAAGCCGGATCCGAGTGTGGGAACTCTCGAGGTGAGTGTGACTGATGGAGGGCCCGGCATTCTGGCTGAAGACCTGCCCTACATTTTTGAGCGCTTCTATCAAGGGCGTACTAAGGCCAAGCAGTCCGCACCTGGGAGCGGCCTTGGGTTGGCACTGGCAAAGAATGTGGTCGAAGCGCATGGAGGACGGATTTGGATCGAGAGCGAAGCCAAGAAGGGAACGACCGTACGATTTACCTTACCCCTCATGAAGCCAGGAGAATCGGTATGAAGGTTGTCTTTGTCTACAGAGGCCTTGTCCTGGCAGTCGTGTCCTGTCTTTTTTCTCTGGCAGGATGCGCGGCATGGTCTCCAGCCCCTCAATTTTCGCAGCCATATTTCCTCGTAGAAGCAGGGGAGGCGCAATCGCTTCGTGGATTGGCCAAAAAACAGGAGGCGCTTGCTCAGAGATGTGCCGAGCACAATTCCTGCGACTATTCCTACTTTATTCGCGCGTTGCTGGGGTTGTACGAAAGTCGCGATAGCGCCTCGAAGTACTTCGAGAAGGTCATTGCCGTTGCCCCTCAGACTCAGCTCGCATTTGCTAGCAAACTCTGGATCGATCTCCTCGAGCATCACGCGGCACCCGTTAAACAATCGTGGTTCCAATCGGTCATGGCAGCCCCAGCCATTTCGGAAAGTCAGGCTATCTTGGCACAAGCTTCAGATCAGCTGGTGCGAGACTTGCTTGTAGGGCTGATGCAAGACGTGTTGTATAAAGAAGGAATAATCCAACAGTTGAGAGCGATGAAGGATGCTGACTCCCAATCCCTGGAAAATCTCCAGCGTGATCTCGCTGAGCGTGAACGGAAGGGAGATGTGGGTAGCGTAAAAAAGGATATCACGAAAGGCCAAACTGATACGGGCACGGTACTGTCCCTGCATAAACAACTGATGGATCGAGATAGAAAAATAGAGGAATTGACGAGCCAATTGGAGGCACTGAAGCGGATCGACCAGGAAACGCGGGATAAGGTTCGCCCCATCCGTCCTTCAATGACGGTTGTTCCCCCTCCGACTGCGCCGGAACCCACAGCACCATAGAAGGGACTTCATGGAAAAAGAACATATTCTCGTAGTCGACGATGAGGAGGGATTGTTACATCTTGTGAAAATGCGATTGACCGCGATGGGTTTTGCCGTCACAGGCTGTACGACTGGCCGCGACGCCCTTACGGTGGCGAAGAATACCCGGTTCGACCTTGCCATTACCGACCTTCGCCTTGGGAATGAAGATGGATTGGATGTGACAGAAGAACTGTTGCGGATGTATCCAGGCCTTCCGATTATCATCCTGACCGCTCACGGGAGTATTCCCAATGCCGTGGAAGCGATGCAGCGTGGAGCATTCGGATATCTCACGAAGCCGTTCGATGACAAGGAACTCAAGGCCAAAATTGAAGAAGGCCTTTCTCCCCAACGGATGAGAGGTGAGATTCAGCGACTCAAGTCTCTCGTCAACGAGTTGTACGGCATGGATAACATCGTTGCACGAAGTCCTGCGATGCAGCGCTTACTCCAGCAAGTGGTGCAGGTGGCAGACTCCGACGCGACCATTCTTCTCTTCGGAGAAACCGGGACCGGCAAGGAAGTGTTCGCGCGCGTGATCCATTCGAACAGCCGACGGAGTAAAGGACCGTTTGTCGCTCTCAATTGCGCGGCCATTCCCGAAACGCTCTTCGAATCAGAACTCTTTGGACATGTGCGCGGGGCCTTTACCAACGCCCATGCCTCGAAGCGAGGTCTGTTTCAGAGTGCCAATGGCGGCACGCTCTTTCTCGACGAGATCGGCGAAATGCCGCTCTCGATGCAGGTCAAATTGTTGCGGGCCGTGCAGGAACGGGAAGTCCGAGAAGTGGGTTCTGACCTCTCAACGAAGATCGATGTGCGGATTATTACGGCGACCAATAAAGATCTTGGTGAAGCGGTCAAGAGCGGGGCATTCCGGAACGATCTGTACTATCGCATCTCCGTCGTCCCGCTGTTTATCCCTCCGCTTCGTGAGCGGCCTGATGATATTCCCTTGCTGGCGCAGCATTTCCTGACTGCGAGTGCGAAGCGGGCGAATAAAGAGTTGCGTGGGTTTACGCCGGCCGCGCTCAATCGATTAGTGGCACATCTCTGGCCTGGAAACGTTCGTGAGTTAGAAAATGTCATTGAGAAGGCCACTGTCATGACACGGCAAGACATGATCACCCCGGATCTCCTGCCTGCGATGGCGACATCTCCTGACTCGCCAATGAAACCGTTGACTGAAGCGAAGGAAGAGTTTGAGAAAACCTATCTGAAGAACGTCCTACAGCTCACCGGCGGCAATATCTCTCGCGCGGCCCAATTTGCCGGACGCTATCGGGCGGACTTCTATAAAATGCTCAAAAAATATGGCCTGCACCCCTCAACATTAAAGGCTAAAGCCGAAGCTGAGTTTGAAGAGCTGGAAGAGGAGGATGACCTTACGGAAGCCAAACGCTAGTCGGCATCTTTCCCACGATGTGAACGGTCGACTCTATACATATCCAGCATTTCCTGGCCTGCGCATCTGATGCAATGTTCTTATCCTGCCTGAGCTCATGGTCAGATAGGCTCTTCGCTAGGATTGCGCATGAATAACTGTAATGTCGTCCAGTCCCTAGAGTGGGTGTAGGGTTTCTTC
Organism: Nitrospira sp.; assembly: GCA_005116885.1. GTDB lineage: Bacteria > Nitrospirota > Nitrospiria > Nitrospirales > Nitrospiraceae > Palsa-1315. The sequence goes on from SWDP01000002.1 coordinate 243,335, forward strand.
AATAACTCCACGCGGGAGATTCAAGAGCAAGATGCTTAGCGGTGTGCTTCTGGCGGCGTGATGCGATTATCGATGGGTAGACGCGAGTTGCGTCAGCCCTGCAGGACAGGTATGGAGCTGGCGAGAGGAATTGAACCTCCAACCTGCGGTTTACAAATCGGAACAGACCCGTTTTCTCACCCTTCTCCACCCTCACCAGAACCAACAGAATCACCAATGGAATGGCCAGGCTAGGCGATTCAGCCGAGTTGCGTACGATTGCGTGTGGAGAGGGCAGTTAGCAGGAGTATGGTTACATTTTCGGTTACAGTGCAAAATATTAGGTAAACGTATAAATGAATAAGCAGGCAGATTCCAGAGGACCACGGAGCGAGGGTTGTGGAGCAAAAGGCGATGCGCCGGATGGCGAGAGCCAACGGCGCACGGCTGCCGGTCCCCCGGCAGCTCCTAAACTTGTCAGAAAGACATTTCTCGTCGATCACACGGAATCCCACTCAGACACACAGTCATTGGGCGGGTCGACATGGTCCGTCAAGATTCACGACTTTGGAAAGCAGTGGATTGAGAGCTCGTGGGGAAAGGTAAATCCTCAACCGGGCAAGCGAGGCTCTAAAGGAAAGTCAGCCAACAAAGAACAGAATGAAAAGAGGGCATGAGCGCGTGCGACCGGCGAGATCAGAAGGAAATGCCTTTCCATCGGAGCAGACCATCTCGTGACGTTGACCTATCGCGACAATGTCGAAGACCGAGAGCGAGTCTTGACCGACCTGGAACGCTTACGGCGCATGCTCTCGCGCGGTGGCTACTCGATGCCCTATGTGGCGGTGTTGGAATGCCAGAAGCGCGGGGCGATCCATCCACATTTGGCTGTTCGTGGATTTCAGGATATTCGTCTCCTTCGCCGCTGTTGGTACAAGATCGTCGGCAAAGCTCAGGGCCAAGTGAATGTGAAGGGGCCACGGCCTGGAACCTCTCCGGTCAAACTGGCCCGGTATCTCTCCAAGTACATCAGCAAAGATATCGACAGTCAGCCTCGGGAGTTTGAGGAGCATCGGTACTTCTGCTCGTTAGGGATTACCGTGCCAACAGAACAGTTTCAGATTGTTCTGACTCGCAACGCGAGAGAAGCCGAATCGAAACTCTTCTTCCTCATGTTTAACGACACGCTCCGTCGGGTTGGAGATTACTGTACGGTCAAGCACTGGATCGGAGGGGCAGGAACGTTTGGATGGATATCTGGCTTCGAGGATCTCAATAGCCACTGGAGCAGCAACACAGCAAGCCCTCCGAAAGCTTCGGGGCAGGAGTTCAATTCGTAAATGCAAAGGAAGTGGGTGCCAACCATCCCTCCTGTACAAACAATCTCTTGACGTGTACGGCTATACCGTACATGCTAGAATGATGAAGAGAATCATATGTGCCTTCACTGAAAGGAGACTTTACGGTGACCATGGAGAACCCGCCCCACCCGGGAGACCTGATCAGAACCGAGATCATCGACGCTTTGGGATTAAGCGTATCCAAAGCAGCAGACATTCTCCAAGTTCGCCGCGCGACCCTGTCGGATCTTCTCGCCGGCAAGGCTTCTCTCTCCCCTGAAATGGCCCTCCGCATTGAGAAAGCGTTCGGCCCTGACATGGACCACCTTCTTCGGATGCAGCTTGCCTATGATGTGGCACAGACCCGCAGTCATGCCAAGAACCTCAGCATCAAGCGTTATGTCGCGGCATAGGATCAGTCACTAAGTTTCGCTCAAGAGCGCCGGGCCGTCCCTGGATCGGCGTTTTTCCGTTCTACTCTTTCAACGATCATCTAAAATTTCCCCTGTCCCGATTACCAGTCCGCAGCGCTCCATAACCCGGTTAGAACTAAGCGCCTGCGGTAACGCGGGCGCACCGTTGTGGGGGGGGCAGGGGGGTGTCATCGGACTCCCCCCGTAGTTCACCTCTTTTCAGGGCAGAGATTGACTCGATCGCGAGGTAGTACTAAACTGTAAAAGTACTACAATAGTGATGGAGGTACGCATGTTGGAGTCTACGATAACCCGGAAGGGGCAGGTGACGATTCCCAAGGCCATTCGTGACCGCTTGGGAGTGAAAGAAGGGGAGAAGGTCCTCTTTGTGATGCGAGGGGAGGAAGTGGTCTTGAAGGTCGTCAAGGGGACCATTCTTGATCTCAGAGGCTCAGTTCAGCCGTCGGCGCACCCGGAAGATTTTGAGAAGATTCGTCTGTCTGT
>SWDP01000002.1:245670-293250 GCA_005116885.1 Nitrospira sp.
TAAACATTAACTATTATACGTATATAATTGAAAGTATTTATAGTTTTTAAGTTATATTATCGTGGTTTGAATTAGTCTGATGACACTGCGAGAGGAGTAATGTATGGATATCTGTAAATGGGAAATCGGTAGGCCAAGGCTAGTCTTTTCCTGATAAGACCAGCCTCTTGCTACTTTGTGGTTGTTTTTGGGATGCCAATACCAAAACTTTCCACGGTCATAATCCAACTTGTGTCATTGGCGGAGGGGGCGAGATTTGAACTCGCGGACCCCTTGCGAGGTCTCCAGTTTTCAAGACTGGCACGTTCGGCCGCTCCGTCACCCCTCCATCCCTTGCTCGACCAGACATGCGCCCGTACTAGCGCTCGTGAGCGCGGTACAATATTTCTAAGTATCTCATTCTTTCTTGATCCGTTCCATCCCGCCCATGTAATGCCGCAATACTTCCGGTATCGTGACACTCCCGTCCGGTTGCTGGTAATTTTCGAGGATGGCCACGAGTGTGCGGCCGACAGCCAGTCCGGACCCATTGAGGGTATGAACAAACTCTGTTTTCTGCCCCTTCTTTCCCGCAGCGTCCTTATAGCGAATGCCGGCTCGTCTAGCCTGAAACCCTTCAAAGTTGCTGCAGGAAGAGATCTCGCGATATTGGCTTTGAGAAGGGAGCCACACCTCGATGTCGTACGTCTTTGCCGCGGAGAATCCCATATCGCCGGTGCAGAGGGTGACGACTTGATAATGAAGACCTAAGCCCTGCAAGATCGCTTCGGCATGGCCGGTCAATCGCTCCAGTTCCTCATACGACTGGTCAGGCTTTGCAAACGCAACCAACTCGACTTTGTTGAATTGATGGAGGCGAATGAGCCCTCTGGTGTCTTTTCCATAGGAACCTGCTTCGCGGCGAAAACAGGGAGTATAGGCTGCATATCTGATCGGCAGTGCACTCTCGCTGAGGATTTCGTCTCGATGGAGATTGGTCACCGGAACTTCGGCAGTCGGAATCAAGAAATAGTCTTCGTCCGACAGGCGAAAAAGATCTTCTTCAAATTTGGGTAATTGGCCGGTGGCGGTCATGCTCGTCCGATTAACGAGGAATGGCGGCAGGACTTCCCGGTAGCCGTGTTGTGTCGTGTGAAGGTCGAGCATATAGTTGATGAGCGCCCGCTCAAGTCGCGCGCCGGCTCCCGTCAAAACCGCAAACCGTGCGCCGGAGATTTTCGCTGCACGGTCGAAATCAAGAATGCCGAGGTCTTCACCTAATTCCCAATGGCTCTTGGCCGGTGTAGTCAACAGGGGTGGGGAGCCCCACCTGCGCGCCTCCTGGTTGTCGCCCGCGTCTTTCCCTATCGGGACCGACGAATGCGGAAGATTTGGGATACGGAGATTCAGATCGGTAAGGGCCTCTTCAACATTCCGTAGTTCACCTTCGATCATCTTAATCTGTTCGCCGATGACCTTCATAGCTGCCATGCAGGCATCAGCCGATTGTTTTTCTCGTTTCAGCTTGGCAACCCCGTCCGATCCTTGTTTTAGTTCATGGCGGAGTTGCTCGGCTTGGCCTGTCAAGGTGCGACGTTGTTCGATCAATGTGCGCAGTCTGTCCCAGGGGACATCGCCGCCGCGGCGGGCAAGCTGCCCCCTGATAGCGTCTAAATTGTCGCGAGGCGTGCGAAGGTAATACATGATGAATGTTCCAGAAAGCGGCTGGAATCTAGCATCGAGGTAGGGGTTAGTCAATCAATCGCGCTGTGATATTCCCCCCGGGATGCGGGGTTTCCCGTTGACAGCATCGGGTGGATCGAGGACGATACCGCGATGCGCACGGTGATGAATCCACCTAATCCATTCGAGTCACAGCACCGAGATCTCTTAGAGCCTGCTCCCCATGTGCAGCCGCAGATGTTTGAAGAGGCGACCCGTGACATTCTGAGCCGGAATGACAGTCCTGATCTGCCGTTTCGCTGGAGCCTCAACCCCTATCGGGGCTGTTTCCACGCGTGCGTCTATTGTTATGCCAGGCCGACGCATGAGTACTGGGGATTTGGCGCCGGGACAGATTTTGAGTCTAAGATTATCGTAAAGCGAGAAGCCCCGGCCTTGCTCCGCCAGACGTTCCAGAAACCATCGTGGAAGGGGGAATTAATTCTGTTCTCGGGGAATACCGATTGCTATCAGCCAGTGGAAGCTTCGCTGGAGTTGACTCGGGCTTGCTTGGAGGTTTGTGCCGAGTATCGGAATCCAGTCGGGATTATCACTAAAGGGGTATTGGTGCTGCGTGATGTAGATATCCTGTGTCGGTTGCAGGAGGAGGCGTCGGTTCGTGTCTACTTCAGCATACCGTTTTCAGATGATGAGGTCGCGCGCAAGGTTGAGCCCCATGCGCCATCAAGCCGGAAACGCTTTGAAGCGATGGCGACATTGGCGAACGCTGGGATTCCCACCGGCATCTCGCTGTCTCCAATCATTCCAGGTCTCAATGATGAGGCTGTGCCTAACCTATTGGCCCGAGCGAAACAAGCCGGAGCAGTGGAAGCGGTGGCGACGCTCTTGAGGCTATCTGGCCCTGTGGAGCCCGTATTCGTTGAGCGGATGACTGCAGCGTTTCCAGATCGAATCGCCAGAATCATGAATCGGATTCGAGATGTGCGTAGTGGGGCGATCAGCGAGAGCGCCTTCTTCGAACGCCATCGCGGCGTCGGCCCTTATTGGAGCATCATCGAACAATTGTTCGAAGTCTCCAGGCGCAAGGCCGGATTGTCGGCAATGTGTGACGTGGCGATCCCTGATACGTTTCGTAGGCCGGGGATTGGGCAGACTGTCCTATTTTGAAGCAAGAGGGCATGGAAGGGAGTTAGGATGAAACATAACCCTGGATTCCTCAAGTTGGTCAATGAGACACGAGTGCGAGTCAAGGAATGTACGGTGGCGCAGGCGAAGGCTCGGCTCGATAGTGGGGAGGCGCTGTATTTTCTCGATGTGCGTGAGGATCAAGAATTTGCGAAGGATCATGCGAAAGGCGCCCACCATCTTGGAAAAGGGATTATTGAGCGCGACGTGGAAACGCATATCCCTAATAAAGAAGAGGCGATTGTGCTGTACTGCGGGGGCGGTTACCGGTCGGTCTTAGCCGCGGATGTGCTTCAGCAGATGGGCTATACGAATGTGGTATCGATGGATGGGGGAATCAAAGGCTGGAGGGATGCAGGCTATCCGATAGAGTCTTGATGGGACCTCAGAGAGGCTGAAGTCCCATCAAGGTCGGGGTGGTTATTTGCTGCTGACTCGATCGAATTCTTTGATTACTTGATCGGTCAAATCGACGGCGTCCTTGTTGTAGATGACGATCTTCACCGTTTGTTCGCTGCCTTTATCGACGACAAGGGCGAATCCGCTTTTCTCCGCCACGGTCTTCGTGGCCGAAGAAATTTTCTTCATATACTCGTCGACCAATTCCTTCTGCTTTCCCTGTAGTTCCTGATTAAACTCCTGCGCGCGTTTCTGGTACTCCTGGACCTTGGTGCGGAACTGGGTTTCTTTTTCTTTTTTTTCTGTATCGCTTAACTTCGCAAGTTGCTCCTTGAGTGTCTTTTCTGTATTGCGCAAATCCTCCTCATCCCCGGACAACAACTTCTGCCTGGTGGTCACATATTCTTTGAGCCCATCCAAGGCTTTTTTGCCCGCTTTGGATTTCTCTAATACGGCTTGAGGATCGACCACGCCCATTTTGAAGGCCTCGGCGGCTTGTGCAGCAGGAAGAGATCCAAGACAGATGATGCCTGCCGTGACGAAGGAGAGGGCGATCCGCCTGAAGAAGGTTCCCGTCGTATGCATACCACATGCTCCTTTATTGGATTAACGATGCACTTGGATTAACGATGCACCAGCGTAACTGGTGCGAGAATAGCTGGGGGCCTAGATCCTGTCAAGAGATTGGGTCGTGAGGGGGTTAGACGAAGTATCGGCTGGTGTCGAACTTATATTCGGTATTATCGATCAAACGTACAATACTATCGAGGAAACTCCCAGCTTCATCTTGTTCGGTCAAGTCTATCTCGCGCCCCTGATCGACCGGGTTGCCTTGTGGGTCGGTAATGACTTTGACGAACGGTCGTTCGGCGTTTACCTTGTCTAGCGCCGGTTTGACGACGACTGCCAGCTCGCTTGTTGCCAGCATCACCAGGCTGCCGATCGGAATGATCCCGACGCAGTTCACGAACAGTTTGAGTAGGACTGCATCGAAGGCTTTCCCTGACTTAGAAAACATCATGTTCAACACTTTTGATGGCGACATGGGTTCCCGGCGATAGACACGGGACGAGGTCATGGCGTCGTAACAGTCTGCGATTGTGAGGATGCGACCGGTGAGTGAGGCTGTCCATGGGACACTCAGCTTCGGGTAACCAGAGAAGTCCAGGTTCATGTGATGTTCGAAGGAGGCCGCCGCCATGCGACCGGGAAGATTCGTGATGCCTCTCAGCTTTGAAAGAGTCAGCACTCCCTCTGTGGGGTGATTGCGCATGGCGACCCAGTCCTCATCGGTAAATTCCCCGGGCTTGTTCAGCACATCGATGGAAATGGTTGATTTGCCCATGTCATGGAACAGCGCGGCAAGGCCTAGGTCGGCCAACTCCCCTTTGGGATAGCCGGCGCGATTGGCCAGTGCAATGGAGAGTAGCGAGACATTGACGGAGTGATTATGTGTATACTGATCGTGGCAGCGAAGCGTGGTGAGCCCGAGGACTGTGGCCTCATCGTCCATCATGAGGTCGACAATGTTTTGGATTGCGCGTTTCGCCTGCTTGAAGCTGACGGTTCCTCCCTCGCGGACTGATTGTGTGAGAGTCCCGACTGATCCCGCCACTTTGGCATAGCCGTTCTTCGCGCTCATTTTCCGTTGTGTGCGTAGATCGGCGTTTCCTGTGCCGTCTGGGCCCTCGTCATCTGCTGTTCTGGATCCCTTGTGTTCTCCTGTTTCGGCGCCTTCTTTGATGTGCAGCTGCCGTTGTTCTTCCAGCGTAATGCCGTTGATTCCTCGTGCCGTGATTTCCTTCTGAAAGTCGTCAATCGATTTGTTCTCAGGGTCAAGGGTGACAAAGAGTGCTGCGAATTCACGAAGATCCTTCGATTCCGCGGTCGATTCGAATGTCACCCCGCCGATTTTCCAGACGTTTAAGGCATCAATGATGCTCGTGACTACGGCCATCTGTTGGGCAGTGACTTTCAGGTGGCTCTCCCCGAGAAAGAGGAAATCGTTCTGTAGACGAAGGGTAACCGGGTGATCGTGCGCCATGGTCTTAATCAAAGTCAGCATCGTATCAACAGGTTTATCCAGTGCTGCGTTGGTTCGGTCGTAGATGCGAGATGTCTTGATCAAGACGTTTAGCTGTGTGACCAGCTGAATGCCCAGCATGATCATCTGCTGGTCCAGAATATCCCCGGCTTCCGATCCTTGAGCGATCTTGTGGGAAAGAGATTTTTCGTGCGTGAGGATCGGTTGAGCCTGCTCGTTCACAACCGAGGCCTCTTTAATCTTGAAGTGACTCACAGGAACAACTCCTTACTCATGACGCTGCCTGTTTGAGCTGTTGTCGCTGGGCTTGGGCAAGCGCAGCTGAGCAGGCTTGGCGGACTGCGGTACCACCTTTTTTCTGACCTAACTCAAGGACGGCAAGGCCTGCAGGGGTGGCCAATTTCCCCAATACTTCGGCAGCAAGCATGGCCAGTTCTTCTTGCTTTTTCCGGTTGGTCCAAGACCGTTCTGTGAGGACACTTTCGAAATACGGAATCACGTCATCGCCGCTGGTCGCACGCATCGCGAGAAACATGGCGCGCTTCTCACTGAGGGTTCGATCCATAAAGGTGTCCGTTGATACGAAAGGCAACCAGGTGGAGTAGGCCGCCTTATATTGTCCGCTCATGAGCAGCTTGAGAGCCGCCAGCCGCACAGACTCCTCGGCGTCATTCAAGAATGAAACCAGCTTTGCTCCATTGCCGTTGGGACGGAGTATGCCGATCGCTCGCACGACCTCTTTCCGGACTTGGACGTCAGGGTAGCGCACCAGTTTCTCGACAGACTCAATAAATCGCGGATTGTTCCATTTGAGTAGGATCGCAAGCAGGTTTTTGACATACCGGGGACGGCGGTCGGACAGACCACGTAATAGATGGTCCGGTTGATCTTTTGCGAGTACTTCCAGGGCTTCTGCCACGATTGCCTGATGGGTTGGCGCCTCTAGGGTCGCTAAGAGCGCGCAGAGGGCAGGAACAGCCGCTGGTGTCAAGGTCAGCAGCACGGACGGCAATCCTTCCGTGCTTGCGCCGGGAGTCCTGTTCAAATAGGTCTCCATCATCCTCATGCGTTCAGGCCGAGCGAGGTTGTCGAGCAGGCCTGCGAGCTGTGTCTTGTGCCCGTCACTGAGATCCGGTCTGATCTCAGTGGTCGTGCGTAAAAGTCCAAGGACGCTGTCGAGCAAGGGCCATTTGCCTTGGGCTGTTAGTGCGTCGATGACGTGTCCCCAGAGGTCGAGCAGCTTGGTGAGGATCGCCGGAGATTTTTCTGAGGCCAGGATAGCGGTGAGCATGTCCAATAGGTAAGTCGTGTTGTCTCTGGTGCGCTCAGTCTCGATCTCTTTCGCCAGCGCGGCGAGTTCTTCTTCAGTAATGTCGTAGCCCACGTGCCCAGATTGAAATCTTCCAGCTCCTCCGCCAGAAGCGTTGTGGCCTGTAGGACTGGTGCCTTCGGGGCCAAGTTCCCTCTCTTTCTTGACCTTGGCCTGTTCCCGATCCAGAAGGTCTCGCAGGCTCGATTCTGATGCTTCCATTGCTCCGGTTACAGGGAGGGCAAACACATCTCCGTCGGTAGAGACTTTGGCAATTTCTTCAGCGGTGACCAGGGTGATGGTGGAAAGGTTCTTCGCCCATAAACGAGTGACAATGTCGTCATCTTCTTCCTCAGGATCGAGGCTGTCCCATAGCGAGTCAAGCAAGTAGGAGAGATCTTTAGCTGGGAGACCTTCGAGAAATGTGAGCTCTCGAATACCATCCGAGTAGAGCTTAAATGCCACGCTTTCATTGCTCGACTCCTGCTCGGATCGATAGACAACTTCCCCGCCGAAGTACAGCTCGGAGCGTTGAACAAGAAAGGCCAATGTAGAATAGGTGGCGAGATGATCCGTGAGTCCCTCAAATAACTGATGGAAGAACGTCTGTGCCACGGGGTTTGTGGCTCCGTATGTCCGGCTGGACTTCGCGGTTCTGTCCAACAGTGTGAGAAGGCGTTTGACGGAGGCCAATTCCGGATTCGGTGGCGCTTTTGTGGGAGAGAGTGCTAGAGCACTGCTCTCTGTCGTGCGTTCGTCCATGGCCTTTAGTCCTACCTTGGAGGTGCCGAATCGTCAAGAAAATAGCTGCTCTTAACCCGATGACTACTGAGGAATTACCCAGAGATTCCTTCTGGGTCTGGTTACTGATGGGTGGGCATTGTGCCTTCATCGTCAGCTCGCTAGAATCTGTTTCATCGACATGATTGCCTCGCACCACATTGTGTGTTTTGGGGATAGCCTCACGGCTGGGTTTCAATCGCCCACGGCAGATACGCCTCAGGGCGCTGAGACTCCCTATGGGCAGTTTCTGCAAGACTTGACAGGGCCGTCCGTGCGGGTGTCGGTAAGCGGGATCTGTGGGGAGCTGACCGGCGAAATGGCAATGCGGTTTCGACGCGACGTCTTGCAGCAACAACCAAGTCATGTGGTCTTGCTAGGGGGAACCAATGATTTGGGGTGGAACGCAGAGCCGGCGGAGATCATGAGGAATCTGGTGAAGATGTATGAATCGGCTCGTGCCACACAGGTCGTGCCGATCCCAGTTACGGTACCTTCCATTCGAGCGGATGTTGCCGGTGGAGGGCCTGATGCGGAGGCCTGGATCGGGCAGCATCTGTCTCGTCGTGTTCGACTGAACGGCCTCATTCAGGAGTATGTGCTTGCCAAAGGCCTCTCCTGTGTCGATCTCTTTGCGGCTACGGTAGAATCGACGACGGGCCAACTCGCGGCTCAATATTCCAATGATGGGCTGCACTTGACGACGAGGGGGTACCGGCTGTTAGCCCAGTTACTCTATGACCAGGTGTTTGCTAAGGCGTTTCCAAGAGTGCAAGAATAGATCAATGATTGTTGATGTGACGGATCGAGACTTTGACTCTGTTGTTGAACAGTCAACGGTGCCGGTGTTGGTTGAGTTTTGGAAGCCAGGATGCGGGAATTGCCGAGCGCTGTTGCGTGAACTCGAAAAACTTGAGGTGGATGCGACCGGCGAGGTGCTGATCATGAAAATGAATGTCGAGGAAAACTTCCAGATTCCCGCGGAGCTGGAAGTTCGCTCATTGCCGGCGTTGGCTCTCTATTGCCAGGGAGCGTTTGAGCGGTTTATCGGTGGGATGGGAACCAGTGAGGAAATTCTCAAGCAGTTGCGACTGATGTGACCTGAATGCTCACAAGGTCCGCCAGGTTCGTCCATCCTTTTCAATGAGCCGATCAGCCTCGACCGGTCCACAGGACCCCGCTTGGTATTCGGGCAGCCATCGCAACCCTTGCCGCTGCCATCCTTCTAGAATCTTCGTCACCCAAGCCCAGGATGCTTCAACGGCGTCACGTCGCATGAACCGGGAGGCATCACCGGCCATCACATCTAGAAGCAGTCGCTCGTAGGCCTCTGGTGATGGTCGTCCGAAGACATCGCTGTATTGAAAGTCCATTTCTACCGGGTGCGTTTGTGCGCGCGTGCCCGGCACGCGCGAGACGATGCGGAGAGAGAGGCCTTCCTCGGGCTGGATACGTAACGCCAACACATTCGGCGGTTGAGGTTGCTGTGTATTGGTGTTGAACAGGATGTGCGGAATGTCCTTAAATTGTACCGCAATCTCGCTGGCGCGATGAGGGAGTGCTTTCCCGGTGCGCAGATAAAAGGGCACGCCGTCCCAGCGCCAGTTTTCCACGAAACATTTGAGTGCGACATAGGTTTCGGTTTTGGAATCGGGATGAATTCCGTTCTCGCGGCGATATCCTGGAATGGGCGTGCCATGGGCTGTCCCTTCACTGTATTGGGCTCTGACGGTGACGTGTTCAACATCCTGATCGGTGATAGGCCTGAGACAGCGGAGGACTTCCATTTTCGCGTTGCGCACCACATCCGGATCAAGCGAGTAGGGGGGCTCCATCGCCACCAAACAGAGCAGCTGCAACATGTGATTCTGTACCATATCGCGCAATGCACCGGCCTCTTCGTAATAACTCGCTCTGGTCCCGACGCCTTCCGCTTCGCTCACCGTGATCTGCACATGATCGATATACTTGTGGTTCCAGATCGGTTCGAAGATGCTGTTGGCGAACCGGACGACCATCAAGTTTTGAACCGTTTCTTTTCCTAGATAATGGTCGATTCGGAAAATCTGCGATTCGTCAAACACACGTCCTGTCACGCGGTTGATGGCCTGGGCAGAGGCCAAATCGCGGCCGACCGGCTTTTCGACGATGATGCGGGCATAGGGCATATGCGATTCCGGCTTCGTGGCTAATCCCGCTTGCTCAAGCCCCTCACACACGGATGCAAATGAACTCGGGGGGATGCTCAAATAGAAAATTCGGTTGCCGGGTAACTGTAGATTACGTTCTATGTCTTCTGCTCGGGTCTTCAGCCTGGCATAGGTGTTCGGGTCATCATTTCCTCCCGTCACATAAAAGAGGTGTGGCGCAAAGTCCTTCCACTTGTCCTCTGCCAAGGCTTGCCGAGAATGTGAGATGACGCCGTCTCGAACTGTTGCACGAAACTCCTCGTCGGTCATCGCTGTGCGGCCCAAGCCAATCACGGCATAGTTCGGAGGGAGAAGGCCATCGAGGAGTAAGTTATAGAGGGCAGGAATCAAACGCCGACGCGCCAGATCGCCGGAACCGCCAAAGATGACGAGGGTACAGGGTTCGACAGGGGGAATCGTTTCCTGTGAAGGCCTAATATCGATACGTGAGCTATTCGGTGGCATAGGGCTCCAGGGTTATCGGCGAACCGCGTGGCCGCCAAAGGCATTTCGCAACGCGGCCAGCATCTTTTCCGCAAAGGATTCGCTCTGCCTCGATCGGAATCGAGTGAACAATGCCGTCGTGAGCGTCGGGACTGGCACATCCTTCTCGATCGCATCGGCGATCATCCAGCGACCCTCACCGGAGTCCTGCACATAGCCCTTCAACTGTTCCAGCCGCGGATCCTCTTTCAAGGCACCGGCCGCCAGTTCCAAGAGCCAGGAGCGGACGACGCTGCCGTGCATCCAAAGGTCTGCGATCTTGGCAAGATTGAGCTTGTAGTCGCTTTTCGCCATCAGCTCAAAGCCCTCCGCATATCCCTGCATCATGCTATATTCGATTCCGTTATGCACCATTTTCACGTAATGTCCGGCGCCGACTCCGCCGACGTGAGCCCACCCTTGTTCGGGCGCCAGCGTCGTGAAGATCGGTGCGAGTTGTTTCACCGGCGCCTCGTCGCCACCGACCATCAGGCAGTAACCGATCTTCAACCCCCAAATGCCTCCGCTGGTTCCAGCATCGACATAATGCAGCTGTTTTTTCTTGAGGTCCCCGGCCCGTCGAACATCGTCGTGAAATCTGGTGTTGCCGCCATCGATGACCGTGTCGCCAGGGTGGAGCAGCGCCGCAACGGCCTGAACGGTTTCCTCCGTCGGCGCGCCGGATGGGACCATAATCCAGACTGCGCGTGGGCCTTTGAGTTGGCCGACGAGGTCGGCTAACGAAGAGGCGCCGATACAGCCAGCGCTCTCGGCCTGTTTGATCAGATCTGCCGATCGATCATAGACCACCACCCGATGCCGGTCACGTTGTAATCGAGTGACCATGTTCATACCCATTTTCCCAAGTCCGATAAACCCGATTTCCATAGCGACTCCTTCTTTTAGGATACTGAAAAAATCTGGCTGTGTCCGGCGAGGCTCAGGTTCGTCACTTAATGAGTCCGATCTTCGCGTTCCCGTGACCTCTATTTTAGCCTTCAGCAGAAGTGGCGGCCTGCCTGACGCTATTGCAGAGAGCAGGATTACCGAGAGGCGTTGTCCTCTCTTCACACCAGTAGAATGAATGGCCGACAAGCCGTATGCAACCGCAGTCAGACAACCGATCCGGGAATCCTGTTAGTCGATCCTGGCAGGATTCGGTACGTCCTTAAAAAGAGTATCGGCAAGATCGCGGCCAAAGTTGAGTCGTTCCGGTAAAGTAGCGGCAGTCAAGAACCGCCCGGCTAAGTCACCCAGCCCTGCATCGCGGGAGGCGATGAACTTTGGCGCGTCACTTGGTGCGGTCAGCCAGAAGCCCCGTAGCCGGAAGAATGCGGTGATAATGTCATCGAAGAAGATCGAGAGGAGATACTGGGCCGTCGCCGGCTTATCTGCAAGATCCCTTGCTTTTCCCAATACATGGAAACATTCCGCTTTCATCCGAATCTGTTCATTAATGCTGACAGGAGGCGGCCCTTGTCTGAATCGTTGGTTGGCGCGGTCGATTACCCTGGCCCCGATGTTGTCGTGATCGAAGAGGATGCGGGCTTTCCGCAAGAGAGATGGGAGGCGCGGCGAGTAGGGAAGATCCTCCTCAAATTCCTGGTGCCCGCGATAGCGGATGTCGGCGAGGCGGTCGGCAACACGGACGATCTCGTGGCCGTCGGCTTGTCCTTTTACGAGCGCAATGAGGTCGATGTCGCTGTGCGTCGTAATCGCGCGCCGAACGCTGGACCCCACCAGAATGACAGTGACGAGATCTCCCCCGCGGCGGCCACGAACGTGGCGCAAGGCCACTGTGACAAGCTCTTCGAACCCCGGCTCTTCTATCGGATCCGGCTGTTCAGGCGGTTCTGGTATCGCCAGGAGTTCTGCCTGCAATTCTTCTGATGTCGGGGTAGGGTGGGTGGCGGGGCTATCCATGTTTAGGCTCCCTGTATACGCTGAATGTGTTGTGGGAGCGATTCCAGCCAGTCCTCGAACGGTTGGTTTGCATCAACGGTGATTTCCAACTTGCCATTGGTCAATCGCCTGACGACACCTGGACTTTCCGGGGACAACGGGATCTCGACCCACTCGCGGCTCAGCCCAAGCGAGTCGGTGACCCCAAGGATTCGGCTGATATGTGCGAACGATACCACGTCGATCGGCATTGAGTCTCCATTCGCGGCATTCTAGATTTCAGTGCGATCAGTGTCAATGAGAGGGTGCTAGGCCCTTTGTGATGATACGCGGTTTTCTTGCACGGCCGATGGCCAGGGGAAGGAAGCGCGGGGTCAGAGGCTAGCCTCCCAACACACGGGTAAAAATAGTGCAGGCCTCTTCAACCATGGCACTGGAGATATCTAAATGGGTGACGGCTCGAAAGCTGTTATCGCCGATAGCATTGATTAAGAGCCCCTCCTGTTTTAATGCGGCCACGATGGCTGATGGGCTCAGGCGGTGGCCGATCACTCCAAATATGACGATGTTCGTATCGACATCTTGAGGAGTAATCCTGACCGAGGGAATGTGCTGTAGCTGTCGCGCCAGCCGCTTGGCATGGTCATGATCCTCTTTCAGTCTCCCAAGATTATGCTCGATCGCATAGATGCCGGCCGCTGCGAGGACGCCGGCCTGCCGCATGGCACCGCCGTACATACGCCGAAAACGTTTGGCTCTATCGAGCAGAGTCAGATCATTCATTAATAAGAGTGAGCCGGCCGGCGCCCCCAGTCCTTTCGAGAGACAGACCGACAGGGTGTCAAAATGCTGGGCATACGAGGCCGGCGGTAGGGTGGTGGCCGCGATGGCATTGAATAGCCGTGCGCCGTCCAAATGCATGGGGATGCCATGGGTGGACGCCACTGTTCGAATCCGTTCAATTGTCGCGAGGGGATAAATTGTCCCGCCGCCGCTGTTATGGGTGTTCTCCAGGCAGATCAGCCCCGTTTGAACCGTGTGTGGTTCTTTGGGGCGTATGGCTGCCTCAACCTGTTCGGATGAAATGAGACCGCGGTTCCCTTGGACCCAATGAAGCTGTACCCCTGCCAGTGCTCCGGCCGCACCCTGTTCATATCGGACGATATGCGCGGTGCTTTCGACGATGACTTCTTGGCCTGGTTGTGTGTGGAGGCGAATGGCAAGTTGATTGCCCATCGTGCCGGACGGCACAAACAGCGCGGCCTTTTTCCCAAACATCGCGGCCGCCATCTCTTGAAGGCGATTGACGGTGGGATCTTCACCGTAGACATCGTCCCCCACGTCCGCACGTGCCATGGCTTGTCGCATGGCGTCAGTGGGTTTCGTGACCGTATCGCTGCGCAGGTCGATCATTAGGCGTTCGTGAGCATACCACAAGATTGTGTGTATGGGGCATACTAGCAAATTTTCTCTGTAGAGGGAGAATTGATCGCGGCAGGATGCGGGGTGTAGGGAGTGGTGTCGTGACGTGTTTCCATCGGCGGCAATATCTGGGCGACGAATAGACTGGCGCTCTCATCGATCTTGCGGTTAATGTTAGACGAGGTTGATGCAGGCCCTGTGCTTCCGACGCGCGCAGTCGGACGTATCTGATCACCCACCCCTGCTTTACGTGAAAAAAAACCGCATGCTATAGTCCGATGTCGATTGTGCTGTGATGACGGTGTAGCCTCACGTTTACGAGGGTTAAGATGCATGAAGTTCCAGTGAAGATTTATCTCGATAGACTCTTGAAAGACTGTAAAAATACCGCGAGGTCACTCGCGCTTCTCTCCGGCCCGGTCAAAGAGAAAGCGTTACGTGCGATGGCTGATCGATTGGCGGTCGACGAAGAGAAGATTCTCGCGGCGAACGAAAAAGATGTGGATGCGGTTGGGAAATCCTTCGAGGCTGATGTCATCAAGGATCGGATGAAGGCCGCGGTGGCTCGCTTGCGTATGACGGCAAGCGATATTAAGGAGATGGTGGATCGTCTTCGTCTGATCGCAGATCTGCCGGATCCGGTTGGTACCGTCACCTCGCGAGGCGAACGACCGGACGGACTACAAGTAAGTCGTGTCCGAGTTCCGATCGGGGTAATCGGGGTGGTATCGGAATTGAGTCCGCTTATCACAGTGGAGTCGATCGCACTCTGCTTTAAGTCTGGTAACCTCTGTGTCTTTCGTGGCGCTCCGGAGTGGGGTCTGACACAGCAGGCTATTGGAGTTGGGCTTCGCGAAGCCGCGGAGCAAAGTGGGGTGTTGGTCGGCGCATGGATTATCATCGAGCGTCCTGAAAAAGAGGTGGCAGTCGAGCTGATTCGGTCGGGAAAAAGCCTTGATGCGATTATCCCGCGAGGCGGGGCGGGTCTCAGAAGATCCGTTGTGGAGCAGGCGAAGATGCCGGTGCTGTGCCACGACGGGGGGCTCACGCAGATGTACGTGGATGCCGACACGGATCTGCCGATGGCTCAGAATGTGGCGATCAACTCCAAAGTACAGAAAGTTATGGCATCGAACTCGCTCGATACGTTACTGGTGCAACAGGTGATTGGACGGCAGTTTTTGCCGCCGCTGGTGAATCGTATGCTGGAAGAATTTAAGATCGAGGTTCGGGCCTGTCCGAAGACCATGGCCCTCATGGGGCAAATGGCGATGACGGGACACGCCTCGATCATCCCGGCGAAAGAGGAGGACTGTGATACCCAATTTCAGTCGCCTGTGTTGGCCGTCAAAATGGTTGCGGATTTGGATGAAGCGTTGGCGCACATTGTGGCGCATGGCCCCTGCCTCACCGCCGTCATCGCCACCACGAGCTATGAGTCGGCTTTGCAGTTTACGCGGGAGGTCGATGCCAGCGCGGTGTTCGTCAATGCGTCGTCTCGGCTCAATGCCGGTGACAGCTACGGGATGGGCGCCGATGTTGGGCTTAGCGGCTCACGTCTTCATGCCAAGGGCCCGATCGGTCTTGAACAGCTGACCTGTGAAAAGTATGTCGCCTTTGGTTCGGGCCAACTACGCTATCCGCATCCCGTGCCGGAGGCATATTTTGACGCGATCATGCTGAAAAGGCCGTAAGCGCCTGCTGATAAGGCTCTCCAGCTTCGTTCTCAGTCGTTCGAACCACTCACGTACCCTCACCGCGTACGCTTCGTAGTTCGCACTCCTTGCGGCCTCGATGGAAATCGGTTTGACCTGGTGTGGCGAGGTCCCATCAATGACGAATAACGCACTGCGACAATCGCTTCACTTGCACATGGCCCGGTGGGGTCTCAAACGATTTACGTCCGACGCGGACTATTTCGCTTGGCAGCGGATAGAGCTGTCTTCTTCGGATCTGATTCAACTCAGAAAAGTAGTTGCGCAAAAGCACGAAGGGGGGCATCTCGATGAAGTTGCCTTCTACGACCGGAGTGCTCAGCCGCAGATTCTTCCGGTCCTCTACAGTCAGCGCTACGAGTACTATATCGAGGTCGGTTCACGTGTGGCGGCATGTCTCGGAGATGCCGCCCACATTCTTGACTTCGGCTGTGGAGTCGGAATTCTGACAACCTTCTATGCGGCACAATATCCTGAGAAACAGTTTCTTGGCGTCGATCGTTCACCGGCATCGATTGCGGTCGCACGGGAGAGAGCCCAAGGTCTTGGCCTGGGCAATCTCCGGTTCGAGTGTGTCGATGTCGAGTTACAACCCATTGCGGGATCGCAGGATCTGATTGTTGCCACCCATTCGCTGGTGCAGGCTGAGCAGGACCCGGGGATTCCAAGTCAGAATTGGCAGACGTTCGAACGTACGCATGATTCGAAGCAGCAGGCCCTGTTTGAGCAACGAACTGGTCTCGACATTCGACTGGATCGGCTCAGCGCGTTGCTAGCCCAGAAGGGCCGCATGATTGTGTTTGAGAAAACCCGTCAGTTGGCAAGACGAGTTCCATTGCAGCGGGCCTTGGCCGCACGAGGGCTGGGGCTGGTTGAGCAGCCTGAATTGGTTCGATACCGGCTCGTCGAAGAAGTGGCCGACGATGGCCCCTTCTATCTATTAGGGATGGAAGCGGGGAGTACGCTTCACTGGGATGAATCGCCGGAGCCAGACGAAGGCCCCCCGTGCGATCCCATGCAGTTTAAGACCCATGCCACCGACCAGGACGCACCGCTCTATGAGAACCATGGGCCTTCCGCACAGGGTGTTTGGGAACAGCTTCACGAGAAGCGTCTACTCAAAGACACGACGCGTCAGGAATCGGATGGCCGTCAACTGCATGTCGAACTTGGGCAGGCAGAGGAGGGAGTCTATCTGTATTGTGCGAATACCTTTGATCAACGTCAGCTGGTTATTGTCGAACCAGCTCGCGCACTCATGTTGGAGTCGTACTATCGGCAGATTGTGGAAGGTGCATCTGGCTAGGAGCCGATACGATGCTCTCTCTGCGTGCTGCATTTGATAGACAACACGAGGAGTTCGTGCCCTCGAATGACATAGATTACTCGATAGCGGTCCTCGCGAATCCGATAGAGATGCTCCAGGCCCTCGATCTTCGTGGCGCCGGTGGGATTGGGGATGGAGCGGAGTGCAAGGAGCCGTTTTACGAGAATCGTTCGAAGAGGCTTAACCAATGCCCCGAGTTGTTGTTCGGCTGGAGGGGCCACGTAAATTGTGGAGACGGTCCGGTGCAATCACACCCCCAATTCTTTCAATATGGCATCAAGGGCCCGAGCACCATTTTTGTTCGCTTGAGCGAGAGCGTCGCGGGCATCGACGAGATCGATACGGTTTTCCAGCGCCTCTAGGAGCCGGAGATCATTGATGGGGACTACCGCGGCGACCGCTCGGCCACGTCTACGTAACAGTACACGTTCGTTGCCGAAGGCCGCACGGTTGATTGCATCGGCAAACTCTTCTCGCTCCTTGTTGCCCGAAGGATTTCCCATGGCGCACCTCTAGAGACAGCGTTCGGTCAGAAAAACAGATTAAGGGACTGAGCAAGCTGTACAGTGGACAGGAGACGAAGTCAATCGACGAAAATTTTCAGATACCCATTCCAATTCTTGCGTAATTGGGATATGAAGAGGGGGCGGCAATCATGTCGCAGTCCGATATTATTCATCCGTACAGTAGCAGTAGAGGAGACACTCAATGGCTAAGGGTATGACGCAGAAAAAAACGACCAAGAAGAAACCAGCCAAGAGCATGATGGAAAAGCGCGCAGACAAGGCTGCCAAGAAGCGAGGCTAACGTAGCCGTCGTTCAGTCATTCCGGCCGAATCCACATCCACTCTGCCCATCGACGTGAGTCAAGCAGTAAGTTGTACACGTTGATGGGCGTGCGCTATGGCCTTCACACCGCTCGGCCCATTTGGCCCATAGACCCGTACCCTCATCACTTCTTCCGGTAGACGTTCAGTCCAACTTTCTCCTCACGGTTTGGAATGGTCACATTCCCCTCAGTTGAGGCAATAATAATTGTTTTCCCTGAAGCCGAGGGGCCGAACGCTTTAGATAGATCGACCTTAATGGTCAATGTCGTCCCTTCAACCGTCATTTCCACGTTTTTCATGATAGTAGCCTCTCAGTGATGGACAGAGTATGCGCACATGCGTATGCGGAAAGTAATGGTGCAACCTCTATCTCGATCAGCAGAGGAAGTCAATCGACTGGAGCGCTCCATCCGTACCAGGGTTCAGTCATTCTCGCTGGTATGGCCAGACGAGAAGCTGATTTCATCCGTTACCCTCCAGCAAACACAGGGTGAAAACCGGCGCTGGTCAGGATGCGAGCAACAGTCTCGCGTTGGTCGCCCTGAACCTCAATCCGCCCGTTCTTTACCGTGCCCCCGGCGCCGCACGATTGCTGCATTTCTTTGGCGAGAGCTTCTTTCTCAGCCAGACTGATGCCGAGGAATCCTGAGATGACCGTCACAGTTTTGCCGCCTCGGTGTGCGGTCTGGCGAACAATATTCACACGTCCACGAGGTTTCTTTGATGCGGTTGGCGTCGAATCAGTCCGGGTGGGGTTGCTGATATCCTGCGGTTCGCGTGGAGTCGGTGGTAGCTCGATATTCTGCAGGGAAGCAAAAGGACTGGCCCAAGGGGCCGGCTCACCACTTGTAGAAATGCGCTTCTTTTCTTTCATCGCGATATCCTCTTGACGAATACTGTTCCGGCGGTCCCGCTGTGCTACCCAAACGAGCTTGTGGCATCTTTCACGATCGTCAGTTCAAAGTGAGCAGTGGTCTCCCCCTCCGTCATCCAAATGTGTCTTTCTTGAATGGTACATTGCAGCTGCATGCTGGGATGCGTCAGTTGAGCTAACGCTCGACTTCCCTCCGGCGGAAGATTCATCACGGTCAAATTATCCAAGCGTTCGAGTGTGGCCAGATTCTTTTCCCACCATTGATCCGCGCCGCGTCCGCCGTAGGTATAGACATAGACTTGTTTCGCTCGGCCGCAAGCCTGGCGAATAGATTTCTCATGTGGCTGGCCCACCTCTATCCAGGTGTCGATGGCGCCCGTCAAATCCTTGACCCAGAGCGCAGGTTCCTCTTCAGCGCTTACCCCCCGACCAAATGACAAGGCCTCATGCGCGTGCAGTGCAAAAGCCAATAGTCGGACCATCATGCGTTCGTCAGTCTCGGAGGGATGGCGGGCCAGCGTGACGGCATGATCTTGATAGTACTGGCGATCCATGTCGGAAATTTGTACGGTTGCTTTGAAAATTGTCGCGTTCGAGGCCATGGGTCTGTGGTTCCTTGATTCCAGATATGTTCACGTGAAAAGAGCGAGCCAGTTGGCTCCTTTAATCTTTATACGCGATGTACCACCCTTCAACTCGCTCCCGTGCCCAGGGTGTTTTCCGAAGGAATGTGAGGCTAGATTTTACGCTGGGGTCGTGGAGAAAACAGCGGATCGGGACCCGACGCCCCATCTCGGCCCATCCATACCGCTCGACGAGTTCCTTGATAATGGTCTCCAGCGTAATTCCGTGCAATGGGTCGCGTGGATGGGAGGTCGATGATGGTTGGGTCATGGGCGGTGCACTCCAGGGAGCAAGGCTACACGTTGGCGGGGAGTTCTACAAGCGGCTTCGGGAGATGGAGGATTAGTTCCGGGGTGAGGTGGGCTCCGGTTACGGCGCCATCATCATTGTTTGCGCCAGCTTCGTTGAGGATGACGACGTTTTCGCTTGAGTAGGTATATCAGGTGACAGGAGTGACGATGATTGCAACGGGAGTATTATTGCGACTGTGATGGCGACGTAATCGCAGTTGGTTGCATTCGGGGAATCTGGCACTGTGAGAACAGCCGTAAAGATCCTTGTTGTGCCGAACACGTGTAGGGGGTTCGCTGCAGTCGAAGTCCCGCCATCGCCAACGACTCAGCTATAGGTCAATGGTTGAGTGTTAGGGTCAGAGGAACGACTCAATAAGAAGTGGACAGGTAGTGGCAGGGCTTCACCTGCGTTGTGGTCGTTAGAATAAATTGAGGTTTCTCGCACGCCGCTTCCCTGCGCAAGAAACTGTGAGCAGCGCATGGAGGGTTGGGTGTTCTGGGTCGTACATTGGCCCTGTTGTGAGCGTTCTGTGGTGTTCTTTTCATAACATGGCCATCCGAAATTTTCGCCGTGGCCTGTATTGATTGCTTCCAGGTGCTCCACTACACATCGCCGATATAGGGTATCCCATCTGACGAACTGATCGTGCATCGGAAGGGATTGCGAAGTCCTCGATCCTAAACCGTGTAACCCGTGTATCGGATCGCTGAAATGAGAGGGACGTAAGGGCAAAGGGCATAGAGTAGGGAGTCAGAGGTCAGGAGTGGAGGGCAAAGAGGATACAGCACGAGTTGGGAGCTATTGACCTATTGCTGGTGGCGGGAGAAGGGAGGACTTGGCAAGCGCATCGTGTTTGTCCGTCCTGTCATGTTTGTCTGGCTTGTCTGAGCGATGGAAATCGACCAGGCCACCAGATTAGCTGGACAAACTATGACCAGCCAACGGGAAGTCGTCTATGTTTTCCGTTTGAGCATATCTGCGAGATGGGAGAATGGTGTGAAAGTCGAAGGTCGATCTTGCTCTCGACTGGGAGGTAGCTCTCTGGGTGGGGATGTCACCTGGTTCCGCTGGTGCTCATTGTCGTGACAGTAGAGACAGAGCAATTCCCAGTTGCTTCCGTCCGGCGGATTGTTATCGTGGTTGTGGTCTTTGTGATGAACTGTGAGCTGGCTCAGCTTTTTGCCATCAAATTCTCGTCCGCAATGCGCACAGATCCAGGGAAACATTTTGAGCGACTGCTCTCGATAGGTCTGTTGCAGTTGAGTCTGGTCTCGGTGTGCCATGTAAGCCTCGACGTGGAAGATTGCACGTTCCGGAGAGGTTTTTCAGAACGGTGCTGGCTCATGCGTTGTCCATGCAACCCCAGAAGCTCGAAATTCGATCGGTCGCCTGGCAGCAGGTCTGCTGCTATATGAGTTGAGTGCAGGGCCAACAGAAAACCCGGATGGCTGGTTTGACCCATCCGGAGCGTTGGGCCTCTGTACACCAGGCTTTGACTGCCTCGGCGACCTTGTCACGTTGACCGGACTCGAGCGAAACCAAAATCACACTATTTCCCCCTGCATAGAACGAGATCCCATCCGTCGATCCCGACTGTCCTGTCCCATGTGCGCCTGGGAACTCGGTATAGGCTGTGACCGCGCAGGTTTGCAGAATTTCATGTACGCGTTCTTTCAGCGAGGTGCGAAACGCGATCATCAACATGTCCATGGGCAACCTCAGTACAGATGGTCTCTGACTATAGCAGGTCTTCGACGAATCTTGGAAGCACGATAAAAATTATCATGGAGAAACGCCTGTGGGCCATGAATATTTTCTTATGGTTGGCCGGATGTACACGCATACCGGAGGGCGAGAACACGAGGCTAGGGCTGTGCTCATTAGCCAAGATCAATAGGTAAGCGCGTGCCTGTGCAGGCTACCTCATAGATGTTCGGCATGATGTGAGTACCGTAGCGCGCGATGTCAGCGCTGATACTGAGCGATGCCTCCTTGAGTGGATACAACGGCACCTGAGCGAATGATTCGAAATGGGGAAACACCAGAGGGCGCTCTGTATGTAGAGGCCTACACGCATACACATGCACAGGGGGGCGCCAAGCATAAATATGCCGGAAGACTTTCCCGGTTTGTGTGATGAGTGGAAACCATGATCACGGTTTGAACTAAATTGCTCAGACAAGTCATGTAGTTGTGAGACTTAATCGCGACTATTCCTCATCCGCAAGTAGTAGGAAATTATATTGTTCAATAACGATTTTCTCGTGGCACATGAGTTGCTTATGGGTAAGTCCGACAACGCTCAGCATCACGCCATCTCGACAGCTTTTGCAGACCAGGTAAGTCGATCGGCGGAACGACCTAAGGCCGCGTGACAGTGCTGATGGTCCATCGAATGGATGAAACGAGTGTCATGCTTCACGAATGTGTAAGTGCCGCACTCATGCGATGAAGGATGCTGGAGACAGACTAATCTCCCAGTAACCTGCCACGCCCTCCATCACAACTGACAGATCGAACGCGTGATAGTGAGTGGACTAAGTTGTCCCAAAAGAATGGAGCATATTGTGCAATCTAGAACAAGAACAGTTCTTACATCAGTCGCGGTGCTGTGTCTCACGATAGTCTTTGGCACGTCGCCTCTCCTCGCTGAACCCAGTCCAGCCATTGGGCCGTTGACAGTCCATCCGACAAACCCACGGTACTTTGCCGATCCGACAGGGCGTGCGGTGTATCTCACCGGCTCACATACGTGGTCTAACCTGCAGGATGGGGAGACCAGCGCCTTCAACTACACGAGCTACCTCGGACTTCTTCAGGCCAACCATCATAATTTTATTCGTCTCTGGATTTCTGAGTCCCCTCAGGCCGACGCCGGACTGATGCCCGCCCCGGGATTTGTCGGCGGTGCTCCTTGGTATAAAAAGGCGTCGCCGTTGCCGTATGCCAGGACAGGACCTGGGAATGCAGCCGACGGTTTGCCCAAGTTTAGCCTCAATCAGTTCGATCAAGCCTATTTTGATCGCTTGCGGTCGCGAGTGATGGCTGCCCGTGAGCAGGGGATTTATGTCGGCATCATGTTGTTCAACTTTCAGACGGCCTGGAATGCCAACGAGACTCTCCCCAATCGAAACGTCTGGCGCTATCATCCCTATAACACCACCAACAACAACAGCGGGGTCAACGGCGACCCGAACGGTAACGGCAACGGAGAAGAGACCCATACGCTCCAAGTGGCGGCTGTCACTCAAGCGCAAGAAGCATACGTCAAGAAAGTGATCGACACCGTCAACGATCTCGATAACGTGATGTATGAGGTGTCGAACGGAGACACCGCAGGCGATCCGGCCTGGCAATTTCACATCATCAATGTCATCAAGACCTATGAGGCGGGAAAACCGAAGCAGCACCTTGTGGGCATGACCGGAGCTGAGAAACTCAGCAATAGCCTGCTCATGACCAACCCCGGCGACTGGACCTCCTTCGCCGCAACGACCTACAACAGTCCGACCGATCATTACAGCAGCAACCCTCCGGCGACCGATGGTACGAGAATCAGCATCCTGGATACCGATCACATAGGGTACTCGCTCTTTCAGAACGATGCAGCGCTGACACGCGGCTGGGTTTGGAAAAGCTTCACGCGGGGGCACCATCCCATTTTAATGGAAGACAGTACTGGTTTCTCTGGCTGGGCAGCCGGACGATCGGCTATGGGCCACACCCAATCCTATGCGTCACGGATGAATCTGGCCGGCATGACTCCGCTGAACACCCTGTCCTCTACAAGCTATTGCTTGGCGAGTGTAGGGCAAGAGTATCTGGTCTATCAACCCGCAAACGGACCGTTTACCGTCAATGTTGCCGGTGGGGCTTATGTCTTTGAATGGTTCAATCCCGTGACAGGGAGCATTGCAGGGACCGGGACAGTTGGGGCCGTCGGAGGAGATCAATCGTTTACGCCGCCCTTTAGTGGGCCATCGGTGCTCTATCTCAAAGCCAGCGGCGCCACGCCTCCGGCGACACCACCGGCCGCATCTCCAGTCGGTCACTGGAAGCTGGACGATGGGAATGGATTAATCGTTGCTGATGCGTCGGGCAATGGTCTTACGGGAGCCTTGGTGAATAGGCCTGTATGGACCAGTGGCTGGCTTGGCGGTGGCCTCAGCCTGAATGGAACGAATGATTACGTTCACATTCCAAATCCGGGTCCACTCTCGCCACAAAAACTGACCCTGTCTCTCTGGGTCAATCCCTCCAGCTTCGCGAACGCCAACTGGAACTCAACTCTCGCTAACGTTGGGCTCCACGAATGGAGCGACGGGTACTATGGGTTGGCTATTGACACGGCTGGCAAGCCCGTGGCAATGGTCAACAATGGTGGTGGTGAGGGGAACGCCGTTTACCTCAAGGGCTCAGCTCTCACCGTGGGGCAGTGGAGCCATCTGGCTATGACCTATGACAACGCGACGTTGAAGCTTTACATCGATGGGGCTGTGGCTGGTCAGATGTCCATCAACCGTATGCGAACCACGAGTCCTGCGCGTGCAGATGCCGTACGACGCTGGGTGGCTCCCGCTGCTGGTACCATCCAAATCACCGGAGATACCAGCCACTCCGCATCGACTGGAGGGGTCACAGTCTCGATTCGTAAAGGCAGCACCATTCTGTGGCAACAGGCTCTGACAACCAGCACTTCCTACAACGTGACGACAGCCGTCACGGCGGGTCAAGCCATCGACTTCCATATTAACCGTGGGGGCGACGGCAACAATTCCAGCGACTCAACGAGTTTTGATCCCACGATCACCCTCACGACCGGTGGGACCGCGCCACCTCCACCATCAGGAGGGGGGGGCTCTGCGATCATGACATGGAATGCCAATACAGAATCAGATCTTGCTGGCTACCGGGTTTATTACGGCACGAGTTCACGTAACTACCCCAATTCGATCAGTGTAGGGAAAGTCACATCCGCCACAATCAACGGCCTGACGGTCGGGACAACGTACTATATTGCCCTAAAAGCGGTGGATGCGAGCGGGAATCTCAGTGGATATTCTGCCGAAGTAACCAAAAGGCCCTAGGGCTCGTTTCGAGCAGCTCCTCATGCCGTCCTCATTGAGATAGGTCAAGCGTATGGCTTGACCTATCTCAATGAGGGGATAGCGCATCTCCCTCATCTTCTGAACCTGCTCCGCATCAAGGAAATTGCCATCCCTGCTGCTTCGTTGATTTCTTGACTCACGTAACGCCGGTCACCATCTGTAAAGGACTGCGGTTGTTTTTCTTGTGCCGGGTCGTGAGGGAGAGTGCGTGGTCTCGATGGAGATTGGGCGCATCATGATGTTCGGGTTATTTTCAGCGGTAATGTTGACCAGAGATTTAGGGTAACGGCGTTGCAAGCTACCTGGTTTCACCTGATCACATCGGCTACGTGTCGAGAGGTTTCGAAGGTGTTATCGGCGTAAATCACCAATGCTCAGATGTATGACATTAACTTGATGCAAAAGTAACTAAAACCGCGAGCTGGATAAACGACGGGAAGGAGCGAGGTCTTGGCGTACCGTGTTGTCTTCAGACGGAAGTGCTTGAAGGTACCCACTCATCCATTCTACTAGATTGAACTCCTTGTACAGCGCTTTGTCGTAGTCGCGGAGGACTGTACGGTTCGACCTTGGTAGGATCACCACCAAAGCCTCGGTCTGTTGAATCCATTTGATCAGCTCATCCGCATCATAGCCCTTCGAGACGGGCAACCCTTGTCTGCTCGGCGCGTCGGCTTGCCAAAGTGTTCAAATTCTGTGGCGGTGGTGAAGGTCATCTGGGCGCCTCCTTGCTGGTGGGAGAGCCGTTTCCTGCCACAGCTCACAGGCAGAAAGAAGATGTATTTTGACCTTCCTCTGATGTGTCTCCTCGACGGGCGAGCTTATGCAAGTGACACAACTGTGTAGATGTGAACGGTGAAAACGAATTGGTTGTATCGTGCTTTGAGCAATATAGAAATAAATTTATTCCCCATCAGGTAGTCTCCTACGTTTGCCATGGAAACATCTCATGGCAGTGTAAGGGATTGTCTGATAGTGCACACAGCTCACTTTTTGTATAGTACAGGCGGTTCTCCGTCTTTTAGGCAAGATATCCCGTTCGAGATGCCATGATGTAGATCTGAGACGAGACTCATGGAAGGTAAATCTTATGATGGGCTGCTCGGTGCAACGGAGGTCTTGGCCCTGGATGGTTTGCCACACTCACAGGGGACGAATGGCAAGTTATCTGTGAGTCATGGGGAAACGATTTTGGTTGTAGAGGATGATCTAGGCCTTCGGACCATGGTGGGTATTTTGCTCCGATCGCATGGCTACCGACTGCTTGAGGCATCACATGCGGTTGAGGCGGAATCGCTTGTCCGGCACTGCATTGATCCAATCCATCTAGTCCTGATGGACGTCACACTGCCGGGAGTCAATGGCTATGAACTGGCTCGTATATTATTAGACATCCGGCCGTTTCCTGCCATGTTGTTTATTTCCGGCTACGAGGAAGATTACCTCGCCTTAGACCGGACGGTCTGTGTCAAGAGTGAATTCCTATTAAAACCCTTCAGGCTAAATGTTCTCATCACAAAGATTCAAGAGCTATTGGAAACTGTTTACCCCGCATGATTCATGAAGGTTTGTTACGAAAGCGTGCAGACGCGGTGCGAGACGCGCACCGGGAGACGTGAAGGCAAAGGCTATGCGTGTAGTAGGCCGATGGGCTGAACGCCGAGACTGCTCCCTATAGGCCTAGAACGTGTTCGCACGGTGCGAGGTGGGTAGAGGATGACGAGGTGTCAACCTTCACGTTTGTGGGGTCCGAGCTGCTTCACCATGAGCAATAGACCTGATTGGTATACATGGCAGGCTAAAATTTTGATGGCCTAGGCTAGTAGGTACAGTATAGGGAGACGTGCGTCCCACCTTCAAAAAATAAGATTTTTCAACAGCAAGTCCGTAGTGTCGAACGCAGGCACTTGTTTCACCGATCTTGCCTCCTGAGGGCGAGGTGGCTGACTTATGATGTGGCTGTGGAAGGGGAAGTAGAGCCATCGGAGTGGTGGGGTAAGGTTTCGTCAAGGGTTTCATCGAGGATTCGAAGAGACTCATTGAGGAGATCTGCTGCGCAGTGTAGCGTCACGTGAATTTGTTGGAGCGCTTCTTCCCATCGCTCTTCCTGGTATAACGATTGAAAACGGCGATGATGTTCCTCCACGATCGCTTGCTTCGCATCTAACATAAGGCTATCGACAGCTGTCATAACGCCTCCCTTTCGTGTAGCCGAGGCGGAACGATAACAAATCTTGTCTTTCAACCGCAATGATACGAATGGGTGGGTCAGTGAGCGACACGATCCTAATCCGGGAAGTGAGATCCCTCAGTAGCGATTAATGCGTTCCCTCTCGCGTTGTGCCTCTGGGCTGGCCTCTTATGTGATGTTTCATGAAGTGCCATACAACCTGTGGGGTAGCGTCACAGAACGCGACGTCAAAAATGAAGGCCTGATGACTGCGCACTCGAACGCCACAGTTCCTCCATTTCTTATTCTCTTTTCCATCTGGACCCTGTGATTCGTAGGTTTTCCAAAAGACTCGCATGACTCCGTGCGGCACATAGTTTACAGAATATTTACACGGAATTGACGGGATTGGAATGTGCTCCAGGTAGGCTGGAGACACGTGATCGCACCAATAACACAAACCACAATGGAACAGGCTCTTTCGAACAGTTGGTCCAGGCGATTCAGGGCTTTGTCGACGGCCTCTGACATCACCCGAGTTTGGGAAGCAGGTACGCGATTGATCCTGAGTCTGCTGACCTTGACGATTCTTCTTGGTTTGGCAGGCGGGGTGGTGAAAACATTTCTCGACCTACGGCTTCTCCTCTCTGCCAACGTCGAAGTGGCTCTACGTCAGGTATTGGTCGACACATTGACACTATTGGCCGTTGTCGAAGTGTTGAAGACCACCCTTGCCTATTGCTCTGAGGGGCGCGTCAGAGTCACCTTTATCATCGACACAGTCCTTGTCGTGATGTTAACGGAGGTCATCTCGCGCTGGTTCACGGGGGGAGAGTGGCCTCAATTTGCGATACTGGGCGGCATCTTACTTACGTTGGGTCTCCTGCGCATCGTGGCTGTTCGATATAGCCCTGCTCCGACGACGCTCTCGCAACAGGCCAATCAACTGGGGCTCTCATTTTCATAATTTCACCAGGAGGTAGTGATGTCTATCAATGCACTGCTTGAATCAGCGCCGGAAGTTCATCCAGTACGTGAGGAACTTCCCCATACCGATACCCTTACGGCGACCATTCTTGACCACCTGAATGAACAGACGGTCATCAGCCTGGATTCGCTCGTCTGCCTCATGACTCAATACACGTGGAATCAAATTTTTCAGGCCGTCGATCAACTCGCCCGATCCAAGAAGATCGTGCTTCGCCGACACCGATTCGACTACATGCTCTTTTCGACCAATTTCGTGGCATAACCACATTGTGCCGATTCGCTAGAGCGTACCGCATTTGCGATGAGCCTCCTGCATCACAGCGCGGGGCGTCACGCTGACTCTTCTTCTCGACACACAATCAATCTAAAGAATTAGGAGGGTTCAACCTTTTGCAAGTCTTTCTTTAGGTGGACCTGGCGGAGTGGTATGGCGAATGATCTTGCCCTCTACGAGATAAACCACCAGCTCAGCGATGTTGGTGGCGTGATCGGCCATCCGTTCGAGGTATTTGGCAATGAAGCTCAAGCGAATAGCGCGTGAAATCGTGCGCGTATCCTCCAACATGAATGACAGCAATTCTCGGAACAACTGTTCCATCAGATCATCAACGTAGTCGTCGTCCGCGAGCACCTTCCTGGCGAGCTGAGCATCATCCCTCACGAATGCATCAATGCTGTGCTTCACCATCATCCGCGCCATATTGCCCATCATAGGAATATCGATGTAGGGCTTGAGCTGGGGCTCTTCGTTTAGCTCGATCACCCGCTCGGAGACATTCTCCGATAGGTCGCTGATTCGCTCAAGTTCGGTGGCGATTTTCATGGCTGTCGTAACCAACCGTAAGTCTCGCGCGGCAGGCTGATGGAGGGCGAGTAACCGAATACTCTCTTCGTCGATTTCCACATCCAAGGCATTGATCTGATGGTCCCGCTCGATGACCTCGCGTGCGAGGGCTGAGTCGCGCGTCACCAGCGCGGTGAGGGCTTGGTCGATCTGATCTTCCGTCTGCGCAGCCATTCGCAAGAGCTTGGTTTTCAGGTCGGCGAGTTCTTCGTCAAAGTGGCGCTGTGTCATCATTGTCACCCAAATCTTCCGGTGATGTAGTCTTCGGTCTGCTTCTTTGAAGGCGTGGTAAAGAGCTGTTTCGTGAGTCCGAACTCCACGACTTCGCCAAGGTACATGAACGTGGTCCAATCGGACACCCGTGCTGCCTGCTGCATATTGTGCGTGACAATCACGACCGTCAAGTCCTGCTTCAAGGAAAAGAGCAGCTCTTCTATTTTAGCAGTGGCGACGGGATCCAACGCCGAGCAGGGTTCGTCCATCAGCAAGACATCCGGTTTGACTGCGAGCGCACGGGCGATACAGAGCCGTTGCTGCTGTCCTCCGGAGAGACCGAAGGCGCTGACGTGGAGCCGATCTTTCACTTCATCCCACAGCCCTGCGCCCTTGAGCCCCTCTTCTACGATCTGATCCAACTGGCCACGGTTCTTGATTCCATGGAGACGCGGCCCATAAGCCACGTTTTCGTAGATCGATTTCGGAAAGGGGTTCGATTTCTGAAAGACCATTCCGACCCTTTTCCGCAGGTCGGTGATATCCACATCGGGGCTGTAGATATTCATGCCGTCAAGCAGCATGGTGCCTTCCAATCGAGTACCTTCAATCAAGTCGTTGAGCCGATTGATGCAGCGCAGCAAGGTAGACTTCCCACAGCCGGACGGCCCAATGAACGAGGTGACCTGATTTTTGAGAATTTCCAGATCGATATTAAAGAGAGACTTGCGGTCCCCATAAAAAAAGTTGACCTGATTCAAGGTCAGCTTGACGGCTTGAGCCTTGGCATTGTGGTCAGAAGACTGGTGAGGACTGTTCTGCACCTTAAACCTCTGTGAGTCGAGCCCGTGTGAGGGTAACGACTGCTGTGGCAAAACTGGAGTAGGAGACATGACGATCCTCCTTATACTTATAGTACTGATCCCGCATATTTCTTGCGCAAGTGGTTACGGAGGACAATGGCCGTCAAATTCAACAGCACGACGACAGTAATCAATACGAGAGTCGTGATATAGACCATTGGCTTCGCGGCTTCCACGTTGGGCGACTGGAAGCCCACGTCGTAAATATGAAATCCCAGGTGCATGAACTTTCGATCGAAGTGGAGAAAAGGCCAGGAACCGTCTATGGGGAGCGACGGCGCAAGTTTCACGACCCCTGTGAGCATAAGCGGCGCCACTTCCCCAGCCGCCCGGGCCATCGCCAAAATCAATCCAGTCAGAATGCCCGGCAAGGCTGAGGGTATCACGACTTTGAGCATCGTTTCCAACTTGGTTGCGCCAAGCGCCAATGACCCTTCACGAAATTCTCTGGGCACGGCGGCCAGCCCTTCTTCTGTGGAGACAATGACCACCGGCACTGTGAGTAAGGCGAGCGTCAGGGACGCCCAGAGAATACCGCCGGTGCCGAATGTCGGAGTCGGAAGTCGCTCAGGAAAGAAGAGCTGGTCGAGGGTTCCTCCCACGGCATACACGAAAAAGCCGAGTCCGAACACACCGAAGACAATCGAGGGCACGCCTGCGAGATTGTTGACGGCAATTCTTACAAGCCGAACCATGACGCCTTGCCTGGCATATTCTCGCAGGTAGAGCGCAGCAAGCACGCCGAAGGGGACGACGACGAGGCTCATGATGATGACCATCATGACCGTACCAAAAATAGCCGGGAAGATGCCGCCTTCCGTATTGGCTTCTCGAGGCTCAGTGCTGAGGACATCCCAGACATTCGTGAGATAGATCCAGCTCTTGTGCATCGGGCCCATCTCGTTTGGCCGTAGGGCACGAATAATCTGCCCGATCGGAATCTGTTTTTCTCGTCCGTTGGCATCCACCATCAGGGCAGAGTATTCATTAAATTGTGTGCGCAGCGTGTCCAATTCCAGAGTTTTTGCCTGGTAACGGGATTCAGCCTCTGCGACCTGGGCTTTGAGGCTCTCGATTTTCCCTCTATCCCTTGTATCGGGGGCGGAGGCGTCCATTTCAAGCGCGCGAATCTTCAGTCGCGCCTGCTCGATGTCCGCGTTCATCGCGCCGATCTCGACTCGCTCGATCCGAGTGATCTGTTGATGAAGAGTATTAGTGCTGTCGATCAGTGGAGCCAAGGCGATCCATCCACTGTCATTCCCTTCTGTCTGTAGCGTCTCTCCCTTGTAGATCGCCTTGATCCTGGCATACATGTTGCCCCATTCTCGGCGTTCCAGGAGCACGACGTCTGTCGGATAGGCTTGCGATACCACCTGATCGTCATTGACCCATTTGAAATCGAGCCCATAGATGTCACGATTCCCGATCTTGACCCGAAGCCGGCTTTTCCCTTCGGGACGATCCGATGTGACAGAGCGAGGGATGACCTCGCGTCCAGCCAGTTGCCCCATCACGCGCTGTCGATCTTTCAGGGTGAGTTCGACGATGTCCGAGGTCCAAAAGTATCCCAAGCCATTGATGGCGATCAACAGCAACAGCCCGAATACCATCAGCAGGGATACCGAGACGCCGGCGGCGCATCCCCAGATGAAGATGTTGCCGGAGGCGAGGATTTTATTGAATGAGGTGCGCATTAGAACTGACTATATTTCGTCCGCAACCGTTGCCGAATGATTTCTGCCACGGTGTTGATCAGAAAGGTAAAGATAAATAAGAGCACGGCCGCCAAGAATAAGATGCGATAGAGGGTGCCTCCGTAAGGGGCCTCTGGAATTTCTACGGCGATATTGGCCGACAACGTGCGGAAGCCATTGAAGAGGCTCCAATCCATAATGGGGGTGTTTCCCGTGGCCATGAGGACGATCATCGTTTCTCCAATGGCTCGGCCGAAACCGATCATCATGGCAGAAAAGATTCCTGGACTTGCCGAGACCAGCATGAGCTTGACCAATGTCTGCCAGCGGGTCGCTCCAAGCGCAAGAGATCCGGCGATCAAATGCCGTGGGACGTTGGACAAGGCTTCCTCAGAAATACTAAAGATGATCGGAACGATGGCAAAGCCCATCGCACACCCCACCACAAGGGCATTTCGTTGGTCGTACCGGAGCCCCCAATGGGTGGCGAACCAGGCTTTATAGTCGGTTCCAAACAGGAACGACTCGATCGACTGGTTCAAGCCCAGACAGACCATGACGGCGCCGATGATAACGGGAATCAGGATAAACGATTCCATCCCAGGGCGAAGACGGCGAATGAGCATGGTTGGGAGATATTGCCAAAGAATCGACGCGACTGCGACGCTCACAGGCACAACCACAGTCATGGCGAGCATCGCAGGGAAAATTCGTTCAAGCACAGGGGCCAGCCACAAGGCGGCCAAGAATCCCAGGATGACGGTCGGGAGCGCCGCCATGATCTCGATAGTCGGTTTGATCTTGGCTCGAAGATCGGGCTGCATGAACATCGACGTATAGATGGCGCCTAACAGGGCCAGCGGCACTGCAACCAGCATGGCGTACAGCGTCCCTTTCAGCGTGCCGAAGATCAACGGGAGGAGACCGAACTTCGCTTCAAAATCGTCGGCGCCACTGGAGGATTGCCACACATGTGCCGGTGCCTCATAGCCTTCGTACCAGACGGGCTTGAACAGAGTTGCAAGGGTCGTCTCTGGATGAGGGTTGTGAATCGCATAGGTGAGCAGTTCTCCCTGATCGGTGAGGGTCACGACTCCATCGGCTTTAGGGGAAAATGTCAGGGTGCGAATCGCCTGCTGGTTCCCTGTCAGCTTGAGCACGGTCTGTGCCGAAGTGGAGTAGTGGACGAACAGATTGCCCTGCGTGTCGCCGGTGATAAATCCTTTATCACGAAGGGATGGAGAGATCACCGTGACGGGAGAGGGATGCGGATCGAACCGATGAATCTGTTGAAAGCGAGTGAGCGAACTTTCTTGCGCTTGCCGCACCGGCATCCAGACTGAGACGTCGCCGCCACTGCTGCCGATGGCCAGCGACCGATCCCCGATCAAATAGGACAGGGCTGTGACCGACGAGCCGGCCTGAGTGACGGGAATGGTTTCGGCCAGGCTCGGTTGGGCACCCTCTCGCACATCGTAGAGGTAGAGGTTCCCGCTAGCCGTTCCAATCGACAGTGTTTCGCCACGGCTGTCAAAGATCAAAGCCGTCACGGACTCAGTGCCGTGACCGGTCAGTGCAACAGGGGCGGTCGAAGACGATGGGACGGCGTACCACAGGCGTCCTTGATTTGTCAGGGCCGCGGTGAGGGTGCCCTGATCCGTTGGCTGGTAGGCCAAACGAATAATCTGCTCTTTAGCGGGAGTCAATTGTACCGGGGAGCCAAGGATGACAGTTGGAACGATGTGGCGTGCCCCTGCTTCGAATCCGGCTGTGAATTCGATCGTCACAGGAATGAGGCGGCCATCGTCCGTGCCGAAGGCGAATCGATTGCCGGGCCCTACCGCTCGAGCCATAGCGGTGATGGAGACGTTCGCTAAAGCTGGAGGGAGGTCAATGGCGATGGGTGCGCCGGATTGCGCATTGAAGAAGCGGATCTGGTGATCGGGTTCTGCCGTAAGTTGATAGATAATTTCTTGATATTCATCCATTCCGACCAAGCTGGATTGAGAGAGTACGCTCGGTGGAAGGGTGCCCGTTATATGACCGGTCTGGGTCGCGTGTGGAGGAAAAAATACAGGGGCGACTTCTTTCACCAAGAAAATAAAGATACCGATAATGCTCAGGATGACGGCAATCCCACCGATGGTGATGACGACTTGAGCCAGCCGGTCGAACATGCGACGCCACATCACAGCGGCTGAGTGTCGTGAAATCGTCGGCAGAGGCGTATAGCCATACGCCCCTGCCGCAGGGGAGGGGACCAGAGCAGGATTGGGTTCGCTACTCAAGTTTCTTGAGTTCCTTCAGGGTCGTGTCGGCCTTCAGCGGGAAGAAGCCATCCTTGACCACCACTTGTTGTCCTTCTTTGCTATAGATGAATTTGATGAACTCTCCAACGATCGGATCCAATGGTTTATTGGGCTCCTTGTTGACGTAGAGATAGAGGTGGCGCCAGAGCGGATAGGACCCATTATCCGCGTTTTGTTGGTTGGCCTCATTGAACGGCATGCCTTCCTTCTCCGCCAGTGGAACGGCGCGTACGTTCGATGTGAGGTACCCGATGCCGCTGTAGCCGATGCCGCCTTGATCTTCGCTTATGCTTTGGACGACAGAGGCTGACCCAGGCTGTTCCTTGACTTCGTCCTTGTAATCTCCATTCTTCAGCGCATGCTCCTTGAAAAATCCGTAGGTGCCGGAGGGTGAGTGCCGTCCATAAATACTGATGGGACTATCGCCCAGGCCGTCTTCTACGCCGGCCTGTTTCCACACCTGAATGTTTTCATTGTGGCCACCGCGTCGGCTCTTTGAAAAAATCGCATCGACTTGCGCCATCGTCAGTCCTTTGACTGAGTTGTCCTTGTTGACGTAGACGGCGAGGGCATCGATGGCGACTGGAAATGCGGTGGGTTTATATCTGAATTTTCTTTCGAACGCGTCCATCTCGGTATTCTTCATCGAGCGGGACATCGGTCCAAGCTGCGCGGTGCCTTCGATCAAGGCTGGAGGAGCCGTGCTCGATCCCTTGCCTTCGATCTGAATTTTGACGTTAGGATATTGTTTGCGAAATCCTTCAGCCCAGAGCGTCATCAGATTGTTGAGCGTATCCGAGCCGATGCTGTTGACATTGCCGGATACCCCGCTGACTTTGACGTAGCCTTTCAATGCTGGATCGAGCTTAATCGCGTCATCGGCATAGGCCGGTGGGATACCCGAGGCAAGGGCACCAAGCAGTGCGACGCACCACAGACTGGACTTGGCGGAAAATGTATTCATTGAAGCTCCTTTCATTATCCATATAAGGATGGTCGCGTTCTGTTACCAGGGCATTGCGCGCATGTTACAGCAGTGTTAAATCCGCTGATATCTCTGCTTATTCCAAACGATTGAGCTGGGAGAGACGGGCGTCTGGCGCCTCTCCCAGAGGCCGCCGTTAATAATTCCACTGCAATTGAAAACGGAGAATCTCCCCATCACGGATGGGAAAGGGTGCAGTTTGAGTATCCGTTCGTTTGCTCCAGGCATAGGCCACCGTGAGCTCAAGCTCCTTGCTGAATTGATATTCCATGCCGACTTCCACTTCACGGACGACGTTGAACGGTGAACTAGTCCGATGCTTCTTTCCGCCGTAGTATTCTTGCCACCGTACGTAGGGAATAAACTCGTTCCACTTATACATGCCTTGGACGTATCCGCCTTGGATCGAACCTTCCTGAAGGGCTGTTTGGGTCGCGTTCAATTCCGGGCCACGGCCCCAGTTCCATTCCGCCTGAAAACCGAAGGGTTGCGGATACAGCACGAAATGTGCGGCGATTCGCTCGTCGTTGATATTCCCGCCGTCTGGACGCGCGATTCCCGCCCCTGCAGCCGTATTGACTAGCCCACGGTAGGCATCCGCTCCGACTTGCACAACTTGGCCGTAGGGCAATTCAAAAGGGTAGGTGGCATGCAGCACGACATGTTTATTGTCATTGCCTTCTGTGACATTGAGGGTCTGACCGTTATACACCCCAACTCCTAACACACCGTAGTCTCCTGACCCCTTGAGACCCGTCTCGATCAGCCTCCTGAATAATTTTCTGGTGTCAGCCGGAGTGTAATAGAAGAAGAATCCGATGTCCCGCTCTCCGTTTACGGCGCTATTGAGGCCGTCGGCCCGGTCGAACGGGAGCCGTTGTTGGCTGGACTGAAGATTTTCAAATCCAAAGGGGACCTTCGATTGACCTGCTCGAATACGAAACTCCTTATCCTTCGACAGGAACGGCAGGAAGATATCGGCATAGGCGTCTCGGAGTTGGGCGAAGTTATTATTGCCGGTTCCAGCAGTGGCCCCCAAATCTGGTTGAATATAAATGGACAGCCAATCGGTGACATCGCCGGAGATGACGAGGCGGATGCGGCGGAACTGGAAGCCTGTATTATTGCCGATGGAGCTATCGTACTCGCTTCGCAGATCGTTTTCGTCGATGAGACGACTATAGCGAAATTGCGTATAGCCTCGGATGCTGAGTTTGTCGAACCATTTTTTAATGGCGGCGCGTTGTTGAATAATGCCTTCTTCTTTTTCATGGTCGGCTTTAGTGTGGAGCCATTCTTCTTTGGTGATCTGGCCTTTCTCGTAGAGAATGTCCTCAAGGTTGGCTTGAGCATTATTGGCCTGCACGATCAGCCCAAGGCCGATGACGCAGGCGACGGTCGCGAGCCACGGTCGTCTCATTCTATTACCTCCATTTCTTCTGTTGGGGCCTACCGATTGTCTTACGTAAGCGGGAAGGTAGCCCTCATAGATAATGGCGAGATAACAGCGGTGTTAAAGAATTGTTAAATTAAAATGGAAATTCGAAGAACGTCGAGGAGGCTACTAGGGCCTGTCGACATTTAGTAGAAATTGCGCGAGAATCTTCTAACCCAGGACTTTGATCAGGCGTAACTCTAAGAGCGTCTGTAAGGGAGCATTAGCCGCCCGGTAGGAGGGGCGCAAGGTTTGATAGTAGGGGCCTTCTGCACCGGACGCTTCCGATACCTCGTCCTGATCCACCCAATCGACGATGGCATCAACCAGATCCGGCTTGATCTGCAACAGCTCGAAGAGCCGTTTGACTCTCTGGACCCTCGCTTTCTTGGCAATGGGGTCACCGGCCGCTGCCAGGTCGTTCAGGTTTAGTTTACCCCGTTCATCCTCGATCTGGGCGGTCAGCAGGCCGTCACCGATGACATAATTTTTGATGGGAAGGGCCCACAAATCGGTGGGGGCGTCGAAGAACTGGCCCGCTTTCCTGTCCTTGGCAAGGTCTTGCTGTAAGGTGCCACGGGCTGCCTGCACTGCGGCACGCGCGAGCACCGTGGCTTTGAAGTTATCGCGAAAGGCCGCGGCGTCACGGAATTCTCGCCTCGCCTCGGCGTCGAACTCAAGAATTAGCGCAACCAGGAGGGCGAGAACCAGGAGGGTGAGCAGAAGGGCGATACCACGTTCATCAGACCTTCGCATAGGTCACGATTCTCAGCGTCGCGTCAAGATTGACGGGATTATCGTATTTCGGTTTGATTTGCAGATGATGCACTTGGACGTCATAGGGCGCCTGTTCGATGGCCGCCAGCAGCGCGAGGAGCTGAGGAAGCGACACGCCGTCGACCCTAAGGTCGACCGCGGTTTCCTGATAGCCCTCGACGACAGTAGCGGCCTGCGGCTGAAGGCCGACGATGCGATCGCGAATCTGTGCCGTCGTCGTCGCTTCTTCCATGAACGCCAGCAGCGAAAACTGGGCCGGGGGGCTCGGCATACGTTGCTCGAGCTTGGCGATCCGCGCCTGCTTGGCCATATACTCCTGCGCGACGAGCGCGAGTTCTTGGCTGTCTTTCGCTTTCCGCTTCGCGTGCCGATCGAGCTTGTCGATCGAGGCCATGAGCGGATCGACGATCAGGAGAAAGACGAGCGCGGCCACAACCATGGCTCCGCCGGCCGCCACGATGAGGCGTTCGCGTTGTGAGAAATGCTGCCACCGTTCTTTTAGCATCTGCTTCATGGCCGTTGCACCGTATAGGTGAGGCGAAACACGACTTGGTTTGGCACCGCTCCGACGCGGGTATCGCTGATGGATACATCATGGAGAGTCTCGTTCGCCATGAAGGATTGCTTTATCTTCTCCACCGCATCGAACGTGGTGGTTTCTCCCTCAAGATGGATGCTCGTCCCGTCGATCGTCAGCTCCCGTATCTTCAACGGGACGCCCTGGGGCACATGTTTCACGAGTTCTGCCAGGCCGGCCAGAACGTTATAGCGCGCACCGTCGACGATCGAAAGACCTTTTTCCATCTGCGACACTCGATAACGCGCCTGGTCTAATTCATCACCGGGGTTCACGCCGGGACCAAATGTTTGCTCATATTGCGTCTGGAGTCCGAGCTTGAGGTCTTTGACCGTAGAATCTTTGAGGGCAACGCGTACGGCGAGATCTCCTAACACGAGAAGAGCCAGAATCAGTCCTCCCCATAGAGCCAGCCGTCGATCCCGTTTGGACACTTCCGTTGTGTCCGATGCGGCATCGCTGCTGGCTTTGAAGTCCAGCGCGAGATTCGATGCCACGAGTCTGGATTTCCAGCGGGGGCGGACAATGTTTGGATGGATCGACAATCCAAACGCGATGGAAAACGCGCGTGGGCAACTCGATCCAAATCCTTGTCGTGGGCCGACCGGGAGTAAGCCGAGTTGCTGCGCCATATGCCCGCTGAGTTCTTTCAATTTTGACCCGCCGCCCGATACCCAACAATGAGTCAGCCGTTGATGGGCGGCGTTTTCGTAGGTATGGAGGGAGACGCGTAACTCTTTAATGACCGGTTCAAGCCAGGTCGCGATTTCCTGTACAGCCATGGCCCGTTTTCGCCGTTCCGCTTCGGCGAAGCTGCAGGCATAGCGCACGGCGAGCGCATGGGTGAGATGATTCCCTCCCCACAGCACAGTTCGTAACAACACGGGACGGCCTTCGTGCACGAGACATAAGGTCGTCTTCGAGGCTCCGACGTCGATGATCGCCATGTCGCCGGGGACCTGGGCGCCTTCCTCTTTCAGAAACTGGCTGACAGAAAACAAGGCCAT
This sequence comes from Nitrospira sp., assembly GCA_005116885.1. Taxonomy (GTDB): domain Bacteria; phylum Nitrospirota; class Nitrospiria; order Nitrospirales; family Nitrospiraceae; genus Palsa-1315. The sequence continues at coordinate 283,682 of SWDP01000002.1, forward strand.
CCCGTCAACCGTGATGACAGAAGGGTTCAGATCGGCGGAGGCCATAAACCGCAAATGTTCGGCAATTTTGGCTTTGGGTGCTGCGGTGACGAGCACGTCGGACCCTTTGGCTTTGGCCTGTCCTTCCAGAGATTCTCGCGCCGGCAATAACAGACTTCCGACGGTGACGTCTTCCAAGGGCATGGGAATCAGGTTTTCCATTTCGAACGGGACAATCTGCGCCAGCTTGGACGCATCTCGAAAGGGAAAGGAGAGGGTTCTGACAAACACATCTTGGCAGGGGAGTGCGGTCACAATTTCCCCGCTCCCATACAAGCCATGCTGCCAGAGAAAGTTCCTCAGCATGGCGGTGCGATACGCCGGTTCCGTATGTTCCTGACGCCCGTACGGGATGGGCTGATGAAAGTATTCTACCGACTCACGTCCGGTCAGGCGGCGGCGAAACCGCACGGCCTTCAAGGCCGTTTGCCCTATATCGAGCCCAACACATTCAGCAATCATCGACAACTCTGTTCGCTCCTCATCTTCACACGAGCCCGGTTTGTCCGGTTGATCTGGTTAGTTTCGTGAAACCAAACAAACGAGACAAACCAAATGAACGCAATAACAGTTTTCTCCTGCTAGAGGGCCACACGCGCCTGTATAATCGGCCCTACAAGTTTGAACGTCAAGGGGGCTCCTGGCTGGAACGGTGGCAACGAGAGGCTCGCCGCTTTTTGGGTAAACCCTGCGCCTGGAATCACCGTGACTGTGAGATCGAGAAGGCTTTGTTGCAGAGGTTCCCGCAACGTCACATGTCCCTGAGCCGAGAACTATCCGTCCATTGCGTCTCCTTTCAAGTCCGTGACGTCGCAGGTGCAGCTGCGGCAGGCGAATACAGCATGGATCTGGTTAAATGTGAGCGAAGAATTCGCGGAGGGGTTGGGTCCGATCCGTTCGACGACGAGATCCGTAATGTCAGCCTTCACGGTTCCTTCCCCATTGAGGGCGGCTTGTGCGCCTTGTGTGCTATCCCACCGATGCATGAAGTCTCCCTGGATGGTCCCTCGGCTCACGTAGGGTTTCAGAACTGTTGCAAGATCCATCTGCTGGAGGTGGCCTTTGACGGCCAGAGGACCCTGTAAAGACCATGCGGCTGAGGTCAGGGATCCAGAGGCTCGCCCCACTTCTGACTGTGCGACTCCCGGCAGCTGGATGGCGTACTCTACCACTAGATGGCCTAAAATTGCCTGAAATACGCCAATTGCCGCGCGTGCGGTTCCAACGGAAATCGTTCCGATTGTCGGTCCAGTGAGGACCAGATCACGCCACTCGATGGTCGCGGGTAGTCCCACTGACCAATCTGCCGCGCGAACCTCCAACCCACTCGTTCGATTGAATTCGGTCAACAGGCGATGCTGGAGTGGGCCAAAAGGAAAAGTCAGGAGCAGGAATAGGATGAAGCAGGTCAGCGAGGCCAGTCCCCACCCCAGTGGCCCTTTACGTGTCGCTGTCGCCAGCCAGGCAAAAGGCCACGTCATTATGACGCTCCTATCGCGACCCATTGGCGAACCGTCACGGGCTCCTCTTTCCCTTGGAGCAGCGTCAGCTCGAGTAAGACGGCTTTAGGCGCGCCGGCCTTCCCGCGACTATCCCATTCATCCAGCCAGAGCTGGCTCTTCCCGTCGTAATAACGCACATTGAATCCTTTCACTTTGGTGGCAAGTTCGACTTTTTCAATGGATTCGTCTGTCAGACTATAGAGATTTCTTCGGGAAAATCGAAGGAGACGATCGCCTTCTCTGGTGTAGACGATACGGACCAGCTCGGTATCTTTCGCCGAATCCGCCCCTCGAAATTGACCCATCGTGAGAAAGGCGACCGAATCTGCCGGTTGACCGTCCCGCTGGTCGTTGATCCCCATCCAAGGGCCGGTTGCACGACTCTCGCTGACTGCCAGCTCATCAATCATAAGGCTTAACGTACGGCGAACGATTTGCTCATCAGCTGATTTCGCTCGTGCTGCGTCCATCGCGCTTGTCGTCACATAGAGGGACCCGAAGACTAACGTGGCCATCATGGCGATGAGCGAGACCGCCAATAGAATTTCGATCAGGGTAAATCCCTCTTCAGAACCCTGTGGCGCTTGTCGAAAAGACATAGGTGCTGACCTCGACCCTTTCTTCTATTTCCCCTCTCGGCCAGAAAACCTGAATCTTAATTTCCCGCACGACTGGTAATGGTGTGGGCGAGACGATCCGTTTCCATCGATAATTCGCCGGGCGATTCGTCATCTCGGGAGTGGCTTGAGACCCCAGCGGGGTCGGCCGAAATTCTCCACCGGTCTCGCCAAGGGGTAAGAGGGCGCCCAACTCCGTCTCGACCAATTTTTCCTGCGCGAGAATTGTGGCTGTCGTGAGTTCACGGGCTCTCGCATGCAGGTCGAGATCCCAATTGCGAAGCCCCAATAAGATCGGCAGCGCCAGCGCGAGAATGCCGAGCGCGATCAGCACCTCCAATAATGTGAACCCCCGTTCATTCCTCATAGACGCACACTCGGTGGTGACACAGTCAAGGTTGGCGCGAATCCTTCACGACTTCGGTCATTTTGAGTAATGGTTTCACTCGATCGAGAATGAGAAGCGGCGTGGGGGGGGGAGGGTCGATCCGCTCATCGCTCATGCGAATGGCTCCTGTCACCGGCTCAATGGCGATGGCCAGAAGGTTGTTGCGCGCATCCACCAAATGCATCGTCATTGGATCGATCCTTCCTGAGGGGTAGAAGGACAGATCGACCCGACCGGAGCTTTTTATTGCCTGACCGACCACCATATCTGAGATACGAAAGGGGGTGGGGAGGTGTAACGGTGTGGCCCATGTGGGGTGTTCGATCGGCACCTTTTCCTGCTCCCCATCCAGGATCATCAGCCAATAGACTCCCCGATCGATATCGACATACAGTCGGAGTGGCTTCTGGGTCACCATGGACAGGTCTTGGAGGGATCGTATCGTTCGGACCATCTGCCGCCCGACAGACCCCAGGTTTTCTTCCAGCGAAATGCGAGGCAGCACGATGCCGAGTAACCCGACGAATAGAAATAAGACGATGATGATTTCCAGAATAGTGAACCCACGTGTGGAGCGTAAGATGTGAGGGGAAGGGTAGAAGACACGGGAGACGTTGAGATAGGCCTCACGGGTTCTTGGCCTTTCGCCCCTCGCCCCGTGCCGCACCATCTATTCCTTGTCCAGATTCCAATTGTTGATATCGGCATTGATGCCTTCGCCGCCTGTTTCGCCATCGGTGCCAAGGGAGATAACATCGTACTCACCTCTCAGGCTAGAGGTCTGACCGGGATTCTGAACGGGAGTCTGACTGGGGCTAAAATACTTGTAGGGGTTTCCCCAGGGATCTTCCGGGAGTTTTTGAATATATCCACCGAGTTTCCACTTCTTGGGGACGACTCCCACCGAAGGTTTTTCGACCAGGGCTTTTAGTCCTTGTTCAGTCGTGGGATAGATACCGTTGTCGAGCTTATAGAGCTGCAAGGCGCCTTCGAGATTTCGAATTTGGACTTTTGCCGCAGTGCGCTTCGCATCATCGGTCCGCCCCATGATGCGAGGGACGACCAAAGCCGCGAGGATCGCGAGAATGGCCACCACGACCATGATTTCGATGAACGTAAAGCCACGTTCACGACGGAGAATATCGAGTGATGAGTGATGAGTGATAGGGGATGGGTGGGAACTCGCGTATATATCTGTCTTCCCCCACATCGTCCACACACTCTCGACCTGCTTTCTTCCGTTCATCGAATACCTCCCTTTCCCTTCAGCCCCATCACTCATCACCGCTCACTGATCACTATCTCTAGCGCACCATCTGTCCCATCTCAAAGATGGGCAACAAGATAGCCACGACGATACAGAACACCAAGACCCCCATGACCAGGATCATAATGGGTTCCAGAAGTGAGGTAAACCGTGTAATAACCCGATCGACTTCTCCATCATAAATATTGCCAATGCGACGGAGCATCTCTTCCATTTCACCGCTGCGTTCACCGACCGCAATCATATGCGTGACCAGCGCAGGAAATTCACCGCTCCGCTTCAATGGTTCGGCAATCGTTTCTCCTTCCCGTATATTCTGTCTCGCCCCCTCGACGGCATGTTCGAGAACGCGATTGTTCATCACACGTTTCGCGACATCCATGGCATCCAACAATTGCACACCGCTCGCCAGCATGGTGGCCAATGTGCTCGTAAGCCGGGAGATGGCGACCATACGGGCTACCTCGCCCATCAGTGGCATCTTCAAGAGCCATCGGTCGGCCGTGAGCTGCCCCGCTTCCGTTTTCATTGCCCGGCGTGTTGCCCACACCATCACACCCACCCCACCAAGTATCCACGCCCAATAGTCGGCAAGAAAATGGCTGATGCTCATCAGGACGACGGTCGGCCAGGGGAGGGCCTGCTTCAAGCTCGTAAAAACGGCGGTGATTTTCGGCACCACAAAGGTCATGAGGAAAAACAGCACCGTGATGCCGACGATCAACATCAGGGCCGGATAGAGCACGGCGTTCGTCACTTTATGCTTGAGCGCCAACTGTTTTTCCAGAAACTCTGCAAGGCGGAAGAGGATCTGATCCAACGCTCCGCTGGCCTCACCTGCGCGCACCATGTGGACATAAATCTGAGAAAACTCTCGTGGATAGCGCTCAAGCACGGCGCTATAAGTTGCCCCTCCACGGATCTCTTCGCGGATATCGGCCATGAGGCTCTTCACGGACTTCTTCTCGGTTTGATCCACCATCACTCCGAGCGCCTCGACCAACGGCAGTCCTGCGACCAGCAACGTTGCTAGTTGCCTGGTCATCATCGCTACGTCTGTCGTACTGAGAGCAGGGGAGCGTCCGATCCCGGGCTTGGTTCGGCCGGAGGTGTTGGTGGATGAGGTGGTTGTGGCCAGGCCTTGTTCCACCATATCGGTGGGAAACACGCCGACTTTCCGCAATTTTACGCGTGCAACTTTCGGACTCTCGGCATCGATAATGCCGGTCGCAGCCCCACCGTCGTTTCGATAACCTTTATATTGATACACGGGCATTTGGCTAAATCTCAACTTCCTGCTGGGTAATCCGCATGAATTCTTCGGTCGTGGTGATTCCGTGGAACACCTTGTCCGCCCCTTCGTCCTTCAAGGTCACCATCCCCTTCGCCGTCGCGGCTTGACGGATCAAACCCGAGTCTGCCTTGTTGCCGATGAGGCGGCGGATCTCATCGTCCAGCACAAGGAGTTCAAAAATACCTGTTCGGCCTCGATAGCCGGTTTGGGAACAGGCAGGACATCCGGCGCCACGATAGAAGGTGGGACGTACCCTCGGGGGAACGATCCCGAGGCGAATCAGTTCTTCATCGTCAGGATGATAGGGCTGCTTGCAGTCCGAACAGACCTGTCGTAACAGTCGTTGGGCTAAGACGGCGACCACCGAGGAGGCGACGAGAAACGGTTCGATACCCATGTCGATCAATCTGGTGGCGGCGCTTGCGGCATCGTTGGTATGGAGTGTCGAGAAGACTAGGTGCCCTGTGAGCGAGGCATGAATGGCAATCTCAGCGGTTTCACGATCGCGGATTTCGCCGATCATGATGACATCGGGATCTTGTCTGAGAATAGACCGCAGCCCCGCGGCGAACGTCAGGTTGATTTTTGGATTCACCTGCATCTGGCCCACGCCGAGCAGTTGGTATTCCACGGGATCTTCGACCGTAATAATATTCTTGTCCGGGGCATTGATCTGCGTCAACGCCGCATAGAGTGTCGTCGTCTTCCCGCTCCCCGTCGGTCCGGTCACGAGAATGATGCCGTGCGACAAATGGATCAATTGTTGGATGATCCCCAACCGGTCCTCCGTAAATCCCATCTCCGACAGATTCAGCAGACGGTTCTCTTTCTCCAATAACCGTAGAACGACCCGTTCTCCATGTGAGGTTGGTAGCACTGAAACACGCAGATCGACATCCTTCCCTGCCGTCCTGATCCGAAATCGGCCATCCTGAGGTAATCGCTTCTCAGCGATATTCAGACCCGACATGATCTTCAAACGCGCGATAATACTCGCCTGCAGATGTTTGGGCGGTGTGAGGACCGGATAGAGCACTCCGTCGATGCGATACCGCACGACCAGACCACGTTCGAACGATTCAAAATGAACATCGCTCGCACGCTGCCTGACCGCCTGGAAGAGCACAGAGTTGACTAAGCGAATAATGGGTGCTTCATCGGTGGCATCGAGGAGGTCCTGCGGCTCATCCAATTCATGAGCGATCTGGTCCAAGCTCTCACTGGCCGCAATATCTTCCATCACTTGCTCCGCGCCTGCAGGGCTGGCCGCTTCGTCGTAGACCCGATTTAAGCAGGCCAGAAGCGAGAGACTACTGGTCAGCACCGGTTTGATTGGAAGGCCGAGCAAGAGCCGGAGGTCGTCCAAGGCGGCTGTTTCCATGGGATCGGTTGTCGCCACAAGCACCGCCCCATTCTCTGTCTTGAGAGGGAGCACGTGATAGCGGCGGGCAAAGTGAATCGGAACTTTCCTGACCCATTCATGGTCCACCTGGCTCACATCGAGATGCGAGAGCCAGGGAAGATCAAATTGAATGGCAAGCGCCTGGAGGAGTTGCTCTTCGGTGATCGCTCTGGCCCGGACCAAGATTTCTCCGATGCGTCCGCCTTTAGTGGCTTGGAGGTTCATGGCCTCAAGCAGTTTCGCTTCAGACAAGCCGAATTTATCTTCGAGTATCCCGCCTAATAGCGGTCGACCATTCTGTTCGTCCTGTGCCACTGAACACCAATGAGATGGTTCACTTCTGAGAAAGCTCGTCGGTTCGGAGTAAGACCCTAACCGGTGGAAGATGAAAGGATACTCCTCCAATTCATAGATGACAAGGACGGAGCGATTCCACCGATGGGCCATCCATGCGGCTTTCTCTCCAGTCTCGGGTAAGAGTCACGGTCTCAGACAGTGGGCCTCGTGTAGTCCAAAACAACTGAGATCGAGTCAATCGCTAAAAAATCTTAATGGTTCCATTTCTGGAATTGTCGTTGCCGGATGAACTGATCAGGCTGACTGTCCGGTTACTGCAGAGTATCTCGAGAGTGTACGACTGTCCCTCAAAAAAAAGAGATATGAATTCCTTGCTTAGCCGGTATATAAAGATGTCGGTCAATCTTTGAGGTAATGGGGTTGATACCGTTACCCGTAATCAATGAGCACACCATCTCTGCTCTCCGGCGGTACTCGTGCCTTTCTCCTTCTGAGTGTGCTTGCCACAGGCACGAGCCTGATCGTCACGGCTTGCGAGACTAACGGTCCTCAACCAACAATCAGGTCGGATTCATCCACAGTCACCAAGATGAAACGGGGATTCGTTTCAGGTGAAGTCTTGGTGAAGTTCAAGCCGTCCGTATCTCAGGAGCGCATAGACGCCATCCTAAAAGAGAGCGGAACGGAACGGATAAAGATGATCCAGGGCATTGGAGTTCACCACGTTCGAATCGTGGGCAAGGAATCTGTCGAAACAGTTGTGACACGATTATCTGCACTCCCGGAGGTTGAATATGCCGAGCCAAACCTGCTCTCACACACCGAGTAGTAGATTCACCAAGCGATTACGCTGGATGCGTATCGGCGCATTCGCACTGGTGTGTTCGTTCGGCTCGTTGTTGTTGTGGAGTGACGCCAGCACCGCCGATGCCATACGGGACAATAGAGAGTTCAATCGAGTGACTGGGAGCTCGGTGGAGCAGGCGCAGTATGTACAAGGAGAATTGATCGTCAAGTTTTTAGACAGCGCCTCTAAGGCCACGGTTGCGGTAGCAGGGGGGCAGGTGATCAAGTCCTTTGCCGGGGGCGAGGAGCGGGTACAACATGTGAAATTGAATAAGGGCGAGAACGTGGAGGACGGGCTGGAGAGATATCGCCACAGCCCCGCTATTGAATATGCCGAGCCGAACTATCTTCATCAGCTCGCCGCTATTCCGAACGACACGAGATTCACCTCGCTCTGGGGTCTTCACAATACCGGGCAGAATGGTGGCACGGCAGATGTCGATATCGATGCGCCGGAAGCCTGGGATATCACCACCGGCAGCTCCAATGTGATCATAGCGGTCATCGACAGCGGCATTGCCTATGATCACCCTGATTTGGCGGCCAACATGTGGAGGAATCCGGGGGAGATCCCCAATGACGGGATCGATAACGATGGGAATGGATTGGTGGATGATGTCTTCGGCTACGATTTTCGCTCCGGCGACAGCGAGCCGATGGATCCGATCGACCTGACGGCCGGCACCACTGGGGGCAATCCCGGTCACGGCACCCACGTGGCGGGCACGATCGGGGCAGTCGGCAACAATAGTTCCGGCGTCACCGGAGTCATGCATACAGTGAAACTCATGGCACTGAAAGCGGGCGGCGTGGATAGCGGTTTACCGAGCAGTGCCATTGTAGAGGCCATCAACTATGCGGTTCGTAAAGGTGCTCGTGCGATCAATGCCAGTTTTACCCGTCAAGGCGCGTGCAGCCGGGTAGAATATGACGCACTCAGTGCTGCGAATGCGGCTGGTGTGATGGTACTCGCCGCAGCGGGCAATGCCGGCTCGAACAACGATGTGACACCTGTGTTTCCTGCCGGCTATAGTGTAACAACAAGCTGTGGGGCGGCATTGCCGAATGTGATTGCTGTGGCAGCGATTAGTCAAACAGGCGGAAAAGCCGGTTTCTCGAACTTCGGCGCCACCTCGGTGCAGATTGCGGCTCCGGGAGTGAACATTAACAGCACCAACCCCGGCACGCCGAATGCACCGAACGACTATCAGTTCTCATCCGGCACATCGGTGGCGACGCCTCACGTCACGGGGGTCGTCGGCCTTCTCCTTTCCATCAACCCGAACTTGACGGTGGCTCAGATCAGAAATGCGCTTCTGAGCACCGGCGAGGCCTCTCCGCTTCTGAACGATAAAGTGTCGAGTGGTCGCCGGCTGAATGCGTTCAATGCGCTGAACTCCATCGCTCCAACGTTTGCCGTGATGGTTGCCACGAACGGCACAGGGACTGGAACGGTCGCGTCAGCTCCAGCCGGGATTAATTGCGGGGGTGACTGTAACGAACGATTCCCTGGGGGAACAACCGTCACATTGACGGCGACGCCAAGCGCTGGATCCGTGTTCGCGGGATGGAGCGGCGGTGGATGTAGCGGAACCGGTACCTGTGTCGTGTCGACCACCGTAACCGTCACGGCATTGTTTAATCTTCCGGCGCCTGCCCCTTTTACGGTCACCGTCAATAAAAATGGCACGGGAGCGGGCACCGTTACCTCTGCCCCAGCTGGGATTACTTGTGGCACAGACTGTACCGAGACCTATCCTGGCGGGACGCCAGTGACATTGACTGCTGCAGCTGATGCCGGCTCTGTCTTTACCGGTTGGAATGGTGGTGGGTGCGCGGGCGCCGGCGCCTGTGTGGCGTCGACTACGGCCACGGTAACCGCAACGTTTAACGTGATACCTGTGATACCGCCGCCTA